>NZ_JBPSLA010000001.1:0-963736 GCF_051715505.1 Agromyces excoecariae | reverse complement strand
TGGCCCCGCAACCGGGGGCCCCCCCGGGCCCCCGGGTGCCCGCGGCCCGCCGGGGGGCGGCGGGGGGGGGCCGCCCCGCCCCCCCCCCCCGCGGCCCTCACTCCACGGTGACGGACTTCGCCAGGTTGCGCGGCTGGTCGACGTCGAGGCCCTTGGCCTGCGAGAGCTCCATCGCGAAGATCTGCAGCGGCACGACCGCGAGCAGCGGCTCGAACAGCGGCGCGGCGAGCGGGATGCGGATGACCTCGTCGGCGAACGGCAGTACCGCGGCATCCCCCGCCTCGGCGATCGCGATCACGCGGGCGCCGCGAGCGCGGATCTCCTGGATGTTCGAGACGACCTTGGGGTGCAGGTTCGCCGACCCGCGCGGGCTCGGTACGACCACGAAGACCGGCTGGCCGGGCTCGATGAGCGCGATCGGGCCGTGCTTCAGCTCACCAGCGGCGAAGCCCTCGGCGTGGATGTACGCGAGCTCCTTGAGCTTCAGCGCACCCTCGAGCGCGATCGGGTACCCGACGTGGCGGCCGAGGAAGAGCACCGAGCGCGTGTCGCTCATCCAGTGCGCGAGCTCGCCGACGCGGTCGGCCTGCTCGAGCACGGTGCCGATCTTCTCGGGGACGGCCTGCAGCTCCTCGACCTGCTCCGCGAGCTCCGCGTCGGTCAGCGTGCCGCGCACTCGCGCGAGGTGCAGGCCGAACAGGTACAACGCCGTGATCTGCGCGACGAACGCCTTCGTCGACGCGACGGCGACCTCGGGGCCGGCGTGCGTGTACACGACCGCGTCGGACTCGCGAGGGATCGTGGCGCCCTGCGTGTTGCAGACCGAGATCGCCTTGGCACCCTGTTCACGTGCGTACTTGACCGCCATCAGGGTGTCCATGGTCTCGCCGGACTGGCTGATCGAGACGACGAGCGTGTGCTCGTCGATGACCGGGTCGCGGTACCGGAACTCGTGGCTGAGCTCGACCTCGACGGGGATGCGCGCCCACTGCTCGATGGCGTACTTCGCCACCATGCCCGCGTACGCGGCGGTGCCGCACGCGATGACGGTGATGCGACGGATGTCGCGCAGCGCGTCGTCGCCGAAGCCGTCGAGCTCGGGGATCGAGACGACCCCGTCGGCGATACGGCCGCGGATCGTGTTCGCCACGGCGTCGGGCTGCTCGGCGACCTCCTTGCGCATGAAGGAGGACCAGCCGCCCTTCTCGGCGGCCGAGGCGTCCCACGCTACGTCGAACGGCTCGACCTCGACGGCGGCGCCGTCGAAGTCGGTCACGGTCACGCCGTCGGCGGTGATCGCCACGATCTGGTCCTGCCCGATCGCGACGGCGCGCTTGGTGAACTCGACGAAGGCCGCGACATCCGAGCCGAGGAAGTTCTCGCCGTCGCCGAGCCCGATCACGAGCGGCGAATTGCGGCGTGCGCCGACCACGAGGCCGGGCTCGTCCTGGTGCACGGCGAGGAGCGTGAACGCGCCCTCGAGCTGCGAGACCGTGCGCTGGAACGCCTCGCGCAGGTCGCCGGTCTCCCGGTAGAGGCTGCCGAGCAGTACGGCCGCCACCTCGGTGTCGGTCTCGGACTCGAACGTCGCGCCCTCGGCGACGAGACGGTCCTTGAGTTCCGCGAAGTTCTCGATGATGCCGTTGTGGATCAGTGCCAACCGGCCCTCGTCGCCGAGGTGCGGGTGCGCGTTGCGGTCGGTGGGACCGCCGTGGGTCGCCCAACGCGTGTGGCCGATCCCGGTGCCGCCGGAACGGAGCGGGTGCCGCTCCAGCTCGTCGGCGAGCACCTGCAGCTTTCCGGCCCGCTTGGCCGTCTCGATGTCACCCGAGCCGTCGACGACGGCGACGCCCGCCGAGTCGTAGCCACGGTATTCGAGGCGACGAAGGCCGCCCATGAGGACGTCGAGGCTGTTGCGCTCTCCGACGTATCCGACGATTCCACACATGCGCTCGATTGTATCCGCGCGCGGCTGAGTGCCTGCCGCATCGCCCGGCGTCCGCGTCGGGCACGCGGCGAGCGACCGCGGTTCGGAGCGGCGGACGCCCAGTAGACTGTGCCGGTGCCCGATCCGCAGAGCCCGTCGACGCACACGCCGCAGATCTCTCCCTTCGTGGAACTCGACCGCGGCTCATGGGCGGCGCTCGCGCCGTCGATGCCCTCCCCGCTCCGAGACACCGAGATCGTGCAGCTCCGCGGACTCGGCGAACCGCTCGACCCGCGCGAGGTGTCCGAGGTGTACCTGCCGCTCAGCCGGCTGCTCAACCTCTACGTCGGCGGCACCAAGGCGCTGCACGAGGTCACCAGCACGTTCCTCCGCGAGCGCTTCGAGTCGACGCCGTTCGTGATCGGCGTCGCCGGATCCGTCGCCGTCGGCAAGTCGACGATCGCGCGACTGCTGCGGGAACTCCTCGCACGCTGGGAGCACACGCCTCGGGTCGAGCTCGTGACCACCGACGGCTTCCTGTTCCCCAACGCCGAGCTCGAGCGCCGCGGACTCATGGCCCGCAAGGGATTCCCCGAGTCCTACGACCGCCGCGCGCTGCTGCGCTTCGTGAGCGACGTCAAGGCGGGCGCACCCGAGGTGCGTTCGCCGTTCTACTCGCACCTCGCCTACGACATCGTCCCCGACGCCCAGATCACGGTCCGGCGGCCGGACGTCCTCATCATCGAGGGCCTCAACGTCCTCCAGCCGCCCGGACCGGGACACCGTCTCGCGGTCAGCGACCTGTTCGACTTCACGATCTACGTCGACGCGCGCACGCGCGACATCGCCCGGTGGTACGAGGAGCGCTTCCTGAAGCTCCAGCGCGGGGCGTTCTCCAACCCGCGCTCCTACTTCCACCGCTACGCGAGCCTCACGGAGGACGAGGCGAGGGCGCGCGCCCGTTCGATCTGGCAGTCGATCAACGAGCCGAACCTGCTCCAGAACATCCGTCCGACGCGCTCGCGCGCGTCGCTCGTGCTCCGGAAGGACGCCGACCACACGGTTTCGAGCGTGCTGCTGCGCAAGCTCTGACGCGCGGCGTACGTCAGCCGCGGCGTGTGTCAGCGCGTGAGTCGCTCCCGCACGACCTCGGCGAGCCGGCCCGCGTGCTGATCGGCCGCATCCTGGTCGGCGGCCTCCACCATCACGCGCACCATGGGCTCGGTGCCCGACGGACGCAGGAGCACGCGACCCGTGTCGCCGAGCTCCGCCTCGACCGCTGCGACCGCCGCGGCGATCTCGACGTCGTCGTGCAGCGCGTGGTGGTCCACTCCGCGGACGTTCACGAGCACCTGGGGGTAGACGGTCATGACCGAGGCCAGCTCGGCCAGCGACTTGCCGGTCCGGGCCATCTCGGCGACGAGGTGCAACCCGGTCAGCACGCCGTCACCCGTGGTGGCGAACTCGGTCATGATCACGTGGCCCGACTGCTCACCGCCGAGGGCGTAGCCGCCTGCCGTGAGCGCTTCGAGCACGTAGCGGTCGCCCACCTTCGTCTCGATGACCCGGATGCCGCGATCGGCCATCGCTCGCTTGAGGCCGAGGTTCGACATGACCGTCACGACGAGTGTGTCGTCGGTGAGCATGCCGCGCTCGTGCATCGAGACGGCGAGGATCGCCATGATGCGATCGCCGTCGATGACGTTCCCCTCGGCGTCGATCGCGAGGCAGCGGTCGGCGTCGCCGTCGTGGGCGATGCCGACGTCGGCGCCGTGGTCGAGCACCGCCTGCCGCAGGAAGTCGAGGTGCGTGGAGCCGACCCCGTCGTTGATGTTCATGCCGTCGGGATCGGCGCCGATGACGATCACCTCGGCCCCGGCGTCGCTGAAGGTCTCGGGCGAGACGCCGGCCGCTGCGCCGTGCGCGCAGTCGAGGACGACCTTCAGCCCTTCGAGGCGGTTGGGGAGGGTGCCGAGCAGGTGGACGACATAGCGGTCCTCGGCGTCGGCGAAGCGTCGGATGCGGCCGACCCCGTCGCCCGTCGGGGCGAGCTTCTGCTTGCCGAGGTAGGACTCGATGCGGTCCTCGACCTCATCGGGGAGCTTGGTGCCACCGAACGAGAAGAACTTGATCCCGTTGTCGGGAGCAGGGTTGTGCGACGCGGAGATCATCACGCCGAAGTCGGCGGCGATGCTGTCGATCAGGAACGCCGTGGCCGGCGTGGGGATCACGCCGGCGTCGAGGACGTCGACGCCGGAGCTGGCGAGACCCGCCGAGACGGCGGCCGTGAGGAATTCGCCGGAGACGCGCGGGTCGCGTGCGACGATCGCCACGGGACGACGCCCCTCGGCACGCAGTTCGTCGGCGTGACGACCCTGCGTGAGGACGGCGGCAGCCGCCTGGGCGAGGCCCAGGGCCAGGTCAGCCGTGAGTTCACGGTTGGCCAGGCCCCGGACCCCGTCGGTTCCGAAGAGCCGAGGCATAGGGAGACTCGTCCTCGCGCTCAGCGCTTCGAGAACTGAGGCGCCTTGCGGGCCTTCTTGAGACCGGCCTTCTTGCGCTCGATGACGCGCGCGTCACGGGTGAGGAAGCCGGCCTTCTTGAGGGTCGGGCGGTTGTTCTCGCGGTCGATCTCGTTGAGCGCACGGGCGATCGCGAGGCGGAGCGCACCGGCCTGGCCCGAAGGGCCGCCGCCGGTGATGCGCGCGATCACGTCGTACGAGCCGGAGAGCTCGAGCACGGTGAACGGGTCGGTGATGAGCTGCTGGTGGAGCTTGTTCGGGAAGTAGTCCGCGAACTCACGGCCGTTGACCGTGATGGTGCCCGCACCCGGCACGACGCGCACGCGCGCGATGGCCTGCTTGCGGCGGCCGACGGCCGCGCCCGAGACGTTCAGCACGGGGCGCGCCGCGGGAGCGGCGGCCGGAGCCGACTCGGTGGTGTAGCTCTCAGGAGCCTGGTCGATCTGGTCTGCGATCTTCGCCATGGTGGTGTCTGAGTCCTTTTTCGCTCGGCGCCGGGCTTACTGGGCGACCTGGGTGAGGGTGTACGGCTTCGGCTGCTGGGCCGCGTGCGGGTGCTCCGGGCCGGCGTAGACCTTCAGCTTCTTGATCTGGGCGCGGCCGAGCGAGTTCTTCGGCAGCATGCCGCGGATCGCCTTCTCGACGGCGCGGACCGGGTTCTTCTCGAGGAGCTCGGCGTAGCCGACGGCCTTGAGGCCGCCCGGGTAGCCGGAGTGGCGGTAGGCCTTCTTCTGCTCGAGCTTCTGGCCGGTCAGGGCGACCTTGCCGGCGTTGACGATGATGACGAAGTCACCGGTGTCGACGTGGTTGGCGAAGATGGCCTTGTGCTTGCCGCGGAGGATCGAGGCGGCGTGGCTCGCGAGGCGGCCGAGCACGATGTCGGTGGCGTCGATGACGACCCAGTCGCGCTGGATCTCGTTCGCCTTCGGGGTGTAGGTGCGCGTCACAGTAGTGCTGCTTTCTGATCGAGTGAGGGGTTCGTGAATCCCGCTCCGGTGGGGGTTCTCCCGCGATGCGGGTGGAACGCTCCGGTGGAGGGCTCAACATCGGGTACCGACGCAGTCGACGGCACCAAAGGGAAATCTTAGCCGACGAGGCCGTCCACGTGCAATTCGCGACGCGCCCGCGTCTGCTCGGCGCGCGCGGCGAGGTCCTCGTCGGCGGGGTAGCCGACCTCCGTCAGCGTCAGCCCCTTGGCAGGGAGGACCTTGAAGGCGCTCGTGCGCTCGCGCGCCCGCATGAGTGCGGCCGGCCCCGAGACATCCAGCCGCCCCTCGCCCACCGCCACGCACGCTCCCACCAGCGCCCGGACCATGGAGTGGCAGAACGCGTCGGCCTGGAGCGAGGCCACGAGCACCCCGTCGGCGTCGCGACGCCACCGGTACGACTGCAGGGTGCGGATGGTCGTGGCCTCCTCGCGCGGTTTGCAGAACGCCGCGAAGTCGCCGAGCCCGAGCAGCGTCTGCGCCGCGACGTCCATGCCCTCCGCGTCGAGGAGGCGGGGGTACCAGACGGTCCGGTGGCGCTGGAGCGGGTCGCGCTCGGCGCCGACGTCGGCGATCCGGTAGGAGTATCGTCGCCAGGTCGCGGAGAAGCGCGCGTCGAATCCCTCGGGTGCCGGGCGCGCGGAACGGACGACCAGGTCGTCGTCCGAGGACCCGAGGATGCCGGTGAGTCGACGCACCAGCACGGCGTACGGGTCGTCGGCCGGCACGCCTCCCCCGTCGCCGCGCTTGGGTCGCGTCACGACGGCGAACGCCTCCGGGTCGACGTCGATGTGCGCGACCTGCCCGGTCGCGTGCACGCCGGCATCCGTGCGACCGGCGACGACGAGGCGCGGCACCGCCCCCTCCCGGCGGAACAGCGTGCCGAGCGCCGCCTCGAGCACGCCCTGGACCGTGCGCAGCGCGGGCTGCCGGCTCCATCCCGCGAACCCGGTGCCCTGGTAGGCGAGGTCGAGTCGGATCCGCAGCGTCATCCGTGTGCTCCCACGCAGGCAAGCCTACGGTGCGCGGCCGCGGGTCCCGTGAACGCACGGAACCCCCGCAGCGTGCGCTGCGGGGGTTCCGGGTGCGGGGTGCGCGGGGCTACTTCGCCTCGGCGGCCTCGGTCTCCTCGGCGGGGGCCTCGGCCGACTCCTCCGACGCCTCGGCGCCGGCGGCCTCGTCGACCGCGGCCTCGGCCTCGGTCACCTCGGCCTCGGGGGTCTCGGCGGGGGTCTCCTCGGCGGGAGCCTCGTCGGCGGTCGCGGCGGCGGGCTTCGCGGCGCGCTGCTTCGGCTGGACCGGCTCGAGCACGAGCTCGATCACGGCCATGGGGGCGTTGTCGCCCTTGCGGTTGCCGATCTTCGTGATGCGGGTGTAACCGCCGTCACGGTCGGAGACCTGCGGGGCGATGACCGCGAACAGCTCGTGCACGACCGACTTGTCGCCGATCACGGCGAGCACGCGACGGCGCGCGTGCAGGTCGCCGCGCTTGGCGAAGGTCACCAGGCGCTCGGCGAACGGACGAAGGCGCTTGGCCTTGGTCTCGGTCGTGGTGATCCGCTTGTGCGTGAACAGCGCAGCGGCGAGGTTCGCGAGCAGCAGGCGCTCGTGCGCGGGTCCGCCTCCGAGGCGGGGGCCCTTGGTGGGCTTCGGCATGGTTCGTTATCTCCAGTGGTGTGGGGTTGGTGCGGCCCGTGGCCTGCTAGTTCTCGTCGTCGAAGCCCGTGTAGAAGTGGGCGCCGTCGAAGCCGGGGACCGAGTCCTTGAGCGAGAGGCCCATCTCGGTGAGCTTGTCCTTGACCTCGTCGACCGACTTCTGGCCGAAGTTGCGGATGTTCATCAGCTGCGACTCCGACAGTGCCACGAGCTCGGACACCGTGTTGATGCCCTCGCGCTTGAGGCAGTTGTAGGAGCGGACCGACAGGTCGAGGTCCTCGATCGGGATCGACAGCTCGCTCGAGAGCACGGCGTCGACCGGCGCGGGGCCGATCTCGATGCCCTCGGCGGCGCTGTTGAGCTCGCGCGCGAGGCCGAACAGCTCGACGAGCGTGCGGCCGGCCGACGCGATGGCGTCGCGCGGCGAGATGGCCTGCTTCGTCTCGACGTCGACCACGAGGCGGTCGAAGTCGGTGCGCTCGCCGGCACGGGTGGCCTCGACGCGGTAGGTGACCTTCAGGACCGGCGAGTAGATCGAGTCGACCGGGATCTGGCCGGCCTCGGAGTACTCGTTGCGGTTCTGGCTGGCCGAGACGTAGCCGCGGCCGCGCTCGATCGTGAGCTCGAGCTCGAACTTCGCCGAGTCGTTGAGCGTCGCGATGACCAGCTCGGGGTTGTGCACCTCGACGCCCGCGGGAGCGGAGATGTCGGCGGCGGTGACCTCACCGGAGCCCTGCTTGCGCAGGTATGCGGTGATGGGCTCGTCGTGCTCGCTGGAGACGACCAGGTTCTTGATGTTGAGGATGATCTCGGTGACATCCTCCTTCACGCCCGGGACGGTCGAGAACTCGTGGAGCACGCCGTCGATGCGGATGCTCGTCACGGCGGCGCCGGGGATCGAGGAGAGGAGGGTGCGACGGAGCGAGTTCCCCAGGGTGTAACCGAAGCCCGGCTCGAGGGGCTCGATCACGAAACGCGAACGGAACTCCGAGATGTTCTCTTCGGTGAGCGTCGGACGCTGTGCGATCAGCACGGTGTGATTCCTTTCGGCAGGGTGTCCGCTATATGACACCTGCGAGTTCGAGGATCTTGAGTTGTTGAGAGAACGGTGACCCGGTGGTCGAGTAGCGCCCGGCGCGGCCGGGCGCGTATCGAGACCGTGCGATCTCGATACGGCCCGCGGCCTACTCGATCACCGGGAACGGAGCGTCAGACGCGGCGGCGCTTCGGCGGGCGGCAGCCGTTGTGCGCCTGGGGCGTCACGTCGTTGATGCTGCCGACCTCGAGGCCCGCGGCCTGGAGCGAGCGGATCGCGGTCTCGCGGCCCGAACCCGGGCCCTTGACGAAGACGTCGACCTTCTTCATGCCGTGCTCCTGCGCCTGGCGCGCTGCCGACTCGGCGGCGAGCTGCGCGGCGAACGGGGTCGACTTGCGCGAGCCCTTGAAGCCGACGCCACCGGAGGAGGCCCAGCTGATCACGGCACCGGTCGTGTCGGTGATCGACACGATGGTGTTGTTGAACGTCGACTTGATGTGGGCCTGGCCCACGGCGATGTTCTTCTTTTCCTTCTTGCGCGGCTTGCGAGTAGCCGCCTTGGGTGCTGCCATTGTCGAAATCTCCTAGATCTTGGCGCGAGCGGTTACTTGCGGCCGGGCTTCTTCTTGCCGGCGACGGTGCGCTTCGGGCCCTTGCGGGTACGAGCGTTGGTCTTGGTGCGCTGACCACGGACCGGGAGGCCGCGGCGGTGGCGGATGCCCTCGTAGGAGCCGATCTCGACCTTGCGGCGGATGTCGGCGGCGACCTCGCGGCGGAGGTCGCCCTCGACCTTGTAGGTCCCCTCGATGTGGTCGCGGAGCGCGACGAGCTGCTCGTCGCTGAGGTCCTTGACGCGGATGTTCCCGTCGATGCCGGTCGCGGTGAGCGTCTCCAGCGCGCGGGTACGACCGACGCCGTAGATGTAGGTCAGTGCGATCTCCACGCGCTTCTCGCGCGGGATGTCGACTCCTGCCAGACGTGCCATGGTGGCTTCTCCTGTTGGATGTGTGGAGGTGTGGAGCACTTCCGGTGCCTCGGCCTCCGTCCGAGGGTGTCCCCCGCGCCCCTGGGGCGCGGGTTCATGGAAGTGCCGGTATGAAGTTGCGTCGGCGCGGGACTAGCCCTGGCGCTGCTTGTGGCGCGGGTTCTCGCAGATCACCATGACGCGGCCGTGGCGGCGGATGACCTTGCACTTGTCGCAGATGCGCTTGACGCTGGGGTTGACCTTCACAGTCGTTGTTCCTTTTTTCGCTGTCCTCGTACCCGCGGGGTGCCGCGGGTCGTTACTTTCCGACAGGCCCTACTTGTATCGGTAGACGATGCGGCCGCGGGTCAGGTCGTACGGGCTCAGCTCCACGATCACGCGGTCCTCGGGGAGGATGCGGATGTAGTGCTGGCGCATCTTTCCGGAGATGTGGGCGAGCACCTTGTGCCCGTTGGTCAGCTCCACCCGGAACATCGCGTTCGGGAGTGCCTCGATGACCGAGCCTTCGATCTCGATGACGCCGTCTTTCTTGGCCATAGCCTCACTATCGCTTGGAGTTTGGGTTGTCGGTCGTGCGATGATGATGCACACCCCGACATGGCCCATCGGGCATGCCGAAGCGGGCGTGCAAAACACCAAGGGTCAACTATAGGCGAATCGCTCCCGATTCGCCAGTCGGGCCGCGTGTCAGCTTGCGGTGCGGCGTACGACGACCTCGACGAGGGCCTCGTGCAGCGGATGTCCGGGCTCGATGCCGCACACTTCGCGCACGAACGTCGGCGCGGCATCCGTTCGCAGCCGCTCCTGCAGCTCGACGCTCTCCGGGTCTGCCGGCACGTCGAATCCCAGCGCCGCCTCCACGGCGGCGAGGAGTCCGTCGACCGGGAGCCCGCGCTCGGCGAGTTCCGCCGCGGGCGCGATGAAGCGCTCCCGGCGCGAGAGCTTCCGCAGCGGCTGGCGCCCGACGCGCTCGACCGTGTCGGGCAGCGCCTCGTTGCGGAAGCGCCCCAGGATCACCTCGCGGTACTCCGCCATCTCGCCCTCGCCGAATCCGTGCTTGGCCACGATGAGCGACGAGGTCTCGTGGAGCACCTGCTCGACGCGCCCGGCGACGGACGGGTCGGCGAGGGCCTCGGCGATGCGGGTGTGCCCGGCGAGGAAACCGAAGTACGCCGTCGACGCGTGCCCGGTGTTCACCGTGAACAGCTTCCGCTCGATGTAGGGCCCGAGGCGATCGACGAAGTGCGCCCCGGGGATGACGGGCGGCGCGTCGCCGAACGGCGGCTCCTCGATCGCCCACTCGGAGAAGGTCTCGACCGTGACGTCGAGCCCGGCGTCGGCGGGCTGGCCGGGCACGATCCGGTCGACCGCGGTGTTCGCGAACACGGCGCGGCGCTCCAGTTCCAGCCACTCGTCGGGTCCGGCGAGGTGCCGGGTCTCGTCGCGCAGCAGGCTGGTGGCGTCGATCGCGTTCTCGCACGCCATGACGGCGAGCGGTGGCGCGTCGGGCGATCGATCGCGGAGCGCCTGGAGCACGTGCGGCGCGATGAACCGCAGGATGTTCGGGCCGACGGCCGTGGTGAGCACGTCGGCGTCGGCGAGCTCGGCGGCGAGGGCAGCGGCATCCGACTGGGAGTTGATCGCACGGTACCGGTCGACCACGAGGTCGCGCGCGCCGACGCCGACCTCGTGGACGATGTACCGATCGGATGCCGCGAGCGCGTCGATCAGCTCGGCGTTCACGTCGGCGAAGACGACCTCGTAACCGGCGTCGTGCAGCAGCAGCCCGATGAAGCCGCGGCCGATGTTGCCGGCGCCGAAGTGGATGGCCTTCACGACTCGTTCACCTCGGAGAGCAGGGCGACGAGCTCGTCGGACGAGCCGGCGGCGAGGAGCTTGCCGACCTCGTCCTCGTCGGAGAAGATGATCGCGATCTTCGACAGGATCTCGAGGTGCTCGTCGCCGATTCCCGCGATGCCGACGACGAACCGCGCCTGCTCGCCGCCCCAGTCGACGGGGTCGTCGTAGCGGATGAACGAGAGCGCGGAGCGCAGGATCTGGTCCTTGGCCTCGTTGGTGCCGTGGGGGATGGCGAGCCAGTTGCCCATGTAGGTCGACACGCTGCCCTCGCGCTCGAGCATCGAGTCGACGTATTCCGGACGGACCGCGCCCGCCTCGACGAGGATCGCGCCCGCGGCGCGGATCGCCTCCTCGCGGCTCGCGGCGGCCGGGGCCAGGCGGACGTCGCCCGGCGACAGGATCTGATCGGTCATGGGTGCTCCCTCTTCCTCTATCGCGTCATCGTCATGGTCGTGTCGTATCGTCTCGCGGTCCGCGGCGTTCGGATGACGCGGCCGCCCGAGTCGCGATCACCGCGTGATGCGGGACCGCGACCCGGGCGTCGCGTCATCCGGTGGAGGTCGTCAGCGGACGCCCTCCGACTCGAGCAGGTTCACGATCTCGTCGTACTTCGGCGAGTTCATGAAGTTCTCGACCGACACGTGCAGCGCGCTCGGCGACTGCAGCCTCGCCCGCTCGGTCAGGTCCTGGTGCGTGATGACCAGGTCGACGTCGTCGGTCAGGTTGGCGATCGCCTTGTTGGTGACCGTCACGCTGTCGATGCCCGCCTTCTTGATCTTGTTCCGCAGGACCGTCGCCCCCATCGCACTCGAACCCATGCCCGCGTCGCAGGCGAAGATGATCGAGTGGATCGGCTTGTGCTCGAACGCGGCCTGCTCGCCCTCGGAGATGAGCCCGGCCCCGGCGGCGACGCCACCGGCCTGGAGGCCGGAGAGCACGCCCGATTCCTTGCCCTTGTTGGCCTGGGTCTGCGCGATCGCCGCCGAGAGGTCGCCCGCGTTCTCCTTCTCGAGGTCGCGCTTGCGGCTCGCCCGGAGGATGATCGCGGAGATCACGAACGAGACCGTCGCCGCGAGGACCACGGAGAGGATGACGCCGACGTAGCTGTCGGACGCGGTCTGGAGCAGCACCGCGAAGATGCTGCCCGGCGCGGCCGGCGCGCGCAGGCCGCTCGAGAACACCACGTTCGTCGCCACGCCGGTCATGCCGCCCGCGATCGCCGCGATGATGAGCAGCGGCTTCATCAGCACGTACGGGAAGTAGATCTCGTGGATGCCGCCCAGGAACTGGATGATGATCGCGCCCGGCGCGCTCGCCCGGGCGAGGCCCACGCCGAAGATCGCGAACGCGAGCAGGATGCCGAGGCCGGGGCCGGGGTTCGCCTCGATGAGGAACAGGATCGACTTGCCGGTCTCCTCGGACTGCTGCACGCCGAGCGGCGTGAACACGCCGTGGTTGATGGCGTTGTTCAGGAACAGCACCTTGCCGGGCTCGACGAGGATCGACACCAGCGGCAGCAGTCCCGCGAGGACCAGCCAGTTCACCGCGGCCTCGAGGCCGTTGCTCACGGCCTCGACGGCCGGCGCGAACGCGTAGAAGCCGACGAGCGCGAGCAGCATGCCGACGATGCCGGCGGAGAAGTTGTTGACCAGCATCTCGAAGCCGGCCTTGATCTTCCCCTCCCACAGGCGGTCGATCTGCTTCATGACCCAGGCGGCGAGCGGGCCCATGATCATCGCTCCGATGAACATCGGGATGCCCGCGCCCACGATCACGCCGACGGTCGCGATGGTGCCGACGACGCCGCCACGGGTGTCGTAGACCATGCGGCCGCCCATGTTCGCGATGAGCAGCGGCAGCAGGTAGGTGATCATCGGGCCGACGAGGCCGATGTTCTCCGTGCCGTCGGGACTCGGGAATCCGCCGATCTCGGGGATCGGGAACGGCCCGACCTGGATGAACAGCGCGGTGATGAATCCCCAGGCGATGAATGCCGCGATGTTCGGCATGATCATGCCGCTGAGGAAGGTTCCGAAGCGCTGGACGGCGACTCGGGCTCCCCCGGGTCGCTTCGCCTCAGCTGACGTCGTCGTCATGATGCCTCCAGTGCTGGGTCACGGCACGGTCGTGCCGGTGGGGGTGGGTGCGGATTCGGCGGCCTCTCTCGCCGCCTGCTTCGCCTCGGCCGCTCCCTCTGCGGCCAGGGCTGCCCGGGCGATGCGCTCGGCATCCTCCCGGGTGTACCGCGCGAGGGAGGCGCGGACGTCTGCGAGTGCCGATGGGGACATCGACAGCGTGGTGGCGCCGAGGCCGACGAGCACCACGGCGAGGAGCGGATCGGCGGCGGCCTCGCCGCAGATGCCGACGGGCTTGCCGAGCCGGGCGCCGGCGGCGCCGACCTCGGCCACGAGGCGCAGCACGGCCGGCGCCCACGGGTCCTGCAGGTTCGCGACGGTTCCGAGCAGCCGGTCGGCGGCCATCGTGTACTGCGTGAGGTCGTTCGTGCCGATCGACGCGAAGTCGGCGACCCCGAGCACGCGGTCGGCGATGAGCGCCGCCGACGGCGTCTCGACCATCACGCCGGCGGTCTTCAGGCCCAACTCGCGGCACAGGTCGGTGAAGTAGCGCGTCTCGTCCACGGTCGCGATCATCGGCGCCATGACCCAGAGGTCGGCGTCGGTCGCGGCGTCGGCCGCGGCGAGGGCGGTCAGCTGCTCGCGAAGGATCACCTCGGCGTGGCGGAGCGCGCGGATGCCGCGGAGCCCGAGCGCCGGGTTCTCCTCCTCGGCGTCGTTGAGGAACGCGAGCGGCTTGTCGGCGCCGGCGTCGAGCACGCGGACCACGACCTTCCTCCCCGGGAACGCCGCGAGCAGGCGCGTGTACTGGTCCTGCTGCTCGCTGACGCTCGGTGCGCGGTCGGCATCGAGGAAGAGGAACTCGGTGCGGAACAGCCCGACGCCCTCGGCACCGAGTTCGACCGCTCCGGCCGCACCGTCGGCCGAACCGAGGTTCGCGAGGAGGGGCACGGCCGTGCCGTCGGCGAGCGCGCCCGGCGTGATCGGCGCCGCCGCGCGCGCGGCGCGCTCGGCGATGCGCTCCTTGGCCGCTGCGACGGCGTCGGCGTCGGGCGCCTGGACGACGAGGTCGTTCTCGGCGTCGACGATCACGGTGTCGCCGTCGGCCAGGGCCGAGGCATCCGCCGCCCCGACGACCGCGACGATGGACTTCTCGCGGGCGAGGATCGCGGTGTGCGAGGTCGGACCGCCGTCGATCGTGATGAGGCCGAGCACCTGGGTGAGGTCGAGGAGCGCCGTGTCGGCCGGTGCGAGATCACGGGCGACGAGCACGAACGGGTGACCCGGGTTCGGAACGCCCGGCGCGGGCACCTTCAAGAGGTGCGCGACCACGCGCTGCGACACGTCGTCGAGGTCGGCAGCACGTTCGCCCATGTAGCCGCCCATCGACGACAGCAGGTCTCGGAACGCGGCGAACGCCTCGAACACGGCGCGCTCGGCGGTCTTGCCGTCCGCGAGCCGCTTGACGACGTCCTCCATGAGGGTCGGGTCCTCGGCCATCATCGCCTGGGCCTCGAGCACGTCCTGTGCGGCCCCGCCCGCCTGGGCGCCCTTGCGCTGCAGGTCGTCGGCGACGACCGAGACCGACGCTCGGGCGCGCTCCTCCTCGCGGGCCGGATCGAGGTGGCTCGGTCGGTCCACCGGTTCCGGCAGCCGCTCCGCCATCCGTACGACCGGACCGACGGCCACGCCCTGGCCGATGCCGGTGCCTCTGAACTCCATCACTCGCCCTCCCCGTTCGGTTCGATGGGCGACGGACGCCTCGGGCTATTCGTCGTGATCGGTGCTGAGCAGCTCGACGAGCTCGTCGAGCACGCGCTGCTCGTCGCCGCCGTCGACGGCCACGGTGACCTCGTCGCCGTGGTCGATGCCCTGCGCGATGACGGCGAGGATGCTCGCAGCGTTGACGGGAGCGCCTCCCGACTTCGCGATCGTGACGCTGGCCCCCGATGCCGCAGCGGCCTGCGTGAAGAGCTTGGCCGGCCTGGCGTGCAGTCCGTGGCTCGATCCGACTCGAACAGTGCGCTCCACCATGTCTCCGGCCTCCGTCGCTGGTGTCCGTTCCCGTGATCACCATAGACCCGTGCGTTCGCGCAGGGAACGGGGTTGCGCGGCGTGGGCGGGTTCATGCTCGGGCTCCGATGATCGCGATCGCGAGGTCGAGCGCGGCGTCGCCGTCGAGCGCTCGGGTCTCGTCTGGCAGCACGGCGACGGGCACGGATGCCGCAGCCGCGAGCTGCTCGAGCGAACCGAGCCGGGGGACGAGATGGACCCCCACGAGCAGGGCGTCGGCGCCCTCCAGCGCATCGTGGAGCGTCTGCTCGCCCGCCGCGCGCACGTCGACCGTCATGCCCCGCGCCTCGGCCGCCCGGCGGATGCGCAGCGCGGCGAAGGTGCTCGACGCACCCGCTCCGCACACCACGACGATCCGCATCTTCGGCCTCCTCGCCGAGCCTGGCCCGGTCCTCTTCGATCGGTCACGGCGGATGCCGCGAACATCCCGAGTCTGCTCCGGTCGCGGGCTGCGCCGCCAACAGATCGGCTTCCGGACCCCCGGAAGATGCGTCGCATCCGCTCCCCCGACCGACCGGCAGGTGGTTGACTGGGCTGCACCCGCCCGGCGACCGTGCGCACCGAGGCGGCGACGATCGGAGCGGACCGCGTGCCGGAGAACTGGGAGCGCCTCGTCGAGGCACTCGCCGACGACGACGTCGCCGTGACGGCGGCCCGGCTCGCCGACCGCCTCGGGGTGTCCGACCGGACCGTCCGCTCCTACGCCGCCCAGGCGAACCGCACGGGCGAGGTCATCGTCGAGTCCGGGCCCGACGGATACCGGCTCGATCGGGCGGCGTGGGCGCGGCTCCTGCACGCCCGCTCGGAGGCCGCGGATGCCACGCCGGACGGCCGGCGCGCCCGCCTCATCCGCGACCTCGTCGACGCGCCCGACGGCCTCGACGTGCACGAGGTGGCCTCGAGGGCGCACGTGAGCGACTCCACGATCGAGGCCGACCTCGGGAGGGTCCGGGCCCGGCTGCAGGGCACGGGCCTCAGCCTCGCACGCGACGGCAGCCGCGTGCGGATCGCGGGCCCCGAGACGGCGATGCGCCGGCTCCTCGGCTCGCTCGTCCGCGAAGAGGGGCGACGCGGCATCCGCGACCTCTCGTCGCTGCGAGCCGGGTTCCCGTCGATGGACGGGTTCCGCGCCAGCCTGGTCTCCGGCCTCCGCGACGCGGGGTACGCACCGAACGAGTACGCGCTCGACGACGTGCTCCTGCACGTCGCGATCGCGCTCGACCGCGTCGGTCGCGATCGCGTGCTCGCCGGATCGGTCGACCCTGCGACCTCACCCCCGACGCCGGCGCCACCGGGCTCGCCCGACGCGGACTCCGTCGAGGGAGCACCCCCTGCGGCCTCCGCGCTCGAGTCCCTGTCCGCCATCCTCGATCGACTCGTCCGCGACGGGTTCGACGTGCGACTCCCGCCGGCCGAGCTCGATCACCTCGCACGACTCGTCGGCTCGCGCGTGGCGACGCTCCAGCAGGGCCCGGCACGCGAGGCCGTGGTCCGCGAGATCATCGCGCGCATCTCGCAGGAGTGGCTCGTCGAACTCGGCGACGACCGGTTCATCGAGCGCCTCGCGATGCATGTCGAGAACCTCGCCGCGCGTGCCGCCGAGCAGAGCTACTCGCGGAACCCGCTGACCTCGTCCATCAAGTCCGCCTACCCCCTGATCTACGACCTCGCCGTCCACCTCGCCAGCGAACTGGCGCGGCTGGAGGGCATCACCGTGAACGACGACGAGATCGCGTACCTCGCGATGCACCTCGGGGCGCAGCTCGAGCGAACGCGATCGCGAGGCGACGTGGTGCGCGTCGCCGTCGACGTCCCCGAGTACCACGACGCCCGCGCGCTGCTCGTCGATCGGCTCCGCGGGGCGCTCGGCGACGAGGCCGAACTCGTCGACGGCGACCTCGCGGAGGCGGACCTGGTGGTCGCGGTGCTCCCACCGGATTCGCCCCTGCCCGCGGTGGTGATCGTCGCGCCGTTCCCGACCCCCGACGACGTCGATCGCGTGCGTGCCGAGGTCGCGCGGCTGCGTCGCGGTCGCCGACGCGCCCGGCTCGCCTCGACGCTCTCGCACTCGATCGGCCCCGACCTGTTCGTGCGGGGCGTGGGCGGCCGCGACCGCGAGGCGGTGATCCGGTTGCTCGGCGACCGGCTGATCGACGCCGGCGTCGTCGACGACGCGTACGTCGAGGGCGCCCTCGAACGCGAGCGCATGTCGTCCACCGCGTTCACCGACCTCCTCGCGGTGCCGCACGCCATGACGATGACGGCCACCCGGAGCGCCATCGCCATCGCGATCGACGAGCACGCGATCGAGTGGGGCGAGGCGAACGTCCACGTCGTCGCGCTCATCGCCTTCGCCGAGGACGGCCGGGCCGAGTTCCAGTCCGTCTTCGACCAGTTCGTCGAGGCCTTCTCCGAGCCCGAGAACGTGCGGCGGCTCGTCCGCGGCGCCACCGACTACCCCGGCCTCCTGACCGAGCTGTCCGGCCTCATGTCGACCTGACGGATGCCGCGCCGCGGCCGATCACGCGATCGGCACCGGCCGCACGCCGAACGGTGCGAGTCCGTCCGCACCGCCGTCGGGCGCGGTGAGCACCCAGATGCCGCCGGCGTGCACGGCCACGCTGTGCTCGACATGCGCGCCGTCGCCGCCGTCGGCCGTCGCCACGGTCCAGCCGTCGTCGCGCACGAACGTCGCCGCGTCGCCGGAGGTGATCATCGGCTCGATGGCGACCACGAGCCCCGGCCTCACCCGCGGTCCGCGGCCCCGGACCGCGTGGTTGTAGACCGACGGGTCCTCGTGCATCGCTCGGCCGATGCCGTGACCGCCGAAGCCTTCGAGGATCCCGTAGTCTCCGGACGCCTCGACCGAGGCCTCGATCGCCTCGCCGACCTCGTTCAGGTGCCGAGCCGACGCGAGCGCGGCGATGCCCGCCCACAGCGACCGCTCCGCCGCCGCGGCGAGCTGCCGTCGCGCGAGCACCACGTCGGGGCGCTCCGGATCCGGCAGGACCACGGTGAACGCGGCGTCGCCGTTCCAGCCGCCGATCTCGGCTCCGCCGTCGACCGAGACGATGTCACCGGGACGGAACGGCCGGTCGCCCGGGATGCCGTGCACGACGTCGTCGTCGACCGACACGCAGAGCGCATGCCGGTACCCGGGGACGAGGCGGAAGTTCGACCGCCCACCGTGCTCGCGGATCACCTCATCGGCGGCGGCATCGAGGTCGAGGGGGGTCGCTCCGACGACGAGCCGTTCACGTGCCGCCGTGAGGAGCGCCGCGGTCGCCTCGCCGGCGGGCACCATTGCGCGCAGCTCGGCCGGCGTCTTGAGCTTCAGGCGGCCGAACACGTGGCGCGCCGGTTACGCGGCGCCCACCGCAGCGCCGTCGCCGTTCGGCTGGAGGCCGCGCTCGGCGAGGGCCGCGAAGATGCGCCCGGTGACGTCCTCGAGCGTGCCGACGCCGTCGACGCGAACGACCAGGCCGTGCTCGCGGTACACCTCGAGGATCGGAGCGGTCTCGCGCTCGTAGATCGCGAGGCGGTTCGCGATGACCTCCTCGGTGTCATCCGTCCGGCCCTGGTCGATCGCACGCTGGCGCAGCCGCGTGATCGACTCCTCGCGCGGGACCACGAGCTCGATGACCGCGTCGAGCGATTCGCCGCGGCCGGCGAGGAAGCCCTCGAGGTCGTCGACCTGGCCGCGGTTGCGCGGGTACCCGTCGAGGAGGAAGCCGCGTGCGGCGTCATCCTGCTGGAGGCGATCGCGGACCAGCTCGCTGGTCAGCTCGTCGGGCACCAGGTCTCCGGCCTCGATGATCGCCTGGACGCGCTTGCCGAGCTCGGTGCCGCCCTTCACGTTCTCGCGGAAGATGTCGCCAGTGGCGACCTGCGGGACGCCGAACGCCTCGGCGACGAGGACGCCCTGGGTGCCCTTGCCGGAGCCCTGGGGGCCGACGATGAGGAATCGGGCGGAGGGAGCTTGCGTCATCGGAGGAGTCCTTCGTAGTGGCGCTGCTGAAGCTGGGCGTCGATCTGCTTCACGGTCTCGAGGCCCACGCCGACGATGATCAGGATCGAAGCGCCGCCGAACGGGAAGTTCTGGTTCGCGCCGAACCACGAGAACGCGATGAGCGGCAGCAACGCGATGAGGCCGAGGTAGATCGAGCCGGGGAGCGTGATGCGGGTGAGCACGTAGTCGAGGTACTCGGCGGTCGGTCGGCCGGCCCGGATGCCGGGGATGAAGCCGCCGTACTTCTTCATGTTCTCGGCCACCTCGTCGGGGTTGAACGTGATCGCCACGTAGAAGTACGTGAACCCGACGATGAGGAGGAAGTACAGGAGCATGTAGAGCGGGTGGTCGCCCTTGGTGAGGTAGTTCGTGATCCAGACGACCCACGGCTGCGGCTCCTCGCCGGCAGCGGGCTGGTTGAACTGGGCGATGAGCGCCGGCAGGTAGAGCAGCGACGACGCGAAGATCACCGGCACGACGCCGGCCATGTTCACCTTGATCGGGATGTACGTGTTGTTGCCGCCGTAGGTCCGGCGTCCGACCATCCGCTTGGCGTACTGGACCGGCACGCGGCGCTGCGACTGCTCGACGAACACCACGGCGACCACGACCAGCAGGCCGATGCCGAGGACGAGCGCGAACACGTCCCAGCCGCGCGCGACGCCGATCGCCCAGAGGGAGGTCGGGAAGGTCGCGGCGATCGAGGTGAAGATGAGCAGCGACATGCCGTTGCCGACGCCGCGCTCGGTCACGAGCTCGCCGAGCCACATGATGAGGCCGGTGCCGGCGGTCATCGTCACGACCATGAGCAGGATCGCGTACCAGGCGTCGTTCGTGATGAGCTGCGAGCACGACGGGTCGGAGTTCGCGGGGAACAGCGCGCCGGAGCGGGCCACCGTGATGAGCGTCGTCGACTGGAGGACGCCGAGGGCGATCGTCAGGTAGCGCGTGTACTGCGTCAGACGCGCCTGGCCGGCCTGGCCCTCCTTGTAGAGGGTCTCGAAGTGAGGGATGACCACGCGCAGCAGCTGCACGATGATCGACGCCGTGATGTACGGCATGATGCCGAGCGCGAAGATCGACAGCTGGAGGAGCGCGCCGCCCGAGAACAGGTTGACGAGCTCGTAGAGGCCCGAAGCGCCCTGGTTCGCCGCAAGACACTGCTGGACGTTGCCGAAGTCCACGAACGGCGCCGGGATGAACGAGCCGAGGCGGAACAGGGCGATGATGCCCAGCGTGAAACCGATCTTCCGGCGAAGGTCGGGGGTGCGGAAGATCCGCCCGATGGCGTTGAACACTCGTCCTCCTGTTACTGACGCCGCAGTCAGTATGAATGCGGCTCGAGCCTGTCGAGACCCCCGTGAATCATACGCGAGGTCCCGACAGGCTCGAATTCCGTGTGTGGTGCAGCGGCCTCTACTTGACCGAGCCGCCGGCGGCGACGATCTTCTGCTCTGCGGAGCCGGAGACCTTGTCGACCTCGACGTTGAGCTTCACCTGGATGTCGCCGTTGCCGAGCACCTTGACGCGCTCGTTCTTGCGGACGGCACCCTTGGCCACCAGGTCGGCGACGGTGACGTCGCCGCCCTTCGGGTAGAGCTCGGCGAGCTTGTCCAGGTTGACCACCTGGTACTCGACGCGGAACGGGTTCTTGAAGCCGCGGAGCTTCGGCGCACGCATGTGGTACGGAAGCTGGCCACCCTCGAAGCCGGGGCGGATGTTGTTGCGGGCCTTCGAACCCTTGGTGCCGCGACCGGCGGTCTTGCCCTTCGAGCCCTCACCGCGACCGACGCGGGTCCTGTCCTTCTTGGCACCCGGCGCCGGGCGCAGGTGGTGCACCTTGAGCACCGGCTCGCGCACGACGTCCTCGGACTCCTTCTTGGCCGGGGCCTTCTTCGCCGGGGCCTTCTTCGCGGGAGCCTTCTCGGCCTTCGCGTCGTCGGCCTTGGCGGCGGCGGCCTTGGCCGGAGCCTTCTTCTCGGCGGCCGGCTTGGCGGCGGCCTTCTTCGCGGGAGCCTTCTTCGGGGTCTCCTCGGCGGCGACGTCCTTCGTCTCGTCAGCCATTAGTCGATCTCCTCAACCGTCACGAGGTGGGCGACCGTCTTCACGTAGCCGCGCACCTGGGGGGTGTCCTCGCGCACGACGCTCTGGCCGATCTTCTTCAGACCGAGGCTGCGCAGCGTGTCGCGCTGGTTCTGCTTCTCGCTCACCTTGGACTTGACCTGGGTCACCTTGAGCTGCTTGGCCATCAGGCACCTGCCTTCGCTGCTGCGGCGGCCTCGGCCGCCTGGGCCTCGGCACGCAGCAGACGGGCGGGCGCGACCTCGTCGTAGTCGAGACCACGACGGGCGGCGACGGCGCGCGGCTCCTCGAGCTGCTTCAGCGCCTCGACCGTGGCGTGCACGATGTTGATGGTGTTCGACGAACCGAGCGACTTGCTCAGCACGTCGTGGATGCCGGCGCACTCGAGCACGGCGCGGACCGGACCACCGGCGATGACACCGGTACCGGGGCCGGCCGGACGCAGGAGCACCACACCGGCGGCTGCCTCGCCCTGCACGGGGTGCGGGATCGACGAACCGACGCGCGGGACGCGGAAGAAGTTCTTCTTCGCCTCCTCGACGCCCTTCGAGATCGCGGTCGGCACCTCGCGCGCCTTGCCGTAGCCGACGCCGACGAGGCCGTTGCCGTCGCCCACGACGACGAGCGCCGTGAAGCTGAAGCGACGGCCGCCCTTGACGACCTTCGACACGCGGTTGATGGTGACGACGCGCTCGAGGAACTGGCTCTTCTCGGCGTCGCGCTCGCGACGGTCGCGGCCCTGGCCGCGGTCGCGGCCGCCGCGGCGGCCCTCGCGCTCGTTGCGCGGCGGCTCCGAGGAAGCTGCCGTCTCGACGGGTGCCTCTGCGGCCACCTCGGTCTCCTTCACAGTGTTCTCGCTCACAGGCTCAGCCCTGCCTCTCGCGCTCCGTCGGCGATCGCGGCGACGCGACCGGCGTACTTGTTGCCGCCGCGGTCGAACACGACCGAGTCGATGCCGGCCTGCTTCGCACGCTCGGCGACGAGTTCGCCGACCTTCTTCGCCTTGGCGGTCTTGTCACCCTCGAACGCGCGGAGGTCGGCCTCCATGGTCGAGGCGGATGCCACGGTGTGGCCCTTGCTGTCGTCGACGACCTGCACGAAGACGTGGCGGGCCGAACGCGTCACCACGAGACGGGGACGCAGCTCGGTGCCGACGATCTTCTTGCGAAGCCGGGTGTGGCGGCGCGAACGCGCAGCCGACTTGCTCTTGACGGCCATGATTACTTACCAGCCTTTCCGGCCTTGCGACGCACGACCTCGCCGGCGTAGCGGATGCCCTTGCCCTTGTAGGGCTCGGGCTTCTTGATCTTGCGGATGTTGGCGGCGGTCTCACCGACGGCCTGCTTCGAGATGCCCGAGACGGTGATCTTGTTGTTGCCCTCGACCGTCAGCGTGATGCCGACGGGCGGCTCGACGGTGACCGGGTGCGAGAAGCCGAGCGCGAACTCGACCGCGCTGCCCTTCTGCGCCACGCGGTAACCGGTGCCGACGATCTCGAGGCCCTTCGAGTAGCCCTGGGTGACGCCGACGATGTCGTTGGCGATGAGGGTACGCGTGAGGCCGTGCAGCGCACGCGAGGCGCGCTCGTCGTCGGGGCGCGTGACGAGGACCTGGTTGTCCTCGATCTTGACCTCGATGGGCTGCGCCACGGTGAGTGCGAGCTCGCCCTTCGGGCCCTTCACGGTGACGGCGCGGCCGTCCACCTTGACGTCGACACCGGCGGGGATGTCGATGGGAAGTCGTCCGATTCGTGACATGGAACTACCACACGTAGGCGAGGACTTCCCCACCCACGCCCTTCTTCTCGGCCTGGCGGTCGGTGAGCAGACCGCTGGAAGTGGACAGGATCGCGACGCCGAGGCCGCCGAGCACCTTGGGGATCTCGGTCGACTTCGCGTACACGCGAAGGCCGGGCTTGGACACCCGCTTGATGCCCGCGATCGAACGCTCGCGGTTGGGGCCGAACTTGAGCTGCAGCGTGAGCGTCTTGCCCACGCGCGCGTCGGCGATCTCGAAGCCCGAGATGTAGCCCTCGGACTTGAGGATCTCGGCGATGTGCCCCTTGAGCTTGGAGTGCGGCATCGACACGGTGTCGTGGTGCGCGGAGTTGGCGTTGCGCAGGCGCGTCAGCATGTCAGCGACCGGGTCGGTCATCGTCATGACAATGGTTCCTTACGTTCACCAGGTTTCAGGACCCGTTACACGGGGACTGACCTGTGGTGGTGGCGGCACGCGGTTGCGAACCGCCGGATGCCGGTGCCGGCGGGGCCTCGGATGGCTCCGAGACCCGCCGGCGCTGGCACAAACTCGTAGAGTCTACTACGAACTACTGGGCGGACTCGTTCGACTTGAACGGGAAGCCGAGCGCCTTGAGCAGCGCGCGACCCTCCTCGTCGGTCTTGGCGGTGGTCACCACGGTGATGTCCATGCCGCGGACGCGGTCGATCTTGTCCTGGTCGATCTCGTGGAACACGGACTGCTCCGTGAGACCGAAGGTGTAGTTGCCGGTGCCGTCGAACTGCTGGTCCGAGAGGCCGCGGAAGTCGCGGATCCGGGGCAGCGCGAGCGCGAGCAGGCGGTCGAGGAACTCCCACATCCGGTCGCCGCGCAGCGTGACGTGCGCGCCGATCGGCTGGCCCTCGCGCAGCTTGAACTGCGCGATGGACTTGCGGGCCTTGGTGACCTGCGGCTTCTGACCGGTGATCTTCGTGAGGTCGGCGATGGCACCGTCGATGACCTTGCCATCGCGTGCGGCCTCGCCGACGCCCATGTTGACGACGATCTTCACGAGGCCGGGGACCTGGTGCGGGTTGGTGTACCCGTTCGCCTCGGTCAGGGCCTTGGTGATGTCGCTCTGGTACTTCTGCTTGAGGCGCGGCTGGATCTTGCCAGCCGGCGCGGCAGTCGCGGTGTCAGTCATTACAGGTCCTTACCTGACTTCTTGGCGTAGCGGACGCGGACCGTCTTCTCGACGCCGTCCTTGGTGACCGTCTCGGTGCGGAAGCCGACGCGGGTCGGCTTCTTCGTCTCGGGGTCGACGATCGCGACGTTCGACACGTGGATCGGGGCCTCGTGGGTCTCGATGCCGCCGGTCTTGGAGCCGCGCTGGGTCTGGCCGACGCGCACGTGCTTGGTGACGTAGTTGACGCCCTCCACCACGACGCGGTTCTGGTCGACCAGGACCTCGATGACGCGACCCTGCTTGCCGCGGTCGCCGCCGCGAGCCTGGCTGCGGCCCGAGATGACCTCGACGAGGTCGCCCTTCTTGATCTTGGCCATGGTTACAGCACCTCCGGCGCCAGCGAGATGATCTTCATGAACTTCTTGTCGCGAAGCTCCCGACCGACCGGCCCGAAGATGCGGGTGCCACGGGGGTCACCGTCGTTCTTGAGGATCACCGCGGCGTTCTCGTCGAACTTGATGTAGGAGCCGTCGGGACGACGGGTCTCCTTCACGGTGCGGACGATGACGGCCTTGACCACATCGCCCTTCTTCACGTTGCCGCCCGGGATCGCGTCCTTGACGGTGGCGACGATGACGTCGCCGAGACCCGCGTAGCGGCGGCTGGAGCCGCCGAGCACGCGGATGGTGAGCAGCTCCTTGGCGCCCGTGTTGTCGGCGACCTTGAGCCGGGATTCCTGCTGAATCACTTCGTACTCCTTCTGGGAAGCAAGCCCGGGGGCTTACTTGGCCTTCTCGACGATCTCGACCAGGCGCCAGCGCTTGGTGGCGCTGAGCGGGCGGGTCTCGGAGATCACGACGAGGTCGCCGATGCCGGCGCTGTTCTGCTCGTCGTGCGCCTTGACCTTCGACGTACGGCGGATGACCTTGCCGTACAGCGGGTGCTTCACGCGGTCCTCGACCTCGACGACGATGGTCTTCTCCATCTTGTCGCTGACGACGTACCCGCGACGGACCTTGCGGTACCCGCGGACGAGCTCGGCCGTCTCGGCGACCTCGGCCGCAGCCTTCTTGGTCTCAGCCATGATCAGGCCTCCTTCGTCTCGGCCTCGGTCGCCTCAGCGGCCTTGGCCTTCTTCGTCTTCTTCGCAGGCGCTGCGGGCGCCTCGACCGGCGCGGGCGTGGCACGGATGCCGAGCTCGCGCTCACGGATGACCGTGTAGATGCGGGCGATGTCGCGCTTGACGGCCTTCAGGCGGCCGTGGCTCTCGAGCTGGCCCGTGGCCGACTGGAAGCGGAGGTTGAACAGCTCCTCCTTGGCCTTCTTCAGCTCGTCGACGAGACGCTCGTCCTCGAAGGTGTCGAGCTCGGTCACAGCGAGCTCCTTGGAACCGACGGCCATTATGCGTCGCCCTCCTCGCGCTTGATGATGCGTGCCTTGAGGGGCAGCTTGTGGATTGCACGGGTCATGGCCTCGCGAGCGAGCTGCTCGGAGACGCCCGAGACCTCGAAGAGGACCCGGCCCGGCTTGACGTTGGCGACCCACCACTCGGGCGAACCCTTACCGGAACCCATGCGGGTCTCGGCGGGCTTCTTCGTGAGCGGACGGTCGGGGTAGATGTTGATCCACACCTTGCCGCCGCGCTTGATGTGACGCGTCATGGCGATACGAGCGGACTCGATCTGACGGTTGGTCACGTAGGCGGGGCTCAGGGCCTGGATGCCGTACTCGCCGAAGGAGACCTTCGTGCCGCCGGTGGCCTGGCCCGAACGGCCGGGGTGGTGCTGCTTGCGGTACTTGACTCGACGGGGAATCAACATGGTTATGCCTCAACTCCTGCTGCGGCCGACTCCTGCGCACGGGGCGCACGACGACGGTCGTTACGGTCACGCGACGGCTTCTGGGCGGCCTGCTCGCGGGCGAGCTCCTTGTTGGTGATGTCGCCCTTGTAGATCCACACCTTCACGCCGATGCGGCCGAACGTGGTCTTGGCCTCGTAGAAGCCGTAGTCGATGTTCGCGCGGAGCGTGTGCAGCGGCACCCGACCCTCGCGGTAGAACTCCGAGCGGCTCATCTCGGCGCCGCCGAGGCGACCCGAGACCTGGATGCGGACACCCTTGGCGCCGGCGCGCTGCGCACCCTGCAGGCCCTTGCGCATCGCGCGGCGGAAGGCCACGCGGGCGGAGAGCTGCTCGGCGATGCCCTGCGCGACGAGCTGGGCGTCGGCCTCGGGGTTCTTCACCTCGAGGATGTTGAGCTGGATCTGCTTGCCGGTGAGCTTCTCGAGGTCGGCGCGGATGCGCTCGGCCTCGGCGCCGCGGCGGCCGATCACGATACCCGGACGAGCCGTGTGGATGTCCACGCGGACGCGGTCGCGGGTGCGCTCGATCTCGATGCGGGAGACGCCCGCACGGTCGAGCGACGTCTGGAGCAGGCGACGGATCTTGACGTCCTCGGCGAGGTAGTCGGCGTAGCGCTGTCCGGGCTTCGTCGAGTCGGAGAACCACCGCGACACGTGGTCGGTGGTGATGCCGAGACGGAAGCCGTACGGGTTTACCTTCTGACCCATTACTTCGTACCCTCCTCGGGCGTGCCGAGCACGATGGTGATGTGGCTCGTGCGCTTGTTGATGCGGAAGGCACGACCCTGCGCGCGCGGCTGGAAACGCTTGAGGGTGGTGCCCTCGTCGACGTAAGCCGTCTTCACGTAGAGGTCCTGCTCGTCCAGGTAGGTGTTCGTGGCATCGGCCTTGACGCGAGCGTTCGCGATGGCCGAAGCGACGAGCTTGTACACCGGCTCGCTCGCACCCTGCGGGGCGAACTTCAGGATGGCCAGGGCCTCCTGTGCCTGCTTGCCGCGGATCAGGTTGACGACGCGGCGGGCCTTCATGGGGGTCACGCGGATGTGACGCACGCGGGCGATCGACTCCACCATTTCTCTCCTCCTTCACGCCACCGCGTCAGCGGCGGCGGCCCTTCTTGTCGTCCTTCACGTGTCCACGGAAGGTGCGGGTGGGCGCGAACTCGCCGAGCTTGTGGCCCACCATGGTCTCGGTGACGAACACCGGGATGTGCTTGCGGCCGTCGTGCACGGCGATCGTGTGGCCGAGCATGGCCGGGACGATCATCGAGCGACGCGACCACGTCTTGATGACGTTCTTGGAACCCGCTTCGTTCTGCGAGGCGACCTTGCGAAGCAGGTGCTCGTCGACGAAGGGGCCCTTCTTGAGGCTGCGAGGCATCTTCTCTTACTCCTACTTGCGCTTCTTGCCGACGGTGCGACGACGGACGATGAGCTTGTCGCTCTCCTTGTTGGGGCGACGGGTGCGTCCCTCGGGCTGACCCCACGGGCTGACCGGGTGGCGACCACCGGAGGTCTTGCCCTCACCACCACCGTGCGGGTGGTCGATCGGGTTCATCGCGACACCGCGGACGGTCGGGCGCACGCCCTTCCAGCGCATGCGGCCGGCCTTGCCCCAGTTGATGTTCGACTGCTCGGCGTTGCCGACCTCGCCGACGGTCGCGCGGCAGCGCGCGTCGACGTTGCGGATCTCGCCCGACGGCAGGCGGAGCTGCGCGTAGGGGCCGTCCTTCGCGACCAGGCGCACCGAGGCGCCGGCCGAACGCGCCATCTTCGCGCCGCCGCCGGGACGGAGCTCGATGGCGTGGATGACCGTACCGGTCGGGATGTTGCGCAGCGGCAGGTTGTTGCCGGGCTTGATGTCGGCGCTCGGGCCCGACTCCACGAGGTCACCCTGCGCCAGCTTGGCCGGGGCCAGGATGTAGCGCTTGGTGCCGTCCGCGAAGTGCAGCAGCGCGATGCGCGCCGTGCGGTTCGGGTCGTACTCGATGTGCGCGACCTTGGCGGGCACGCCGTCCTTGTCGTTGCGACGGAAGTCGATGACACGGTACTGGCGCTTGTGGCCTCCGCCGACGTGGCGGGTGGTGATGCGGCCCTGGTTGTTGCGACCACCGGACTTCGAGAGCGGGCGGAGCAGCGACTTCTCGGGCGTCGAGCGCGTGATCTCGGCGAAGTCGGCGACCGACGAACCGCGACGACCCGGGGTCGTGGGCTTGTACTTGCGAATAGCCATAGTGAGGTTCCTCTGCTCCTTAGCCGACGTTCGTGAAGATGTCGATCGAGCCGGACTTGAGGGTGACGATCGCGCGCTTGGTGTCCTTGCGCTTGCCCATGCCGAAGCGGGTGCGACGCGTCTTGCCCTGACGGTTGAGGGTGTTGATCGATGCGACCTGGACGTTGAAGATCTTCTCGATGGCGAGCTTGATCTCGGTCTTGTTCGAGCGCGGGTCCACGATGAACGTGTACTTGCCCTCGTCGATCAGGTTGTAGCTCTTCTCCGAGACCACCGGCGCGATGATGATGTCGCGGGGGTCCTTGTTGTGCGCGGCGCTCATGCGGAGACCTCTTCCTTCTTCGCCTGCTTCGCGGCGACGAACGCCTCGAGCGCGGCCTTGCTGAAGACGATGTCGTCGGAGACGAGCACGTCGTAGGCGTTCAGCTGGTCGACCGGCAGGACGTGCACGGTCGGGATGTTGCGGACCGCACGCTCCGAGAGCTCCTCGTCGCGGGTGAGCACGACGAGCTGGTGCCGCGACGGAGCGACCGAGGCGAGGAGCGCGACGGCGTCCTTCGTCTTCGGGGCCTCACCGTTGGCGAGCGACTCGACCGCGTGGATGCGGCCGCCGCGAGCGCGGTCGGAGAGCGCGCCGAGCAGGGCGGCGGCGATCATCTTCTTGGGGGTGCGCTGCGAGTAGTCGCGCGGCTGCGGGCCGTGGACGACGCCACCGCCGGTCATGTGCGGCGCGCGGATCGAGCCCTGGCGGGCGCGGCCCGTGCCCTTCTGCTTGAAGGGCTTGCGGCCGGCGCCGGAGACCTCGCCGCGGGTCTTGGTCTTGTGCGTGCCCTGGCGCGCGGCGGCGAGCTGGGCGACGACGACCTGGTGGATCAGCGGCACGTTGGTCTGCACGTCGAAGAGCTCGGCGGGCAGCTCGATCGAGCCGGACTTCTTGCCGGTGACGTCGAGGACGTCGATGGTGGCAGCGGTAGCCATCTCAGGCTCCCTTCACAGCGTTGCGGACGAACACGAGACGACCGCGAGCACCGGGAACCGCGCCCTTGACGAGCAGCAGGCCCTTCTCGGCGTCGACGGCGTGCACGCGGAGGTTCAGGACGGTGACGCGCTCGCCACCCATGCGGCCGGCCATGCGCATGCCCTTGAAGACACGGCTCGGGGTCGACGACGCGCCGATCGAACCGGGCTTGCGGTGGTTGCGGTGGGCACCGTGCGACGCGGAGACGCCCGCGAAGTTGTGGCGCTTCATGACACCGGCGAAGCCCTTGCCCTTCGACGTGCCGACGACGTCGACCAGCTGGCCGGCCTCGAAGGTGCCGTCGACGGTGAGCTCCTGGCCGAGCGCGTAGTCCGCGGCGTCGGCGGTGCGCACCTCGGTCACGTGGCGGCGCGGCGTGACGCCGGCGGCCTCGAAGTGACCGGTGAGGGGCTTGGTGACCTTGCGGGGGTCGATGGCGCCCGCGGCGATCTGGACGGCCGCGTAGCCGTCGCGCTCCGGGGTGCGGAGCTGGGTGACCACGTTGGGGGCGATCTCGATGACGGTGACCGGGATGAGCTTGTTGTTCTCGTCCCACACCTGGGTCATGCCGAGCTTGGTGCCGAGCAGACCCTTCACGGTCTTTGCAGTGGTGGACATGTCGTACCTCAGAGCTTGATCTCGATGTTGACGTCGGCCGGAAGGTCGAGACGCATGAGCGAGTCGACGGCCTTGGGCGTCGGGTCCACGATGTCGATCAGTCGCTTGTGCGTGCGCATCTCGAAGTGCTCGCGGCTGTCCTTGTACTTGTGGGGCGAACGGATGACGCACACCACGTTCTTCTCGGTCGGAAGCGGCACGGGGCCGACGACCGTGGCGCCCGCGCGGGTCACCGTGTCGACGATCTTGCGCGCCGAGGTGTCGATGACCTCGTGGTCATACGACTTCAGTCGAATGCGGATCTTCTGTCCCGCCATTGCTGACTCTCTCTCTGTCAAGGCGTCTTACCCCTTCCGAGGGCATCGGACGCCGCGTAGCCACTTCGTGTGAAGCACCACTGTTCTTCTGTCAAAGGCCGCTGATCGAGCCTGTCGAAACCACCCCGCGTCGCGGTGGTCTCGACACGCTCGACCTTCGAGCCCCAACCGGCCCCCGCGCTCGGGCGTGTCGCACTCGCGAAAACGGGCATGGGGCATCCCATGCTCGAAGGGTGGTGGTCGGTTGTGTGTCCTGCTGCCCGCGGCCTAGCCTGACCCGTGGGGCTCCGTGGAGCTTCCGGTGGCTATGCACTGCCTGGCAGTGATCCGATCGGAGCGCAGCAAGGCACGCCGTTCGAAATGTTGAACTCAACGAGTTTGCCACATGGCGGCCCATCCGTGCAACCCGGGCGTGTCGCGGCGGAGCGGCTCACCGGATCCTCCCAGTCAAGCGGATGCCGCGGCATCCGTCGTCGTGGTGGAATCGGTGCACGACACGGCACTGCACTGCAGGGCGGAGGAGGACTCGATGACGGAGCACGCGCACGCGGTCGGCGAGCGGATCGGACCGGGGAGCGTCTCGGTGACGCGGACGGGCCCGCGAACGTACGAGGGCCTGAACGAGCGCGGCTCGACCGTGCTCATCGGTCCCGCGGAGGCCCCGGGCCACTTCACCCCGGGCGAGCTGCTGAAACTCGCCCTGGCGGGCTGCGCGGGCATGAGCGCCGACTCGGTGGCCGCGCGCCGGCTCGGCGACGACGTCGCAATCACCGTATGGGCCCACGGCACCTCGAAGGACGACAACCGCTACCGCGAGATCGACGAGGAGATCGTCATCGACCTCTCCGCCCTCGAGCCCGAGGAGCGCGAGAAGCTCGCGTCGATCATGGCCCGCGCGATCGCGAAGGCGTGCACGGTCGCTCGGAGCGTCGAGGGTGCGATCGAGCTGCGGACCACCGTCGACGGCATCGAGATCTGACGCACCCGTCGGTGCTCGGTCACTCCCCCGTCTGCCCGGGACGCTCGCAGGCCTCGGCGCCCGCGGCGTTCGGGCCGACGATTCCCGCCGCGACGACCAGGGCCGCCATCGTGGCGACCGAGCCGAGCAGCAGCGCCGAACGGGGCCGGCGTGCGCCGGTGGGGCCGAATCGTGCGGGGTCCTCGATCCACCGCTTCGACGCGGCGGCCACGACGAACGCCGCGACCACGAGCAACGCCATGAGCCACGGCGGGCTCGGCACGCCGGTGATGAACGGCACGAACATGAAGATGGGCCAGTGCCAGAGGTAGAGGGAGTACGAGATGTCGCCGGTCCACTGCACCGGCGCGAGACCGGTCGCCCGCGCCGGCGACCACCGCACGGCAGGCATCCCCGCCCAGATCACCGCGAGCGCGCCGACGACCGGCATGAGGACGACGAGCCCGGGGAACACCTCCGGGGTGCGGAAGAGCACGATCGGGACGGCGATGAGCGCGAGCCCGAGCCATCCGACGACGGCCCGGAGCCGATCCCGCCCCGGTGAGGACGCCGGGACGAGGACGGCGAGGATGCCGCCCACTCCGAACTCCCAGACGCGCGTGAACGTCGAGAAGTAGGCGAGGTTGTGGTCCTGGGCGGTGAGGACCAGGTTCCACGCGAACGAGGCGATCGTCGCGAGGCCGAGCACGACGAGCAGGGCGCGCCGAGGGTCCCGCGACGTCCGCGCGGCGATCGCGATGGCCGCGATGATCAGCAGCGGCCACACGAGGTAGAACTGCTCCTCGACCGAGAGCGACCAGAAGTGCTGCACCGGCGTGGACGCGAGGTCGTCTCGCGTCGGGTCCTGGGAATCGGCCGCCAGCAGCCAGTTCTCGAAGTAGAGCGCGCTCGCGATGACCTCGCGGAAGTACGAGCGCCACTCGATCCTCGGCACGACGAGGTACGTCAGCACCGTGACGGCGACGAGCACCGCCATGGCCGCGGGCAGGATCCGCCGGGCGCGGCGCAGGTAGAAGTCCTTCAGCGAGATGCGCCCGGTGCGGGCGGACTCGCGCAGCAGGAGGGCCGTGATGAGGAAGCCCGAGACGACGAAGAACACGTCGACGCCCATGTAGCCGGCGGGTGCGACCGCGGGCCAGCCGTGGTGCAGCACGACGGCGCACACCGCGATCGCGCGGAGCGCCTGTATCTCGGGCCGCACGGCGGCACGCGTTCGGATCGACGGGGGAACCATCCGGTCAAGGCTAACCCGAGGTCTCCTCGACGAGGGATCCCCCACCCGCACCTGGACGTCGGTGCACCGCCGTGCGACCGGAACCACGAAGGGGCCGGGCCCGAAGGCCCGACCCCTTGCAGGTCGCGATCGCGAAGATTACTTGAGGATCTTCGTGACGGTACCGGCGCCGACCGTGCGGCCACCCTCGCGGATGGCGAAGCCGAGGCCCTCCTCCATGGCGATCGGCTGGATGAGCTCGACCGTCATGTCGGTGGTGTCGCCGGGCATGACCATCTCGGTGCCCTCGGGCAGCGTGATGACGCCGGTGACGTCGGTGGTGCGGAAGTAGAACTGCGGGCGGTAGTTCGCGTAGAACGGGTTGTGACGGCCGCCCTCGTCCTTCGAGAGGATGTAGGCGGTGCCCTCGAAGTTCGTGTGCGGGGTGACCGAGCCCGGGGCCACGACGACCTGGCCGCGCTCGACGTCCTCGCGCTTGGTGCCGCGGAGCAGGAGACCGCAGTTCTCGCCGGCCCATGCCTCGTCGAGCTGCTTGTGGAACATCTCGATGCCCGTGACCGTGGTCTTCTGCGTCGGGCGGATGCCGACGATCTCGACCTCGGAGTTGATCTTCAGCGTGCCGCGCTCGGCGCGACCCGTGACGACCGTGCCACGACCGGTGATGGTGAAGACGTCCTCGATCGGCATGAGGAACGGCTTGTCCTTGTCACGCACGGGGTCGGGGATCGACTCGTCGACGGCCTCCATGAGCTCGAGGACCGAGTTGACCCACTTCTCGTCGCCCTCGAGCGCCTTGAGGCCCGAGACGCGGACGACCGGGGCGTCGTCGCCGGGGAAGCCCTGCGACGAGAGCAGCTCGCGGACCTCGAGCTCGACGAGCTCCAGGATCTCCTCGTCGTCGACCATGTCGGCCTTGTTCAGCGCGACGAGCAGGTAGGGCACGCCGACCTGCTTGGCGAGCAGCACGTGCTCACGCGTCTGGGCCATCGGGCCGTCGGTCGCCGCGACCACGAGGATCGCGCCGTCCATCTGGGCGGCACCGGTGATCATGTTCTTGATGTAGTCGGCGTGACCCGGGGCGTCGACGTGCGCGTAGTGGCGCTTCGGCGTCTCGTACTCGACGTGCGAGATGTTGATCGTGATGCCGCGCTGGCGCTCCTCGGGAGCGGAGTCGATCGACGCGAAGTCGCGCTGCACGTTGGTGGCCGACGGGTACTTGTCGGCGAGCACCTTGGAGATCGCTGCGGTGAGCGTGGTCTTGCCGTGGTCGACGTGACCGATCGTTCCGATGTTGACGTGCGGCTTGGTCCGCTCGAACTTGGCCTTAGCCACTGTGGGTCCTCCTCAGGATCCGTGTAGCAGCACCGGGCGCCGGATTGCGACCGGTGTGCTACGGGGTTGTGTTGTTATGTTACGCGAACCTGTCGGTCCGTGCGTTCGGGCGCTATTCGCCCTTGTTCTTCTGGACGATCTCCTCGGCCACGGCCTTCGGGACCTCCGCGTAGCTCTCGAACTCCATCGAGTACACGGCGCGGCCCGAGGTCTTGGACCGCAGGTCGCCGATGTAGCCGAACATCTCCGAGAGCGGGACGTGCGCACGCACGACCTTCACGCCGGCGGCGTCCTCCATGGACTGGATCTGGCCGCGGCGCGAGTTCAGGTCGCCGATGACGTCGCCCATGTACTCCTCGGGAGTACGGACCTCGACGGCCATCAGCGGCTCGAGCAGGACGGGGTTCGCCTTCCGAGCGGCTTCCTTGAAGCCCATCGAGCCGGCGATCTTGAACGCCATCTCCGAGGAGTCGACGTCGTGGGCGGCACCGTCGGTGAGCGTCGCCTTGACGCCCACCATCGGGTAGCCGGCGAGGATGCCGACCTGCATGGCGTCCTGGAAGCCCGCGTCGACCGACGGGATGTACTCGCGCGGGACGCGGCCACCCGTGACGGCGTTCTCGAACTCGTAGGTCTTGTCGCCCTCGACCTCGAGCGGCTCGAGCTTGAACTGGATCTTCGCGAACTGGCCCGATCCACCCGTCTGCTTCTTGTGGGTGTAGTCGTGACGCTCCACCGTGCGGCGGATCGTCTCGCGGTAGGCCACCTGCGGCTTGCCGACGTTCGCCTCGACCTTGAACTCGCGCTTCATGCGGTCCACGAGGATGTCGAGGTGCAGCTCGCCCATGCCCTTGATGACCGTCTGGCCGGTCTCCTGGTTGAGCTCGGTGCGGAAGGTCGGGTCCTCCTCGGCGAGCTTCTGGATGGCCGTGCCGAGCTTCTCCTGGTCGGCCTTGGTCTTCGGCTCGATGGCGACCTCGATGACGGGCTCGGGGAAGGTCATCGACTCGAGGACGACCTGGTTGTCCGGGTCGCACAGGGTGTCGCCGGTCGTGGTGTCCTTGAGGCCGATGACGGCGTAGATGTTGCCCGCGGTGACCGAGTCGACCGGGTTCTCCTTGTTGGCGTGCATCTGGAAGATCTTCCCGATGCGCTCCTTCTTGCCCTTGGTCGAGTTGATGACCTGGGCACCGGAGTCGAGGCGGCCCGAGTAGACGCGGACGTAGGTGAGGCGACCGAAGAACGGGTGCACCGCGACCTTGAACGCGAGCGCCGAGAACGGCTCGGTCGCGTCGGCGTGGCGCTCGATGATCTTCTCCTCGTCGCGCACGTCGTGACCCTGCACGGCAGGCACGTCGAGCGGCGACGGCAGGTAGTCGATGACGGCGTCGAGCATGGGCTGCACGCCGCGGTTCTTGAACGCCGAGCCGCACAGCACGGGGTAGATCTCGGAGTTGACCGTCAGCTTGCGGATCGCGCCCTTGATCTCGTCGACCGTGAGCTCCTCGCCGCCGAAGAACTTCTCGAGCAGCTCGTCGCTGGTCTCGGCGACGGTCTCGAGCAGCTGCTGGCGGTACTCCTCGGCCTTGTCCTTCAGGTCGGCCGGGATCTCCTGGACCTCGTACTTGGCGCCCATGGTCACGTCGCCCTTGGCGTCGCCGGGCCACACGAGCGCGCGCATCTCGACCAGGTCGATGACGCCGACGAAGTCGTTCTCGGCGCCGATCGGGAGCTGCAGCACGAGCGGCTTCGCGCCGAGGCGCTTGACGATCGTGTCGACGGTGAAGTAGAAGTCGGCGCCGAGCTTGTCCATCTTGTTGACGAAGCAGATGCGCGGGACGTCGTACTTGTCGGCCTGGCGCCAGACGGTCTCGGACTGGGGCTCGACGCCCTCCTTGCCGTCGAAGACGGCGACCGCGCCGTCGAGCACGCGCAGCGAGCGCTCCACCTCGACGGTGAAGTCGACGTGGCCGGGCGTGTCGATGATGTTGATCTGGTTCTTGTTCCAGAAGCAGGTCACGGCGGCCGACGTGATCGTGATGCCGCGCTCCTTCTCCTGCTCCATCCAGTCGGTGGTCGACGCGCCGTCGTGCGTCTCGCCGATCTTGTGGTTGACGCCCGTGTAGAACAGGATGCGCTCGGTCGTGGTGGTCTTGCCGGCATCGATGTGCGCCATGATGCCGATGTTGCGGACCTTGTTCAGGTCGGTGAGCACGTCAAGTGCCACGGGGTTCCTCCGGATGTTCAGGAAGGGAAGGGTTGGGGGGCGAGCGGATGCCGCGTGGCCGCCGCGAGCGCGAGGCCCGCGGCATCCGCTCGGCCGACTACCAGCGGTAGTGGGCGAAGGCGCGGTTCGACTCGGCCATCTTGTGGGTGTCCTCGCGGCGCTTGACCGCGGCACCCAGGCCGTTCGAGGCGTCGAGGATCTCGTTGGTGAGACGCTCGGTCATGGTCTTCTCGCGGCGGGCCTTGGCGTAGCTGGTGAGCCAGCGGAGCGCCAGGGTGTTCGCGCGGTGGGGCTTGACCTCGACGGGGACCTGGTAGGTCGAGCCGCCGACGCGGCGCGACCGCACCTCGAGGGTGGGGCGCACGTTGTCGAGGGCCTTCTTCAGGACCGCGACGGCGTCCTGGCCGGACTTGTTCGCGACGTTCTCGAGCGCCTCGTAGACGATGCGCTGCGCGAGGTCCTTCTTGCCGTCGACGAGGATCTTGTTGACGAGCTGGCTGACGACCGGCGAGCCGTAGACGGGGTCTGCGACGACGGGGCGCTTCGGAGCGGGTCCCTTGCGAGGCATTACTTCTTCTCCATCTTCGCGCCGTAGCGGCTGCGAGCCTGCTTGCGGTTCTTCACGGCCTGCGTGTCGAGGGCGCCGCGGATGATCTTGTAACGGACACCCGGGAGGTCCTTCACACGACCGCCGCGGACGAGCACCATCGAGTGCTCCTGCAGGTTGTGGCCCTCACCGGGGATGTAGGCGGTGACCTCGGTGCCGTTCGAGAGCTTCACGCGGGCGACCTTGCGGAGCGCGGAGTTCGGCTTCTTCGGGGTGGTGGTGTACACACGCGTGCACACGCCGCGCTGCTGGGGGTTGGCCTTCAGGGCGGGAGCCTTGGTCTTGGTGACCTTCGGCGAGCGACCCTTGCGGACCAACTGCTGAATGGTTGGCACTGCTTCTCCTTGTTGGTGCTGCACGGTGACAGCGTTTGATGGATTTCACATCACGACCCACCGGCACCGCCGAGCGGCGGCGCCTTTTCAGTGGTGGGTATGCCGTGGGGGCGTTCCGGCCGGGGGCCGGCGCCCTGATGTGCGCCCTGTGAGAACCCGTTCCGCCCTCCGAGGATCCGGGGATCCGCGGGCACGGCACGAGCGCGCGGCAACGCGCACACCCGACCAATGGTAATCCGGCGTCACGATGCGGTCAAATGGCGCCTGCACGCCCTCGGCGAACGCCGGATGCCGTCGCTCGCGGGGTCAGCTGCTCCAGCCCGGCGCGTCGAGCTCGCGGTCGAGGTCGGCGAGCAGCTCCGCCACCTGCGGTTCGACGAGCCGCTCGACCGCGTTCGCGATGCGCTGGCGATGTCGTGCGAGCTCAGCGCAGATGCGCCGGCCGAGCTGCTTGGCGAACTCGTCTGCGAGGCGCACCTCCTCGCGGAGCGCCTCCTTCTCCTGCGGGGTGAACGGACGCGGCGCAGGCTCGGCGGCCTCGGCCGCGGCATCCGCCTCGAGGCCCTGCAGCGTGAAGAGGAACGGCTCGCCCGGGGTCGGATCGGGATCGAGCTCGAGCCCGAGGAACTCGGGATCCAGCCCCTCGCCGGCGCGGTAGGGACGCCGCGCCTTCCGCTCCTCCGCGAGCCGGATCTCGCGGTGCAGCATCGGCAGGTTCCGCGCCGTGTAGTCGTCGACGGCGACGTCGATGATGCCCTTCATGCGCATCGAGAAGGCGTGCTGCACGGGGTGCGGCACGTCGACGTCGAGCCCGGCCGCGGCGAGGATCGGCGAGCCGAAGCAGCGCGTGCAGAGGCGCACCCGACCCCGGTGCGTGCCCGGCCGCCAGCGCGGCAGCCACGCCAACCAGCGGTCGACCTCGTGGCTCACGCGGGCCTCGACCGATCCCTCCACGCGGTTCACCCTACTGCCGACGGCGTGTCGCGGCGCCCAAGCGGTGAACGGATGTCCGACGCCGGCGGGAGGTTCACCCGTCGTCGTCGCGCTCCCACGGCCACCTCGGCCGCTCCACCCCGCCCTCCTCTGCACGTACCGTCACGGCGGCGAGGAGCGCCACGAGCGCGCTCGCGAGCGGGACGATGAGGCCGAACCCGACCGACATGAACGACAGTGCGAAGAGGAATGCGGCGAGGATCGTCCCGGTGGATGCCGCGTAGGCGATCGTCCCCGCCACGACGCCCGCCGCCCATGTCGCGACCAACGCGAGGCCTGCGAGCGTCCAGGCGCGCACCCCTCGCGTGAGCCCGGCACCGAGCAGGAGCAGGAATGCGCCGACGGCGACGCCGATCGTGATCGGACCGACGAGTCGACCGGCGGCGGGATCGGGGATGGGCTCGAGGTCGGCGAGCAGGCTGACGAACCCGAACGCCGCGACGATCAGCGCGACGTCGAGCGCCGCCGCGAAGCCGGCGACGGCCCAGGCGGAGGTCGGGTTCGACGCCATCCTCCGAGCCTACGCCGGGTGGGCTGCGCTCGCCCGGCGACTCCGTTCAGCGCGCCCGGGCGAGGGCGGGGACGAGCGGGTCGCGGTCGGGCGCGCGCGCGGCCCGGGCCGCGCGCGCGATGGGGTCGTCGATGAGGAGCATCCCCGGCTCGTGCGGCGCCGCGGACGGGTCGACGAGCCCGCGCCGGGCGAGCACGCCGTAGGCCGCGACGATCTCGCCGCGGGCGCGGGCGACCGCGGCGGGGTCGGCCTGCTCGAGTGCCGCCGAGACCTGTTCACCGCACGCGCGCCGCACGCGAACGAGTTCGTCGCCGAACTCCTCGCGCACCTCGGCGGCGCGTGCCGCCTCGCGCTCCCGGGCGGATCGCGGGATGCGGAGGCGACGCACCGTCGTCGCGACGGCGAACACCACCAGCGCGAACCCGCTCGACGCGGCGACCGCGGCCGCGATCGCGGGCCCGCCGTCGGCCCGAGCGGCCTGGACGACCGTCGCGAGTGCGGCCGCCGCGCCGAAGCCGGCGACGATGCAGGCCATCGTCGCGTCGCCTGCGGTGACGGGCCGCCGACGCGACCACGGGACGACCACCGCCATCACCGCAGCCGCGACGACGAGCGCTGCGGCGGATGCGACGACCTCGAACTCCATCCCGAGACTGCCGCGACTGAAGAACAGCGCGTACGCGACCGCGACCGCGAGCGACGCCGCGAGGTGGCCGGCGGTCACGGCGCGATGCGGGCGGACCGCCGCCGCCACGCCCGGTTCTTCCCCGGCGAGACGGGAGAGCCGGTGCTCGCGCCAGCGCCCGAGGTCGCGGGCCGCGTGCACGCCGAGCGCGGCGAGCGCGTCGCGCACCTCGGGCAGCTCGGCGAGCGCGCGCCGATCGAGTTCGTCGCGACGGACGGCGAGCGCGGTCGCATCGGCGTGCCGGGCCCACTCCGCGGCGCTCGATCCGCTCATGCGACGAGCTTCAGCGAGCCGACGATCGCGTCGGCGTGCGCCTGCATGAGTCCGATCACGTCGCTGTGCGCCTCCTCGGCGAAGACGTACCCGGTCAGCCCGTCGAGCGGCAGGCCGTAGACGAGGCCAGCGAGCGGCGCTCCGTCGGCGGCGTCGCGGTCGCTCACGTACGCCACCCGCTGGCCACGGGGGACGAGCGCGGTCTCGAACGTCGCGACCGCCGGGTCGATCCGCGGCGTCGTGCCCGGGGGAAGCCAGGCCAGCGCACCCTCGCGCTCGTCGACCGGCCGCTCGACGAGCCCGACGTGGAGCACGCCGGTCGCGGGAACCGACTCGGGACGGAAGAAGAGCGAGGTGATCCCGCCCGTGCGTCGGCGGTTCAGCGCCTCGCGGGCCGCCGCCTCGAACGCGTCGACGTGGGCGCCGAACGGCCCGTCGGCGACCCGCATGCGCTGGTCGGCGACCCAGACGTCGTCGGCGGCGGCATCCGCTTCGGGCATGACGGCCCACACGCGCTCGTCGTACGAGATCTCGAATCGCATCAGGCGCCGCTCCAGCGGAAGGTGGACAGGATCGCATCCGCGAGCAGGCCGAACTCCTCGGCGCTCTCCTCGTCGAGCCGCTCGCCGCCCGCGGCGAGCGGGACCACGGCGGTGAAGACGAGCGCCTCGCGGCGCCCGGTGCCGGGGATCGCGACGAGGTAGTCGAACGAGCGCGTGCGGAGCGCACCGCCGTCGATCCGGTGCGACGAGTCCGAGGTCCAGCGCATGAGGACGCGGGCGTCGTCGAGCGGTGCGGCGCCGCGCGTGCGCACGAGCTCGGCGACCTGCGCGTCGAGCGTGGCGCCCGCCGGAGCGCAGACCCGCGCCGCCGTGATCGCGAGGGGAAGCATCCGCTCGGCGGGTACGGATCGCTGGTACACGAGCCGCACGGGATCTCGGCGGAGGAACTCGTCGGAGGCACGTCGGACGAGGGCACGGAACCTGGCGTCGAGGTCCGGGCGGTGCTCGGCCCGCATCCGCTCCGAGACCGAGCCGAGGAGCTCGTCGAAGCGCTCCCGGGTCGGCTCGACCGAGACCCACCCCGGCGGAAGCAGGAGCACGAACGGCGGGACCGGCGTGCGGGTGGAGCCGGTGAGTTCATCGCGCAGGCTCATCGCCACGAGTCCACCAGCCGATCCTCGGCCGACTGGGCGACCTCGCCCGTGATGAAGTCGGTGATCTGGATGCCCTGTGCCCAGGGCTGCTTCGAGCCGGCCACGAGGTCGACGATGCCCGCGGCGCCGGAGTCGAAGGACTCCGCGACCGAATCCCCGACGCCCCACAACCGGCCGAGGAAGATGTCCGAGCTGTTCGAGAGCTGCGCGGTCTCCATGACGTAGCGCCAGCCCTCCCCGGTCTCGCGGAGCATCTGGCTGACGACGGAGGTCTGCACCCACGGGACGAGGTTGTCACCGGCGTTCCAGGCGTCGGCGGCGTTGCGGCTGATCGTGCCGAGGTGCGTGCGCAGGGCGCTGACGTCGTCGACGCCGAGGAAGAGCCCGACCGGCTTCCCGATCCGTGCGAGCGCACTGCCCTCGCCGGCCGCCGCGAAGATCCGGCCGAGCTTGCCGAACGGGATGACCCCGACGATCGCGAGGCCGAGGTCCATCCCGTTCTTCCGCCCCTTCGCGTAGAGCACGATCGTCGCGGCGAGCGTGATGAGTGCGGCGGCGGTGGCGAGGATCGCGACGAGCGGCCCGCCGACGATCAGCGCGGCGACGAACAGCACGACCCCGACGACCTCGAGCACCTCCACGATGAAGTCGAGCACCGGGAGCGCGTCGTCCCAGAAGCCGTCCTCGACGCCGTCGTCGTTGGCCCCCTCGAGACCGCTGAGCGCGGTGTCGTACGCGGCGTCCCACGTGTCGTAGAAGCCGTCGAACCGTGCGGCGGCCTCCCGCCACTCCTGCTCGGCCGTCTCGAGCGCGCCATCCGCGGCGGCCTGCGCCTCGTCGCGCGCCGACGTCGCGCCGTCGGGGTCGGCCGGGGTGTCGTCGGCGTCGTCCACCGCGGTGGCGCGGGTCCGCACCGACTCCCACAGCTCCTCGCAATGTCGCACGGCCGCGTTCAACGAGAACTGCACCTCGTCGACGGCCTCGCCGTACCTGCGGAGCGCCGTTCCGCTCGGCGAGTAGCGCAGGCCCGCCGTCCGGAGGTCGGCGTGCACCTCCTCGGCCTGGTCGCGGACGGCGTCGAGCGATTCGCCCCGGCCGACCTGGCCGTCGGCGAGCAGGCGGAGCGTGTTCGCGGCCTTCTGCATCCGCAGGCCGAGTTCCTCGATCGCCGTGCCGCGCTCGATGATGACCGAGGCGTCCCCCTCGAGCCGCTCGATCTCGCGCCCCTTGGGCGAATCCGGCATGAAGCGGTGGAAGTACGCGCTGTTCCCCATCGTCAGGCCGTCACTTCGTCTCGAGCTGGGCGGCGAGGTCGCGGTCGAGCGACGCCCAGCCGTCCTTCACTGCCTCGACGCGCTGCTGCAGCTCGACGAGGTGCCCCTTGAGCGTCTCGCGCTTGTCGTCCCACGCGCCTTCGAACTCGTCGGCGGCATCGCGCAGGCCGGATCGGCCCATCGGTCGTCGGATGGCCTCGACGAGGCGGCCGGTGCGCCCGCCGGCCTCGTCGAACTCGACGACGATGTCCTTCAGGGCCTGGTCCAGCTCCTGCATCGAGGACAGCGGAATCTCGACTCCGTCTCCCACGGTGTGCTCCTCACGGACGGTCTCGGGTATCGGATGCGACGCCGCGCGGCGACCGGGCTCGAGCCGCGGCCGCCGCGCAACGGAGGTCAGCGACCGGCGAGCTGCTGGTCGAGGTCCTGGATCGCCTGCATCATGCCGCGGAGGGCCTCGCCCATCTCGCCGATGCCGTCGACGGCGTTCTTCAGGCCCGTGGTGAGCTCCTCGTAGCCCTGGCCGAACTTGCCGGAGGCGTGCTGGGTCTTGAAGTCGTTGCCGAGCAGGTTGTCGACGGAGCTCTTCAGCTGGTCGAGCTGGGACTGGATGTCGTCGCGCGCGTCCGACAGCTTGCTCGCCATCGCCTCCATCTCGCCGTACGAGGCGCCGAAGTCTGCAGCCATGGTGGAACCTTTCCTTCGTTCGGGATCTGCCCGCGACCGCGAGCCGGTGTCGATCAGACTACGGATGCCGCGGGCGAGGGCCCATGGGGAGCACTCCCCACCGGCCCGAACGGCCTGCGAACGCGCACCGCGGTCATCCGACGAGCGGCATCTGCACCGTCGTGATGCGGCCGTTCTGCACGAAGATCCCGCGGCCCTCAGGGAAGTCCGAGCGCTTGACCTTCGGGAACGGGGTCTTGAACACCGAGTCCCCGTCGTACGCATCGGGCTTCAGCGCGACGCCGCGGCGCCCGGCCTTGAAGTCGCCGACGAATCCGAATCCGCTCGAGAGGTTCGCCACGTCGGCGTCGCCGACGAGGAAGTGCTCGCTGCGGTTCACGGCCTGGAAGAGCTCCTTGAGCGGCCGCTCGGCGTCGGAGTCGGCGAACTGCGTGACGTTCTCGACGGCGATGAGGTAGCGACCGGGCACCGTCGGGTCGCCGATGACCTCGATGAGCTCGCGCGCCAGCGCCGTGACGTCCTCGACGCTCGTCGCGCTCCGCATCCAGTCGGCGTGGCCGGTGAGCGCCGCCCGGCGCCCGGCCATGTGGAACAGTCGCACGTCCGGATCGTGGCGGCGCACGGCGTCGATGACGGCGCGCATCGCGGTCGTCTTGCCGCTCTGCGGCGGACCGGTGATCGCGAACGTGCCGACGGGTTCGAAGCCGATCGGCGCGAGCGTGTCGTCCGAGAGGCCGAGCGCGGGCTCGCCCCGGACCTCGCTCGGCAGCTCGTGGGATCCGAACGATGCCGGCAGCGAGCCGACCGGGGCGACCTCGGCCGCGCCGCCCGCCCGCAGCCGGTCGGCGAGCGCTTCGAGCGCCCTGGTCTGCTCCGCGACGTTCGCCGTGCCGCCGAGCACGGCGACCTGGGTCTCGAGGCCGTCGACGATCGCGCGTCCCGGGGCCGACCGCTCGTCGAGCACGTCCTTCGGCACGCCGAGCACCTGGTACCCGCCCTCGTCCGAGAGTCGCAGGACGATGCGCTTGGTGACGTTGGCGCTCACCGCGGTCGGCACGGCGCCGGAGCGGTCGGCCGTCGCGACGACGTGCACGCCGAGCGGGCGCCCCTCGGCGAGCAGCCGCACGACGATGTCGTAGAACGGCATGCGGACGGTGGTCGAGTCCCAGTCCGCCTTGAACTGCGCGAAGCCGTCGATGACGAGCAGCACGCGCGGTTCGCGGATGCCGGTGAGCTCGCGGTACTCGGTGAGGCTCGCCGCGTTCGCGGCACTGAACGCCCGCCCGCGTCGGTCGAGCACGTCGTCGAGGGTTCGCAGCAGGCGCTGGATGCGCTCGGGGTCGTCGCCCGCGATGACGGAGCCGACGTGGGGCAGCGCCTCGAGCGAGCGGAGCGCACCCGAACCGAAGTCGAGGCCGTACACCTCGGCCGCGCCGAGGTCGGGGCGGAGGCCGATCGAGATCGCGAGGCTGCGCAGCAGGGTCGACTTGCCGGAACCGCTCGTTCCGTAGACGAGCATCGCGCCGTCGCGGTCGGGCACGAACGCCATGGGCGACTGCAGCTGGCGCTCGGGCACGTCGGCCAGGCCGAACACGACCTCCCCATCGCCCATCGCCGGCAGGTCCTCCACCGCGACCGTCGTCGCCAGGTCGTCGAGCCACGGCCGTCGAGGCGCCGGGATGCCCGCGGCCGTCGCCGCACGGATGAACGCGTCGACCATTCGCTTCTGGTCGTTCGGGCCGGGATCGCCCAGGTGGACGTCGTCGTCGGCGACCCCCTCGCGCTCCCACACGACCGTGGAACCGAAGCGCAGCTCCGCGAGGCGCACGTCCGCGGCCTCCGGCGCGTCGCTGGTCCATCCGCCCGTGTACGCCGACTGGAACGGCACGAGACGCCCGGGGCCGGTCTTGGCGATGCCGCGCCCGGGGATTCCGGGGTCGAACCCGGCCGCGACCGCATCGCCGACGACGTCGCGCGAGTCCGACTCGTCGGCCATCCGCAGGGCGACGCGCAGGTTGGTGTTGGCGCGAAGGTTGTCCTTGATGACGCCGGCCGGGCGCTGCGTCGCCATGATGAGGTGGATGCCGAGCGAGCGCCCGCGCTGCGCGATGTCGACGACCCCGTCGACGAACTCGGGCACGTCGCCCGCGAGGGCCGCGAACTCGTCGATCACGATGACGAGCGCGGGCGGGGTCTCCGGGTCCTGCCGCTTCTCGAGCTCGAGGAGGTCCTTCGCCTTCTTGCGGTTGAACAGGTGCTCGCGGTGGTGCAGTTCGGCGCGCAGGCTCGTCAGTGCGCGGCGGACCAGGTGCGGACTGAGGTCGGTCACGAGGCCCACGCAGTGCGGCAGCTCGACGCAGTCGGCGAAGGCCGAGCCGCCCTTGTAGTCGACGAAGAGGAACGTGACGCGGTCGGGACTGTACTCGGCCGCCATCCCGAGCACCCACGCCTGCAGGAACTCGGACTTGCCGGCGCCCGTCGTGCCGCCCACGAGCGCGTGGGGGCCCTGCGTCCGCAGGTCGAGGGTCATGGCATCCGGGCTGCCCTGGCCGACGAACGCCTTCAGCGTCCCGGCGCGCTTCAGGCGGGGCAGCTTCGCCCCGGAGCGGTCGAGGACCGACGCATTCTGCCGCCAGCGTTCGACGACGCCCTCCGCGTCCTGCGCCATCTCGCTCCCGATGAGCGAGAGCATCGAGACGCTCCGCGGCAGGTCGCTGGAGTCCTCGACGACGGTGCTCGCGTCGACGACCGGCGCGAGGCGGCGCGCGAACACCTCGGCGTAGCGGAGCGACACGCCCTCGACCGCGACGTCGGCGTACTCGACGCCCGAGCGCACGACGCCGATGCGCGCGCGGTCGAGCCCGCCGGTCACGTCGACGAACGTGCGGCACGCCGCAGGGAGCGACTCGACCGTGGGCGCGACGAAGACCGCGTGGATGCCGACCTCGGCGCCGCGCTCGATGAGCTGGACGAGGCGAGGGCGATCCACTGGCGCGTCGGCCGAGACGACCAGGATGAGCGCCGAGTCGGGCCGGGCCTCCTCGCGGACGCCGCCCGGCGTGCCGATGCGGGAGCCGCGCGCCATCGAGCCGTCCTCGTCGGAGAGCGGGCCGCGGCGGACGGGCGCCGCCGACAGTCGCTGCAGGATCAGCTCCTCGAGCGCGCTCAGGAGGGTCGCGCCCGCCGATGGGCTGTCGGCCAGGGCGGCGCCGGCGACGGGGTTCCGCTCCCCCGACGTGTGCGGCAGCCACTTCAGCCAGTCGAGCTCGCGGCTCCAGGCGGGGTCGACGATCGCGGCGGCCACGACGTCGTTCGGCGCGTGCAGGCCGAACACCTGCACGGCGATGCCGCGCAGCGCGTCCGCCGCGAGGTCGCCGGGGCCGGCGATGCCGAGGGCGCCCGAGCTCGGCAGCAGTTCCATGACGGGCACGTCGTCGATGTCGCGGTACCGCTCGCGCAGGGTGTCGACCTGCTTCGCGTACGCCGGGATGCCGTCGTTCGCCCCCTCGGACTCGCGGATCGAGTTCCGGCTCCGGGCACGGCCGACCCCGAGTCGGAGGGCGAGGAAGTTCCAGTGCTCCGGACGGCGCGTCCAGAGCATGGGGCCGAGGCGCATCGCCTGCTCGTAGACGGTCGCCACCGGAGGGGTCTCGTCGTGCCGACGCTCGCGCTCGACGTGCCGTTCGCGCTCGAGCGTCTCCTCCAGGACCTCCAACTGCACCTCGAAGGTCTCGACCTCCCGCTGCAGCTTCCTGCCGCTGCCCATGCGCTGGCCGAGGAAGTTGGCGAGCAGCATCACCGGCGTCAGCACGACGATGAGGAGGGACGCCGGCCGCTGCGTGATCGCGAAGATGCCCAGGCCCATGAGCACGGGCGAGGCGATCATCGGCCACGGGAAGAGGCGCGGCGTCTCCTCGCTCGGCACGCGCGGCTCGGGGTGCGCCGTGCCCGGATAGCGGGCCTCGACGCGGGGCGACCGGTTGAACATGAGCGCGCCGCCGCGCTCGAGGATCGGATCGGTCGCGGCATCCGTGCCGGCGACGGCACTGAACGAGACGACCGTGTCGCCGATCGTGACGCGGACGCCCGGCAGGGCGCGCACGCGCGCGACGTGGCCGCCGTCGACGAGCAGCCCGTTGGCCGAGTTCAGGTCGACGAGCTCGACCGCCTGATCGACCTCGACGCGCGCGTGCCGCTTCGACACGAGCGGGTCGGCGAGCACGACGTCGGCGTCCGCCGCACGGCCGATCACGCCGTGGCCGCGGCGGAGCGGGAACTCGCGCCCCGCATCCGGCCCCGAGTGGACGTGCATGACCGCGACGGGAGCGTCGGCGACGGACGATCGCGCGGCCGGCGAGACCACCGCGGCGTTGAACCCCGAACCGATCGGGGCGTCGGCGGCGAGCGTGTCCGGGTCGAGCACGACCGGCTCCGACGACGTCGGCGGCGCGACCGCGAGCGTGAGCAGCCCGGGATGCGACGGCAGGTGCGCCGAGGCGGGATCGGTGTCGGCGACCGCCCGTGCGAGGTCGCCGACCGTCGAGGTCGCGTCGGCGGTGACGACGACGTCGACGCCGGCACCCGACTGCCGCCGCAGCCCGAGCTTGAGCCTCACGCGCCGACCGCCTCGATGCGGAACTCCAGGCCGCCCAGTCGGACCGCCGAACCCGGCGGCACGCTCTGGGCCACGCCGGGCTCGAGGCCGCGTTCGGCGCCGGTCGCGTCGACGAACGACGTCCCGTTGCTCGACCAGCGGTCCGTCACGCGGATGCCCCTGGCGTCGACCTCGACGGCCGCGTGCGTCTTCGACAGCCCCATGCTCGGGTCGACGAGCGCGATGAGCGCGGCATCGACGGGGTCGGCATCGCTCCGCGCGGGACCGCGGCCGAGCAGCGTGGTGCCGGATGCCGCGATCCGCGCGCCGTCGGTGAACACGAGCGTGACGGCGGGCCCGGGTGCCGGCGGCGCCGACGGCGTCTCGCGCGACGGCGGGGTCCCGAGCGGCGGCGGGGTCCAGCCACCCGCGCCGGCCTGCGGCGCGGCCGCGGCCGGAGGCGGCGCCGCGACGACGCCGGCGCTCGACCGCGCCGACGGGATGAACGTGCGCTCGTCGAGGCCGCGTTCGGAGGCGAGCGACGGCAGGCTCGCGCGCGGCGCGAGCGGCTCGGCCTCGACCTGCCGCCGCGCGTGCCGCAACGCCTTCGCGTCGAACGGATCGAGGCCGCGTCGGGCGTCCACGACGAAGCAGCGGCCGACGCGGTCCAGCCAACTGCGGCCGCGGCCGTCCGGATCCCACAGGCCCGAACCGAAGCAGATCGCCGGCCCGGCGAACGGGAGGACGCCCTGGGACAGCCAGAGCACCAGTGCACGGAGCACGACCCTCCAGAACCCGGGTCGTTCGAAGGTGGCGACGTTCACCGAACGCAGGCCGAGCGAGGCCTTGCCGATCGTGACGCCCCTCCGGCCGTGGAGCGCGAGCTGCACGATGCCGAGCAGGCCGACGAGGAGCTGCCCCGCGCCGAGGAGGACCAGCGGGCCGACGAACGCTGAGGCATCCGCCGTCGTCGGGGTCGCCCCGCCGTTCGCCGACAGCGCGACGACGAGCTGCGCCCACCCGATGGCCGCGGGCACCGCGACCAGCGCCAACACCGCCGCATCGATCGTGAACGCCGCGGACCGCCGGCCGTTCGGAGCGGGCACGAGCCCCAGCGCCGCCGCGTACGCGGGATCGGGCCGACCGTCGGGACCGGTGCCGGGGACTGGCTCGGCGGTCTGCATCGTGATGCTCAACAGCGCTCCTCGGGTGTGCAGGGTCAGGGAGCCACCCAAGCAGGCCGGGTGCGCCACGTCGATGGGGAGCGCTCACCATGCGCGCAACCCCAGACGAGGGTACCCGGACGATCGCCTCCGCTAGCGCGTCGTGATCGGCTGCGGACCCGCCGCGATCTGGCGGTCGTACTCCTCGCGCGCCCGGACGTTCCGCTCGCCCACGGCACGGCCGCGCGCGGCGATCCAGCCGCCGAACCAGATCGGCAGTTCGCGGGCGACGATGAACGCGATGATCGCGAACGGGTCGACCCAGCGCTCGGCGACGAAGTCCGCGGCCTGCTGCGGCGTGAACTGCCACGCCGCGACGGTGAGCAACGATGCGCCGATGTACGAGAAGTAGACGATGATGCCGATCGCGAGGCCGAAGACGGCCCAGGTCCACCACGCGGCGCGGTTCAGGATCGCGGCGAGCAGCGCGAACGCGAGGAAGAAGAAGACCACGGGGACCCAGAACACCGGCTGCGCGAGGAACTCGGTGTAGACGCGGATGCCGTCGCCGCGACCCGCGCCGTACCAGGCGATCACGAGGTAGGAGATCCCCGCGTAGAGGAGGGCGAAGGCGACGGTCGCGACCAGTCCGACGAGTACGCCGAAGCCGCGGTTTCCCTTGTCCTTCGGCGGTGTCGGGGCCTGGACGTAGATCGTCTGCGGCAGTGGCGGCGCGGGGGCCTCGGGGGCCGCGGTCGCCGCTCCGACCCCCGCTGCCGCGCCCATGCCGGCCGCGCCGACCGTCTCGGGCACGCCGGTCTCGCGGCGCACCTCCGCGGCGCGCACCGGCTCGGGGTGCTCCTCGACCACCGCGGTCTCATCGACCACCGGCGGGTGCTCGGTCCGCGCCCGCTCGACGGCGGCATCGAGCTCGGAACGCTCGTCGCCGGAGTCCGCGTCCGCCGAGGGCAGCGGCTGGGCGGGAACGGGCTCGGGCGCGTCGTCGGTGCCGGTGAAGCCGTGCTCCGCGTCCTCCGACTCCGTGGTCGGGTCGGGAGCGGCGACCGGGTGCTCGACGCGATCGACGTCCTCCGCATGCGGGGCGGTCGGGTCGACCTCCGCCTGCTCGGCGGCGACCTCGTCGGGCGCAGCGCCCGTCATCGCCGGCGCATCGGTCGTCTCGGCGGTCGTGGACCCGTCGTCGTCGATCGGTCGATCGGGCAGGCCGTCGCCGTCGAGGTCGCGGCGGCCGGGCTCGGATCCGGGGGTCGTGCTGCTCATCGTCCGCTCCTTCCGGGCAGCACCGGCCGCCCGTGGTGCGGCTCACTCTAGCAACGCGTCGGCGCGCCATCCGGAAGCACGCGCGGGTCGTCGACCGCGCGTCGCGGTCGACGGGTCCGCCTGCGGGTCAGGAGAAGAGCTGCGTCGCGATGTCGAGCGTGTACCCGCTCACCGAGGGGCCGTCCCAGCGCGTGGCGATCCAGAGGCCCTCGCGGAAGAAGTGCGACTCGCCGGCCGAACCCGTGACTCCCCCGAATTCGAGGATGCAGCGCGTGCCCCCCTCCTCCTCGTAGCACTCCTGACCTGCGGCCTGGAGGGCCGCGATGGCGGCCGCGGTCTGCGCCTCGTCGAGGCTCGCGACGTTGGTCACCAGCCCGATGCGGCCGTCGCCGCCGTCCGGGGGGAGCCACCCGCACGTGAGCTGCGACGTCTCCTGCAGGATGGGCAGTGCGCCCGGGTCGTCCGTGCCGAAGAGGGCCGTGGCGCCCTCGGCGGTCGACCATCCCGGATTCAGGACGTAGTCGGGAGCGAAGGTGCTCGACCAGTCGAACGTGTAGATGGCCGCGCAATCCGTCGGGATGCGCTCGTCCCGCACCGGTTCGGGGGTCGGCACCACGACGGGCGCGGGCGCCGCCTCGCTGGAGGGCGCCGGGCGCGGCGGCGACGTCGGCTCGGCGGACTGGCTGACCGGTGCGGGCAGCACGAGCGCCGCCACGAGCGCGACGACCGCGATCACCAGCGCGGACGCCGCGACGATGAGCAGCGTCCTCGTTCGGCGGGAGGCGGGGGCGGCGTCTGGCATGTGGGCTCCGGGTCGGAAACGGATGAGGGCGACCGCCCGAGATACTATCCGCCGCACCTGAGTGCCGTCATCAGGTGACGTGCTCCGAGACGACGACGGGCCCCGGAATCGCTCCGGGGCCCGTCGTGGGGTGCGGGCGGCGGCGAGGCCGCCGCCCGCATGGATCAGCTGTAGTTGCCGGGGGTGAAGTCGTCGCTCGAGAACGAGTCGAAGTCGACGAAGCTGAGGTCGCCCTCGGTGAACGACGCGTCGTCGGCGAAGATGCGGTTCGGGTAGCGCTCCGCCTTCGCCTCCTCGGTCGCCTCGACGGTCACGTTCCGGTACTTGGCGAGGCCCGTACCGGCCGGGATCAGCTTGCCGATGATCACGTTCTCCTTGAGGCCGACGAGCGGGTCGGACTTGCCCTCCATGGCGGCCTGCGTGAGCACGCGGGTCGTCTCCTGGAAGGACGCGGCCGACAGCCACGACTCGGTCGCGAGCGAGGCCTTGGTGATTCCCATGACCTCCTGGCGCGCCGACGCCGTCTTCCTGCCCTCGGTGAGCGCCGTCCGGTTGATCTCGTTGTACCGCGAGCGGTCGACGAGCTCACCCGGCAGCAGGTCGGTGTCGCCGTGGTCGACGACGGTGACCTTGCGGAGCATCTGCCGGACGATGACCTCGATGTGCTTGTCGTGGATCGGCACGCCCTGCGAGCGGTACACGTCCTGGACGCCGTTCACCAGGTGCTTCTGCACCTCGCGCACGCCCTTGACCCGGAGGACCTCCTTCGGGTCGACGGTGCCGACGATCAGCTGCTGGCCGAGCTCGACGTGCTGTCCGTCCTCGACGAGCAGCGTCGAACGCTTGAGCACGTTGTACGCGATCGGCTCGTCGCCGTTGTCGGGCGTGAGGATGACCTTGCGCTGCTTCTCGGTCTCGTCGATCGTGATGCGACCGGGGGCCTCGACGATGGGCGACGCACCCTTGGGGGTGCGGGCCTCGAAGAGCTCCTGCACGCGGGGAAGACCCTGCGTGATGTCGTCGGCCGAGGCCGATCCACCGGTGTGGAAGGTGCGCATCGTGAGCTGGGTGCCCGGCTCGCCGATCGACTGGGCCGCGATGATGCCGACCGCCTCGCCGATGTCGACGAGCTTGCCGGTCGCGAGCGAACGGCCGTAGCACTTCGCGCACACGCCGACCGCGGACTCGCAGGTCAGCACCGAGCGGACCTTGATCGACTCGACGCCCGCCGCGACGAGCTTGTCGATGAGCACGTCGCCCACGTCGTCGCCGGCCTCGGCGACCACCTCGCCCTTCGCGTTGACCGCGTCGGTCGCGAGCGACCGGGCGAACACCGAGTTCTCGACGTTCGGGTCGCGCACGAGCGCACCCGTGGAGTCGACCGCGGCGATCGGCAGCTCGAGGCCCTTCGACGTGCCGCAGTCGTCCTCGCGGATGATGACGTCCTGCGAGACGTCGACCAGACGACGCGTGAGGTAGCCCGAGTCGGCCGTGCGGAGGGCCGTGTCGGCCAGGCCCTTGCGGGCACCGTGCGTGGCGATGAAGTACTCCGCCACCGACAGCCCCTCGCGGTACGAGGAGATGATCGGACGCGGGATGATCTCGCCCTTCGGGTTGTTCACGAGGCCTCGCATGCCGGCGATGTTGCGCACCTGCAGCCAGTTGCCTCGAGCGCCCGAGGTCACCATGCGGTTGATGGTGTTGCCCTGGTTCGCGGCGAACTCCTCCTGCATGGCCTTCGCGACCTCGTCGGTCGCCTTGGTCCAGATCTGGATGAGCTCCTGACGACGCTCGAGGTCGGTCGTCAGACCCTTCTCGAACTGCGACTGGACCTTCGCGGCCTGCTTCTCGTACTTCGAGACGATCTCCCGCTTCTGCGGCAGCTCGACGATGTCGGAGAGCGCGACGGTCACGCCCGAACGGGTCGCCCAGCGGAAGCCGGCGTCCTTGATGCGGTCGAGCGTCGCGGCCACCTCGGTCTTCGGGTAGCGCTCGGCGAGGTCGTTGACGATCTGCGAGATCTGCGACTTGCCCGCCTGGGCGTTGAAGTACGGGTAGTCCGCCGGCAGCGCCTCGTTGAAGAGCGCGCGACCGAGGGTCGTCTCCATGAGGAACGGATGGCCCGACACGAAGCCCTCGGGCTCCTGGCCCTCGGCGAAGTGCAGCCCCTCGAGGCGGATCTTCACCGTGGCGCCGAGGTCGAGCACGGGCTCGCCCGGACGGTTCTGGTCGAACGCGAGGATCGCCTCGGCGATCGAGGAGAACGCGCGGCCCTCACCGGCGCCGCCCTCGATGACCGTCGTCAGGTGGTGCAGGCCGATGATCATGTCCTGCGAGGGCAGGGTCACCGGACGGCCGTCGGACGGCTTGAGGATGTTGTTCGACGCCAGCATCAGGATGCGGGCCTCGGCCTGGGCCTCGACCGACAGCGGCAGGTGCACGGCCATCTGGTCGCCGTCGAAGTCCGCGTTGAAGGCGGCGCAGACGAGCGGGTGCAGCTGGATGGCCTTGCCCTCGACGAGCTGCGGCTCGAACGCCTGGATGCCGAGGCGGTGCAGCGTGGGCGCACGGTTCAGCAGCACGGGGCGCTCGCGGATGATCTCCTCGAGCACGTCCCACACCTGCGGGCGCGAACGCTCCACCATTCGCTTGGCGGCCTTGATGTTCTGCGCGTGGCTCAGGTCGATCAGGCGCTTGATGACGAACGGCTTGAACAGCTCGAGCGCCATCTGCTTGGGCAGGCCGCACTGGTGCAGCTTGAGCTGCGGGCCCACCACGATGACCGAACGGCCCGAGTAGTCCACGCGCTTGCCGAGCAGGTTCTGGCGGAAGCGACCCTGCTTGCCCTTGAGCATGTCGCTCAGGGACTTCAGGGCGCGGTTGCCGGTGCCGGTGACGGGGCGACCACGACGGCCGTTGTCGAACAGCGCGTCGACGGCCTCCTGCAGCATCCGCTTCTCGTTGTTCACGATGATCTCGGGCGCGCCGAGGTCGAGCAGGCGGCGGAGTCGGTTGTTGCGGTTGATCACGCGACGGTAGAGGTCGTTCAGGTCGGAGGTCGCGAAGCGGCCACCGTCGAGCTGGACCATCGGGCGCAGCTCCGGCGGGATCACCGGGACGACGTCGAGGACCATCGCGGCCGGCGAGTTGCCGGTCTGCAGGAACGAGTTGACGACCTTGAGCCGCTTGATGGCGCGGATCTTCTTCTGGCCCTTGCCCTCGGCGATCTGCAGGTGCAGGTCCTCCGCCTCGGCGGCCAGGTCGAAGGACAGGAGGCGCTTCTTGATCGCCTCGGCGCCCATGTAGGCCTCGAAGTACATGCCGAAGCGGTCCTGCAGCTCCTGGAAGACCGAGTCCTCGGGCTTCAGGTCGCCGACCTTCAGCGTGCGGAAGTCCTCCCACACGCGCTCGAGGTGCGCGATCTGCTCGTCGCCCGACTTGCGGACGCCGGCCATCTCCTTGTCGGCCGCGGCCTCGGCGCGCTTCTTCTGGTCGGACTTGGCGCCCTCGGCCTCGAGTGCCGCGAGCTCCTCCTCCTTGCGCTGCATGAGCTCGGCGATGCGAGCGTCGCGAGCGTCGCCGATGGCCTTGATCTCGAGCCGGAGCTCGTTCTCGAGGCCGGGCATGTCGGCGTGACGACCCTCGTCGTCGACGTCGATCACCATGTAGGCGGCGAAGTAGATGACCTTCTCGAGGTCCTTCGGCGCCATGTCGAGCAGGTACCCGAGGCGCGAGGGCACGCCCTTGAAGTACCAGATGTGCGTCACGGGCGCGGCCAGCTCGATGTGGCCCATCCGCTCGCGGCGGACCGAGGACTTGGTGACCTCGACACCGCATCGCTCGCAGACGATGCCCTTGAAGCGCACGCGCTTGTACTTGCCGCAGGCGCACTCCCAGTCGCGGCTGGGTCCGAAGATCTGCTCGCCGAAGAGCCCGTCCTTCTCGGGCTTCAGCGTGCGGTAGTTGATGGTCTCGGGCTTCTTGACCTCGCCGTAGGACCACTTGCGGATGTCCTCGGCGGTCGCCAGGCCGATACGGAGCTCATCGAACGTCGTTGCGTCGAGCAATTTCTCTCCTAGATTCCTGAAGTCGTTCTCGTATGCCTGGCGGATCAGATCTCGTCGATGTTCGACGACTCGAAGCGCGCGGAGATGTTGATGCCGAGCTCCTCCGCTGCGCGGAAGGCCTCGTCATCGGTGTCGCGGAGGCTCACCGCGGTGCCGTCGGCCGAGAGGACCTCGACGTTCAGGCACAGCGACTGCATCTCCTTCATGAGCACCTTGAAGGACTCGGGGATGCCGGGCTCCTGGATGTTCTCGCCCTTGACGATGGCCTCGTACACCTTGACGCGGCCGAGGATGTCGTCGGACTTGATCGTGAGGAGCTCCTGCAGCGCGTATGCGGCGCCGTAGGCCTCGAGAGCCCACACCTCCATCTCGCCGAAGCGCTGGCCGCCGAACTGCGCCTTACCACCGAGCGGCTGCTGGGTGATCATCGAGTACGGGCCGGTCGAACGCGCGTGGATCTTGTCGTCGACGAGGTGGTGGAGCTTCAGGATGTACATGTAGCCGACCGAGACCGGGTACGGGAAGGGCTCGCCCGAGCGGCCGTCGAACAGCTGCGTCTTGCCGCTGGAGTCGATGAGCCGCTCGCCGTCGCGGTTCGGGAGGGTCGAGTCGAGCAGGCCCGCGATCTCCTCCTCGAGCGCGCCGTCGAACACGGGCGTGGCCACCTTGGTGCCGGGCTCGGCCTCGCGGGCGACCTCGGGCAGGCGCTTGGCCCACTCGGGGTTGCCGTCGACCTTCCAGCCCTGCTTGGCGACCCATCCGAGGTGGGTCTCGAGCACCTGGCCGAAGTTCATTCGACCGGGGATGCCGAGCGGGTTCAGGATGACGTCGACCGGCGTGCCGTCGGCGAGGAACGGCATGTCCTCGACCGGCAGGATCTTCGAGATGACGCCCTTGTTGCCGTGGCGGCCGGCGAGCTTGTCGCCCTCGGTGATCTTGCGCTTCTGGGCGATGTAGACGACCACGCGCTGGTTGACGCCCGAGCCGAGCTCGTCGTCGCCGTCCTGCGCATCGAACACCTTGACGCCGATGATCGTGCCCTGCTCGCCGTGCGGCACCTTCAGCGAGGTGTCGCGGACCTCGCGGCTCTTCTCGTTGAAGATCGCGCGGAGCAGGCGCTCCTCGGCCGAGAGCTCGGTCTCGCCCTTCGGCGTGACCTTGCCGACGAGGATGTCGCCGGGGCGGACCTCGGCGCCGATGCGGATGATGCCGCGCTCGTCGAGGTCGGCCAGCAGGTCGGGGCTCACGTTCGGCAGGTCGCGGGTGATCTCCTCCTTGCCGAGCTTGGTGTCGCGGGCGTCGACCTCGTACTCCTCGATGTGGATCGAGGAGAGGACGTCGTCCTTCACCAGGTTCTGGCTGAGGATGATCGCGTCCTCGAAGTTGTGGCCTTCCCACGGCATGAACGCCACGAGGAGGTTCTTGCCGAGCGCGAGCTCGCCGTTGTCGGTCGCGGGACCGTCGGCGATGACCTCGCCGACCTCGACGCGCTCGCCGGCGGAGACGACGACGCGGTTGTTGTACGACGTGCCCTGGTTCGAGCGGTCGAACTTGCGCAGGTAGTAGGTCTGCGTGCCGCCCTCGTCGAGCTGCAGCGTGACGGCGTCGGCCGAGACCTCTGCCACGACGCCGGCGCGGTCGGCCGTGATCACGTCACCGGCGTCGATCGCGGCGTAGCCCTCCATGCCCGTGCCGACGAACGGCGAGTCGCTGCGCAGCAGCGGCACCGCCTGGCGCTGCATGTTCGCACCCATGAGGGCGCGGTTCGCGTCGTCGTGCTCGAGGAACGGGATGAGCGACGTGCCGACCGACACCATCTGGCGCGGCGAGACGTCCATGTAGCCGATCTCGTCGGCCGGGAACAGGTCGACCTCGCCGCCCTTGCGGCGCGCCAGGACGCGCTCCTCGACGAAGTGGCCCTTGCCGTCGAGCGGCGCGTTGGCCTGGGCGACGATGTAGTCGTCCTCCTCCATCGCGGTGAGGTAGTCGATGTGGTCGGTCACCTTGCCGTTCTCGACGCGACGGTAGGGCGTCTCGATGAAGCCGAACGAGTTGATGCGCGCGAAGGACGCGAGCGAGCCGATGAGGCCGATGTTCGGGCCTTCCGGCGTCTCGATCGGGCACATGCGGCCGTAGTGCGAGGGGTGCACGTCGCGGACCTCGACGCCCGCGCGGTCGCGCGAGAGGCCGCCGGGGCCGAGCGCCGAGAGGCGGCGCTTGTGGGTCAGACCCGCGAGCGGGTTGTTCTGGTCCATGAACTGCGAGAGCTGCGAGGTGCCGAAGAACTCCTTGATCGCGGCGACGACGGGTCGCACGTTGATCAGGGTCTGCGGCGTGATCGCCTCGATGTCCTGCGTGGTCATGCGCTCGCGGACGACGCGCTCCATGCGCGACAGGCCGGTGCGGACCTGGTTCTGGATGAGCTCGCCCACCGCGCGGATGCGACGGTTGCCGAAGTTGTCGATGTCGTCGACGTCGAGGCGGATGTCGACCGCCTTGCCGCCGCGGCGACCCGGGAGGGTCGCACGGTCCTCGTGCAGGGCGACGAGGTACTTGATCGTGGCGACGATGTCCTGGACCGTCAGCACCGAGTCGGTGAGCGGCGCCTCGAGGCCGAGCTTGTTGTTGATCTTGTACCGGCCGACCTTGGCGAGGTCGTAGCGCTTCGGGTTGAAGTAGAAGTTGTCGAGGAGCGCACGCGCAGCCTCGGCGGCCACCTGCTCGCCCGGACGGAGCTTGCGGTAGATGTCCTTGAGCGCCTCCTCCTTCGTGAGGATGTTGTCCTTCTCGAGGGTGAGCGCGATGGACTCGTAGCCGGCGAACTCCTCGAGGATCTCCTCGGAGGTGAGGCCGAGGGCCTTCAGGAAGACCGTGACCGACTGCTTGCGCTTGCGGTCGATGCGGACGCCGACCTGGTCGCGCTTGTCGACCTCGAACTCGAGCCACGCGCCGCGGCTCGGGATGACGCGCGCCGAGTAGATGTCCTTGTCGGAGGTCTTGTCGGGGGTGCGCTCGAAGTAGACGCCGGGCGAACGGACGAGCTGCGAGACGACGACGCGCTCGGTGCCGTTGATGACGAACGTGCCCTTGGGGGTCATGAGCGGGAAGTCGCCCATGAAGACCGTCTGGGTCTTGATCTCACCGGTGAGGTGGTTCATGAACTCCGCGTTGACGTACAGCGGAGCGGAGTAGGTCTTGCCCTTCTCCTTGCACTCGTCGATGGTGTACTTCGGCGGCTCGAGCTCGGGGTTGGAGAACGAGAGCTGCATGGTCTCGCCGAGGTCCTCGATGGGCGAGATCTCCTCGAAGATCTCCTCGAGGCCGGTGGCCTCGGGAAGGTCCTGACGGCCGGACTCGATGGCCTCCTCGACGCGGGCCCGCCACGCCTCGTTGCCGACGAGCCAGTCGAAGCTCTCGGTCTGGAGGGCGAGCAGATCGGGTACGGTGAGGGTGTCGGTGACCTTCGCGAACGAGAGGCGGCTTGCACCGCGTCCGTTCTTGGGGGTGGGCGTGGTTGCGTTGCGCGCAGCAGCCAAGGAAATGACCTCCATGGCCCCGTCAGGGGCCGGTTCACTGTCGGTGGTGGTGGAGTTGACCCCTCAGACGTGGTGCGGATGCCGGGAGACCCGACACGCAGAAGCCGACCGCAATATGAAGGCATAGTGGGTCTGGGAGCGCAAAGGTCAAGCATAGACCGGATGGCGCGCCATGTCCAGTCGGATTCTTGATTTGTCTCGGCATCTCGGGTATAACCCGCGCGAACGGCCCGGAAGACCCCGGCGGCTGCGCCCGTCGGAGCCCGGAACGCGACGGATGGATGCCGCGCGGGACGGCCCGCGCGGCATCCGTCGTCACCCACCGGTCGAGGGCCCGATCAGGCTCCGAGCTCGAGCCGGACCGTGTCCGGACGACCCGGCACGAGGCTCACGTCGACGATCGCGCCCGGGGTCACGCGGGCGAGCTGGATCGGCGCGAGCGGTTGGGTCCGGGACGCCGGCAGCGGGATGCCTCCCGGCAGCTGCGCGACGAGTTCGAGCTCGACGACGGCGTCCATGCCGATCATCATCGGCAGTTGCCTGGCCGACACCACCGTGGCGGTCGTGCGGACGCGTGCGGCGTCGGACACCGGGTCGTTCGCGGCCACGCTCGCGGCCATCACCCGATTCGCCTGCTCGAGCGACTGCTGGGCGGCTGCGAGGGTCGCGCCGACGTCCATGCGGTCGCGGACGGCGGTCGCCTGGGCGTTCAGCGTGCGGAGGTCTGCGAGGAAGCCCATCTCACACCACCGCGTAGATCTCGTTGAAGGCGCGGCCGACGCCCCGGTCGGCCTGGATCCGTGCGCCCCACCCGGCCTGCGCCTGCGCCCAGGTCTCGGGGTCGATGCCGAACATGCCGGCCACGACGGGCAGCTTCGTCTCGTCGTAGCCGTACGCGGCGATGCCCTTGACGATGCGGGCGTACCGGTCGAGGTCGACGCCGGCGATGGGCTCGAGCGCGCCCGCTGCGGGCTCGGCCCGCATGGCCTGGACGGCCATCGCGTCCATCTGCTGCCGGTAGGACTCGCTCTGCGCGGCGAGCGTGTTCGCCTGGTCGATGAGGCCGGGTGCGGCCTTCACCATCTTCGCCATGTCGCCGAACTGGCTGAACATCTTCATGGTGGTCGTTCCTTCTCGTGTGGTGTCGCGTCGACCTCGTGTGGTGTCGCGTCGACGGGGACGGGTGGTCGGGATCATCTGGCGCGGCCGGAGCGGCCGGCGGCCGACGTGGGCCGCGGCCGCGGCCGCATCGAGGACGGCCCGCCGAGGAGCGGTTCGGGAAGCTGGATCGGGGTACGCATCGTCTCTCCTCGTCTCAGGTCGCGCACTCGGTGCCGGCGCGGGGCGGAGGTCGGCCGCCGATGACGAGCATCGGCCCAGGCCGGGCCGGACGGATGGGCACGGCGTACTCAATCGCGCGGGCGCATTGCTCAGGACCCGAGCGCGATTGCCCAGGCCCGGGCGGAGTCGGACCACCTGACGCCCCCGGCGGAGGTCCGAGCCGGCCGGTCTGCGCCCGCATCCCGTCCCCCGTTCGGGGCACTCCTCCACCCGTGCCCGCGCCGCGGACCACGCCGTACAGTGAGACCACCGGCCTCGCCGGAGACCTGAAGGGCCGACATGGTGGCGTTGGATGCCGGGGGGACGACCGACGGGCCGTCCCTCGCGCTCGACGGGAGCTGGCCGCTCGTCGGACGCGATGCGCTCGTCGAGCGCGCCGTGGCCGGGCTGCGAGGATCCGCGCACGCCGCGTTCGCGTACGGCGCCTCCGGGATCGGCAAGAGCCGAGTGGTCCGGGCCGTCGCCGATCGGCTCGCAACCGACGGATGGCTCGTGCTCTCGGCGAGCGGCAATGCGACGCTCCGCGCCGTCCCGCTCTCCACCCTCGCGCCGGTCCTCGCCCGCGAACCGGGCTCGCTGGTGGGCGCGACCGGCGACCCGGTCGCGCTGTTCTCGTCGGCCGATGCGACCGTCCGCCGTCTCGCCGAGGGTCGCCCGGTGCTCCTCGCCGTCGACGACGTCTCGGTCGCGGATCCGGTCTCGATCGCGCTCGTCGCGCAACTCGTCGACGCGGGCGCCATCCGTCTCGCCGCGACCGTGCGCGAATCGGACCCCGTCCCGGAGGGCCTCCTGACGGTCGCCGGCTCCGCCGATGCGCTGCGGCTCGACGTCGAGCCGCTCACGGTCGACGAGGTCGCGGAGCTCCTGATCCGCGTGCTCGGCGGTGCGGTCGCGCATCGCGACGTGGTCGAGCTGCATCGGGCCGCGCACGGGAATCCGCTGTTCCTCCGCGAACTCGTCATCGGCGCGGCCGCGGCCGGCTCGCTCGTCTCACGCGACGGGCTCTGGCAGCTCACCGGCGATCCGGTCGGCACCCCGGCGCTGCGCGACCTCATCCGCTCCCGGCTGAACGGGCTCGACGAGGCCGAGCGCGACGCGATCGAACGGCTCGCGCTCTGCGAGCCGCTCGCACTCGACGAGTTCTCGCGGCCGGGATCCGATGAGGCGCTCGCGAGGCTCGAGCTGCGCGGCCTCATCCGCGTCGACGAGTCGACCGTGCGCGTCCGCGTCGCCCTGGCGCACCCGCACTACGCCGCAGCCGTCCGCGACTTGATCCCGAGGATCCGCGCCATCTCGCTGCTCGAGGACCAGGCGGCCCTGGTCGCAGCCCGCGCGACGGACGCCGGCGACGAGCTGCGGGTCGCGGTCTGGCGACTCGACGCCGGCCGACCGTCCGACCCCGCGCTGCTCGCGCGCTCCGCGGCACTCGCCCGATCGGCCCATGACCACCGCACCGCCGCACGTCTCGCGGGCGCGGCGGTCGACGCGGGCGCCGACGACGCGCCCACGCTGCTGATGTACGGCGAGGTGCTCTGGTCGCTCGGTCGTTCGGCGGAGGCGCTCGAGGCCCTCGAGCGCGCCGAGCGACGTGCGCTGGATGACGGTGCCGACGAAGCCCTGCTCGCGGCCATCGGGCGGGCGCAGGCCGACGTCCACGGCGGCGATCCGCTGGGCACAAGGCGCGGGCTCGACCTCCTCGAGTACCTCGAGGCCGAGCTGCCGGGACAGGCTGCGGCGATCGGGCTCAGCAAGGCGGCCATGCAGGTCCATCTCGAGTACGGCTCGGCGGCGCTTGAGAGCGTTCGCACCGCGGCGGCTGCCCTCGGCGACGGCGAGCACGCCCGCGCGATGCTCGACCTGGCCATGGCGATGCCGCTCTCGCTGACCGGCCGCACCGACGACGCCGTCGCCGCCGCGGAGCGCGCCGTCGCGTTCGCCCGCCGTCCGGACGCGTCGATCGCGCTGCGGCGCGCAGAGGTCGGACTCGCGCACGTGCTCATCGCGGCCGATCGCCTCGAGGAGGCACGCGCGACGGTCGTCGACTCGCTGCACGCCGCCATCCGCGAGAACGACGAACTCACGGCACGGCTCGACGAGTTCATGATGGGGCGGATCTTCTGGCAGCTCGGGCGCCTCGACACCGCGGCCCGCTGGTTCCGGGACACCGTCGGAGGCGCCGAGCTGCACGGTCCGAAGTCGCTCCGCGAGCACGCGCGCTGCTTCCTCGCGCTGGTCGCCGCGGAACAGGGCGACCCTGCGGCAGCACGGGACCATCGCGAGCGCGTGGTCCCCGGCCTGGAACGCGACAGCTCCGTCACGGCGCTCGCGGACGCGTGGATCGATGCCGCCGAAGGGGCGGTCGACCGGGCGGCCTCGCGCGTCTTCGCCAGGGTCGACGTGGTGACCCTCCGCGGCGCCGCGAGCGTCGCTGCAGCCCTCCTGCACCACGTCGTCCGCTTCGGATCGCGCGAGCACGCCGCGGAGGCCGCCACGCGACTGGAACGCCTCCGGGCGGCCGCGGGCGACGCGCCCGACCTGGTGCGCCGCGCGACGCACGCGCGTGCCGAGGCGGACGGCGATCCCGAGGCGCTGCGGGCGGCGGCGGCCGAATGGGAGCGGGTCGGCGCCCTGCTCTACGCCGCAGAGGCCCATGCGTCGGCCGGGCAGGCGGCGCGCGCCGGCGGCCGCGGCCGCGAGGCGACGGCCGACCTGCAGCGTTCGGCGACGCTCGCCGCCGCCTGCGAGGGCGCGCGGACTCCGCTGCTGCGATTCGCCGAGGGGACGGAGCCCCTCACGCCGCGGGAGCGCGAGGTCGCCTCGCTCGCCGCGCAGGGACTCAGTTCGAACGAGATCGCCGCACGGCTGTTCCTGTCGCCGAGGACCGTGAACAACCACCTGCAGTCGACGTACGCCAAGCTCGGCATCCGCGGTCGCCGCGAACTCCGGGTCTGAGGCCGCCCGGGACGGCTACGCCGACACGACCTCGCGGCGAAGGCGCTCCAGGCGCTCGCCGACGGCCGCGACCGCCTCGTGACGGACGCCGAGGTCGGCGAGGCTCGTCATGAGCGTCTCGACGATCCGGTCGAATGCGACGTCGGTGATGGCGAGCCCGGCGTGGGCCTCGGCGAGGCCGCGTCCGCCGAACACGTGGGGGCCGCCGAATGCGGCGGTGAGGAAGGCGCGCTGGTGGGACTGCAACCGGTCGAGGTCGATGTCGCGGAACCACGGAACGAGCTCCTCGTCGACGACCACGCGGCGATAGAGGACCGCCACCGCCGCCCGCACGCCGTCCTGACCGCCGACCTCGTCGTACAGCTCGGGCATCCCGCCTCCCTCGTCTCCAGCGATCCTAGACTCGCCCGCCGCCGCCGGAGGGGAGCCGCGATCGCGGATCCGGCTGTGGCGGGCCCGCGCTGTGGGACGATGCCCGCATGGCGCCCCGCATCGAGTTCGAGCGCGACGTGTTCTCGTCGAGGGGCTGGACGCTGCTCGTGGACGGGGCCGCGCAGTCGCATGTCGACGCCGAGCAGCCGACGCGCCTCTTCTTCGAGTACGTGCGCCGCATCGGCAACGTGATCGACGCCATCGCCGATCCCGGTGCGCCGATCGGCGCGCTCCACCTCGGCGGGGGTGCCATGAGCCTCGCGCGGTACGTCTCGGCCACGCGCCCCGACTCGAACCAGGTCGTGGTCGACGCGGACCCCCGGGTCGTGGCGCTCGTGGCCGAACGGCTCCCGCTGCCGGAGGGCTCCGGCATCTCGGTCATGGTGGCCGACGCGCGCGACGCGCTCGACCGGCTCGACCCCGGTCTGCGGTTCGACCTCGTGATCGTCGACCTCTACGCCCGGCTCGAGGCGCCCGCGTTCGTCGACGAACCCTCCTTCCTCGGCGCCTGCCTCTCGCGTCTCGCGCCGAACGGGGCCGTCGTCGTGAACGTGGCGGATGCCGCGGGCGGCCCGCGCCTCGCCGCCCAGGCCCGGGGCCTCGCGCGTGCCGAGCCCGCCGCCGACCTCCTCGTCGCGGGGCCGCCCGCCGTGCTCGCGGGCGCCGAGGAGGGCAACGCGGTGATCGTCGCCGGTCCCGCGATCCCGGCACGCGTCGTCGAGCGGCTCCGCGAGGCCGGACCGTTCCCCGTCGAGGTGCTCCGGGGCGCGCGGCTGGACGCGGTGCTGTGGGACGCGTGCTGATCCGACGCGGGTAGCGTGGAATCCGTGCCGGAACTCGAACGACGCCTCGCCGTGAGCGGTCACCTCGCCCGACTCGAGGAGTCGCGCACGCGCCCGGGATCATGGACGCTGACCGTCGACGGGACGCCCCAGTCGCACGTCGACCTCGAGCAGCCCGAGTGGCTGGGCTTCGAGTACGTGCGGCGCATCGGGCACGCCGTCGACCTCGTGCGCGAACCGGGCCGGCCGATCACCGCGCTCCACCTCGGCGGCGGGGCGTTCACGCTCCCCCGGTACGTCATCGCGACCCGACCGGGCTCCCGCCAGCAGGTGATCGAGCTGGAGTCCGACCTCGTCGACCTCGTGCGCACGAACCTGCCCCTCCCCCGCGGCGCGCAGGTGCGGGTGCGCCACGGCGACGCGCGCGAGGTCCTCGCCAAGCTCCCGGCCGGGCTCGACGGCGCGGTCGACCTCGCGGTCGTCGACATCTTCTCCGGCGCCCGAACGCCCGCCCACGTCACGAGCGTCGAGTTCCACGGGCTGATCTCGCCGAGGCTCGCGCCCGGCGGCATCGTCGCCGTCAACGTGGCCGACGGCGCCGGGCTCGCGTTCGCGCGCTCGCAGGCGGCGACGCTCGCGCACGTCTACGCACACGTCGCGATCGCCGCCGACACGGGAATGCTGAAGGGGCGACGCTTCGGCAACGTCGTCATGTACGCCTCGCACGACGCGCTGCCGTTCGACGCGATGCCGAGGCGGCTCGCGAGCGACCCCGCCCCGGCGAAGCTCGTCGACGGCGACGAACTCGTGCGCTTCATCGCCGGCGCGTCGATCGTGACGGATGCCACGGCGGTGCCGTCCCCGCCGCCGGCCCGGTCGGTGTTCCTGTCCAAGCCGTAGCGGCGTCGACCCTGCTCGGCATCCGAGGGCGAACGACCACACGAGGACGGTTCCGTGGGCACGCCTCCGCCCGGTTCGGTCAGGCGTGCCGGAACCGCACCTCCTGGCCGGGCCGGACCTGCGCGAGCCGGTCGAGCGAGGCCGGATCGACGACGGCGACGACCGGGTACCCGCCGGTCACGGGCCGGTCGGCGAGGAGCACGGTCGGCACGCCGGCGCCGGTGACCTGGATCGCGCCGGCGACCGTCGGTTCGCTCACGAGCTCGCCGGGGACGCGGCGCCCGAGCGCGGGCCCCTCGAGCCTCGCGCCCACCCGATCGGCCGAGGCGGAGACGCGCCAGCCCGACCCGTGCAACGCGGCGAGCGCGGCATCCGTCACCCAGTCGGCCCGCGGACCCGGAAGCAGCCCGAGCGTGACCGCTCCGACCGGGGGCGGGTAGGCGGCGTCGTCGTCGAGGAGGGGCACGGATGCCGCCGGCTCGGCTCCCACGGCGAGCACGCGCCCGGCGGCGACGGGCTCCGGCCCGATGCCGGCGAGCGTGTCGCGGCTGCGCGACCCGAGGGTGACCGGCTCGTCGATCCCGCCGCGGACCGCCACGAGGTACCGCAGCCCGCGCTGCGCGGTGCCGATCTCGGCGACCTCGCCCGCGCGGATGCGCGCGGCACGGTACGGTCCGACCTCGCGTCCGGCGACGCGCACGGACCCCCACGCACCGGTCACGGCGAACCACACGTCGCGATCGGGAGCGAACCGGAGCCCGCCGAGCACGACCTCGAGTCCCGCTGCGCCGTCGGGGTTGCCGACGAGGCGGTTCGCGAGCGAGAGCGCGCTGCGATCCAGCGCGCCCGAGGGCGCGACGCCGAGGTGCGCCAGGCCCGGGCGACCGAGATCCTGGACGAGCACGTGCCCGCCGGTCGCCTCGACGCGGAGCCGGGTCACGCGCGCGCCTCCCTGAAGCGCACGCCGCGACCGGGAACGAGGAGCGCCGGCGGGTCGGCCTCCGGATTCCAGAGCGCGGCGTCGGTGCGGCCGATGAGCCGCCACCCGCCCGGGCTCTCGCGCGGGTAGGCGCCGGAGAACGCGCCCGCGAGCCCGACCGCGCCGGTCGGCACCCGCGTGCGGGCGACGTCGAGCCGCGGCACGTCGAAGGGCCAGTCGTCGGCCACCAGGTAGCCGAACCCGGGCGCGAAGCCGATGAACGCGACGCGCCATCGGGTCGCGACGTGTCGGGCCACGAGGTGCTCGGCGGTCACGCCGAGGTGCGACGCGACGTCGGCGAGGTCGTCGCCGCGGTAGACGACGTCGATCACCAGGTCGTCGGACGCCGGTGCCCCGACGCGAGCGCGATCGTCATCTCCCGTCCCGGACGCGGCCCTCGGCAGCACATCGCGCGCCGCGCGCCGCACCCAGCTCGCCGCCGCCTCGAGCGGGAGCCTCGCGGGGTCGACGGCCACGAGCAGCGTCCGTGCCGCGGGGACCAGTTCGACCACGCCCTCGGGGCGGTCGCGCGACAGCGCGTCGTGGAGGTCGATCACCGCGTCGAGCCCCTCGCACTCGACGAGGATCGCCGAGCGCCCGGCGGGCAGCAGCCGCGGCTCGGCAGAGCTCATGCGAACGGCCGCACGTCGTGGCCCGCGTTCGCGAGCGCCGCCCGGACCGCCCGGGCGATGCCGACCGATCCCGGGGTGTCGCCGTGCAGGCAGAGCGAGTCGGGACCGAGCTCCACCCGTGCCCCGTCGGTCGCGCCGATGCCGCCGGTCTCGACGAGCTCGAGCGCCCGGTCGGCCGCCCGCGCGGGATCGTGCACGAGCGCGTCCGGGTGGCCGCGCGGCACGAGGCGGCCGTCGGCGAGGTAACCGCGGTCGATGAACGCCTCGCGGGCGTAGCGGATGCCGGCGACGGACGCCGCACGCTCGAGCTCGCTCCCCGGCGGCCCGAGCACGACCGTGTCGGGCGCGGCCCCGGCGAGCGCGTCGGCGACGGCGTCGGCAGCGGACCGATCGGCCGCGAGGCGATGGTAGAGCGCGCCGTGCGCCTTCACGTAGGCCACGCTCGTCCCGACGCCGCGGGCGATGCCGTCGAGCGCACCGAGCTGGTACAGGATCTCGGCCGCGAGCTCGTCGACCGAGACCCCGAGCGCCCGCCGGCCGAACCCGGCTCGGTCGCGGTAGCCGGGATGCGCCCCGAGCACGACGCCGTGCCGGACGGCGAGCCGGGCGCTTCGGAGCATCGTCAGCGGGTCGCCGGCGTGGAAGCCGCAGGCGACGTTCGCGCTCGAGACGACCTCGAACATGGCCTCGTCGTCGCCCATGCGCCAGGCGCCGTACGACTCGCCGAGGTCGGCGTTCAGGTCGATAACGCGCTGCATGCTCCCATTCTCCCGCGTGCTCCCGCAGACTGGGCTGCGGGCCGGTTCGACCCATCGACCCGGAGGAGGCGCGGATGCCCGGACGGACCGGCACGGCTCGGACGCACGGGTCGCAGGCACGGAGGGCGCGGGCGCACGCGACGCTCGCGGGCTCGATCGCGACGGCGGTCGCCGCGACGGCCTGGCTCGCCGGCTGCAGCACGGACGGCGGCTCCGGCCCGGTCGTGGTCGCCCCGTCGACGTCGCCGACCGCGCCGGCCGCCTCCGCACCGCCCCCCGTCCGACCGGTCGGCGAGCCCGAGACGCTCGCGACCGGCCTCGAGTCCCCGTGGTCGATCCTCCGGCTCCCCGACGGCGGTGTGCTCGTGAGCGAGCGCGATTCCGGGCGGATCGTCGAGGTGCTCCCGGACGGCGGCCTCCGCGAGGCGGCCGTCCTTCCCGACGTGGTCGCGGGCGGCGAGGGCGGCCTGCTCGGACTCGCGTACCTGCCGGGCGACGGCTCCGAGGCGGCATCCGTCTTCGCCTACCTCTCGACGGACGCCGACAACCGCATCGTGCGGATGCCGCTCACCGGCGGACCCGGCGAGCTCGGGCTGGGTGCGCCCGAGACGGTGCTCGACGGCATCCCCCGCGGCGGCCGTCACAACGGCGGACGACTCGCCATCGGTCCGGACGGGTTCCTGTACGCGACGACGGGCGATGCCGGCGACCGCGACCTGCCCCAGGACCCCGACTCGTTGGGCGGCAAGATCCTGCGGATGACACCCGACGGCGAGCCGGCGCCGGGCAACCCGTCGGGCAGCCTCGTCTGGAGCCTCGGGCACCGCAACCCCCAAGGGCTGGCGTGGGATGCCGGCGGCGGCATGTGGGCGGCGGAACTCGGCCAGGACACATGGGACGAGCTCAACCGCATCGAGCCGGGCGGGAACTACGGCTGGCCGGTCGTCGAGGGGCGGGCCGGCGACGAGCGGTTCCTCGACCCGGCCGTGCAATGGCCGACCTCCGAGGCGAGCCCGAGCGGCATCGCGGTCGTGGGCGACACCATCGTGCTCGCCGCGCTCCGAGGCGAACGGCTGTGGTTCGCGTCGCCTGCGCTGACCTCGCCGACCGAGGTCGAGGCGGCGTTCACGGGCGAGCTCGGACGGCTGCGCGACGTGGCGCCCGGGCCCGACGGCGAGCTCTGGGTGATCACCGGCAACACCGACGGTCGGGGTGCTCCGCGCGACGGCGACGACCGCCTCGTGCGCATCCGGCTCGACGACGCGGGCTAGGCCGGTCCCCCGTTCGGGGGACCCCGGAAGCGGTTGCACCCGGTACGCCCGGGGATATCCTCGATCGCATGGCGGATCTCGCGAGGGTTCGGATCTGGGCTGAGGCGCTCATCGCCCTGCACCTGGACCCCGCCGTGTGGAGCTTCGGCTTCGACAACGCCAAGAAGCGTGCCGGTCTCTGCAACTACACGGCCAAGCGCATCTCGGTCTCGCGGTACCTCGCCGCCCGCTACGACGACGACGAGATCCACCAGATCCTGCTGCACGAGGTCGCGCACGCGATGGCCGGACCCCGCGCCGGCCATGGGCCGCGATGGGCGACGACCGCGGCCGACATCGGCTACGTCGGTCGGCGCACGCACGACGGCGCGGTCGCCGACGAACTCGCCCCCTGGGTCGGCCGATGCCCTGTCGGACACGAGCACTACCGGTACCGCGAGCCGAGCCGACCGCTCAGCTGCGGGCTCTGCCGCCGCGGCTTCGACCGGCGCAACCTGATCGTGTGGAGCCGCCGCGAGATCACCGCGGCGATGCGCCGCGCTGCGGCGAGCGCCGCCGCCGACTGACCCGGGCGGACTGCGCGGGGTAGCGGGGCCGAGCGAGGCGCGCGATCGGTCGCCGGATCGGCCCGGCGTCCGTGACCCGATCGTGGCGTCCGCGACCCGTGCGAGCCGGTAGTTTGGTCCGGTGCCCGTCTCGACCGTCTCGATCCCCGTCGGCCAGTGGTTCACGGACGACAGCGGGCGGTGGTGGTTCGACTCCGGTTCGTTCGCGCTCGACTTCGCCTACACCGGGGGCATCCACGTCGCCGTCGCCGTCGCCCCAGCACGACTGAACTCGCCCGACGACCTCACGTCGTGGATGCGCGACCGCTTCCCCATGCCCGTCGCCCCCGCCCGGTCGCGAGACCTGTTCGACGCGACCTCGCTGCGCGACGCGATCGCCCGCCTCGCCCTCGCGGCCGGCCGCGGCGAGTCGCTCGCCACGGCCGACATCGACGTGGTGAACCTGTACGCCGCGACCCCCGACATCCCTCCGACCCTCGACGGCGGTTCCCGGCAGGCGGGCCGGTCGGTGCAGACCGTCGGCCAGGCGCTCTCCACGATCGCGCGCGACGCGGTCGACTGCTTCGGCGAGGCCAACCACGGTCGCGTGCGCGTCTGCGCCGGCGACTGCGGCATCGTCTACCTCGACACCTCGCGTGCCGCGAGCCGTCGCTGGTGCTCCATGCAGCGGTGCGGCAATCGCGCGAAGGTCCGCGCGCACCGCGCCCGGAAGTCCGGCAAGGTCGCACTGAGCGCCGCCTGACGATCCGAGCGACGGCGGGAGCGCGGGAGCGCGAACCCGGTCAGCGGGCCCGGACGACCCGTGCCGGCGCCTCGGCGTCGCGGACGGCCGCACGGCGGAGCGCCGCGGGATCGGCGCCGGCCGCGATCGCCTCGCGTCCGCCGACCGACGCGGTCGCGAGGTGCGCGACCGCCCGCCGCAATCCGGTGTACGTCGCGCAGGCGACGGCCGCCTCGGGCGAGGTGTCGTCGATGCCGAGCTCGGCGAGCGCGTCGATCACGGCGCCGGCCGCGAGCAGGTCGTCGGCGGCGAAGCCGCCGTCGGTACGCCCTGCGGCGACGATCGCGAGGTAGGCGCGCCGACCGAGGGCCTCCTGCTCGGCGAGGATCCATGCGGCGCTCGCCGCCGCATCGGCCAGGCTCGCCGCGAGCACCGCGTCGGGGGCGTCGGCGAGCACCTCGGCGGGCACGACCGCGGCCGACGCCGTGCCGACGGCGTCGCCGCCCGAGGCATCCGTCACCTGGTCGACCCAGACGAGCACGTCGGCGCCCCGTGCGATGCGCCGCACGCCGCCGACACCTTGGTCGAACCGCACCTGGTACTTCGACTGCGCGGCGGGCGCCGCCCCGGCCGCGGTGGTGCTGTTCGTCGTGCTCACCGCGTCAGGCTACGCGATGGGCGCGAACCCACCCACTCGTAGGGTGGGTGCATGACCTCGAATGTCGACTCCCGGCCCGTCACGATCGTCACGGGCGGCGGCCGGGGCATCGGGCGCGCGATCGCCGAGCGGCTCGCGGCCGAGGGCCACGACCTCGTGCTGACCTACCGCGAGCGTCGCGACGAGGCCGAGGCGGTGGCCGACGGATGCCGCGCCGCGGGCGCGCGCGTCGAGCTGTTGCAGCTCGACCTCGCCGACCTCGACCGCGCGGCCGAGATCGTCCCCGAGTCGGTCGCACTCTTCGGCCGGGTCACGGGGCTCGTGAACAACGCGGGCATCACCGGGCTCATCGGCCCGTTCCTCGACGGCTCGATCGAGGAGTCGGAGCTCGTGTTCCGCATCAACGTGCTCGCGCCCATGGTGCTCTGCCGATCGGCGATCGCGCACATGGCGACCGATCGCGGCGGCGCGGGCGGATCGATCGTGAACATCTCCTCGGGCGCGGCCACGCACGGGGCTCCCGACACCTACATCCCGTACGCCGCGAGCAAGGCCGCGCTGAACATCATGACCGTCGGCCTGGCGAAGGAGTTCGGGCCCGTCGGGGTCCGCGTGAACACGGTCTCGCCGGGGACGACCCGCACCGAGATCCACGCGGCCGCCGGTCGGCCGAACGCGCCCGACGAGCGCGCTGGCAACATCCCCATGCGTCGCCCCGGCGAACCGCACGAGATCGCCGGAGCGGTCGCGTACCTGCTCTCGGACGACGCCTCGTACACGTCGGGCGCCGACATCCTGATCTCGGGCGGCAAGTAGGCGGCCGGCCGGCGGCTCAGCGATGCAGGGCCGCGAAGTGCGCGAGCGCCTCGGCGTCGCTCGCGCGCGATGCCGCGCGCCGTGCCGCGTCGAGCGCCGCGACCGGGTCGGACTCCCGCCGGGCGATGCCGAGCTGCCGTTCGGCCTCGGCGAGGCGGGTCCGCGCGTCGGCGCCGGCGAACGCGCGGGCCCGTTCGAGCGCTTCGGCCGCCACCCGGATCTGGCTCTCGGCGATCGCGATCGCGCCGGGCAGCGCGCCACGCGCACCGTCGAGCCGGTCCTCTGCGCGCCGGGCGGTCGCACGTGCGGCCTCGAGCCGGTCGCGCGCCGCCCGCAGCCGGTCGCGCTCGGCGAACGGATCGTCGGCGCGGTGCTCGCGACCGACGAGCAGCGGCGACAGGTCGCCGATCGCCGCAGCGAGCGCCGCACCCGCCTCCGGGTCGGACGCGCGGTCGCGCTCGCTCCGCGCGGCGATGAGCTCCGCGTCGAGGTCGGCCGCCTCGCGGCCGGCCTCCTCCGTCGCACGGGCCAGGTCGAGCTCGACGTGCTCGACCCGATCGAGTTCGCCCTCCGCGCGCTGCAGGGCGTGCGCCGCGCGGCCGTTGAGGCCCGCGACGGGCTCCCCCGGCGCATCGGCGAGCCGCCGGGCCGCATCGTCGAGTGCGGCCGTCGCGGCCGCGAGGTCGTGGTCGGCGCGTGCGAGCGATCCCTGCGCCCCGGCGAGCGCCGCCGCCGAGAACCGCGTGCCGAGTCGCTCGAGGGCGGATGCGGCATCCGCGCGCCTGCCGTCGAGTCGTCGCGCCCGCTCGTGCAGCGCCGGCGTCTCGTCGGCTGCGCCGCGCTCGACCGCACGGCGTGCGGCGAGCACCGAGTCGGCATCGGCCAGGGCCCGTTCGACGGAATCGCAGAGCGACGCGATGCGCGTGCTCCAGGTGCGGCGCTCGGCAGCGGTGTCGGGCGCGGCGTCGTCGAGGCGCTGCTGGAGGAGGAACGCCTCGCGGAGCCATCCGCGGGCGCGCTCGACGGTCTCGCCGAGCTCGCGCGCCGTCTCGGGTCCGAACTGCGCCTCGGCGAACCGGATCTCCTGCATCGCATCGCGCACGGCCTCGTCGGCGCCCACGAGCCTGGCCTTGGCCGCCGTCTCGAGCTCGCGCACCGCACCGGCGTCGCGCGCCTCACGGCGCGCGCCCAACCGGCGCAACCCGAGCACGCCCGCCGCGAGCGCGATCGCGGCGGCCCCGAACACCACGAGCGAGGGCAGCCAGTCGGCGGCGTCGACCATGCTCGGGAGCCTAGCGGGATCGACCGCGACCGACCCGAGCGGTCGCCGTGCGACGCCCGTGAATCCGGCGCGGACGCTTTGCCGGGCCATCCGTCGCCCCTAGGGTCGTGCCATGCGGGTGCTGCTGAAGCTGACGCTCGACTGCGATGCGGATGCCGCGTGGCGCGCCATCCGCAGCCCGGCCGTGCTGCGCGAGGTGGTCGCGCCCTGGCTCGACTTCGAGTCGCTCGAGGCGGAGGGCTTCCCGGCCACGTGGCCCGAGGGTCCCCATCGGATGCGCGCGCTCGCGTTCGGCGTCGCCCCGAGCGGCGAGGAGTACGTCGACGTGTCCTACCCCGGCGGGCTTCCGCCCGGCGTCCGGATGCTGCGCGACGGGGGCGGCGCGGTCACCGGGCCCCTGTCGGCGTTCCGGCACTGGGACCATCGGATGGCGATCTCGCCCCTCCCCGACGGGCGGACGCTGTACCGGGACCAGCTGCGCGCGAGCGCCGGAGCGCTCGACGCCCTGTACTGGTACCCGACGTGGGCGTTCTGGCAGTACCGCGGGCAGCGGCTGCGGCAGCTCGCACCGACCTGGGCCTACGACCCGCCCGGAACGGCGGACGCCGAGCGCGCCGACGCGGCCCGGATCGGCCTCGCCGCCGGCGCCCCGGCCCGGAAGGTCGGATCGTGACCGCCTCGCTCGGCGCCCTGCAGCTCGCCGACTGGCGCCGCCACGTGTTCGCCCTCTACGCGGGCGTGCGCCACCTCAGCGTGCACGATCCCGCACAGGGCCACGAGCTCTGGCGTTCGGGGCGCGACGAACTCTTCGCCGGCCATCCGCAGTCGCCGCTGCTGCCCGACGACCGTTCCCGGTTCACCGGCCTCGAGATCGCGCCGTACGACCCCGACTGGCGGTTCGAACTCGAGGTGCGCCGTCCCGACGAACCGCAGCGGATGGTCGTCGACAGCTCGTCCGACGGCAAGATCCCGTTCTCGCTCGTGGGGACCGTGCGGTTGCCCTACCTGGGCACGCTCGACGTGTGGCGACTCACGGCGTACGGCGGCGGGCTGTTCCTGCCCGTCAAGGACGGCCTCGCCGGAGCGCCCGGCGGCACCTACGGCGGCGGACGCTACCTGCTCGACACCATCAAGGGGGCCGACCTCGGCTCGGGTGGCAACGACGACAGCCTCGTGATCGACCTGAACTTCGCCTACAACCCGTCGTGCGCCTACGACCCGTCGTGGTCGTGCCCGCTCGCTCCGCCCGGCAACACCCTCCGCGAGCCGATCCCGGTCGGCGAGCGGATGCCGCGCTGACGCATCGCCCAGCTTCCCGGATCAGGCACCTGCTATGGTTGGCGGCGGCGTGCGCGACGAACGCGCCGCCTGCGTCGTAGACACGCTTCCGGGCCTCGAGCCCGTTGACTTCATACGGCGAACGGATTCGCCGCCCGGCGTCTTCGCCACCACCCACCGCCGGGTCCATCCGCCGCTGCCGCTTCGCGCACCGGCGCACCCGGCCGTGCCTCCCGAAACGGACCCCCTTGACCGACATCACCTTCGGCGCGCTCGGCGTGCCCGCTCCCCTCGTCGCCGCCCTCGCCGCCGACGGCAAGACCACCGCGTTCCCCATCCAGGTCGACACCCTGCCCGACACGCTCGCCGGACGCGACGTGCTCGGCCGCGGCAAGACCGGCTCGGGCAAGACCATCGCCTTCGCACTGCCCATGGTCGCCCGCCTCGGCACCTCGCTCGCCGGCGGCCGCCGCCGCGCTGGCCGGCCGCTCGGCCTCGTGCTCGCCCCGACGCGCGAGCTCGCCACCCAGATCACCGCGACCATCGAGCCCCTCGCCGCCGCCTACGGGCTGAAGGCGACCACGATCTTCGGCGGCATCAACCAGAAGCGCCAGGTCGACGCGCTCCGCGCCGGCGTCGACATCGTCGTGGCCACGCCCGGTCGTCTCGAGGACCTCATGAAGCAGGGCTTCGCGCACCTCGACGCGGTCGAGATCACCGTGCTCGACGAGGCCGACCACATGGCCGACCTGGGCTTCCTGCCCGTCGTGACCCGGATCCTCGACAAGACCCCGACCGGCGGTCAGCGCATGCTCTTCTCGGCGACGCTCGACAACGGCGTGGACCGGCTCGTGAAGCGCTACCTGCAGAACGAGGTGCTCCACTCGGTCGACGAGGCGCACTCCCCCGTCGCCGCGATGACCCACCACGTCTTCGAGGTCGCCGACACGGACGCCAAGCACGAGCTCGTGAAGGCGCTCGCGTCGGGCACCGGCCGACGCATCCTCTTCATGCGCACCAAGCACCACGCGAAGAAGCTCGCGAAGAAACTCACCGAGCAGGGCATCCCCGCCGTCGACCTGCACGGCAACCTCTCCCAGCCGCAGCGCGACCGCAACCTCGCCGCGTTCGGCGACGGCTCGGTCAAGGTCATGGTGGCCACGGATGTCGCCGCGCGCGGCGTGCACGTCGACGACATCGAGCTCGTCATCCACGTCGACCCGCCCATGGAGCACAAGGCGTACCTGCACCGTTCCGGCCGCACCGCACGCGCGGGCAGCGAGGGCGATGTCGTGACGATCGCGCTGCCGAGCCAGATGGACGACCTCGGCAAGCTCCTCCGCAAGGCGGAGATCCGGGTCGCTCCCGAGAAGGTCGTGCCGTCGACGCCGAAGGTCGTGCAGCTCGTGGGCGAGGTCGCCCCGTACGTGAAGCCCGCGCCGCGCGAGGCGAAGCCGCAGCAGGGCGGCGGCGGCCGGTCGCAGGGCGCGAACGCGCAGCGCAAGCGCGCCGCGCGCGAGGAGCGCGCGGCCGGCGTCGCGCAGCCGGCCGGCCAGGGCCGTCGCAGCCGCGGTCGCGGTCGCGGCGGGCAGGCGGATGTCGCGCCCGCGACGCCGCGTCGCGACCGTTCGGGCCGCCCCGCGGAGGCGAAGGCGCACGCGCCCAAGCAGGGCGGCGGCCAGTCGCGCGGCGGGCAGACGACGGGCGCGCAGCGCTCCTCATCCGCCCGCGGGTCGCAGAAGCAGGCGCTGCGCGTGGGCAGCCTCGTCTCGCCGAACCGGAACACGCGCACCAACCGCCGCGCGCAGGGCTGAGCCCCGCACGGAACGCCGACGGCCCCGCACCCGGGAGACGGGTGGCGGGGCCGTCGCCGATTTCGCTCGCGACAGCACCCCGGGTTAGCCTGAGCCGCATGAGCACCGAGGTCGCTGCCGATGTCGTCATCCGTCCCATCCGCGATTCCGACGCCGAGGCGCTCGGCCGGGTCCACGCGCAGTGCTGGCACGAGGACTACGACCAGCTGGTGAGCGCCGCGACGCTCGAGAACCTCTCGCCACGGCGCATGGCCGAGCTCTGGACGCACTGGATGAGCCAGGGCGACGAGTTCACGCACGTGGCCGCACTCGTCGAGGGCGAGATCGTCGGGTTCGCCGGGGCCGGACCGGCTCGCGACGACGACGCGCCGCGCGAGCGCGAGTTGTTCTTCATCCACCTGCTGGACGCGCACCACGGCAAGGGCATCGGCCAGAAGCTGTTCGATGCGGCCGTCGGCGATGACTCGGTGTACCTCTGGGTGCCGTCGGCCAACGAGCGCGCGGTGCACTTCTACGACCGCAACGGCTTCACCGCCGACGGCGTCGCGCACGACGAGCCGTTCCTCGGCGAGACCATCCACGAGGTGCGGATGGTGCGCTGACGCGCACCCCGCGGCATCCGCTCGCGCGGACGCTCGGTCGAGGCTCAGACCAGCGCGCCGACCGCCGCGAGCGCACGGCGCAGCAGCACGCCGCGCCCGCCCTCCATCTCGGCACCGAACGCGTCGCTCGCGGCCTCGGCCGGAGAGACCCAGGTGACCTCGAGCGCGTCCTGCCGCGGCTCGCACGTGCCGGTCACCGGCACGACGTAGGCGAGCGAGACCGCGTGCTGGCGCTCGTCGGTGAACGCCGAGATGCCGGGCAGCGGGAAGTACTCGGCGACCGTCGCCGGCACCGGGCTCGACGGCAGCAGCGGGAAGGCCATCGGACCGAGGTCCTTCTCGAGGTGGCGGAACAGCGCGTCTCGGATCGTCTCGCCGTACATCACGCGGCCCGACACGAGCGTGCGGGTCATCTCGCCGACCGCGTTCGCCCGCAGCAGCACGCCCACCTCGGTGACCTGGCCGACGCCGTCGACGCGCACCGGCACGGCCTCGACGTAGAGCAGCGGCAGCCGGCCGCGGATCTCGGCGAGCTCGAGGTCGGAGAGCCAGCCGGGGTTCGCGGGAGGCTGGACGACCGGTTCGTCGTCGGGATTCCAGTCCGGGTCCGGGGTGCGTACGGCCATGGCTCGATTCTGCCCCACGCGACCGGTGAGCGCCGCGAATCCCCTGACCGCGCCGGCGGCCGCACACCACCGACCGCCGCCGGCGGCCGCGCTCGCCGGCGGCACCCGCCGCGCGGGGTACGATGCCCGGATGCGGATCGACGACGAGGCGGTGATGTGGTCGGCATCGCCCGCCGACCGGGCCGGGCGCCCGCTCCTGGTGCTCCTCCACGGCTACAACTCGCACGAGGGCGACCTCTTCGGGCTGAGCCCGTACCTGCCGCTCGAGCCCGCGATCGCGTCGCTCCGCGCTCCGATCTCGACGGGATACGGCCACGCGTGGTTCCCGCTCCTCGCCCAGGGCGAGGAGTTCGCGATGAGCGGCGCCGACGAGGCGACGACCGCCGTGATGGAGTGGCTCGACCGGGTCGCGCCGGGCGAGAAGGCGATCGGCCTGCTCGGCTTCTCGCAGGGCGGTGCGATGGCGCTCGAACTGCTCCGCCGGGCGCCCGAGCGCTTCGCGTTCGCAGTCAGCCTCGCGGGGTTCGCGCTCCCGGGCGCGCGGGACGGCGACGAGCGGATGGCCGAACTCGCGCCGCCCGTCTTCTGGGGCCGCGGCACGGCAGACGAGGTGATCCCCGCGACCTCCGTGGCTCGGACCCAGGAATGGCTGCCCGCGCACGCATCACTCGACCAGCGGGTGTACGAGGGACTCGGGCACTCGGTCTCTGACCGGGAGATCGGCGACGTGCGCGCGTTCCTGGCGGCCCGCTACGCGGCCTGAGGGCGCGTAGCCGTCGACTCGGACGTCGGATCAGACGCCGGCGCCACCGCCACCGCCACCGCGGCCCTCGTCGCGGCGCGCGGCCCGCTCCGTGTCGCGCTCGGCGATGCGCCGCTTCTCGGCGCGGACGCCGGCCTGGCGTGCGCGCTCCTCGACGAGCCACGCGGGCGGCGCCTCGAGCAGCCCCTTGATCTCGGCGGTCGTCAGCGGATCGGTGATGCCCGCCCGGGCGAGACCGGAGTTCGAGACGCCGAGCTTCGCCGCGACGACGCTCCGTGGGTGCGGGCCCTCGCGGCGCAGCGTCGCGAGCCACTCGGGCGGGTCGGCCTGGAGCGCGGCGAGGTCGTCGCGCGTGATGGGCGAGCCGCGGAACTCGTCGGGCGTCGCGTCCAGCAGGACGCCGAGCTTCTTGGCCGCCGTCTCCGGCTTCATCGACTGGGACTGGCGGGGCTTGTCGGCGTTCACCCCTCCACGGTAGTCGCGTCGGCGCCTCGGCGCGCGCATCGGGCCCCGCGCCCGGGTCGCCCGGCGCTAGCCTGAGAGGGCCGCGCGCGCGGCGGGAAAGAGGACGGACGTGTCGCTGCGGCTGGTGTACGTCGCGGGAGTGAGCCCTGCGAAGTGGCTCCGGGCGTGGGCCGACCGCCGACCAGACCGCCCGCTCGAGGCGACCCGGGTCGACCAGCACGAGCAGCTCGCCGACGTGCGCACGGGCGACGCCGACCTCGCGTTCGTCCGCCTGCCCATCGACGACGACGGCCTCCACGTCATCCCGCTCTGGGAGGAGGTCGCCGTCGCGGTCCTCCCCAAGGACCACGCGTTCGCCGAGGCGGAGGAGCTCGCGCTCGCCGACCTCGCCGACGAGCCGCGAGCACCCGAGCAGGATGATCCGGCGATGACGGTCGAGCTCGTCGCCGCCGGAACGGGGTGGGCGATGCTGCCGCACGGCGTCGCCCGCCTGCACCATCGCCGCGACGTCGTCGCGATCCCGGTGACGGATGCCGCGACCACGCGGATCGCGTTGGCCTGGCGGGTCGAGCGCGATGACGAGGACATCCAGGACTTCGTCGGCGTCGTCCGGGGCCGGACGGCCCGGAGCTCGCGGAGCGGCGGACTAGCGGATGCCGCGGCGGGCGACACCCGCGCCGACCGGGGCCGCACGGCCGGCGACGGCCGCGGCACGTCGGCGAAGGCGGGCCGGGCGAAGCCCGCCCGCGGTTCGGGGACCGGTGCCGGCAGGTCCCGTCGCACGGGCGCCCACGGCCGACGGAAGGGCGGCAAGCGCCGATGACGATGACGAACGAGTTCCTGTTCCTCTCCGCGCGCCCCGAGGTCGAGGCGGTCGGACCCGAGTACGAGTCGGTGCGGCGCGCGTCGGGGCTCGACGCCGCGCGGCTCGACCACGTGCGCCTCGACGTCGAGTCGATCGGCGACCTCGACCCTCGGCGCTATGCCGGGATCATCGTCGGCGGCAGCCCGTACAACGTCACGACGCCCGAGGACGGCAAGCACGCGACCCAGCTGCGCGTCGAGGCCGACCTCGCCCGCCTCGCTGAGCGCGCGGTCGATGCCGACCATCCGGTGCTGTTCACGTGCTACGGCATCGGCGTGCTGACCCGAGTCCTCGGCGGGGAGGTCGGCACGCTCCACGGCGAGGAGGCCGCCCCGGTCGAGATCACGCTCACCGACGCCGGGCGCGCCGATCCGCTCCTCGCCGGACTGCCCGCGCGCTTCGACGCGCTCGTCGGGCACAAGGAGGCCACGAGTCGCCTTCCGGACGACGCCGTGCACCTCGCCCGGTCGGCGGGCTGCCCGGTCCAGGTCTACCGCGTCGGCTCGAACGTGTACGCCACGCAGTTCCATCCCGAGGTCTCGGCGTCCGACTTCATCGCCCGGGCGCGCGTGTACCGCCACCACGGGTACTTCCCGGCGCACGAGCTCGACGCGCTGCGCGACCGCGTGAACGCGGCATCCGTCACCGAACCGCAGCGGATGCTGCGCCGCTTCGTCGAACTCGCGGACGCCCGCGCGGCGAGCTGAGCCGCCGGCTCGCGCCGCCGCCGGGAACGCCGGACGGCCCGGTCGACGCGAGGTCGACCGGGCCGTCCGGTTGGAGCTCGATGGCTCAGGCGGTCTTCCTCCGACCGACGATGAGTCCGTAGATGAGCAGGACGATGATGGAGCCGCCGATGGCGAGCAACCACGTGGTGAGGTTCCAGAACTCACCCAGCTGCACCCCGAAGAGCACGCTCCCGAGCCACCCGCCGAGCAGGGCGCCGACGACGCCGAGCAGGAGGGTGATGAACCAGCCGCCGCCCTGCTTGCCGGGCAGGATCAGCTTGGCGATGGCCCCTGCGATGAGGCCGAGGAGCAGGAATGCGAGGAAACTCATCGATTCTCCTTCCGTTTGATGCCAACTGTCCTCCTGAATGCTTCCTGAGTGCAAGAGGTTGCGCGGGTGTGTTCGCGTCCGGTACTTGCGCGACGCGTGCGGGCAGCGGAGTCTGGCCTGCATGGGGGCTCGCGCGCACGCCTGGGTGCTGCACGTCGACCTCGACCAGTTCATCGCCGCGGTCGAGGTGCTGCGGCGCCCGGAGCTCGCGGGCAGGCCGCTGATCGTCGGCGGCCGCGGCGACCCCACCGAGCGTGCCGTCGTCTCCACGGCGTCGTATGAGGCGCGCGAGTTCGGCGTCGGATCGGGGATGCCGCTGCGCCTCGCCGCGCGGAAGGCGCCCGACGCCGTGATCCTGCCGGTCGACGCGCCCGCGTACACCGAGGCATCCGCCCACGTCATGGAAGCGCTGCGAGCGCACCCCGGCGCCGTCGTCCAGGTGCTCGGGTGGGACGAGGCGTTCGTCGGCGTCGACGTCGCCTTCCCCGAGGCGACGGCGCGGGACCTGCAGCGCGAGGTCCTCGAGCGGACCGGACTGCACTGCAGCGTCGGCATCGGCGACACGCTCCTGCGCGCGAAGGTGGCGACGGGGTTCGGCAAGCCCGGCGGCGTGTTCCGGCTCACGGTCGAGAACTGGATGACGGTCATGGGTGAACGGCCGACGACGGCCGTGTGGGGTATCGGATCACGCATCGGGAAGCGGCTCGCCGCGCACGGCATCGAGACCGTGGCCCAGCTCGCCGACGCCGACCTCGAGATGCTCGTCGTCGAGTTCGGTCCGCGCATAGGGCCGTGGTACCGGCAGCTCGGACGCGGGGAGGGCACCCGCGTGGTCGACGACACCCCGTGGGTGGCCAGGGGCCACAGCCGAGAGACCACGTACCAGCGGGACCTCACCGATCCCGCCGAGATCGAGGCGGCGCTCGGCGAGCTCGTCGAGCAGGTGATGGCCGACGTGGCCGCCGAGGGGCGCCCGGTGATCGGGCTCACCCTGAAGGTGCGCTACGTTCCCTTCACGACCAAGACCTTCAGCCGTCGCATCCGTCCGCCGACCACCGACGCCGACGACGTGCTCGCGAACGTGCTCGACCTCGCGGCGAAGCGCGACGCGAGCCGCACCGTGCGCCTGCTGGGGCTCCGCGCCGAAATGCCCATGCCGGAAGACGCTCGCGACGGCCACACGCCGACTCGCAGCGGCTGGTGACGCGTCCGCTCGGCCGGTCACGCGCCGTCGGCCCCTGATCCCGGATCCGATTCGATCCGGTGCGATCCGACCCGTCGGGAGGAACTTCCGCACGTCGACCGGCGTGTCGGTGGCCGACTCGCCGAGGAGGGGCGGAAACGACCTCCCGAAGGGTCGGGAACGGGATCGGCGCGGTCTCCGGAGGACCGCGGAAGACGACTGAACCCCCGCTCCACAAGGAACGGGGGTTCAGGTTGGCGGTACCGGTGGGATTTGAACCCACGGTGCGCTTTCACGCACACAACTTTTCGAGAGTTGCACCTTCGGCCGCTCGGACACGGTACCGAGATCGATGATAGCGGCCCCGGCGCGAGGTGCCAAAACGAGCGGATGCCGCTACGCCGCGAGCTGCGCGACGACGACCCGGGCGTCCTCGCCCACGCCCATGAGCAGGGGCGAGCGCCGCGCGCGCATCCACGGAACCCCGACGAAGTAGAGCCCGGGCGCCACGGTCGACGCGCCGTCGCGTTGGACGGGCAGGCCCAGTTCGTCCACGATGCCCGGGATGCCGATCCATCCGTAGTCGGGCCGGTACCCGCAGGCGATGACGACCGCACCGAATTCGTCGATGCTCCGCACCGTCGCGGCACGGATGTCGCGGCGCTCGGGTCGCGGGAGCTCCGGCACCGGCATGCCGGTGCGCTCCGCGGCCAGGCGGACGAGATCGCAGACCAGGTCCCATCCGTCGTCTCCGGCCGCGATGGACGCGCCGAGGTCGTCCGCGACGACGAGACGCCCGTCGTCCACGCCGGTCGCATGTCCGACCAGGCGCGCGCCGGAAGCGTCGAGCGTGCGCAGGTTCAGGTCCTCCCCGCCGTGGCCGCCGGTCACGAGCGGGTTCGGGCTGAACCGGGCGTCGGACGACGGCAGGTCGGCTGCCGTCTGCTCCATGAATCCGGCGTCGATCAGCCAATCGATCGTGTCCCGGCCCCCGACGCGCCGAGGCATCGACGGCGCCTTCCCGGCAGCGTGCGTGACCTCGCGTCCGGCGCGGAGCAGCTCGTCGGATATCTGCACCGATGACTGACCGCCCCCGATGACGAGGACCGGTCCATCGGGGAGCGCCTGCGGCGACCGATAGGAGGAGGACCCGATGACCGGGACGGTTCGGGCGAGCTCGCCGGTGACCGCCGGGCGTCGCTCCCTCTGGTATGCGCCGGTGCAGACGACGACGCGGCGGGCGCGGACCTCTCCGGCCGCCGTCCGGCCGCGGAACCCGCCGTCCTCGGCGACGAGGTCGTCGACCCCGGTGTGTTCGATGACCGGTGCCCGGAACGACGCCGCGTATCTGCGGAGATGATCGACGACGGCGTCGCGCGGCAGGTACCCGCCCGGATCGTCGCCGGCGTACTCGCCGCCTGGCAGCAGGATCGTGTGGTTCGGCGTCACGAGGCAGAAGCTGTCCCACCGCTTCGACCACGTGGCGGCGGTGCGCTCGCGCTCCAGGACGACGTGGTCGATCCCGGCCGCGTCGAGGCCGTGACTGACCGCGAGGCCGGCCTGGCCGGCTCCGATGACGAGGACATCCGTGTCCGCGAGCACACGGTCAGCGTATGCCCGCGCCGCGGGGTCCGGTAGCGGTCCGACGGCGCCTCCGCCCAGGGTTCGTCCAGCGCACGCTCAGACGCCGGTCATAACGTCGCCCGCATGGTGGACGAACGGCAGCCCGCGGCATCCGTCATCTCGGCACTCGTGCCGGTCGCGCTCGTCGCGGGGACGGTGCTGGGGCTCAGGGCGGCGTGGCGCGCCTTCCGGGCGCGGATCACCGCGAACAGCATGATCCTGAACGAGACGCTGCCCGTGCACTCCGCGTGGTGGCGGGATCACGCGAAGGCTCCCGGCGAGATCCTCTACGTCGCCATCGGGGACAGCGCCGCCCAGGGCATCGGTGCGAGTCGGCCCGATCACAGCTACGTGGGCCTGCTGGCGCGGACGATCCGCGACGCGACCGCGCGATCGGTCCGCGTCGTGAACCTCAGCGTCTCCGGTGCGACCGTGGGGCGATGCGTCGAGGACCAGCTGCCGAAGCTCGCCAAGTACCGGCCCGACGTGATGACCGTCGCCATCGGGGCGAACGACATCGCGAAGTGGGACCCGGAGTCGTTCGAGCGCGATCTCCGCACCATCCTCGATGCGGTGCCGCCGCACGCGCTCGTGGCGGACCTCCCGTTCTTCTACTTCCCGCAGCACGAGCGCAAGGTCGCGGTGGCGAACGACATCCTCCGCCGTCTCGTCGCCGAGCGCGGCCTCACGCTCGTCCGGCTGCACCGTCGGACGCGACTCGGCGGCTACCGGCGCATGCTGACGCACTTCGCGAACGACTGGTTCCATCCGAACGATCACGGCTATCGCGTGTGGGCCGACGCGTTCCTCCCGGCCCTCGTCGCGTCGCTCGTGGCCCGGTTCCCCACCGATCCCGCGCTGGACGTCCCGGCGGATCTCCCGGCGGATCTCCCGGCGGATGTCGGGGGCCGGCCCTAGTCTCGGGGCATGGCGAAATCCACGACCGCGTTCCGTTGCACCGAATGCGGCTGGAGCACCGTCAAGTGGGTCGGCCGGTGCGCCGAGTGCCAGCAGTGGGGCACGGTCGTCGAGGCCGGAGTCGAGACCGGCATCGTTCGCAGCCTCCAACCCGTCGCGCCGAGCGCGAGCCGGGCCGCCCGCCCGATCTCCGCGATCGTCGAGAACGACGACGCGGCCCATCGCCCGAGCGGGGTCGGCGAGTTCGACCGCGTCCTCGGCGGCGGCATCGTTGCCGGCGCCGCGATCCTGCTGTCGGGCGAGCCGGGCGTCGGCAAGTCGACGCTGCTCCTCGAGGTCGCCGCCCGCGTGGCCGCCACGGGCCGTCGCGTGCTCTACGTGAGCGCCGAGGAGTCGACCGCGCAGGTCCGGCTGCGCGCCGGGCGCACGGGCGCCCTGCACGACGAGCTCTACCTCGCCTCCGAGACCGACCTCGCCACGATCCTCGGGCAGGTCGACCAGGTCTCCCCCGAACTGCTCATCGTCGATTCGGTGCAGACGGTGTCGAGCGCGCTGTCCGACGGGCTGCCCGGCCAGCCGAGCCAGGTCCGCGAGGTCGCGTCGACGCTCATCCGCGTCGCGAAGGAACGGCAGCTGCCGGTGCTCCTCGTCGGCCACGTCACGAAGGACGGCACGATCGCCGGCCCACGGCTGCTCGAGCACCTCGTCGACGTCGTCTGCCAGTTCGAGGGCGACCGCCAGACGGCGCTGCGATTCGTGCGGGCGCTCAAGAACCGATTCGGCCCGACCGACGAGGTCGGCTGCTTCGAGATGACGGGCGACGGCATCGCCGAGGTCCCCGACCCGTCCGGGCTCTTCCTCAGCCGCTCGCGGAACGCCGTGAGCGGCACGTGCGTGACCGTCGCGCTCGAGGGGCGCCGGGCGCTGCCCGTCGAGGTGCAGGCGCTCGTCGTCGGAACGAAGGCGCCGCAGCCGCGCCGCGTGGTGAACGGGGTCGATCCGTCCCGGGTCGCCATGATCATCGCGGTCCTCGAGCGACGCGCGGGCCTCCGCCAGCTCGGCGAGCACGACGTGTACGTCTCGACGGTCGGCGGCGTGCGGCTCGTCGAGCCCGCGGCAGACCTTGCGATCGCCGTGGCGATCGCGAGCGCCATGCGCGACCGCGCGGTGCCCCACGATCTCGCCGCGGTCGGCGAGATCAGTCTCGCCGGCGAGGTCCGACCGGTCGCCTCGGCGCGGCAGCGCGCGGCCGAAGCGGCCCGTCTCGGCTACCGGGCGCTCCTCGACGACGAACTCGGCAGCGTGCGCGCGGCCGTCGAGCGGGCGATGATGGCCGCCTCCGGCGCTCGCGAACGCGAGCTCGACGCCGCCTTCTAGATCTCGAGCGCCTTCAGCAGTTCGGCGGGCGACGCCTGCATCGGGTGCGGCCCGGCGATGTCGAGGAACACCGTCGTGATCGTCGACTCGTACCGCGTGAGGAACGTCTTCAGCCAGGCCGGGCTCTGCAGTCCGATCGCCGGAGGCAGGTTCGCGGGCTTGTGCTTCGCATCGCTGAAGAGCAGCAGCGCGACCTCGCCCGTGTTCGGGTCGCGATAGGTCCACACCTCGCCGCCGTCGAGCGGCTTGTCGCGGGGCCCGGGCTTGATGAGCGGAACGACCGTGTTGCCGTTGCGGAGCGCCAGCGCGACCGCCGCCATGTCCTGTCGCTCGAGGGCCTCGGCGAGTGCCTGCGAGCGGAACTCGACGGGCTGCTTGGGCTTCGAACGCTTCGCACCGGCCATCGACCCAGCCTATCGAGCGGACGACCTGCCCCGCGGTCGGGCCGGCGGCCGAGGGCACGCGGGCGCCCGCCCCGGTCGGGGGCCCGCGGCGCGAGGTAACACCACGGACCCCGTGGACCGAAGGATGGTTGGTCCGCCTCCGATCCTGCTGAGCTTTCCTCGCGGGATCAACGGTGCGCCGTCACACGCCGACACATCCGTCGGTACCCGGCACCGGGAGGTCAGTAGAGCAGGAACTGCTTCGAGGCCGACGACTCGAACCCGTCGACGCTCACGCCCAGGTGGTACGAGGCGCCGCCGGCGGGAACGGCCGCACGCTCGCCGCCGCACGTGTCGGCGCTCGAGCGCGTGCGGTCCCACGTGATCGGTTCACTCGAGGAGACCGGAGTACCCGGCGCGATGGAGACCTCTGCGTCGACCGGGTCGACCTGGCAGTGCGTCGAGGTCCAGTACGTATCGGCGCCGCTCGTGATCGTGAACACCTGCGCCCTCGTCCCGACGTTCATCACGCACGAGTTCGACCCGGTGTTGGTGATCGTGACCGACAGCTTCGGCTGCTCGCCCGCCGCGTAGACGGCGGCATCGGTGACGGCTTCGACGCTGATCTGCTCGGGTGCGCAGGGCGCCCCGTCGGCCGGGGGCTCGGTGGCCGACTCGCTCGCCGACGGTGCCGCGGCATCCGTCGCAATCGCTCCCTCGGTGGCCGGCGCCGACGGCGTCGCGCTCGCCGGCGTCGTCGCGCCGACGTCGTCGCCCTGGCTCGCGCCGGGACGAACGAAGACGAGCACGACCGCGACGATCACCGCGACGAGGCCCAGGAGCACCATGAGCCGGCGACGTCGGTACACCGACGCGGGCAGGCGCCCGGGAGCGGGACGATCGGTCGACATGGGCTCAGGCTACGGCCGTGCGATCAGCGCGCACGGGCGGTCGCCCGGCGCGCCCCGACACGGGTGAGGAACGCTCAGAGGACTTTGAGCATCCGGGTGTTGCCGAGGGTGTTCTGCTTGACGCGTGCGAGGTCGAGGAACTCGGCGACACCCTCGTCGTGCGAGCGCACGAGTTCGGCGTAGAGCTCGGGATCGACGATCTCGGCGCCCATGTCCTCGAAGCCGTGCCGCCCGAAGAATTCGACCTCGAACGTCAGGCAGAAGAGCCTGCTGAGCCCGAGTTCCCGTGCGTCGGCCTCGAGTGCGCTCAGGAGGGCGTGCCCGACCCCGTGGCCGAGCCAGTCCTCCCCGACGGCGAGCGTGCGGACCTCGCCGAGGTCCTCCCACATGACGTGCAGCGCGCCGCAGCCGACCACCGTGCCGTCGGAGGTCTCTGCCACGCGGAACTCCTGCACCGCGCCATACAGGTCGACGCGCTCCTTGCCGAGCAGGATGCGTCGGGACACGAGTGGTTCGACCAGCTCCACGATCTTCGGCACGTCGGGCGTGCGCGCCCGGCGCACGGTGATGGGCGGCTGCGTCATCCGCTCATCGTATTGCGCGTGGGCGAGGTGCCCGACCACCTGCTCGTCATCGCCGTGCGCCGAGCAGGCGATGGACGCCGGCCCGTGCGCGAGCGAGAAGCGGACTTCAATTCACAGCGAGCGCGGCGACGGTATTCGCCCCGACCTGCCGGGAGCGCGCCGCTCCTCCACGCGGAGCAGGTCGAGGATGAGCCCGGTGAGGAGCGCCGTCCGCTCGGGGATGTCGGCGACCATCACGTGCTCGTGATCGGCGTGCGCTCCCCCGCCGACGGCGCCGAGTCCGTCGAGCGTGGGCACGCCGACCCCGGCGGTGAAGTTGCCGTCGGATGCGCCGCCGACGACGATCGCCTCCGGGAGCGACAGGCCGAGCTCCCCGGCCACGGCGAGCGCGCGCCGCCACACGCCCTCGGTGGCGGTGACCTCGAGCGGGGGGCGGCCGATGCCGCCGTGCACCGCGACGCGCGCCCCGGTGGTCGACGCGAGCGACCGGAACTCGGCGTCGACGCGATCCTGCTCCGCCGACGTGAGGGCGCGCACGTCGACCGCGAACGACGCGTGCGCGGGCACGGTGTTCAGGGTCGTGCCGCTCCGGGCGAGGGTCGGCGTGACCGACGTGCCGAGCGCGGCATCCGCGAACCCGACCACGACGCCGACCTGATGCGCGAGTTCGAGCGTCGCGTTGAGGCCCTTCTCCGGCTCGAGGCCGGCGTGCGCGGCCCGCCCGGTGATCTCGACGCGATAGCTCGAGGTCCCCTTGCGTCCGACCTTCAGCGCTCCGCCGTCGCCGCTCGCCTCGAGCACCAGGGCGGCCACGCAACCGTCGGCCTCCTGCTCGATGAGCGGACGCGAGGTCACCGAACCGAGTTCCTCGTCGCCGGTGACCAGCAGCGTGACGGCGGCATCGGGCAGGTGGCCGAGGTGCGCAACCGCATGCACCGCCATCGCCAGGCCGGTCAGCATGTCGAAGCATCCGGGCCCTCGGATCACGCCGTCCTGGATGGAGAACGGATGGGTCTCGAGCGAGCCGATCGGCCAGACGGTGTCGTGGTGGGCGAGCAGGAGCACGCGCGGTGCATCGGCTTCGGGCGAGCCGAGGTGCCAGCGGAGGTGCGTGCACCCGTCCACGACGATCCGTTCGGGTGCGAAGCCGATCCGCTGCTCGCCGATCGCAGCGACCACGTCGGCGGAGCGTGCGACGGCCTCGAGGTCGGCCGACGGCGACTCGACGAGGATCAGCCGCTCGAGGTCGCGGAGGATCTCCGGCAGGCTCGCGTCGGCCCAGTCCAGCAGCGGGTGTCTCATCGCGTTCGCCTCGCAGTCCACGTCGGGGACGACCCTTCGACGATAGCCCCGTCCCGCACCGCGCGGCATCCGCCCACCGCCGCGACGGACGGACGTCCTCGGATTCGGCAGCGCCTGACGCGGAAACGACGAAGGGCGGATGCCGCAGCATCCGCCCTTCGGGTCGAAATCCCGGTTACTGGCCGGCGGCCAGGTCGGGCGTCGCCGGCCCGGTGCCGATCGCCGCGCCCGTGTTCACGCCAACGCCCACGGGCAGCGCCCGCTGGGTCGTCGTGAAGACGAACTCGCCGTCCTTGAAGTCGACGTGCACGTGGTCACCCGAGTTGAGCTCGCCGTGCAGGATCTTCTCCGACAGCCGGTCCTCGACCTCGTGCTGCACCGCGCGACGGAGCGGCCGGGCGCCGAGCGCCGGGTCGAACCCGACCTCGATGAGCCGCTCCTTCGCCGGGACGGTCAGCTCGACGGTCATGTCGCGGTCGAGCATGCGCTCGCTCAGCCGCTTGATGAACAGGTCGACGATCTGCAGCAGCTCCTCCTTGCTGAGCTGCGGGAACACGATGATCTCGTCGACGCGGTTCAGGAACTCGGGCTTGAAGTGCTTCTTCAGCTCCTCGTTCACCTTCGCGCGCATGAGGTCGTAGCCCGTGCGGGTGTCGCCCTCGACCTGGAAGCCCACGGGGCCGCCCGAGATGTCCTTCGTGCCGAGGTTCGTCGTCATGATGATGACGGTGTTCTTGAAGTCCACCACCCGGCCCTGGCCGTCGGTGAGGCGGCCCTCCTCCAGGATCTGCAGGAGCGAGTTGAAGATGTCGGGGTGGGCCTTCTCGATCTCGTCGAAGAGCACGACCGAGAACGGCTTGCGGCGCACCTTCTCGGTGAGCTGGCCGCCCTCCTCGAAGCCGACGAAGCCGGGAGGGGCGCCGAAGAGGCGCGAGACCGTGTGCTTCTCGCCGTACTCCGACATGTCGAGCGAGATCATCGCCGACTCGTCGTCGAAGAGGAACTCGGCGAGCGCCTTGGCGAGCTCGGTCTTGCCGACACCCGTCGGGCCGGCGAAGATGAACGAGCCCGAGGGGCGCTTCGGGTCCTTCAGGCCCGCACGGGTGCGGCGGATCGTCTTGGACAGGGCGGAGATCGCCTCCTCCTGGCCGATGACGCGCTCGTGCAGCGCCTTCTCCATGAAGACCAGTCGCGAGCTCTCCTCCTCGGTGAGCTTGAAGACGGGGATGCCGGTGGCCTGTGCGAGCACCTCGGCGATCAGGCCCTCGTCGACGACGGCGGTCGTCTTGACCTCGCCCGACTTCCACTGCTTCTCGAGACGCAGGCGCTCGCCGAGCAGGTTCTTCTCCTCGTCGCGAAGCGACGCGGCCTTCTCGAAGTCCTGCTCCTCGATCGCGGTCTCCTTGGCGGAGCGGACCACGGCGATCTTCTCGTCGAACTCGCGCAGCTCCGGAGGCGACGAGAGGATCGACAGGCGCAGGCGCGCGCCGGCCTCGTCGATCAGGTCGATCGCCTTGTCGGGGAGGAACCGGTCGCTGATGTAGCGGTCGGCGAGGTTCGCGGCGGCGACGATCGCGCCATCCGTGATGGACACCTTGTGGTGCGCCTCGTAGCGGTCGCGGAGGCCCTTGAGGATGTTGATCGCGTGGGGCAGCGACGGCTCGGCCACCTGGATCGGCTGGAAGCGGCGCTCGAGCGCGGCATCCTTCTCGAAGTGCTTGCGGTATTCGTCGAGCGTGGTCGCACCGATGGTCTGCAGCTCGCCGCGCGCGAGCAGCGGCTTGAGGATCGACGCGGCGTCGATCGCGCCCTCGGCGGCGCCCGCACCCACGAGCGTGTGGATCTCGTCGATGAAGACGATGATGTCGCCCCGCGTGCGGATCTCCTTGGTGACCTTCTTCAGGCGCTCCTCGAAGTCGCCGCGGTAGCGCGAGCCGGCGATGAGCGAGCCGAGGTCGAGCGAGTAGAGCTGCTTGTCCTTCAGCGTCTCGGGCACCTCGCCCTTGACGATCGCCTGGGCGAGGCCCTCGACGACGGCGGTCTTGCCGACGCCGGGCTCGCCGATGAGCACGGGGTTGTTCTTGGAGCGGCGCGAGAGGATCTGCATGACCCGCTCGATCTCCTTCTCGCGGCCGATGACCGGGTCGAGCTTCGACTCCCGCGCGGCCTGCGTGAGGTTGCGGCCGAACTGGTCGAGGATCTGCGAGCCGCCCTGGGGCTGCTGCTGCTCGTTCGCGCCGACCTGGACCTGCTCCTTGCCCTGGTAGCCGGAGAGGAGCTGGATGACCTGCTGGCGCACGCGGTTGAGGTCGGCCCCCAGCTTCACGAGCACCTGGGCGGCGACGCCCTCGCCCTCGCGGATGAGGCCGAGGAGGATGTGCTCGGTGCCGATGTAGTTGTGGCCGAGCTGGAGCGCCTCGCGGAGCGAGAGCTCGAGCACCTTCTTGGCACGCGGCGTGAACGGGATGTGCCCGGTCGGCTGCTGCTGGCCCTGCCCGATGATGTCCTGCACCTGCTCGCGGACGGCATCGAGGGAGATCCCCAGCGACTCGAGCGCCTTCGCGGCCACGCCCTCACCCTCGTGGATGAGGCCGAGCAGGATGTGCTCGGTGCCGATGTAGTTGTGATTCAGCATCTTGGCCTCTTCCTGGGCCAGGACGACGACACGACGGGCTCGGTCCGTGAATCTCTCGAACATCTCAACTCCTCGCCGACGCCGGGTAGGGGCGTCGTTACGTTCAACGGTAACGACCGTTGCTCCGCGGTGGGCCGCTGTTCGCCATGGGCGCACGCCCCGTGACCGTCCCGTGATCCGTGGAGCCCGACGGATGCCGCGACGCCGCGGGGCACGTGTTGACAGCGGCGCACGCCGTACGTACGGTATCGAATATCGTTATTATCGATACTCGATATGGAAGGCCTGCTCATGGACCCGGACACCCGCACCCAGCCCCGCACCCCCTCACGAGGCGACATCGTCGGCATCCGGGCGTTCATGGTCGCCGGCGTCGCCATCGTCGCGTGGGCCGTGGTGAGCGCGGCGATCCGGATCGCGGAGGCGCTCACCTCCGGCGACGTCCGGGTGCTCGCCGAGTTCGCCGGCACCCCGGCCGACGCGCCGATCGGTCCCGGTGGCGCGCCCGTGGCGATCGAACTCGATCGCGCGTTCCTCCTCACCGACGAGCTCCCCGTCGCGTCGCTCGTCTCGCTCGTCGCGGCGGAGGTCGCCTTCGCCGCCACGATCACGATCGTCGTCGCGTGCCTGGTGATGCTCAGCGCCTCGACGCTGCGCGGTCGCGTCTTCAGTCGCCGCAACACCCGCCTCGTGGCCACGGCCGGCGGCGCCGGGCTCATCGGTGCGGCCGCGGTGCCGTTCTTCGGCAACATGGCCGCGAACGGCGCCTTCGCGCGGATCTCCGACGGCGACTTCGACAACGTCATCATGGCCGTCGACCTCATGCCGTACGTGCTCGGCGCGTTCGTCGTGGCGATCATCGCGACGGCGTTCTCGGTGGGAGAGCGCCTGCAGCGCGACACCGAGGGACTCGTCTGATGGCGCCAGCCGACGCCGACGACGCGCACGACGTGCACTGCCGGCTCGACGAGCTGCTCGCCGCACGCGGCATGACCCTCACGAGGCTCGCCGAACTCGTCGGCGTGAGCGTCGTCAACCTCAGCATCCTGAAGAACGACCGCGCCCGCGCGATCCGGTTCTCGACGCTCCAGGCGATCTGCCGCGCCCTCGACTGCGAGGTCGGCGACCTGCTCGTGCTCCGGCGAGCGGATGCCGCCGGGCCGACCGCCGGCGGGCACGATCCCGCCCGCACCGGCGAGCGCTGACCCTCGACGCGCGCCGTCGGCGCGTGGTTTGATGCACGCATGCCCAGACTCGTGCTGACCGTCATCGGAGACGACCGCGCCGGACTCGTCGGGGCGCTCGCCGACGTCATCGGCGAGCACGGCGGCAACTGGGAGCAGAGCCAGATGGCCGAGCTCGCCGGGCAGTTCGCGGGCATCGTCGTCGTCGAGGTGCCCGCCGAGCAGGAGGCGGCGCTGCGCGCTGCGCTCGACGGCCTCGACGGGCTCATGGAAGTCGCGGCGCACCCGGGCCTCGACGCGAAGGCCGAGGTCGAGGCATCCGCCTGGACGCCGCTGCGCATCGACCTCATCGGCAACGACCATCCGGGCATCGTGCGCGACATCTCGGCCGTGCTGGCCCGGCACGGGCTCAGCATCGAGACGATCACGACGGGTCAGCGCGACGCGCCGATGGCGGGCGGCCGCCTCTTCGAGGCGCATCTGGTCGTGCGGGTCCCGCCGGGCGGCGACCCCGCCGACGTACGCGACGACCTGGAGCGGGTGGCGAGCGAGCTGTTCGTCGACCTCACGCTCGGGCACGGCTGACCCGTCGCGCGGCGTTCCGCGCGCGACCGGACCGTGACTACTTGACTGGCACCGTGACGACCTGGTCGCCGACCGTGACCTCGAGCGGCTCGGTCGTGGTCGTGAACACGGGGGTCCAGAACACGGTCGTGTGCGGGACGAAGTCGGCGGTGCACGGCCGGTTGTCGGGCTCCGGCAGCACGGCCTCGACCGCATTGCCCTCACCGGCCTCGGCGAGCACCTTCAGCTCGGTCGGCACGACGGGGCAGGTCGACGAGCCCCAGATCGTGATCGCCAGCTTGCCGCCGTCGTCGAGGTACTGCACGTAGGGCTCGTCGCCGGTGGGCTCGGGCGTCTCGACCACGTCCTCCTCGTCGGTCTGCTCCTCGGTGCCCCCGCCGAGGTTCGTCTCCTCGCCTCCGGCCTCGTCCGTCGCCTCCTCCTCGGCGGCGGGCAGCCCGGGGAAGTCCTCGACGACCCCCGAGCCCGGATTGCAGCCAGTGAGCAGCAGGGTCGAGGCGATCGCCAGGCCGGCCAGCAGCAGGCGACGAGGTCGGGTGAGCGAAGTCATGGCGCCATGCTGCCATGAGGGCGGCCACCACGGGCGGGACCTCCGGCCCTACCGACGGCGCGCCCGGCGTGGGCGCGGCTCGGGCCGGGCTCGTCTTCGACGCCCGCGCGTAGGATGCGGGGATGAGCAACCTCGAGCGCGATCCCGTCGAACTGCTCTGCCCGCCCGACGAGGCGACGGGCCCAGGGGTCGACGTCTACGAGTACCGCGAGGTGCCGCTCGGCGGACCCCGGGCCATGCCCGTGCGGCGCACGCTCCCCCAGCGCGGTCGCACCACGATCGGCGCGTGGTGCTTCGCCGACCACTACGGTCCCGACGATGTCGCCGAGACGGGCGGCATGGTCGTGCCGCCGCACCCGCACACGGGGCTCCAGACCGTCAGCTGGCTCTTCGAGGGCGAGATCGAGCATCGCGATTCCACGGGCAGCCACGAGCTGGTCCGCCCCGGCGGCGTGAACCTGATGACCGCCGGGCGCGGCATCTCGCACTCCGAGGTCTCGACGCCGACCACCACCCGACTGCACGGCGTGCAGCTCTGGGTCGCGCTGCCCGACGAGTCCCGATCGGTCGCACCGTTCTTCGAGCACGCCGACACGACCCCGTTCGCGCTGGGCGACGCGACCGTGCGCGTCTTCGTCGGCGAACTCGCGGGCGACGCCGAGACGACGGATGCCGCGGCCGCGTCGGTCACGGTCTTCTCACCGCTCCTCGGCGCGCAGGTCGACCTCCCGGCCGGCGGGTCGGTCGAGCTCGACCTCGATCCGACGTTCGAGCACGGCATCCTGGTCGACGCCGGTCCCGCCACCGTCGAGGTGCCCGGTTCCGATGCGGTGACGGCCGTGCCGTGGTCGCACCTCGCGTACCTCGAGCGCGGGCACGAGCGACTGCGCCTCCGCGCCGACGCCGATCCGGTCCGGGTGCTGCTGCTCGGTGGCGCGCCCTTCGGCGAGGAGCTCGTGATGTGGTGGAACTTCATCGGCCGCTCCCACGACGAGATCGTCGAGTTCCGTCGTCGCTGGCAGTCCGACGTCATCGCTCGGAACGACGCAGACGGCCCGTTCGGCACGGTCGAGGGATACGACGGCGCTCCGCTGCCCGCGCCCGAGTTGCCGACCGTCCGGCTCAAGCCGCGTCGCTGATCCATTGAGCCGATGCGCCGCCGCCTGCGCGCACGGCCGACGGCCGGCACCAGGAGGCGGTGCCGGCCGTCGGTATGCCGAGCCGATCAGGCTGCGACGATCGAGGGCTCGCCCTCCGCGACCTCCTCGCGCACGGTGCGGCGGTGCGCCCAGCGCTTGAGCGCGATGACCGCGAGCGCGCCGACGACCGATCCGGCGACGATCGCCAGGACGAACCAGAGCAGGTTGCCGATCGCGAAGAACACGAAGATGCCGCCGTGCGGAGCCTGCGAGGTGACGCCCATGCCCATGCAGATCGCGCCGGCGACCGCGCCGCCGAGGATCATCGAGGGGATGACGCGGAATAGGTCGGCCGCGGCGAACGGGATCGCGCCTTCGGAGATGAACGCCGCGCCGAGGAGCCACGCGGCCTTGCCGTTCTCGCGCTCGACGGGCGTGAACAGCTTGCGGTCGAGCACCGTGGCGAGCGCCATGGCGAGGGGCGGCACCATTCCGGCGGCCATGACTGCCGCCATGACCATGAGCGGAGCCTGGTTCTCTACCGTGGCGGCGCCGAGGCCGGCGACCGCGAACGAGTACGCGACCTTGTTGACGGGGCCGCCGAGGTCGAAGCCCATCATGGCGCCGAGGATCAGGCCGAGCACGACCGCGGCCGCACCGGACAGGCCCGCGAGCCAGTCGTTCAGCGCGCTGGACAGCGCCGCGATCGGTCCGCCCAGGACGACGATCATCAGGCCGGATGCCACGATCGACGCGACGAGCGGGATGATCACGACCGGCATGAGGCCGCGCAGCCAGCGCGGCACGTCGAGCCGGGCGAACATCAGCGCCACCCAGCCGGCGAGCAGGCCGCCGACGAGGCCGCCGATGAAGCCGGCGCCCATGAGGCCCGCGACCGATCCGGCCACGAAGCCGGGCGCGATGCCCGGCCGGTCGGCGATCGCGTAGGCGATGTAGCCGGCGAGCGCGGGGACCAGGAAGCCCATCGAGATGGCGCCGATCTGGAAGAACACGGCCCCCAGGTAGACGAGGAATCCGCCCTCGGGGAGGTTGAACAGGCTGTTCGTGGTGACGATCTCGCCGGCCGTGGCCGTGATGTCGTATCCGCCGAAGAGGAAGCCGAGCGCGATGAGCAGGCCGCCGCCCGCGACGAACGGGATCATGTAGCTGACGCCCGTCAGCAGCACCCGCTTCACCTTCTGGCCGAAGTGCTCGTTCGCGGCCGCCGCAGTGGCGGTCGCAGCGGCCTCGCCCGTGACGCGCGGTGCCGACGGGTCGCCGATCGCGGCGACGGCCTCGTCGATCATCTCGGCGGGGTGGTCGATGCCGCGCTTGACGGGCCCCTGGACGACGGGCTTGCCGGCGAAGCGGCTCTTGTCGCGGACGTCGACGTCGACGGCGAAGATCACCGCGTCGGCGCGGGCGATCACGTCGGGCGCCAGCGGGGTGGAGCCGGAGGAGCCCTGCGTCTCGACGTGCATCTCGACGCCGGCCTTCTTCGCCGCGGCGGCGAGCGCGTCGGCGGCCATGTAGGTGTGGGCGATGCCGGTGGGGCACGCGGTGACCGCGAGGAGCACGGGCGCACCCTCGTGACGACGAGCGGATGCCACGGGCGCCGAGGCCGCGGCGGATGCGGTGCCGGCTCCGGCGGCGGTCGCCGGCACGGCGGCGGCCGGCGCCGCCTCGGGCTCGGGCGCGAGCGCCTCGTCGACGAGTGCGACGAAGGTCGCGGCGTCGGGCGCGGCACGCAGCGAGGCGACGAAGTCCTCGCGGATCAGCGATCGGGCGAGGGTCGAGAGCACCGCGAGGTGGTCCTGCGTCGACGCGATCGGCACCGCGATGAGGAACACCAGGTCGGCCGGCCCGTCGAACGAACCGAAGTCGACCCCCTCGGGCAGCCGCGCTGCGGCGAGCGTCGGCTCGGTCACGGCGCCGGACTTCGCGTGCGGGATCGCGATGCCGCCTGGCACGCCCGTGGAGTCCTTCTCCTCGCGGGCCCAGGCGTCGGCGAACAGCGCCTCGGCGTCGGTGGCTCGGCCCGCACCGACGACGGCGTCGGCCAGGGCGCGGATGACGGCGGCCTTGTCGGCGCCGATGGGCTCGTCGAGGCTGACGAGCCGCTGGTCGATGACGGTGGACATCGATTCCTCCTAGTGGATGGCCGGGGCGACGGCGCCCCGGAGTCGGATGGCGGTGATGGCGGTGGCGTCGGCGTCGGCCCTGGTGGGGACCGCCGACCCGGGGAGCGACGCGGCGGCCGCCCCGTGTGCGACCGCCTGGGCGAGCGCCCGGTCGGACGCAGCCCCCTCGGTCACGGCGAGCAGGAAGCCGGCGAGCGAGCTGTCGCCCGCGCCGACCGTGCTGCGTGCGTCGATGCGCGGCGCGGCGGCGAACCAGGCGCCCTCCGCCCCGACGTGGACGGCGCCACGGGCGCCGAGCGTGACGAGCGCCGAGCGGATGCCGCGGGGCGCGAGTCGTGCGGCCAGGTCGGCGACCCGTTCGGGGTCGGCCTCCAGGGCGTCTGCGTCGATCTCGCCGGTGAGTTCTGCGAGTTCCTCGCCGTTCGGCTTGATCAGGTCGATCTCCGCCTCGGAGTCGACGAGCGCGGCGAGCGGTGCTCCCGACGTGTCGACCGCGATCCGCGACGCGACCCCGGCGGCGCGCAGCTCGCGCACGACCCGGACGTAGAAGTCGTCGGGCAGCGACGGCGGGAGCGAGCCGGCGAGCACGAGCCACGAGGCATCCGTCGCCTGCTCGACCACCGCGCCGATGAGGGCGCGCTGCTCGTCGTCGTCGAGCGCGGGGCCCGGCTCGTTCAGCTTGGTGGTGACGCCGTCGGGTTCGGTGATCGCGATGTTCGAGCGGAGTCGGCCGGCGATGGGGACGGTCGCGACGGGCACATGGGCCGCGGCCAGGGCGACCACGAGCGGGTCGTCGCTGCGACCGGGCAGCACGGCGATCGAGTCGGCGCCGGCGGCGACGAGTGCGCGCGTCACGTTGACGCCCTTGCCGCCCGGCTCCTCGACGCTGCGGGCGACGCGCTGGACCTCGCCGCGCTCGAGTTCGCGGTCGAGTTCGACCGTTCGGTCGAGCGACGGATTGACGGTGAGCGTGACGATCATGCGACCCGCACCTCCACCTCGGCCTCGTCGAGCGCGACCGCGAGCGCGGGCCCGGGCTCCGCGTCGGTGATGAGGACGTCGACCTCGTCGAGCGCGGCGAAGCGCTGCAGGGCCTCGTCGTCGTGCTTGGACGAGTCGACGAGCACCACCGCGAGCCGGGCACGGTCGACCATGGCCTGCTTGACCTGCGCCTCCAGTTCGTCGGGCGTCGAGAGCCCGAAGTCGGCGCTCAGGCCGTTGGCGCCGATGAAGGCGATGTCGGGACGGATCTCGGCGAGCTGGGCGATCGCGGCGGGCCCGACCGCCGCGCTCGTGATGCCCCGGATCGTGCCGCCGATGATGCGCACGACGAGGTCGCGGCTGCCGTGCAGGAGCGCGGCGATCGGCACGGAGTTCGTGTAGACCGTGAGCGGCGGGGTGCCCGGGGCCGGCTGCCAGCCGACGAGCGCCTCGGCGAGCGCGCCGGTCGTGGTGCCGGCGTCGAGCAGGATCGAGCCGGTGAACGTCGGCGGCACGAGCGCCAGGGCCTCGTGCGCGATCGCCCGCTTGGCGTCGGCCTGCTGGCCGGTGCGCTCGAGGACCGTGGTCTCGGCGAGGCTCGCGCGCCCTGCGCCGACCGCTCCGCCGTGCACCCGACGGAGGTGGCCGGCCTGCTCGAGCGCGTCGAGGTCGCGTCGGATGGTCTCGGCGGTGACGTCGAGTTCGTCGGCGAGCCCTGCGACCGAGACCCGCCCGCTGCGGGCGAGCGCGTCGAGGATGTGCTCGTGTCGCTCCGTCGCGTACATGCGGCCCCCTTGCCGAATCGACCTGATGTCTGTGTTTGTGTGAGCTTACCTCGCACTTCACAAGAAAAGCAAGACATTCGCAGAAATATCCCACACGAACGCAGATCAGTGGGCAGGCAAGAAGATTCCTGCGCGCATTTCGCTACTGCAGCGCGGAGGTGAGGCGCGCCAGGTTGTCGAGCACCGTCGACCGCAGCGGCTGCCGCATCCACTCCTCGAGGGTGAGCTCGCGGCTGTCGCGCCGGTAGCCGTCCTCCACCGCCCGCATCTCGCGCACGAAGGACGCGCCATGCACGAGCAGCGACACCTCCATGTTGAGCTCGAACGACCTGATGTCCATGTTGCTCGACCCGATCACCGCCACGTCGTCGTCGATCGTGAAGTGCTTGGCGTGAAGGATGAACGGCGCGCGGTACATGTAGATCCGGACGCCGGCACGCAGCAGCGCCTCGTAGTACGAACGCTGCGCGTGGTAGACCAGCGCCTGGTCGCCGATCTCGGAGACGAACAGCTCGACGTGCACGCCGCGCTGCGTCGCCCCGCTGATCGCGCGGAGCATCGCCTCGTCGGGCACGAAGTACGGGCTCGTGATGATGATCTTCTCGCGGGCGGCGTAGAGCAGCGCGAGGAAGAGCTTGAGGTTGTTCTCGTTCTGGTACCCCGGCCCGCTCGGCACGACCTGGCAGTCGAGGTTCTGCTCGGCGGGCGGCTGGGCGAACGGGATCAGCTCCTCGCGCGACGGCGCCTCGCCGGTCTCGAGGTACCAGTCGGTTGCGAAGATCGCATCGAGTCCCGAGACGATCGGGCCCCCGAGCTCGACGACGAGCTCCTGCCACTTCAGGCCGCGACGGATGTTGCCGCGCTTGTTGTAGCTGCGGTCGATGATGTTCTGCGAGCCCATGAACGCGGCCTCGCCGTCGACCACGAGGATCTTCCGGTGGTTCCGGAGGTCGGGTCGCTGGTACTTGCCTCGCAGCGGCAGGACGGGGAGCATGAGGCGCCACTCGACGCCCATGCGGGTCAGCCGCCTGAGCGTGCGACGGTAGCCCTTCGAGCGCCGCGACGCGATGTGGTCGAGGAGGACGCGCACCTCGACCCCGCGCTCGACGGCGTCGCCCAGCGCGTCGAAGAACCGGGCCGTGGTCCGGTCGTACGCGAGGATGTAGAACTCGACGTGCACGTAGCGGGTCGCGGCGGCGATCGCGTCGGCCATCGCGTCCAGCGACGCCTGGTAGTCGCCGATGAGCCGCGCGCTGTTGTGGCCGATGAGCGGCATCGCGCCGAGGTTGCGGTTCAGGCGCACGACGCCGTCGAACCAGTCGGGCCAGTCGCGGTGATCGCTGACCTGCTCGACGCCGTGCGTCGACTCGCGGATGAAGCGGTCGACCTCGGCCTGCTTGGCCCGCCTCGCCTTCGGGAGCTTCGGGTTGCCGATCAGGAGGAAGAAGAGCACCCCGAGGTACGGGATGAAGAAGATGGCGAGGAGCCACGCCATGCCCGCGGTCGGCCGGCGGTTGCGGGGCACGACGATGATCGCGATGACGCGCACGACGATGTCGAGGACGAGCACCAGGAGGGCGATGATCGCCGTGATCTGCTCGGCCGTCATGCCCGGGCTACGCGGCTCGGTGCTGCTGCTCGGCGCGCTTCGCGCGCTCCTCGGCCTCGATCTTGGCGTACGCGTCGCGCTCGGTCCGGTCGGCGCGAAGCAGCGAGCGCATCACGAACCAGAAGATGAGTCCGATCAGCACGGTCGGTGCGAGCGACCAGATCGCGTTCAGCCAGAAATCGTCCATAGCCGTTCCAGAATACCCGCGGAATCCTCAGCCCGCGGTGAGGATGCCCCAGACACCCGAGCCGAGCAGGTACAGGCCGACCGCACCGACGATCACCCAGATCGCGATCCGCGAGAACGAGGGCTTGCGCGGGTCGGGCTCGGGCTCGAGTTCCTTCTTCGGGAGGTAGTCGTTCATCGCGGCATCCGTCTCACTTGACCAGGGGGAAGAGGATCGTCTCACGGATCCCGAGGCCGGTGACCGCCATCAGCAGGCGGTCGATGCCCATGCCCATGCCGCCCGTCGGGGGCATGCCGAACTCCAGCGCCCGCAGGAACTCCTCGTCGAGGCGCATCGCCTCGGGGTCGCCGCCGGCGGCGAGGCGCGACTGCTCGACGAAGCGCTCGCGCTGCACGACCGGGTCGACGAGCTCCGAGTAGCCGGTGGCGAGCTCGAAGCCGCGCACGTAGAGGTCCCACTTCTCCACGACGCCGGGGATCGAGCGGTGCTGCCGCACGAGCGGCGACGTGTCGAGCGGGAAGTCCATGACGAACGTCGGACGGGTGAGGCCCGACTTCACGTGGTGCTCCCACAGCTCCTCGACGTACTTGCCTGGCAGCGGGTGGTCGACCTCGATCTCGACGTCGTCGGCGAGCTCCTTCAACCGCGACATGGGCGTCTCGGGGGTGACCTCCTCGCCCACCGCCGCCGACAGCGAGCCGTACATCGAGAGCCGGTCCCATTCGCCGCCGAGGTCGTACTCCGTGCCGTCGGCCCACGTCACCACGTGCGAGCCCGCGACCGCGAAGGCGGCGTCCTGGATGAGCTTCTGGGTCAGGTCGGCGATCGAGTTGTAGTCGCCGTACGCCTGGTAGGCCTCGAGCATCGCGAACTCGGGGCTGTGCGTCGAGTCGGCACCCTCGTTGCGGAAGTTGCGGTTGATCTCGAACACGCGCTCGATGCCGCCGACGACCGCGCGCTTGAGGTAGAGCTCGGGGGCGATCCGCAGGTACAGCTCGGTGTCGAACGCGTTGGAGTGCGTCACGAACGGCCGCGCCGAGGCGCCGCCGTGCATGACCTGGAGCATGGGCGTCTCGACCTCGACGAACCCGAGGCTCGTGAAGGTGGAGCGGAGGCTCGCGTTGACCGTGGCCCGGTCGATGACGTTGCGACGCGCCTGCTCGCGCGCGATGAGGTCGAGGTAGCGGCTGCGCACCCGCGTCTCCTCGGAGAGCTCGTTGTGCAGGTTCGGCAGCGGGTTGATCGACTTCGCCGCCATCCGCCACTCGGTCGCCATGATCGACAGTTCGCCGCGGCGGCTCGTGATGACCTCGCCCGCGACGAACACGTGGTCGCCGAGGTCGACGAGCTCCTTCCACGCCGCGAGCGCCTCCTCGCCGACCTCGCCGAGCGAGACCATCGCCTGGATCCGGCTGCCGTCGCCCGACTGCAGCGCGGCGAAGCAGAGCTTGCCCGTGTTGCGGAGGTGGACGACGCGGCCGGACACGCCGACCGTCTCGCCGCTCCGCTCGTCGACGCCGAGGCCCACGAAACGGGCGCGCACCTCGGGGATCGTCGTGGTCACGGGCACCGAGACCGGGTAGGCGCCGTCGCCGAGGTCGGCGGCATCGGCGATGAGCCGCTCGCGCTTGGCCAGTCGCACGGCCTTCTGCTCCGAGATCTCCTCGGCGGTCGGCTCGTGCGTGGTCTCGTCGGCCATGGCGTCTCCGGGGTCGGGGTGGGTGTCCGTGGGGTGCGCATCCGAGCGGATGCCACCCACCAGCGTATCCCGCTGCGGCTCGTCGACCTGAAGGGCAGCCGGATGCCGCGGCTCAGCCGAGCACGATGCCGGCGTTGTCGATCAGCCGGGTGCCGCCGACGCGGGCGGCGACGAGCACCGTCGCCGCACCGCTCGCTCCCTCGTCCACGGGGAGGAAGGTCGCCGGGTCGACCACCACGAGGTAGTCGAGTTCGATGCCGTCGTGGTCGCCGAACGCCGCCGCCGCCTCGGCGAGCACCTCGTCGAGGCCGTCGCCCGCGGCCGACCCGGCGGCGGCCAGCGCTTCCGACAGCGCGAGGGCGGCGCGCCGCCCGTCGGCGTCGAGGTAGCGGTTCCGGCTCGACAGGGCCAGTCCGTCGGGTTCGCGCACGGTCGGCACGACCTCGATCGCGAGCGGTGCGTTCAGGTCGGCGACCATCCTGCGGACCAGGAAGACCTGCTGCGCGTCCTTCTGGCCGAACACCGCCGTGTCGGGCTGCACGATGTTGAAGAGCTTCGCGACGACGGTCAGCATCCCGTCGAAGTGACCGGGCCGGGACGCGCCCTCGTACAGCGTGCCGACGTGGCCCGCGGCGAGGCTCGTCTCGACGGCCCCCTCGGGGTACATCTCGCCGGCGGTGGGAGCGAACACGAACTCGACGCCCTCGCCCGTGAGCGCCGCGAGGTCGGCGTCGAGGGTGCGGGGATAGCGATCGAGGTCCTCGCCGGCGCCGAACTGGAGCGGGTTCACGAAGATCGACACGACGACCGCGTCGGCGATCTCGCGCGCGCGACGCACGAGAGCGAGGTGCCCGTCGTGGAGCGCGCCCATCGTCGGGACGAGCGCGATCGAGCGCCCGGCCGCGCGCAGCGCCGACACCGCGTCGCGGATGCCGGCGATCGTGTCGCGCACCTCGGGCGGACGCGTCGCTCCGAGGCCCGCGTCGGGGCCCGCCTCGGCGGCCCAGTCGGTCGCTGCGACGCCTCCGCTGCGAGTCGCCCGCTCGTCGCCCGTCACACCCGACCTCCCGACGGCCGATCGTCATCGGCCTCGTCGATCGTAGCCGTCCCGTCGATCATGGGCCCCGGGTCGTGGCGCGCGAGGGCGTTCTCGACCGCGCTGCGCACGAGCGGCGCGAGCACGGCGCCGGCGCGCGGCATCCCGATGCCCTCGAGGATCCCGGTGGCCTGGTCGACGATCGCGGTCGAGAACGAGACCGCGGTGTCGATCGCCTCGGCGTACGCCGCGCGGTCGGCCTCCGCGACGACGAACGGCTCGCCGCCCATCTCGACGACGAGCGCCTGGGCGATCGGCAGGACGGGCGCCGGCGCCGTGACCGCGAACCAGGTGCCCGCGAGCCGGCCGAGGTCGACGCTCGTGCCCGTGAAGGACATCGCCGGGTGGATGGCGAGCGGGATCGCGCCGGCCCGCATGGCGGGCTCGAGCACCCCGACGCCGTGCGCCGGCGCCGTATGCACGACGAGCTGCCCGGGCCGCCAGGCGCCCGCGGTCGCGAGCCCCTCGACGAGCGTGCGGAGTTCGTCGCCCGGGACGGCGAGCAGCACCAGTTCGCTGCGCTCGACGATATCGGGCAGCGCGAGGACCGGCACCTCGGGCAGCATCGCCGCAGCACGTTCGCGACTCGCGTCGGACACCGCCGAGATACCCGTGAGCGCATGGCCGGCGCCGCCCAGCGCTGACGCGAGGACCGCCCCCACCCGTCCCGCTCCGATCGTGCCGACGCCGAGCCGACCGGCCCGCTGGTCAGGACGCATGCTCGGCCCCCCAGCGGTCGGTCCGATCGTGGAGCGCCCGCTCGATCGCCTCCGACGCGATGGCCGCGAACGCGGCCGTCGCGTCGGCACGATCGAGTGCGGGAACCTCGGGGGTGATCGGTCCCGCCACGGTGTGGATGCGAACCGACTCGAGCCCGAGACCGCGTCGCACCGGGCCGGCGGCGACCGCGACCGACTGCATGCGCGCGAGCGGCACGAGCACCAGGCGACGCAGCAGCCAGCCGCTGCGGAGCACCGCCGTGCCGCCCTCGACCGCGATGCCGATGCGACGCCACGAGAACGGCCGGATCCACGCCGCACGCCGCGGCGCCGAGGTGAACCCGGCTGCCGGCCCGGTGCCGGCGAGTCCGGCGTCGAGCAGCGGGGCGAGCTCGTCGAGCGCCTCGGGCGCGAGCAGGCCGATGACGCGGCGCACGTCGTCGGCGGTGCCGACCGGCAGCACGAGCGTGCGACGGGCGGCGTCCCCCGCCTGCGTGACCGACTGGCCGGCGACGTTCACGCGCACCGTCCACCAGCCGAACGCGCGCCAGAGCAGCCACTGCGAGGCCTCGATCGCGTGGATGCGACCGGGCGGGATGGTCTGGTTCGCGGTCGAGAGCAGTCCCGACCCGATGCGGACGCCGTCGCGGGTGCCGGCGATCGAGTAGCGGAGCGACCCCGTGATCCGCGACCAGAGGTAGCTCACCACGCCGATCGCGGCGGGGATGAACGTGAACAGCATCCACAGCGTGCCGGTCGTCAGCGAAACGATGATGATCGCGATGATCGCGACGAGCCAGATCATCGACCCGCCGAGGAGCGAGGAGGCGATCACGCGGGGCAGCGGGAGCCGGACGACGGACTCCGGCGGAGCGAGGTCGGGATCGAGCTCGGGCGCCAGGAACTCGTCGACGCGGCGGCCGACGACCGCACTCGCGCGACCGGTGACCGACGGCGCACCCGATGCGGGCGACCGGCCGCCCGCGGCATCCGCCCCCGGCGCGGCACCGGCGGCGGCTCCGGCGGCGTCCGTCGCTTCCGCCTCCTGCCGTCGGGCGCCGGAGGCCAGCCGCAGCAGGTCGCCGCGCAGGCGATCGGCCTGCGCCGAGCCGAGGTAGGACAGGTCGACGTTGCCCGACTGCCCCGCAACCGAGACGTCGAGCTTCGCCGCTCCGAAGAGCCGCGCGAAGACCGGCCGGGCGATGTTGATGCCCTGGATCCGGTCGAGCCGCGCGCTGCGATGCGAGCGGAACAGGATGCCGCTGCGCACCTCGAGCGCCTCGTCGGTCACCCGGAAGGTGTGCATGCGCCATGCGAACCAGAACCCGAGGACGACGACCACGATGACCACGACCAGGGCGAGCAGGGCCCACCCGACGAGCCCGTGCGCGACGATGCCGGTCACCGGGTCCTCGGCCCAGTCGCCGCCGAAGTCGGGCGTCTCGCCGGGGGGCTCGGCGCCGGGAGCGAAGAACAGCACGAACACCTCGACGACGCGCTCGCGCAGGTTCGCCAGCACGAAGCCGAGCACGGCGATGAACACCAGTCCGCCCCGCAGCAGCGGGCTCGCCGGGTGCAGCCGATGCCACTCGCCGTCGGCGAGCGGGCCGATCGGTGCGCGGACCGCGGGCTCGGTCACAGGCCGGCCCGGCGGGTCTCGGCGAGCGCGACGAGCTCGTCGCGGAGTCGCTCGGCGTCGTCGAGCGGAAGCCCGGGCAACGTCACCGCGGTGGCCGCCGCGGCCGTCACGAACTTCAGGTCGGCGAGGCCGAGCGCCCGCGACACGGGGCCGCGCGTGATGTCGACGAGCTGCATGCGCCCGTAGGGCACCGCGACCTGTCGCTGGAACATGATGCCGCGCCGGAAGACGAGGTCGTCGGCCCGGCGGCGATAGCCGATGGAGCGCACCCGCCTCGGCTCGAGGGCGATGGAGACGAGTGCGATGATGCCGACCGCGATGCCGCCCCAGGTCGCCCACGGCAGCTCGAACCACCACCCGACGAGCAGGAGCACGGCGACGGTGATGCCCGCCCCGATCACGGAGCCGACGACCTCGACCACGACGTGCTTGGGCGAGACCCGGCGCCAGTCGTCGTCGACGTGGGCGGGCGCGTCGTTCGAGGCCGGGGCGGTGACCTCAGGCGCGGCCCGGTCGGCGGTCGTCTGCGGCTCGGCGTCGGTCGTGGCGTGCTCGGGGTCAGGCATGCGCCGAACCCTCCTCTTCGGGGTCGTCGGGCGGGAGGGTGCAGAAGTGCTCCGCGACGAGCCCGCCGATGAGCAGCAGCGCCGCGCCGATCGCGGTGGCGAGCCCCATCCAGATCGTGCCCACGGGTGGGAGGACGCTCCGCGTGAGCAGGAAGATCGTGATCCCGATGCCGACGCCGAGCACGAGAGCACCGGTGACGCTGCTCGCCTTGGCGAGCACGGCGATGCGGGCCGCAAGGAACGGGTCGACCCGGCGGCCCCGCTCGCCGCGCACGGCCTGCCGGATCGGCCAGGCCACGATCACGACGATCGCGCCGATGCCGACGAGCGTGACGGCGAGCGAGATCGGCGGCACCAGTGCCGTCGCGCCGCCCGCCACGAGGGCGAGCTCGCCGAGGTAGCCGACCGCCAGGCCGACGACCGCGAACGCGATGATGGTCGAGGCGTGCGTGCGCTTCACCGGCGAACCACCTCGTCGGTCGCCGCGGCGCGCAGCGCCGCGATCGGGCCGCGATCGACGATCACGGCGTCGGGGGCGGCGGCGAGCCACGGCGGCCGGGCGGCGGGCGGGGCGGGGGCCCCGACCGCCGCTCCGGGCGGGGGCCGCCCCGCCCCCCCACGGCTGCAGCACGAAGGCCCGCTCCCACGCGCGCGGGTGCGGGAGCTCGAGCCGCTCGTCGGCCATGCGGACGCCGCGCACGTCGATGAGGTCGAGGTCGAGCGTGCGGTCGCCCCAGCGCGTCTCGCGCGTGCGCCCGTGCTCGCCCTCGACGCGCTGCAGCAGGTCGAGGATCGCGTGCGGCTCGAGGTCGGTCTCGACCACGATGACGCCGTTCAGGTACTGCGGCGCATCGGGGTCGACGCCGTCGAGCCGCACGGCCGCGGTCTCGTACACCGGCGACACGGCCACGAGCTCGACGCCGTCGGCCTCGGCGACGGCCCGGGTGGCCGCCGCGATCGTCGCCTCGCGGTCGCCGAGGTTGGCGCCGAACGCGATCACGGCCCGGGTCACGCGCGGCTCCGCACGACCGTGACGGCGACGTCGCCGAAGGGCACCTCGATCGGCGCCTGCGGCTTGTGCACCGTGACGGTCGCCTCCTCGACGCCGTCGAAGCCGAGGGCCACCGCGGCGACGCGTTCGGCGACCGTCTCGATGAGGTCGACCGGGTCGCGCTCGACCGCCCGCGCGACCGCGACGGCGAGCTCGCCGTAGTGCACCGTGCTCGCGAGGTCGTCGCCGGATGCCGCGGCGGCGAGGTCGACGGCGACGGAGACGTCGATCACGAACTCCTGCCCCTGTTCCCGCTCGAAGTCGAACACGCCGTGGTGCGCGCGCACGCGGATGCCGGTGACGGCGATCCGATCACGAGTGCTGGCCACGTCGTCCACTCTGCCATGCGCGGGCGACGTCGAGCGCGACGCGCGTTCCGGCGACGTCGTGCACGCGGACGCCCCACGCACCGGCCTGCGCCGACAGCACGCTGACGACGGCCGTCGGGAGGTCGCGGTCCTCGACCGGCGCCCCCTCGGGCAGGAGCGCGCCCAGGAACCGCTTGCGCGATGCGCCCACCAGGATGGGCAGCCCGAGCTCGGCGAGCACGTCGAGCTCGGCGAGGAGCGCCCAGTTCTGGTCGCCCCGCTTGGAGAAGCCGAGGCCGGGATCGAGGATCAGCCGGTCCGACGAGACGCCCGCGGCGACGAGCTCGTCGACGCGCCTCGCGAGTTCGTCGCGAACGTCGCGCGCGACGTCGTCGTACTCGGCGAGGTCGTCCATCCGGTCGGAGTGCCCGCGCCAGTGCATCGCGACGTAGGTCGCCCCCGAATCGGCGGCGATCCGGGCCATCGCCTCGTCGGCGAGCCCGGCGGAGACGTCGTTGATGATCTCGGCGCCGGCCTCGACGGCCGCCTGGGCCGTGGCGGCGCGCATCGTGTCGACGCTCACGCGGAGGCCGCGACCCGCGAGCTCGCGGATGACCGGGATGACCCGGCGCAGCTCCTCCTCGGGATCGACCCGGGCCGCACCCGGTCGGGTCGATTCGCCGCCGACGTCGAGCACGTCGGCGCCCTCGGCGACCAGTTCGAGCGCGTGCTCGATCGCGGCATCCGCGTCGAACCATCGCCCGCCGTCGCTGAACGAGTCGGGCGTGACGTTCACCACGCCCATGATGACCGGCTCGGACGGCGTGGCCTCAGGCACCGCGCGCCGATCCGATCAGCGCGATGATCTCGGCCCGCGCGGCGGGTTCGGCGAGCTCGCCGCGGCTCGCGATCGTGACCGTCGAGCTGCGCTCCTGCCGCGCGCCGCGTGCGGTCACGCACCCGTGCACGGCGTCGATCACCACGAGCACGCCACGCGGATCGAGGCCGGCGACGAGCGCGTCGGCGACCTCCTCGGCGATGCGCTCCTGCAGCTGGGGGCGGCTCGCGATCGTGTCGATCACCGCGGGGATGCGGCCGAGGCCGACCAGGCGATCGCCCGGGAGGTAGGCCACGTGCGCGGTCCCGATGAACGGCAGGAGGTGGTGCTCGCACACCGATCGGAACGCGAGGTCGCGCAGCACCACGGCGTCGGAGGTCGCGGGGACGCCCGCGGCGGTGTCGCCGGAGGCCACGGTGTCGGCAAGGTGCACGAGCGGGTCGGCGCCCACGCCGCTGAAGTAGTCGGCGTAGGCCTCGGCCACGCGCTGCGGCGTGCGCTCGAGGCCCGGGCGATCCGGGTCCTCGCCGATGGCGAGGAGCAGTTCGCGCACGGCGCGCTCGATGCGGTCGGCGTCGACCCCCGTCATGGCACCATCCTCCGCGCCCTCCTCCGCGCCCCGGCTCACGCCGTGGCGGGGCGCGGCTTCGTGCTCGGCGTGCGGGACGCCTTCGCCTCCTCGACGGGCGTGCCCGAGTCGACGCCGCCATCGACGGCGCCCTGGTCGATCGGGGCCTTGCGGCTCGGGAACGGGATCGGCGGTCGGTCGGAGACCGGTCGCCGGTCGCTCGAGAGCCAGAGCGGCCGCTCGGGCAGCTTCTTGACGTCCTTGAAGATCTCGGCGATCTGGTGGTGGTCGAGCGTCTCCTGCTCGAGGAGCTCGGCGGCGAGCTTGTCGAGGATGTCGCGGTTGTCGTTCAGGACCTGCCACGCCTCGTCGTGGGCCTGCTCGATGAGCGTGCGCACCTCGATGTCGACCTTCTCGGCGATCTCCTCCGAGTAGTCGCGCTGGTGGCCCATGTCGCGTCCGAGGAAGACCTCGCCCTGCGACTGGCCGAGCTTCACGGCGCCGACGTTGGCCGACATGCCGTACTCGGTCACCATCTTCCGCGCCGTGGCGGTGGCCTTCTCGATGTCGTTCGACGCGCCGGTCGACGGATCGTGGAACACGATCTCCTCGGCGACGCGGCCGCCCATGGCGTAGGTCAGCTGGTCGAGCAGCTCGTTGCGCGTGACGGAGTACTTGTCCTCCAGCGGCAGCACCATCGTGTAGCCGAGGGCGCGACCGCGCGGGAGGATCGTGATCTTCGTCACGGGGTCGGTGTGGTTCATCGCCGCCGCGGCGAGCGCGTGGCCGCCCTCGTGGTACGCGGTGATGAGCTTCTCCTTGTCCTTCATCACGCGGGTGCGGCGCTGCGGGCCGGCGATGACGCGGTCGACGGCCTCGTCGAGCGCGCGGTTGTCGATGAGCTGCGCGTTCGAGCGGGCGGTGAGCAGCGCGGCCTCGTTCAGCACGTTGGCCAGGTCGGCGCCGGTGAAGCCCGGCGTCTTGCGCGCGAGGACCTCGAGGTCGACGCCGTTCGCGAGCGGCTTGCCCTTCGAGTGCACCTCGAGGATCTTCTGGCGGCCCTTGAGGTCGGGCGCGTCGACGCCGATCTGGCGGTCGAAGCGACCGGGACGCAGCAGCGCGGGGTCGAGGATGTCGGGGCGGTTGGTCGCCGCGATGAGGATGACGTTGGTCTTCGGGTCGAAGCCGTCCATCTCGACGAGCAGCTGGTTGAGGGTCTGCTCGCGCTCGTCGTGACCGCCGCCGAGCCCGGCGCCGCGGTGGCGGCCGACCGCGTCGATCTCGTCGACGAAGATGATGGCCGGCGCGTTCTGCTTGGCCTGGTCGAACAGGTCGCGCACTCGGCTGGCGCCGACGCCCACGAACATCTCGACGAAGTCGGAACCCGAGATCGAGTAGAACGGCACGCCCGCCTCACCCGCGACCGCGCGGGCGAGGAGCGTCTTCCCGGTGCCGGGAGGGCCGTAGAGCAGCACGCCCTTCGGGATCCGCGCGCCGACGGCCTGGAACTTCGCCGGCTCCTTCAGGAACTCCTTGATCTCGTGGAGCTCCTCGATGGCCTCCTCTGCGCCGGCGACGTCGTCGAAGGTGACCTTCGGGCTCTCCTTGGAGACGAGCTTCGCCTTCGACTTGCCGAACTGCATGACGCGGTTGCCGCCGCCCTGCATGCCCGAGAGCATGATCCAGAAGAACAGGCCGATGAGCACGAGCGGCAGCAGGATGCCGAGCATCGAGAGGAACCAGTTCGGCTGCGGCACCTCGTCGTCGAAGCCGTCGGCCGGGTTCGCCTCGTCGACCGCGGCGATGACGTCGTCGCCACGCGGGGTGACGTAGTAGAACTGCACCTGCGTGCCGAGGTCCTTCTCGGCCTCGGCGAGCGTGAGGTCGACGCGGTTCTCGACGTCGACGATCTTCACCGCCGACACCTTGCCGTCGTTCAGGAGCTCGAGCCCCTGCTGCGTCGAGACCTCGCGGAACCCCGACTGGGTGATCAGGGTGGACCCGATCCACACCGCGATGATGGCCAGCACGATGTAGAGGATCGGCCCGCGCAGGAGCTTCTTCATGTTCATGGTGCTAGCAGGCTACCCTCTGGCCACTGGGGGCCGGCTCCCTGTTCGCTGAAAGCGCGCAGCACCTCGCATCCGCCGCAGGATGCGCGCGTCGGGCCGTCGGCGCCTCAGCTGTAGACGTGCGGGGCGAGGATCGCGACGTCCCGCAGGTTGCGGTACCGCTCGGCGAAGTCGAGCCCGTAGCCGACGACGAACTGGTTCGGGATGTCGAAGCCGAGGTACTTCACGTCGATCTCGACCTTCGCGGCATCCGGCTTGCGCAGCAGCGCGCAGATCTCGATCGAGGCCGCGCCGCGCGAGGCGAGGTTGCCGAGCAGCCAGCTGAGGGTGAGGCCTGAGTCGATGATGTCCTCGACGATGAGCACGTGGCGGCCAGACAGGTCGGAGTCGAGGTCCTTCAGGATCTTCACGACGCCGGACGAGGTCGTGCCCGCGCCGTACGACGAGACCGCCATCCAGTCCATGGTCACGTGCGGCTTCAGTTCACGCGCGAGGTCGGCCATCACCATCACCGCGCCCTTGAGCACGCCGACGAGCAGGATGTCGCGCCCCTCGTAATCGACCTCGATGCGGCGTGCGAGCTCGGCGAGCTTGTCGCGGATCTGCTGCTCGGTCACGAGCACTTCGGTCAGGTCGGCCTCGATCTCGCGCGAATCCATCCCGAGCTCCTCCTGCGTGCGTCTGGGCGAACGGATGCCACGAGCCTACGCCGAGCGTCAGTGGTCGTGCGGCAGCACCTCGGTCGAGCCGGTCGTGGAGAGCACGAGGTGCGCGCCGGCTCGGGTGGCGCGGATGCCGCGCGGCAGGTCGATCGGCCCCTGCCCGTGCCAGTCGGTCACGAGCCGGGCGACCTCGAGCGTCTGCGCACGGCTCAGCGAGACGCCGAACTCGCTGTCGACGACGAGTCGCACGATGCGCTGGCGGAGCGCGGCGGGGTTCGCGGCGAGCGCGGCCGCCGAGATCGCGATGCCGGCCTCGGCGGGCTCGCAGATCTCCTCGATGAACTCGTCGATCTGGTCGGCGAACGCCTGCTCGTCCTCGCGCAGCTGCTCGGCGGTGCGCGCGAGCGCCTCCGCGACGCCGGGTCCGAGCTCGGCCTCGAGCACCGGCAGCACCCGTTCGCGTACGCGCACGCGTGCGTAGGCGGGGTCGAGGTTGTGCGGGTCGTCCCACGGTGCGAGGCCCGCGGCGATGCACGCCTGCCGGGTCGTGGCGCGTCGGATGCCGAGCAGCGGTCGCGCGTAGCGCCCGGACCGAGCGGCCATGCCGCCGAGGCTCGCCGACCCCGAGCCTCGCGCGAGTCCGAGGAGCACCGTCTCGGCCTGGTCGTCGAGCGTGTGGCCGAGGAGCACGACCTCGGCCCCGGTCGCGCGTGCGGCGGCGTCCAGCGCGGCGTACCGTGCGGCGCGTGCGGCGCCCTCGGGACCGGCGCCACCCGGTGCCGCGGCGGCATCGACCCGCTCGACGAGCACCGGGTCGAGCCCGAGGTCGCGGGCGACGGATGCCGCGGCATCCGCCTGCTCGGCGGACCCGGTCTGCAGCCCGTGGTCGACGATGATCGCGCCGGCGCGCCATCCGCCCCTCGGTGCCTCGAACGCCGCGGCCGCGGCGAGCGCGAGCGAGTCGGGCCCGCCCGAGAGCGCGACGAGCGCGAGCGGCGCGTCGTCGCGCGGCACGAGCACCCCGCGGACCGCGCGTCGCACGTCGGCGATCGGCGGCGTCAGGCGGGGACGGCGCTCGGAGGGCATCACGTAACCTTATTCCGTCGCCAGCGGCGCCCATCGGGGCGCGCGGCGACGCCGGTGCCGTCGCGGCCCGCGAGACCTTCCAGACTCCACATCCGAAACGAGGAGAGCACATGGGCGAGTACGCCGCCGTCATCGAGATCCCCAAGGGGAGCCGCAACAAGTACGAGGTCGACCACGAGACCGGCCGGGTGTTCCTCGACCGCGTGCTCTACACGAACTTCGTCTACCCCACCGACTACGGCTTCTTCGAGAACACGCTCGGCGACGACGGCGACCCGCTCGACGTGCTCGTGCTCACCCAGTACCCGCTCTTCCCGGGCGTCGGCGTGAAGGTGCGCCCCGTGGGCGTCTTCAACATGGTCGACGACGGCGGCGGCGACGCCAAGGTCCTCGCGGTGCCCGCCGGCGACCCGCGCTGGGACTACATCCAGGATGTGGAGGACATCCCCGAGTACACGCGCAAGGAGATCGAGCACTTCTTCGAGCACTACAAGGACCTCGAGCCCGGCAAGTGGGTCAAGACCGAGGGCTGGGCGAACGCCGCGGAGGCCGAGCGGCTCATCGCGAAGGCGATCGAGGCGTACCCGGGTCACTGAGCCCGAGCGGATGCCGCGGCATCCGCCTGCACGCACCGAGGGGGCGAGCCTGACGGCTCGCCCCCTCGTCGTGTCTGCCGGGCCGCGTCTCAGCCGAGGTAGATGCCGCGCGCGGCGAGGAAGGGGACGGGGTTGATCCGGCTCCAGCCGTCGTACACCTCGAAGTGCAGGTGGCAGCCGGTGGAGGCACCCGTCGTGCCGCTCGAGGCGATCACCTGCCCGGAGTTCACCCACTGCCCGTACCCGACGAACAGGCCGCCCGGGCGGATGTGGGCGTAGCCCGTGTAGATGCCGCCGCCGTGGTCGATCTTGATGAAGTTGCCGTAGCTGCCCGACCATCCGGCGTAGACGACCGTGCCCGAGTGCGCCGCGTAGATGGGCGCCGAGCACCCGGTCGCGATGTCGGTCGCGTAGTGGAACGAGTTCGAGCAGTACCCGCCGCTGCAGATGACCTGGCGAGGGCCGTAGCTGCCCGAGATCCAGCCGTACGCGGGCTTCGACCAACCGGACGACGCGGCCTGGCCGCCGCCACCACCGCCACCGCCACCGCCACCGCCACCGCCGGCTGCGGCTGCCGCTGCTGCTGCCGCGGCGGCCGCAGCCGCTGCTGCTGCTGCTGCGGCGCGACGTCGTCGCTCCTCCTCTTCCTTCCGCTTGCGCTCGCCCTCCTGGTAGGCGGCCGCGGTCTTCGCCTCGGTGTCCTTGAGGAACTTGAGCTGCTGGTCGAGCTCGATCTTCTTCTCCTCGGACTCGGCGAGCGCCTGCTCGGCCGCCGCCTGGGCTGCCTGGGCGGCGGCGAGCGCCTGCTCGGCCGCGACCCGCAGCTTCTCGCGCTCGACGCGAGCCACCTCGGCTTGGTCGGCGAGCGCCTGGGCGGTGTTGCCGGCCTCCCTCGCCTGCTCGTAGATGTCGGCCGTGCGTTCGACGAGCTTCTCCATCGAACCGAGCTTGGCGAGCAGTTCGTCGGTGCGGGCCGCATCGCCCGCGTCGAACATCAGGTTCACGCCGAGGTCGGACCCGCCGGTCCGGTAGAGCTGGGCGGCGAGCTGCCCGGCATTGCGCTCGGCCTCCTCGGCCTCGGCCTTCGCCTCGTCGGCCTGCGCCTGGATCTCGTCGGCACGCCGCACCGCGTCGTCGTACTGCTGCTGCGCCACGATCAACTCGTCGGTGCGGCGCTGCGCTTCGGCGCGTGCCGCCTCGACGTTCGCCTCGAGGTCGGCGATGAGGCCGATGATCTCGTCGACCGCCTGCGCTGCGGCCTTCGTGTTCGCCTTGGCCTTCTGCAGTTCCTCCCACGTGGGGTAGTCGGCGGCGGTCGCGGCGACGGGATTCGCCACCACACCGGCGGTGGCCGCGAACACGATGACGAGCGCGCCGGCGAGCGCGCGCATTCGCGACCCCCAGGGGGCTCGGCGTCCTGCGGTTCCCGACATGATTCCCCATCCGCGCGGGCCGTCCGGACCGCGCTCGCGTACCCGCCATGCGGGCAGTGGCCCTGTCACAGTAGGTTCGGAACGACCGCGGATCGGGCATTTCGGCCGCGCGTTGCGCGTCTTGCCCGCCTCGTTTTGGATTCTGGCCGAGGTATGCGTATGCTTTCTTCTCGGCGGTCGAGCCCTAGGGCACGACCTTCCGGCCCCATCGTTTAGCGGCCTAGGACACCGCCCTTTCACGGCGGCAGCACGGGTTCGAATCCCGTTGGGGTCACCCAGCGATGGGTTTACAATTGAACAGCTTCATTACGAGGCCCTGTGGCGCAGTTGGTTAGCGTGCCGCCCTGTCACGGCGGAGGTCGCGGGTTCAAGTCCCGTCAGGGTCGCTCAGGCGACAAGCCCTTTCCCTTTCGAGAGAAGGGGCTTTCTCCTTATCATCGAGGTGTTCTGCACCCCGAGGCTCTGTAGCTCAGTTGGTAGAGCGTTCGACTGAAAATCGAAAGGTCACCGGATCGATGCCGGTCGGAGCCACAGACGAAAACCCCCGGTTCGCCGGGGGTTTTCGCGTTTGGCATCCGTTGCACCGCCTTGCCTCAGGTCGCCGCGCGGCCCAGTGATGGAACGTGTCGATCTTTCGACTGCTGTCGGGGTCGTAATCGCGGGTGGGCGGGCGGCGTGCACCTCGCGCGTCGAGCTCCAGGTCGTCGAGGCGCGTGAGCACGAACTCGCGCATCGCCGTCGCGAGCGCGGAATCGGATGGGGTGAAGTCGCCGCGGCCGAGGGCCGATCCGGCGGCGTCCACGATCTCGTGGGCCATCGCCGGGGCGTCACTGGCCTGCGCGTCCGGGAGTCGAAGCCAGGCCGACATGACTGCACTTCGCAGCACGCGCCCGCGCGGCGAGTCCCGGTGGAATCGGGCCCAAGACGAGGACCGCGCCGACGCGGGCATCCGATGGCGCGGGATCACGACCCAGATCGTGTCCACATCACTGCAGGTGGCATGGAACGGCCGGCCGAGGTCGAGCACCCCGACGTGCTCCGCGTCGAGCGCCAGTTCGTCTCCGTCGAGCTCGAAACGGATGCGCCCCCCGAGGTAACGCGAAATTGAGACTGACGTGCAACGGCGACCGGCGCCGGGCGGCGTAGCGTCGACGGCATGGGTGGGCATCCGCGCCCACATCCGGGAAGTCTGGAGGGGAAGCTGATGCAGACGATGACCTTGGCCGATGGCCGCGAGCTCTCGTACGACTCGTTCGGGGATCCGGACGGGAACCCGGTGATCTTCTGCCATGGGCTCTCGGATTCACGATTGATCCGCAACCCCGATGAGGCCCTCAACGGTTCCCTCGGTGTACGCGTCGTCGTCGCCGACCAGCCGGGGGTGGGCGGGTCGACGCCGCAGCACGGTCGGCGGATGGCCGACTGGGGGGCCGACATGGAGCAGCTGGCCGACCACGTCGGGTTCGAGCAGTTCGCGGTTGCGGGTCATTCCGGGGGCGGCCCGCACGCCCTGGCGGTCGCCGCGCATCTGCCCGACCGCGTTGTGGCCGGGGTCCTCGCGTCACCGGTCGGACCGTTCGACGAGGACGGATTCGCCAAGATGCTCGTGATGCGCGATCTCAAGCTCATCGTGAAGCTGCGTCACCTGCATCACGTCATCCGATGGGCCTACCGGGCCGACGTCAAGAAGGCGAAGCAGGACATCGGGACCTTCGTCGAGTCGATGGCCGAGGACGACCCCTCGGATGCATCCACGTTCCTCGACGATCCGGCCCAGCGCGAGATGTTCGAAGCGAACTTCACCGCCGGCATGGTCCAGGACGAGGAGGGCCTCTACGAGATGACGATGGCGCTCTGGGACTGGGGCTTCGAACTCGAAGACGTGGCGCAACCGTTCGAGGTGTTCTACGGCGATGCCGATTCGATCATCTCGCCGGAGATGCCGATGCACGTCGCCGAACGGCTTCCGCACGCGAGCCTGCACGTCTGGCCGGGCGCGGGCCACTACGGCTTCGTCGACCGAGACCGCTGGATCCAGTTCTGGGCGCCGCTGGCAGCGGGCACCCGAACCGACGCGGCCGCTCTCGGTGGTCCCGATGGCGACCGATGACACGGCAGGAGCAGACCAGCGCACCTCGACCCGCGGGACGCACGGGCGTCCGGCGATGTCACTTCCGCCCCGATCCGAGCGGGCCGAAGGTCTCACGAGCGCGCGAGCGCCGGTGGTAGCGTCTGGCGCGCACGCGCGTCCGCGTCGGCGGGCCGCGCGGTCCGAGGAGGAATGATGCGCATCACCGACTTCGAGCCGTTCAAGAACGTTCCGTTCTACCTGTGGGTGAAGGACGCGAGCGGCACCTACCTTTGGGGCAGCTCGCAGATGGATCGCTTCGCGGGAGGATCGGTGCAAGGCAGGACCGACGCGGACTTCGGTCCGGCCGCGGAATCATCGGAAACAGCAGCGACCCTGCAGGCGAACGACCGGCACGTGCTGGACAGCGGCGAGCCGTTGTACACGCACGAGCGGATCGAGGGCGCTGGCGATGTGAGCGTGTGCAAGTGGCCCGGCGAGCTCGACGGCGAGCGAGTCACCTTCGGGATCTCGTTCGCGGTCCCCAGCGACTGAGCGATCGGGCTCTACGGATCCCCGCGAGCCGCTGAACGCGACGAGGGTGACGCCGCCGGGACGTTGACCTGCCATGTCGGTGTGCTGCATCGCGAGTCACCGCGGGCGTTCTGGCCGGACCCCGTCGCCGAGTCGGCGAGCGGAAGGTCGTCGACTGCATCGCGGACACCGGCGTTTGCGCGGCGAATCACCCTCGATACTCCCCTCAGACGTCCCGAACGGCGTGGATCCGCCCGTCGGCGATGGCAGCCAGATGTGCGGCGTGGTCCCGTTCGGTCAGGTCGGCGTATGCGGAGGCGAACTCGACCACCGCACGGTCGAACGTGTCGTCGTCGCCGAGGTAGCCCTTGATCGCCGTGGCGTCGCCGCTGCGGGCGTGGGCGAGGGCGAGTGTCGCCCCGCACAGGCCGGCGTAGCGTGACAGGACCTTGCCGCCCATCGCCTCCACGACGAGCGAGCCCTTGCCGTCCCACAGCTGCCTGGCGTAGAAGTCGAGCGGACGGCGACTACGAGGCGAGTCGTATCGCGCCCATCCGAGGAGGACATCGCCGCTCGCCTGCATGAGGCGCTGGCCCTGGACGACGCGCTCGCCCGCCTCGGCGAAGTCGCGCGGTCCGAGGTACGGCTCCAGGACTGAAGCGGTGGCCTCCTTGAACTGCAGCACGAGCGGCTCGCCATCGGCCGTCGTGAGCAGGGCGATGACGCACCTCGTCCCGACGCTGCCCACGCCGACCACCTTGATCGCCAGATCCACGACCTCGTAGCGCTCGAGAAGGCGCCGCAGGCCCAGCGGCAGGGTAGACCGGTAGGCGTCGAAGAAGACGCCGACCTGCTCGCCCTCGTCGGAGTCCATGTCGAAGTGGAAGACGAGCGGCGGATCGTCCACGATCCGCCAGGTGCCCCCTGCGCGTTCCGTCAGGCGATCGAACGCCCGGAGGCTCGTCCGTCCGGACGCCCGGCGTCCGGCCTTCTCAAGCCGCTCGGCATCCTTGCCCTGTGTCGCCTCGAGGAGCGCGTCGAGTTCGAGCCGGAAGTAGTGGACCGCGAACGGGTCCCGTTCGGCGAGATCCCCGATCACGCGGCGATACTCGGAGAGCGCGGACCGCGTGGCCGACCTGGTCTTCGCCGCATCGAGCCCGTTGCCGCGGCCGGCGACGGTGACGCTCGCCGCGAGCCGCTTCAGGTCCCATTCGAACGGCCCGGGGTGTGTCTCGTCGAAGTCGTTGACGTCGAACACGAGACGCCGGTCGGGCCCGTTGAACAGGCCGAAGTTCGCCAGGTGGGCGTCACCGCACAGCTGGACCTCCACACCCGAATCGGGCACCTGCGACAGGTCGGACGCCATCACGGCAGCCGCCCCCCGGTAGAACGTGAACGCGCTCGCGCTCATCCGCCCGTGCCGGATCGATACGAGTTCGGGGATGCGCTGCGCATCCTGCGCGACGAGCAGGTCCACCGGGTCGGGCCGGTCGCCCGGCTGCGGGAGTTCGGAGTGTCGTTCGACCGGGACCATGTCACGTCGCGCGGCGCCTCGGGCGTATCGAGCCCTCCGATCGAGGCCGCGCAGCGACGACGGGTCCACGCGGTCGCGACGGGCGCCGCCGGCACGACTCGCCGCGTCCATCATCGTGGCCCTGCGGCGGCTCTCGCCCGCTGCCCGGCGGTGGGTGCGGCTGCTGACATCATCCGTCCTCGAGTGGTGCGGATCAGGGCGGACTCAGCCGCACATCTCCGAGCCGTCCTGGTTGTAGAACCGTTCGCGGATGCCGCCGTCGCGGCTGAGCGTGACGTGGGCGAAGCCGTTCATCGCGCGGCCGCGGTGCTCGGGCACATCGTCGTCGTAGGGGGTGTGGGCGTAGCACTCGATGGGCTTTCCCGGTCCGGCGTTCTCCGCGAGCTCGGCGGGCGGCGCGAACGGGATCGCGCCGTGACCCATGACCCTGGCCTTGGTGTTCGGCCCGGCGGCCGAATGCTCCGAATAGACGGCGGCCGCGTGATAGTGCCCGTAGTACCAGACGTCGGGCGCCCGACCCAGCGCGTGGTCGGACACGACGTCGTCCCACAGCGAGCTCTTCTCGTTCCCCTCCGGCAGCAGGGCGTGGTGGTGCGTCATGACGAACACCTTCTGCCCGGTTCGGTCGGACTGCTCGCGCACCCGCCGGAGGAACGCCCGCTGGTGCTCGTCCTGGATCTTCCCGTCGTACATGAGCGGCAACTCGGCCGCGTACGCCGAGTCGAGGCCGACGATGATCCAGTCGCCGAACTCGACGGCGAAGTAGCTCGTGCCCTGCTGCGCCGCGAACGTCGGGTGCTTCAGGCCCGCCTCGAAGTAGCCCTTCGCCCACGCGTACATGTCGTGGTTGGAGTTCAGGTTGAAGCTGCCGCGGCGCCCCGGCTTCCAGTCGCGCAGGAAGAGCGGGTAGATCTGCATGGAGCCGAGCGGGTACACGTCGCCGAGGTGGACGGTGTAGTCCACGCCGAGCTCCATCATCTTGTCCATGATCGCGATCGGCGGCGAGACGACGCCCTCGCCGTCGAAGTAGGCCCCGCCGCCCCAGTCACCCGTCAGCCCGAGCGTGAGCTCGTCGGCGTCGTCGATCCTGATCCATGCGGGGTCCGTGCCGAACGGGTGCGTGATCGACGGGTCGAGCAGCCTCGCGACGTACGACGGGGCGACGAGAGTCCACGCCGGATCCGTGAGCGACCACGTGTGGTTCGACAGCAGCGCCCCATCGCGGAGCGGCGTGTTGTTGCTCAGCAGCGGCTCCCACTCCGCGAGCATCTCGGGCGTGATGGCGGACTTCTTCAGGCCCATCCGCTGCAGGAATTCGACCCAGCGCGGCGGGAAGAACGCCTCGATCTGCGAGATCGAGAAGGAGCCCTCGATGTGCATCTTCGGCTCGTAGGGTGGTCCCGCCTGGATCATCCGGATCGCCTCGGCCTCGATGACCGAGACGATGCCGAGGTAGTACGTCAGCGTCTGCGGCGGCTCGAAGTCCGGGTCCTGGTAGCGCGGGTCGTCGAGCAGCCACTCGAGGCTCTTCGCGTACTCGACCAGTGCCTCGCCGGTGTAGCCGTGCGACTGCCGCCACACGCGGCGCGCGTGGTCCTTCGGGTCGATCTCGGGGGTGCTCCGGTCTTCATCCGCGGACATGGTCATCGATTCCCCTCGCTCGTGGCGCTCACTCGCCGAACACCGTGCGCCAGTCCTCCCGCACGCTCGCCATCACCCAGCCGTCGGTGCGCCCACGCTCGAGGATCCGCTCCGCGCCCGACGTGTAGTCGAACTCGCGCTCCGCGTCGTCGTGGACGATGACGAGGCGGAAGGCCGCGACCTCGAGCATCTCGATGTCGACGTCGCCGTTGCCTGCGGCGAACCTCGGCAGCCGCCCGGTGCGCGCGAAGAGGTGCTCCGGCTTGCCCGGGCCGAGCGCCACGTTGCCGAGCAGCGTGTTCTCCCGTACGAGGCGACCGTCGCGGTACTCGAACTCGGGAGCGGACCCGATCACGTTCTCCTTCAGGACCCCCCACGTCTCCTCGGCGATCACGCGCATGAAGTCGCGTCCGCCGCCCGAGCACACGAACACCCGCCAGCCGTGGTCCCGGAGCAGGTCGAAGAGCTCCAGCATCGGCCGGTAGACGAGGTCGGTGAAGGGCCGATCGAGCGTCGGATGCCGCGTCGCCGCGAGGAACGCGCGGACCTCGGCGTCGTACTCCTCCGGCGTGCTGCCCTCCCACGCCCGCCCGACGGCCCCGAGGAACGCCACCACCGTGTCCGGATCCTGGCGCGCGAGCGCAGCCAGGAAATCCGGATCACGAGCCACCAGCGACCGGTACGGCTCGAGCGACGCCAACGACGGATCCGAACGCACCTGGTCCGCGAGCTTGCCGAGGAGCAGCCCCGTCTGCGCGGGCGCCGGCTGCTCGACCCACAGCGTGCCGTCGTTGTCGAACGCCGCGACGCGATCCGCGAGCGGCACGAATGCCGACGCACCCTCGGTCGCCGAACCAACGACGTAGTCCAGGATCGCCCGCTTCGCCGCGCCCTCGTTCCAACCGTCCAGATACGACATGGTCACCGCCCCGAACCCTCGATGGGTCAGAAGCTAGTCCTCGCGCGTCCGAGCGGGACAGGACCTTCGACCCGGTCGCGGCCGCCCGAGATCCGTCGGCAGAGCGGCGCGACCACCCGTCGAGGAACCCGTCGTGATCGCGTACGAAGTGCCCTCAGGGAGGGAGGTGGCGTCGCTAACCAGTGACGGCCGTCATCCTGATGGAGACGAGGATGCCGGGGAGCTCGACGCCGAGCTTCGCGACGTACCGAGCGGGCGAGTCCGACGTGAACCAACGGGCGTACTCCTCGTTCAGCCCGGCGAAGTCCTCGGGTCTCGCGAGGAGGATGCCGACCTCGACGACGTCGTCGAGCCCCGCCCCTGCCGCCGTCAGGATCGCCTCGCAGTTCGCGAGCGCCTGCCGGGTCTGCTCCTCGATGGTCTCGCCCGCGAGCGCCCCGGTCGTCACGTCGACGCCCACCGTGCCGGAGACGTGGATGTGCGCCCCGGCTCGCACTCCCTGGCTGTAGAACGGCGAGCTCGGAGCATCCGGGGTGGTGATGATCTCCCTGGTCATTGCGAGCCTCCTCGTTGCACGCAGGCGAGCGATGCCCTGCATCGTGGCAGAGGGTCGCGCGCGCCGCCAGAGGTCGCGCCCGACGGACGGCACGTCTCAACCGGATCGATGGCGCTTCCACGCGTCGATCTCGCCGTGCAGCCGCGCCCGTTCGCCGCGTTCCAGGAACGCTGAGTCGATCGAGTTCCGCGCCAACTGCTCGAGCGCTCCGTCATCGAGGCCGAACTCAGCGACGACGGCATCGACGTTCGCATCGAGGTGCCCGCCGAAGTAGGCCGGGTCGTCCGAGTTCACGCTCACGAGCAGGCCGAGTTCGAGCATCCGGGGCAGCGGATGCTCCGCCATCGTGTCGACCGTTCGAAGCCGGACGTTCGACAGCGGGCAGACCGTCAGCGGAACGCGGTCGCGAACCAGCCGCTCGACGAGCTCCGGATCCTCGAGGCTCCGGATGCCGTGATCGATGCGTTCGACCCGCAGCAGGTCGAGCGCCTCCCGGACGTACTCCGGCGGGCCCTCCTCGCCGGCGTGCGCCACGACATGGAGCCCGGCGTCGCGGGCCGCCCGGTAGACGTCGACGAACAGCGACGGCGGATACCCGACCTCCGCGGAGTCCAACCCGATGCCGTCGATCGGCAGGCCGGCGTCGAGCACCTCGGCCAGCGCGTGCATCGCATCCTCCGGCGGAAGGTCGCGCCAGAACGACATGATGAGCTTCGTCGTCATCCCGTGGTCGTCGACGCTGCGGTCCAACGCGCTCCGGATGCCGCGGATCACCGTCTCGGCCGGGATCCCCCGCCGCGTGTGCGCCTGGACGTCGAAGAAGATCTCGGCGTGCCGCACCCCTGCGGCCGCCGCACGGACGAGGTACCGCCGAGTGACCTCCGCGAAGTCGTCCTCGTCGCGGAGCACCTCGAGGTTGACGTACAGGAGGTCGAGGAAGGACTGAAGGTCGGTGAATTCGTACTGCGCCTCGAGGTGCTCGAGCGAACGCCACGGCAATTCGAGGCTGTGCTTCGCGGCGGTCTCCATGATGAACGCGGGCTCCAGCGTTCCCTCGAGGTGGAGGTGGAGCTCCGCGACCGGCGGCCTCACGACCAGTTCCTCGGCTTCGGCACGCCGATATCCCAGCCGTCACGGCACGACACCATCCCGGTCCCCCCTCGACAGCTCAGAAATTAGTCCCCGCCTCTCGCTTCGCCTCGGGACCTTCGGCACGTGTGCAGATAGCGGGTTCGGCCCGACCCAGGGCACCTGCGACGATCGCCCGTGCCGGCGTGCGGCAGGGCGCACGCCGGCTCCGATGCGCGCGCCCTGCGTGTCACATCCCGGTGCGGCATCCGGTCTGAACTGGTGTCGGCAGCGGAATCGCCGCGGCCCGGACGGAAGGCACCAGCATGAAGATCGTCGTCATCGGAGGCACCGGACTCATCGGCTCGAAGGTCGTCGAGCTGCTCACCGAGCACGGCCATGAGGCGGTGCCGGCGTCGCCGAACTCCGGCGTGAACACCCTCAGCGGCGACGGCGTCGCCGACGCGCTCCGCGGCGCCGACGTCGTCGTGGACGTGACGAACTCGCCCTCGTTCGCCGACGACGACGTCATGGCCTTCTTCACGACGTCGACCCGGAACCTGCTCGACGCCCAGCGGGAGGCGGGCGTCGGGCACCACGTCGCCCTGTCGATCGTCGGCGCGGACCGGCTGCCCGACAGCGGGTACCTGCGCGCGAAGGTCGCGCAGGAGCGACTCATCACCGACTCGGGTCGGCCGTACACGATCGTCCGTGCAACGCAGTTCTACGAGTTCGCGCGCGCCATCGCCGAGGCGGCGACGGTCGACGGCGTCGTGCGGGCGTCGACCGGCCTGCAGCCCATCGCGGCGGCGGATGTCTCGGCCGCCGTCGCTCGCGCCGCCGCGTCCGAACCCCGGAACGGCGTGCTCGAGATCGGTGGGCCGGAGCGGATCGCCATGCCCGACTTCCTCCGCCGGGGACTCGCCGCGCACGGCGACGAGCGCGAGGTCGTCGCCGATCCCGACGCGACGTACTTCGGCACGCTGCTGCACGGCGGCGAACTCACCCCCGGCGCACGTGCCGAGCTCTCGAGCACGACGTTCGACGAGTGGCTGGCCGCGCAGGCCGCCACGACATCCGCGAAGTAGGCCCGCGGACCGCGCGGTTTATCCCCGTGGGGTACGTCAAGCCACGCATTCTTCGCTTGGCATTAGTACCCCATGGGGGTATAGTCGTCCGTGTTGGCACGGACGAACGGCGTTCCGCCGTTCGCCTGGCGATCCGGAAGGGCGAGACGATGGACGAGCGCGCACGGAGCGACACGCAGCCCCACGAGCAGGCAGGCCATGGCCGAGCGGATGCCGCGAGCGAGGCGATGCACGCAATGCACGGCGAGCACGACCACGACGCGCACGCCGGGCACGACGCACACGCGGGCCACGACGCACACACAGGTCACGATGCCCACGCCGGCCACGACGCACACAGCGGCCACGCCGGCCACGCCGGCCACGCCGGCCACGGCGACCACGTCGGACAGTTCCGCCGACTCTTCTGGATCAACCTCCTCCTCGCCGTTCCGGTCGTCGCGTTCTCGCCGATGTTCGCGATGATCGTCGGCTACGACCTGCCGGAACAGGCCTGGGTCGGGTGGATCTCACCAGTGCTCGGCACCGTCATGTACGTCTGGGGCGGACGCCCCTTCCTGACCGGCGCGGTCAGCGAACTCCGGGCGCTGAAGCCCGGCATGATGCTCCTCATCGGCCTCGCGATCACCGTGGCGTTCCTCGCGAGCTGGGGCGCGACCATCGGGCTCGTCGACCACGAGCTGGACTTCTGGTGGGAACTCGCGCTGCTGATCGTGATCATGCTGCTCGGGCACTGGCTCGAGATGCGCTCGCTCGCGCAGACGACGTCGGCGCTCGACTCTCTCGCCGCGCTGCTGCCCGACGAAGCGGAGCGTGTCGAGGGCGACACGACCGTCACCGTTGCTCCGGCCGACCTCCGCGTCGGCGACGTCGTCGTCGTCCGCCCCGGCGGACGCATCCCCGCAGACGGGACGGTCATCGCCGGCACGGCGAGCATGGACGAGTCCATGATCACCGGCGAATCGAAGACCGTCCGGCGCAGCGACGGCGACCATGTCGTCGCGGGAACGGTGGCCACCGACTCCGGCATCCGCATCGAGGTCGACGCGGTCGGCGACGACACGGCCCTGGCCGGCATCCGTCGCCTCGTCGAGGACGCCCAGAACTCGTCCTCGCGCGCGCAGCGCATCGCCGATCGGGCTGCCGCGTGGCTGTTCTGGTTCGCACTCGGCGCGGCCGTGATCACCGCGGCGGTCTGGAGCATGCTCGGCCTCCCGGACGAAGCCGTCGTGCGAACGATCACCGTCCTCGTGATCGCGTGCCCGCACGCACTGGGACTGGCGATCCCCCTGGTCGTCTCGATCGCCACCGAGCGCGCCGCCCGCGGCGGCGTGCTGATCAAGGACCGACTGGCGCTCGAGAGCATGCGCACGGTGACCAGCGTCCTCTTCGACAAGACCGGCACGCTCACCAAGGGCCAGCCGACCGTCGTCGCCGTCGAGACCGTGCCCGGACGAGACGCCGACGAGGTCCTGGCGCTCGCGGCGGCAGCCGAGACGGACTCCGAGCACCCGCTCGCACGTGCGATCGTCGAATCCGCGACGAGACGGGGCCTGCAGATCGCCGCAGCGACGGGATTCGAGTCCGCGCCCGCGGTGGGCGTCACGGCGACCGTCGGCGGCGCCGCGATCCGAGTCGGCGGCCCGCACCTGCTCGCAGAGGAGGGCGTGGACGAGCTCCCGATCGCGGAGGACTGGCGCGAACACGGCGCGATCATCCTGCACGTGGTCGAGGACGGCACGGTGATCGGCGCGCTCGAGCTCGCCGATGCGATCCGCGACGAATCCCGTGAGGCGGTCGACGCGCTGCACCGGCTCGACATCGAGGTGGTCATGATCACCGGTGACGCCGACGCGGTGGCCCGGTCCGTGGCGTCCGACCTCGGCATCGACCGCTACTTCGCGGGCGTCCGTCCCGAGGACAAGTCGGCGAAGGTCCACGAACTGCAGCGCGAGGGTCGAAGAGTGGCGATGGTCGGCGACGGCGTCAACGACGCCCCCGCGCTCGCGCAGGCCGACGTCGGCATCGCGATCGGCGCGGGCACGGATGTCGCGATCGCCTCGGCCGGCGTGATCCTCGCCAGCGACGACCCCCGTTCCGTGCTGTCGGTCATCGAACTCTCACGGGCGAGTTACCGCAAGATGAAGCAGAACCTCTGGTGGGCCGCCGGGTACAACCTCATCTCGGTCCCGCTCGCAGCCGGCGTGCTCGCACCCATCGGGTTCGTGCTGCCCATGTCCGTCGGCGCCATCCTGATGTCGCTCTCGACCATCATCGTCGCCGGGAACGCGCAGCTCCTGCGCCGACTCGACCTGCGCCCCGAGACGAGCACTCGCGAGATCCTCGGCGACACCGCGGAGCGACGCGCCGGCGAACCGGAGCACGCACGCACCTGAGAGCCCGGGCACCGACGATCCGACGCCGTCGACACATCGTCGCCCGGCCACGCGATCGGCCCCACGTCTCGACTCGCATCCCGCAGGACCCACGTCCCTTGCGTCGGGCGCACCCGACGCGATTGGCTGGGCGGGTCGCCTCGCGACGCGCGAGGGGGAAGGGGACCCCGATGAGCCGCACCGACGCCGCCGAGACCGAGTGGAAGCCGCCCTGGTACCTCCGGCTGCTGAAGATCGCGACCTGGATCCTCTACATCTGGGTGCTGATCGGCGTGATCGCCCTCTCGCTGCGGGTGTTCCTGCTCCTCTTCGCCGCGAATCCCGACGCCGGGTTCGCGGCGTTCGTCTATCGCGTCTCGGATGCGTACCTGCATCCGTTCCGCGACATCTTCCCGACGCGCGACCTCTCCGACGGCGGCTACCTCGACGTGTCGGCTCTCTTCGCGATCATCATCTACTCCCTCATCGCGGGCGGGATCGGTGCCGGCGTCGCGGCGATCGGTCGACGCATCGAGCGGTCAGAGCGGCAGCACCGCGACGAGATGGATCGGATGGCGCGGGCCGAGCAGGCCCGACGCATGCAGGGCGTGGGCACCACGCCGTCCGGTGCGCAGGCCATCGTCGGCGGCTACCCGGCCGGGCAGGTCCCGACGGGCGGTGCGGGCTATCCGCCGCGGCCGGGCGCGGGCGCGACGCCCGGCACAGCGCCCGGTGCACCGCCGAACGGCCCGGCCACCCCGCCGGGTTCGACGCCGCCGTACTGATCGGGCGTCGCCGGGCAGAGCGAGGCGCCGACCGAGGCGCGTCCGACTACACCCGCGCGAGCGCTTCGATGTCCTCCAGGAACGCGGCCGTCGTCTCCGCCGAGACGGTGGTGCGCGTTCCCGCGATCGCGTCGAGGTAGTCCTCGGTGGTCGGCCCGGGGCGCTCGGACGCGCCATCCGGCCCACCCGAGAGCGCGGCCTCGAACGCGCGCTGCGACGCGCTGCGTGCGGCGAACTCGATGTCGGCGGGCGAGAACCCCGCCGTGCGATCCACGAGCGCGCCGAGGTCGACGTCGTCCGCCACGGTCTCCGGAACGTAGCGTTGCCAGATCGCCGTCCGCGCCGTCTCATCCGGCAGGCCGATCGGGATGACGTAGTCGAAGCGGCCGTGGCGCAGGAACGCACTGTCGAGCGCACGGATGAAGTTCGTGGCGCAGACGAGCAGCCGGCCGGGCTGTTCGCGGAAGGCCGGGATGATCTTCAGCAGCTCGTTCGTGACGCCCTGGAGCGGCGACGGCGGTTCGCCGGAGCGCTGCGCCGCGATCTCCTCGACCTCGTCGATGAAGACGACCGCGTGCTCGAGCTCCGCGATCTTCGTGAAGGTGTCGCGCAGCGCCCCCGCCAGCCCGCCCGGATCGGCCGCGAGCCGGGACGGGAACACCTCGACGAACGACCACTCCAGCCGCGAGGCGATCGCCTTCGCGAAGGTCGTCTTGCCCGTCCCGGGCGGGCCGAACAGCACGACGGCACGCGGCGGCACCACGCCGAAGCGCTCGGCGAGGTCGGGCTCGGCGAGCGGCATCACGAGACGCTGCTCGAGGATCTCCTTCTCGCGGCGCATCCCGGCCACGCCCTCCCACAGGTCGCGCGGCAGGATGCGACCGCCGAGCTCGGCGAGCGAGCTGAGCTCCTCGCGCTGGACCGGGGTGCGCCGCTCGTAGTAGCGGAGGTGCTGCCGGAGCTCGAACCCCTGGCGGCGGAAGGCGTCGACCCGCGTCTCCTCCGCCTCGGGCACGAGTGCGGAGAGCTTGCCGAGCCCGTGCGGCTCCATCTTCTTCTCGAGCGCGGCGAGCAGGGCCGTGCCGATCCCCCGACCGCGCCACTCCGGTGTGGTCGCGAGGAAGACGATCCACCCCTGGTTGTGCGCCGCACGACCGACGACCGCGCCGACGACCTCCTCGCCGTGGACGGCGACCAGCGCGTCGTCCTTCTCGCAAGACGCGAGCACCTCGCTCAGCCCGTACACGGGCTCGATCGGCGAGTCCGTCGCGTGCTCCCAGAGGTGCAGGATGCCGTCGAGGTCATCCCGATGGAACTCCCGAATCCGCCACCCGGTCATCCGCCGCCCCTCCCGCCGATGCGTCTCCGGCGTCGTCGCCGTGACGCCAGCGTACGGGGACGGGTCCCGGCGTCCGAACTCCGTGACGCGACGCGTCGGGCTCAGGCGATCCGAACCCGGTCGGTCCAGACGACGACCGACACGACCGCGCCCGACGGTTCGCCGACGATCGGGTCGGTCACTCGGACCAGTGGCGCCCCGCCGGCGGCGACCCTGGACGATCCGCCGAGGGCGCGCGCGGCGACGCAGCCTCGCACACCCTCGCCGCGGCATCCGCTGACGCTCCAGGCGGTCGCGACGGTCGCCACCGGGCGGCCCGCCACGCGTACGCGCGGCTCGACCGAAGCCGTGGTGCCGGCACCGCCGTGCGGACAGCGCACCTGCGTCCCGGCGTCGACGATCGGTTCGGACACGCGCGCCGCCTCAGGTGACCGTGAGGCCGCCGCGATTGACGTCGACGGACGGACCGGAGAGCGTGATGATCGCACCGTGCCCGGTGTCGATGGCGATCCCGCTCTCGGAGAGGGTGACGACGGCCCCGGTCGAGGTCGTGATGCGGATGTCGCCGGGGCGGAGTCCGTCGGCACCGAACGGTTCGAACCACCCGCCCACCCAGATGGGGAAGGCCGGATCGCCGCCCTCGAACTCCACCCACACGGGAGCCCCGACCGAAGGGATCCAGACGAGACCGCCGGCACCGGCCGCCGCCGGCAGGCACGGCGTCGCCCATGACGCCGCATCCCCGCCGAGCACCGCAGGCACGGACACCCGGATCCGGCCCATCGCCAGCGGATCGTTCGCTTCGACGCACGTGCCCCGGTACTTCCCCCAGTACGGCCCGCTCACTCGGCCCCCCGTCTCCGGTCCCACGAACCGGCTTCCGCTCCGCCCGGCGCGCATGCTACTCCGGCGACGTGGGCGCGGCAATCACGCGGCAACCGGCGATACGATCCGTTCACGACGAGGCGAGGGGGCACGATGACCCGCTGGTACGTGATCACGGGTGGCCCGAGTTCGGGCAAGACCACGACGGTCGACCTGCTGCGGCAGCGCGGCTATCGCACCACGATCGAGGAGAGCCGCCACTACATCGACCTGCAGCGGCTCGGCGGGCACTCCGTCGAGGAGACGAGGTCCCGACAGGAGGAGTTCCAGCGGAACGTGCTCGCGCTGCAGCTCGCCCAGGAGGCCGAGCTCGATCCGGAGGAGGTCGTCTTCCTCGACCGGGCCATCCCCGACTCGCTCGCGTACTACCGGCTGCTCGGCCTCGATCCCGACCCCGTCCTGCTCGAGGCGCTCGTGCACGTGCGCTACCGCAAGGTCTTCGTGATGGACCTGCTGCCGCTGCACCGCGACTACGCCAGGACCGAGGATGCCGAGGACCAGCACCGCATCCACGACCTCCTCATGGAGGTCTACCTCTCGCTGCCGATCCCCGTGGTCCGCGTTCCGGTGCTGCCGGCGGAGGAGCGGGTCGAGTTCATCCTCGCGCGACGGTAGCGACGGAACTGCGTCGCGCTCCGACCGTCTCGGAGGGAAGCTCCCCGAACGCACGGGCGTACGACTCCGCGAAGCGCGAGAGATGCACGAACCCCCATCGACGCGCGACGGCGGCGATGGACTGGTCGGGGGGCGCGAAGCGCAGTTCGTCGCGCACTCCGGCGAGGCGGATGCCGCGGAGGTGATCGGACGGCGAATGCCCGAGTTCGTTCGTGAATGCGGCGTGCAGGCCGCGTGCGGAGATGTGGCCGGCTTCCGCGATCCCCTGGACGGTGATCGGCGCGTGCGCGTACGCGTGCATGTGCTCGACGGCGGCGCGGACGACCGCGGAGCGCCCGGCGAGCGGCATCCGTCGGCCGTCGAGGTCGAGCTTGGCGACCTGGAAGGCGTACACGTACGCCACCGCGAGGCGGTTGAACGCGGATGCTGCGACGATCGGTTCCGCGAACGCCTCGGGTGCCGCGAGCATGGCCGAGCGGACGCGGTGCACGATCCGCTCCCAGTGCCGGCCGAGCTCCGGACTGCGGGGGGCGACGCCGACGAAGCCGAGCTCGGCGTCCCCATCCCCCGTGATCGCGCGGACGGCGGCGGCGACGGCGCCGCGGTCGAGCATGACGGCCCGCGCAGCCACGGCGTCCCAGCGAGCCGCGAGCCCCTCGGGCGCCTGGAGGTAGGGCAGCGAGGTGTCGACGGCCGTGCGCCCGTGACGCAGGTCGAAGTCGCGGCCCTTCGCGGAGATGACGACCAGGTCGTCGGATCCCGCGACGGTGGCCGCCGGCGCGGCGAACGCGTACTCGATCACGGTGAACGAGGGCGCGGCGTCGAACCGAAGGCGCACCCGGAAGCTCCCGGGATCCGCTCGTCCGAACGCGAGACGCGGCACCATGGGCTCGAACGCGCGACACGCCGCCTCGGGGTCGCGCGTGTCGAACGCGGACCGGGTGAGTCCGACCATGCAGAATCCTCGCCCCCGGCATCGGGGACGCGCCGGGTCCGGCAAGTGTACGTCGTGAACCTCTGCGACGGCGTATCCGGAATCGGAAGAGTCCTCGGCGGTCGCGTTCGCGCTCGCGTGCGCAGGCGTAGCATTCGGGGTGCGGGCGGTGCCCGATTCTCGGCGGTGGGGGACCGCGAGCATCGGGACCGCCACGCGAATCCTCGCTTCACCGTCGGAAGGAGTCCGGCCGAGATGGGTTCACTCGTCTACGACAGCCGCCAGTCGATCCCCATGGACGACCGCACGCTCGCACATCTCCAGGTCGTCGTGCTCGCCAAGCTCCGGCGCCGCGAGTCGTTCGGCTTCACCGCGATCGTCGACGGACGTGAGGTCAGCCTGTGGCTCGGCCCGTCCGTCGCGCTCGAGTTCGTGTACGCGGACCGGCGTCGTCCCGCGATGAATCGAGCGTGGGTCGAACTGCTCGCGGATGTCGCCGCCTCGCGCGACGGGCTCATAATCGTGCCCGAGCCCGTGGACGTGCCCGCGGAGCGCGGGGTCCGCAAGCGGCCGGCGACCCCGGAGCCGGCACGCCGGCCGCGGCCGCGTCGCCTGCCCGACGTCGCCTGACGCGGACGGCTCCTAGAGCTCCACGACCGTCATGCCCGAGCCGGCTCCCCCGGCACGGCCCATCGCGGCGAGCGCCTCGGGAACCGCGTCGAGCGGAATGGTGCGGCCCACGAGCTCGATCGGGCGGAACGCCCCCGATGCGACCGCGCCGAGCATGTCGTGGTACTCGTGCGCGGCCATGCCGTGGCTGCCGAGAATCTCGAGCTCGCCGTCGATGACCGCGTCCATGGGCATCGCGGCGGTCGCGTCGTCGGCGAGCATGAGCCCGATCTGCACGTGGCGGCCCCGCTTCCTCAGGCTCCGCACCGAGGCGAACGACGTCGCGGGGCTGCCGAACGCGTCGACCGACAGGTCGACCCCGCCGCCGCTCGCCTCGCGCACCCGGTCGGCGGCGCCCTCGCCGCCCCGGATCGGGGTGGCGCCGAGCTCGGCCGCTGCGGCGAGCGCGGCGTCGGAGACGTCGACGCCGTAGACCGGGACCCCGGCTGCGACGGCGATCATGATCGCGGAGAGGCCGACCCCGCCGCATCCGTGCACCGCCACCTGCTCGCCGGGGTGGAGTCGGCCCCGCGTGATGATCGCGCGGTATGCGGTCGCGAAGCGGCACCCGAGTGAGGCGGCCTCGACGAACCCGAGCGAGTCGGGCAGGCGGATGAGGTTGAGCGCGGCCTCGTCGACGACGACGTACTCGGCGAACGAGCCCCAGTGCGTGAAGCCGGGCTGGCGCTGCGCGTCGCAGACCTGCTCGTTGCCCGCGAGGCACTCGACGCAGCGGCCGCAGGCGCAGATGAAGGGCGCGGTCACGCGATCGCCCACGGCCCAGCCCGAGTCATCCGGCACATCGGAGCCGAGTTCGGCGATCTCGCCCGCGAATTCGTGGCCTGGCACATGGGGCAGCGCGATCCCGGCGTCGTGCCCCATCCAGCCGTGCCAGTCGCTGCGGCACAGGCCGGTCGCGCGCACGCGCACGACGGCGCCGCGCGGAGGGCAGGACGGGCGATCGACCTCGACGAGGTCGGGTTCGTCGCCGAATCCGCGGTACATGACGGCGCGCACAGGTCCTCCTCCGGGTGGTGGCCGCCGCCCCGATCGGTGCGGCATCGTGCGCCGGGTCGCGCGCCCCCTCGGCGATGACGTGACGGATGCCGCGGCGAGGCGACCCACGGAATCCTATCGGGAGCGACGACTCGGTCGGCTCCGGTGCGGTCGTGATCTTCCCATCGGATCCAGATTGTGTAACAATCCATGCCATGCGCTCCATCCTCCTCGTGCTCGCCGCCGCGGTGTGCTTCGGCACGACCGGCACCGCGCAGGCGCTCGGGCCCGACGCGGACCCGCTCTCCGTCGGCGCGGCGCGCATCCTCATCGGCGGTGGCGCCCTCGCGGCGATCGCGCTCGCCGTGCATGTCGCCGGACGTCGGAGCGGCGCGACCGGGACATCCGCCGCCCCGACGTCCGGTGGGCGCGCACCGCGCGGGCCCGCGTGGCTCGCCGTCGTCATCGGCACGGCCGGGGTGCTCGCCTACCAGCCCGCGTTCTTCGCGGGGACGGCGGCGAACGGCGTCGCCGTCGGCACCGTCGTCGCGCTCGGCTCGGCCCCGGTGCTCACGGGCGTGCTCGACTGGGCGCTGCGGCGCCGCTTCCCCGGCGGCGCCTGGATGGTCGCGACGGCACTCGCCACCGTCGGCGTCGCAGTGCTCGCGTCGGCGAGCGGTACCGGACCGAGCGCGGTCGACCCGCTCGGGATCGCCGCGTCCGTCGGCGCCGGCGCCTCGTACGCCGTCTACACGCTCGCCGGCAAGTCGCTGCTCGACCGGGGCTGGACGTCGTCCGCGAGCATGGGTGCCATGTTCGGCGCGGCCGCGGCAGCGAGCCTGCCCGTGCTGCTCGCGACCGACCTCGGCTGGCTCGCCACGGCCGAGGGACTCGCGATGGCGCTCTGGCTCGGACTGGTGACGACGACCGCGGCGTACCTCCTGTTCGGTGCGGGCCTCGAGCGCCTCGCCCCGGCCACCGTGTCGACCCTGACCCTCGCCGAACCGCTCACCGCGACGATCCTGGGAGTCTTGGTGCTGCAGGAGCGACTCCCCGTGACCGCCGTCCTCGGGCTCGCCGTGCTGGCGTCCGGCATCGTCCTCCTCGTCGCATCGAGGAGTCGCCGGATGCCACGTGGCGCGGCACCGCGGAGCGACGCCGTCGTGCCGCCGCGCGTCTCCGTCGACGTCGGAGTCACCCCGTAGCGTCGGCGCTCGGATGTGCGGCCCGGCATGGAGTGCGACCGGGAGACGGTGCCGCTAGTCCGTGCCGGACTCCGCCGGTTCCGACAGCGCGAGGCCCGACGCCGCGAGGAACTCGGCCACGGCGCCCGAGATCTCGTCGCGCACGGAGGCGCGGTCTGCGGTCGCCACCCCGTCACCGGCCTGCGGGCCGTAGTCGCCGAACGCCGCGTGGTTCGCCCCCTCGATGAGCGCCGTCGACGCGTCGGCCGGCAGCAGGTCGGCGGCGCTCGCGACCTTCTCGGGCGTGCTCAGCCCGTCGTGCTCGCCGACGAGCGAGAGCACGGCGAGGTCGGTGTCCGAGAGGTCGCCGGCGCAGTAGCTGCCGAAGAGGACGAGGCCCACGACCTCGGTGGTCGCCCCCTGCTCGGCGGCCTCCGCGAGCTGGCAGGAGCGCACCCCACCGAGCGAGTGTCCGCCCACGAGCCACCTCGAGATCTCCGGCGCCTGCGCGGTGAACGCCTCGAGCGGTCGCGTGTCGAAGAAGGCGAGGTTCAGCGTCGGGTGCGTGACGACGATGGTGATCCCGGTCTCCTCGACGATGCCGCTGAGCTTGTAGAGGTACGCGCTCGGCTCGACCCTCGCACCCGGGATGAACACGAGTCCGAGATCGGCGCCCGCGCCGGCCGGTTCGAGCAGGAACCCGTCATCGGTCGCGCTGATCGCGACGTCGGGCGCGCGCCACGCATCGAGCGACGCCTCGCGCTCGCCCGCGTACACGGTGTGCGCCCACACCAGGAACACCACCACCACGACGGCGACGGCACCCAGGACGCCCAGCCCGACGGCACCCGCGCGTCGCATCAGAGCTGGGATCCGTCGACCTGGAAGGTGTTGCAGGCGCCGACGCCGTCCTCGTATCCGGTCGCGAACCAGCGCACGCGCTGCTCGCTCGTGCCGTGCGAGAACGTATGCGGTGTCACCTGACCCTGGGTCGCCTCCTGGATGCGGTCGTCGCCGACCGCCGCGGCGGCATCGATGGCCTGCTGGTACTCGTCACGGCTGATGGGCTGCAGGAACGTCTCGCCGTTCGCATCCTCGGTCGTCGCGGCGGCGCCCGCCCACGCACCGGCGAAGCAGTCGGCCTGCAGCTCGACGCGGACGGCGTTGGAGGTCGGGCCGGTCTCCCCGTCGCGCGTGGAGTCGAGCACACCCGCGATGTTCTGGATGTGGTGGCCGTACTCGTGGGCGACGACGTACATCTCGGCGAGCGGACCGCCCTCCGCCCCGAACTGCTGCTCGAGCTGGTCGTAGAACGAGGTGTCGATGTAGATCGTCTGGTCGGGCGGGCAGTAGAACGGCCCGGTCGCCGACGACGCGTTGCCGCATCCGGTCGCGACCGCGTCGCTGAAGAGGACGAAGCCCTGCGGCCGCACGTACTCGACCCCGATGCTCGACGAGACCTCCGACCAGTACGCGTCGAGGGAGGCATCCGCACCCTTCATGCGGCAGTCGATCTGCTCGTTCGCGTCCTGGCCGGTCCGGCACTGATCGAGCGTGGATTCCTCGCTCGTCGTGCCGCCGCCGGTGCCGCCGAGCAGTCCGGTCAGGTCGACGCCGAGGAACGATCCGACGAGGACGAGCGCCAGGACGCCGAGGCCGCCGCCGACGGCGATACCGGTGTTGCGTCCGCGGCGGGAGGTCCGTCCGCCGCCGATGTCCGCCTTGGGGTTGAACGTCATGGCACGAAACTACCGCGCCCGGTCGTCGGAGCCATCCGCCTTTCGTTCGTCGTCGGCGGCGGCTACGCTCATGTGCCGCGTCGCGGGCGGGTCAGCGGTCAGTCGTCCTCGTCGGCATCGTCATCGTCGTCGTCGCCCTCGTCGTCGTCCGAGTCCTCGTCGTCTTCGTCGTCTTCCTCGTCGTCGTCGTCGTCCGAGTCCTCGTCGTGGTCCTCGTCGTGGTCCTCGTCGTCGTCCGAGCCCGCGTCGTCCGAGCCCTCGTCGTCGTCCTGGTCGTCCGAGCCCTCGTCGTCCGAGTCATCGTCATCGGCCTCGGAACCCTCGTCCGCGTCCTCGCGCTCCTCGCCATCCTCGGACCCCTCGGAATCCTGGGCGCCACCCGAGCCCTCGACAGCCTCGTCGTCCGAGGTCTCGGGCTCGGGCTCGGGCACGGACTCCGCGTCGTCGTCCCGCCCGTCCCCGTCGTCGAGGTCGTCGTCCGCGCCGCCGGCGTGCGCCGCGTCGAGGAAGCCGCCCATGGGGGCGCCGGCCGCGAATCGGTCCGTCGCGCTGACGAGCGCGTCGAGGATCCCGGGCTCGTCGAACGCGTGCCCCGCGTCGTCGATGATCCGGAACTCGGCCTCCGGCCACGCCCGGTGCAGGTCCCACGCCGTCATCACGGGCGTGCACATGTCGTAGCGGCCCTGGATGATGACGGCCGGGATGTCGTGCAGCCGGTGCGCGTCGCGGATGAGCTGGCCCTCTTCCCACCATCCGCCGTGACGGAAGTAGTGGTTCTCGATTCGGGCGAACGCCGTGGCGTACTCGGGCGAGGTGAACCGCGCGATGGTGTCGGCCTGCGGCAGCAGCGTGATGGTCGAGGACTCCCACCGCGACCAGGCGATCGCGGCCGGCTGGTGCACGGCGGGGTCGGGGTGGGTCAGCAGTCGATGGTAGGCGTCGATGAGGTGCACGCGCTCGCCGATCGGCACGGGCGCGAGGAAGTCCTCCCAGAGGTCGGGGAAGATCGCGGACGCCCCGCCCTCGTAGAACCAGTCGAGCTCTTGGCGGCGCAGCGTGAAGATCCCGCGCAGGATGATCTCGGTGACGCGCTCGGGGTGGGTCTCGGCGTAGGCGAGGGCGAGCGCGCTGCCCCACGAGCCGCCGAGCACCTGCCATCGGTCGATGCCGAGGTGCCCGCGCAACCGCTCCATGTCGGCGATCAGGTGCCAGGTCGTGTTGGCCGACAGCACCGCTCCGGGCTCGGAGGCATGCGGTATCGACAGTCCGCACCCGCGCTGGTCGAACAGCACGATCCGGTACTTCGCGGGGTCGAACAGGCGGCGGTGCGCCGGGTTCGTGCCACCGCCGGGGCCGCCGTGCAGGAACACGACCGGCTTGCCGTCGCGATTGCCCGACACCTCCCAGTAGATGTGCTGACCGTCGCCGACGTCGAGCATGCCGGTCTCGAGCGGCTCGATCTCCGGATACAGTTCCCTCATCGTTCCCCCTTGTCCGCTCACGCTAGCGAACGAGCGGATGCCGCGCTCGCGGCGCGCCGCCCCGACGTCTCCGCCCGCAGGGTGTCGGCGCCTTCCCAGCGTCACCGCCTAGCGTGCGGCCATGCGCCCGATCCCAGATCCGGTCGGCCCCGGCCAGGAGTCCGTGTGGGACTATCCGCGACCACCGCGCGTCGAGCCGATCGACGCGCGCGTCGTGATCGAGTTCGGCGGTGAGCGCATCGTCGACACCCGAGACGTCGTCCGCGTCCTCGAGACGAGCCATCCGCCGGTCTACTACCTGCCGATCGACGCATTCGCACCGGGCGCGCTGGCCCCGACCCAAGGGGCGTCGTTCTGCGAGTTCAAGGGCTCCGCGAGGTACTTCGACGTGGTCGCCGGCGGCCGGTCGGCCCGACGCGCCGCGTGGAACTACCCGACCCCGTCGGCCGGCTTCGAGTCGCTCCGCAGCCGGGTCGCCGTGTACGCCGGGCCGATGGACGCCTGCACCGTCGACGGCGAGCAGGTGCTCCCGCAGCCCGGTGGGTTCTACGGCGGCTGGATCACCTCGATCGTGGCGGGTCCGGTCAAGGGCGCCCCGGGGACCATGGGCTGGTGACGGGCGCGGCGTAGGCTCGTGCACATGAGCCGCAGACCGGTCACGATCACGATCACCGGCGCCGGGGGGCAGATCGGCTACGCTCTGCTGTTCCGCATCGCCTCCGGCGCCCTGTTCGGGCCCGACACCGCCGTGCGCCTGAACCTGCTCGAGATCCCCCAGGGCCTCCGCGCGGCCGAGGGCGCTGCGCTCGAACTGCACGACTGCGCGTTCCCGCTGCTCGCGCACGTCGAGGTGACGGCAGACCCGGCCGTCGCGTTCGAGGGGGCGAACGCGGCCCTGCTCGTCGGCGCTCGCCCGCGCACCGCCGGCATGGAGCGCGGCGACCTCCTCGAGGCGAACGGCGGCATCTTCGGCCCGCAGGGGCGCGCGATCAACGATCACGCGGCCGACGACGTGCGGGTCGTGGTCGTGGGCAATCCGGCGAACACGAACTCCCTCATCGCCGCGTCGCACGCCCCCGACGTGCCGAACGAGCGCTTCACGGCGCTCACGCGCCTCGACCACAACCGGGCGCTCGGGCAGCTCGCCGCCGCCGTGGACACGCCGGTCGGCGGCATCCGCGGCGTCACGATCTGGGGCAACCACTCGGCGACCCAGTTCCCGGATGTCGCGCACGCGACGGCCGACGGCGACCCCGTGCCGGGCCTGCTCGCCGCCCGCCTCGGCGGGACCGACGCCGCGCTGGAGTGGCTCGCAGAGGAGTTCATCCCGCGCGTGGCCAAGCGCGGAGCGGAGATCATCGAGGTGCGCGGCTCGTCGTCGGTCGCCTCGGCGGCATCGGCGACGATCGACCACATGCGCGACTGGATGCTCGGCACCGGCGATCACGGCCGCACGAGCGCGGCGATCTGGTCGCACGGCGAGTACGGCGTCGCAGACGGCGTGATCTCCTCGTTCCCAGTGGTCGCCGAGGGCGGCGAGTGGTCGGTGGTCGAGGGCCTCGACATCGACGGCTTCGCGCGCTCGCGGATCGACAGATCGGTCGCGGAGCTCGTGGACGAGCGCGAGGCGGTGCGGGCGCTCGGCCTGATCTGACGGCGACGGATGCCGCGGCTCGCCGCGAGGCATCCGCCACCTGCGCCGGCGCCGATCACCGGTTGCACGTCCGCGCCGCCTACGCTGGCAGCATGGCCGCACGCGAACCGCTCTCCCCCGCACGACGACGCCAGCTGATCGTCGGCCTCGTCGTCGGGCTCATCATCGGACTCGTCGTGAGCCTCTGGACCGGGTTCTGGCTGTGGCTGGCCGCAGGGCTCGCCGTCGGACTCGCCGCCGGCGCGATCATGAAGCCGCCCGGCGACCCCGTGGCCCCCGCGCGCACCCCGCGGCGCGCACGCCCCCCCACCCGGCGCGGGGCGGGGCGCTGCGCGCCCGGCCCGTCGGCGTTCCGCCGGCTATCGCTTGTGCTTCTCGGACTTCTCCGGCGTCGGCAGCGTGCCCGCCGCGCGCTGCGCAGCGTAGTGGGCGCGCGCCTCGTCCTGGCGCGCCTGCTCGGCGCCTGACGCGATCGAGGCCCGCAGGTGCTCAGGAGCGAAGCCGAAGGCGTCGACGAGGTCGAGCGCGTACGGGCGGAGCCGCTCGACGAGACGGTCGATGTACGCCGACACGGCCTGCGCGCGCTGCGGCGACAGTCGGCCGTGGATGAGGTACCACGACAGGTGCTTCTCGAGGAGTCCGAGGCCGAAGAGGTCGCGAAGCCAGGTGAGGACCTGCCTGGTGCCCGCGTCCTCGGTGCGGGCGAGGCCTCGGGTGAACGCCTCCCACTGGAGCAGCTCGCCGTGGGCACGGGCCGCCTCGATGAGCTCGTTCTGGTTGCGGTTGAAGAGCGCCGCCTGGTCGGCCTTCGACAGCTTCCGTGCGTCGCGGAGTCGCCCGGCGATCTCGCTGATCATGGCCTCGACGCGGTCGGTCAGGAGCTCGCGCTGCGTCTCCTCGTCGCGGAGCTCGTGCACCGAACGAGCCGTCGATCCGAAGTCGGCGACGGTCTGCGCGAGGCGGCGCAGCCCCGTGCCGTGGTAGGCGCGGTCGGCGGCCTGCGCCACGACGTAGCGCGCCATCGCGCCGGCATCCGCCTTCGCGAACTGCTTCGAGAAGTCGGTGAGCAGGCGCTTGGCGACCAGCTGCAGCAGGACGTTGTTGTCGCCCTCGAAGGTGACGTAGATGTCGAGGTCCTGGCGGAGCCCGACCAGGCGGTTCTCGGCGAGGAAGCCGGCGCCGCCGCAGGCCTCGCGAGCCTCCTGCAGCGTCTCGAGGGCGTGCCAGCTGGACAGCGGCTTCAGCGCCGCAGCGATCGTCTCGAGGTCCTGTCGGTCGTCGTCGGTGTCGGCGTCGCCTGAGAACACCGCGTCGAACTTCACCAGGAACTCGTCGTGCGCGAAGACCTGCGCGTAGGTCGTGGCGAGCTTGGGCAGCAGGCGGCGCTGGTGGCGCTGGTAGTCGAGCAGCACCTCCTCGTCGGTGTCGCTTCCGGCGTTGAACTGGCGACGCTGGGTGCCGTAGGTGATGGCGATCGCGAGCCCCATCGCACTCGCGAGCGTCGCCGCACCGTCGAGCGAGACGCGCCCCTGGACGAGCGTGCCGAGCATCGTGAAGAAGCGTCGGCCCGGGCTCGAGATCGGGCTGGAGTAGGTTCCGTCGGCGGCGACGTCGCCATATCGGTTCAGGAGGTCCTCGCGAGGCACGCGGACGTCGGTGAAGTGCAGGCGGCCGTTGTCGATGCCGTTGAGGCCGCCCTTCAGGCCGTCGTCTTCGCCGCCGATGCCCGGGAGGAACGCACCGGTCTCGTCGCGGAGCGGCACGTAGAAGGCGTGCACGCCGTGGTTCACGCCCTTCGTGACGAGCTGGGCGAAGACCACTGCGGCGATGCCGTGCAGTGCGGCGTTGCCGAGGTAGTCCTTCCAGGCGCCGCGGAACGGCGTGTTCAGGACGAACTCCTCGGTCTCGGGGTCGTACGTCGCGGTGGTGCCGATCGCGGCGACGTCGGAGCCGTGGCCGGTCTCGGTCATCGCGAAGGCTCCGGGCACCTCGAGGCTCATGATGCCCGGCAGGTACTTCTCGTGGTGCTTCTCGGTGCCGAGGTGCAGCACGGCGGCGCCGAAGAGCCCCCACTGAACGCCCGACTTGATCTGGAGGCTGGGGTCGGCGAGCACGAGCTCCTCGAACGCGGCGATATTGCCGCCGTGGTCGTCCTCACCGCCGAGGCCCTTCGGGAACGCCTTGTGCACGGCGCCCGACTCGACGAGCAGCTTCAGCTGGCCGAGGACGCGCTCGCGGTGCTCCGCCATGGACTGGCCGTCGATGCGCTGGAACGCGGGCTGCGCCGCCCGGTCGCGCGCGGCGAGCCGGGCCTCGGGCCACGTTCCGAGGAGCTGGCGCGCGAGCGCGCCGACGTCGACGACGGGCGCGGCGCTCGCGTCGATCGGGGTGTTCGCGGGAGTTGCCGCCGCCGCACGCTCCGGGGTGCCGGGGCGCTCAGTCGTGGGCGCAGGAGTGGCGTCGGTTCGGGATGCCGTGTCGACCATCGTCGGTTCGTCCTTCGTACGCGGGATAGGGCTGATCTCACGGTACGGCGGACGTGCGAGCGGGCGGAGAACTGCGTCCGTCGCCTACAAAGGCCGGTTCGCGGCATCCGAACCCTGTTGTGGAACCTTACAAACCCAATGTCGTTCGCTCTTGGATCATCGACAAGGTTCCCGCTGGTTCACGGCTCCGAGGGCTGATCGGGCGCGAGTCCGCGGAAGAATCGCGTCGATTCGCCCGACCAGAGCAGGAGCAGGATCGCGACCGCGATGAGGGCGCTCACGATCTCGTTGACCGCGCTCGCCGGGTTCGCGATGGCCGCGCTGACCGACGCGATGATCGAGAACACCTCGATCACCGTGATCGCGATGCGCGCCACGGAGTTGCCCCGCATGAGCCCGAATGCGACGACGGCGGCGATCGCCCCCAGCACGAGCGAGACCGAACCCATGATCGCCCACGTCGTGCGCGACGCGGCGTCGTCGCCCCCGATGGTCGCGAGCGTCAGCAGGAAGAAGCCCGCCACGAGGTCGAGCGCGGCGTTCACCCAGACGAGTGCGCCCACGACCGTCACCGCCGCCGGTCGACGGACTCCTTCGACATCCTGCCTGCTCATACGTCCTCCTCGTTCATTCGGTTGGTCGTCATGGTCGACGGTCAGCGCGTGAAGAACGCGCTGGCCTTCGGCGTCCAGAGCAGGATCACGACGAGTGCCGAGACCGCAAGGCCGATCCACTCGCCGACGGGGATGCCGAGGTACGCCACTGCGAGGAAGAGCGACCCGATGATCGAGATGACCTGGAGCACCGTCACGATCAGGCGGGCGGGCTGGCTGCCGCGGAGCAGGCCGCCTGCGAGGACCGCGGTGATCAGGCCGACGACGATGGACGCGATCGCGGCGGTGATGAGCGGACCGGTGCCGCCGAACCCGTCGACGACCTCGGGCACCGCGAGCAGGAAGAAGAGGATCACGCCGGAGATCATGTCGATCGCCCCGGCGATGAATGCCAGGACTCCGATGATCGTGATCGTCACCGGCCGGCTTCCCTGTGCTGTGGACATGCGCTCCCCCGAATCCGCGCCGCCGCACTGACGGCCTCTGGCCTGATGCTAGCGACGGCGGCGCTGCGAGCGCGAGGGCCGACCGGCACGTGTCGTGGACGGCGCGGATGCCGCGGCCCGCGAATTCGCGAGTGCGGCGATCGAGGGAGCCGACCGAGGAAGGCCCGACGACGAAGCGGAGCGACGAACCCGATTCCGATGCGCGGCTCAGGCCGAGTGCTCGGCCACGACCCGCACGAGGGCCTCGCCGTAGGCGTCGAGCTTCTTCGCGCCGATGCCCGAGATGCCATCGAGGTCGGCGACACCGGAGGGTCGGCGCACGGCGACCGCACGGAGGGTGGCATCGCCGAAGACGATGTAGGCGGGCACCCCCTGCTCGCGAGCCTCGGACGCCCGCCAGGCGCGCAGCGCCTCGAAGAGCTCGGCGTCGCGCGGCTCCAGGTCGGCCGCAGCAGGAGCCGCGGCTCGGCTCGACCTCGAGGCGCGCACCGGACGCTCGGGCTCGGTGCGGAACGAGACCTGCGTCGCGCCCGAGAGGACGCCGGCCGAGGCATCCGTCAGCGACAGCACGCCGTATTCGCCGACCGACTGCAGCAGGCCCTGTGCGAGAAGCTGGCGCACGACCCCGCGCCACTGGGCTTCGGAGAGGTCGTCGCCGATCCCCCACGTCGCGAGCGAGTCGTGGCCGTACTGCTCGACGCGTGCCGTGCGCTTGCCCCGGAGGATGTCGACGAGGTGACCCGCGCCGTACCGTTGGCCGCGCTCGCGCTGCAGCCGCACGATCGTGGACATGAGCTTCTGCGCGGCGACCGTGCCGTCCCACGAGGCCGGCGGCTCGAGGCAGGTGTCGCAGTTGCCGCACGGCGCACTCCGCTCGCCGAAGTACGCGAGGAGGTTCTGGCGACGGCACTGCACGGTCTCGCAGAGCGCGAGCATCGCGTCGAGGTGCGACGCGAGCCGGCGCCGGTGGGCCAGGTCGCCGGGGCTCTCGTCGATCATGCGGCGCTGCTGCACCACGTCCTGCAGGCCGTAGGCGAGCCACGTCGTCGACGGCAGTCCGTCGCGACCCGCACGACCCGTCTCCTGGTAGTAGCCCTCGACCGACTTCGGCAGGTCGACGTGCGCGACGAACCGGACGTCGGGCTTGTCGATGCCCATGCCGAAGGCGATCGTCGCCACGACGACCACGCCGTCCTCCCGGAGGAAGCGCTCCTGCGTGCGACGACGCGTCTCGGCGTCGAGCCCTGCGTGGTACGGCATCGCATCGACGCCGTTCGCCGCGAGGAACGCCGCGAACTTCTCGGTGCTCGCGCGGGAGAGCGCGTAGACGATGCCGGCGACCGGCTGGCCGTCGGCGTCGCGCCCCTCGGTGCGGACGAAGTCGAGCAGTTGCCGCCGGACGTCGAGCTTCGGGGCGATGCGGTACTGGATGTTCGGCCGATCGAAGCTCGACACGAAGTGGCGTGCGTCGGCGAGCGAGAGCCTCGTCGTGATCTCGCGATGCGTCGCCTCGGTCGCCGTCGCGGTGAGCGCGATGCGCGGCACGTCGGGCCAGCGTTCGGCGAGCTCGGCGAGGGCCAGGTAGTCGGGGCGGAAGTCGTGCCCCCACTGGGCGACGCAGTGCGCCTCGTCGATGGCGAACAACGCGACCGTGCCTCGCTCGAGGAAGCGCTTGGTCTGCTCGGACCCGAGCCGTTCGGGTGCCACGTAGAGGAGGTCGAGCTCGCCGGCCAGGTACGCCCGCTCGACGACCGCCCGTTCCGCGGGCGACTGCGACGAGTTCAGGTAGCCGGCCCGCACGCCGTTGCGCACGAGGGCGTCGACCTGGTCGTGCATGAGCGCGATGAGCGGCGAGACCACGACGCCGGTGCCCTCGCGCAGCAGTGCCGGCACCTGGTAGCAGAGGCTCTTGCCGCCGCCCGTGGGCATGAGCACCACCGCGTCGCCGCCTGCGGAGACGTGCTCGATGATCGCGGCCTGCTCACCGCGGAACGCGTCGTAGCCGTAGACGGTTCGCAGGGCCTCGAGCGCCGAGTCGAAGCGCGCCGGTGCGGCGGCCGCGGCACCGGCCGGTGCCATCCGCTCGCCGTCGCCGGACCGACCGATCGCGTCGGCGGGCGGCGGGGGCGCCCACTCGTCGTCGGGCGGCGCGAGCTCGTCCGGGTCCCACGGGACCTCGTCGGCCCACGGGGGTGCGCCGGCGGGGTCGGGGTGCTCGCTCCAAGTCACCCGTCGACCCTACCCGGCGGTTCGGACACCCCCGGCGGCGATCGCGATCCCTTCCGCGCGCGGCGGTCGGGGAGGACGGGTCGTCGTGCGAGTCTCCTGTGAAGCGCGGTCGATCGCTCCGGCGCATCCTAGGCTCGCGTCCATGACCCGCATCGAGCAGGCGCGCATCCTCGTGGTCGGGGCGACCGGCGTGCTCGGGAGCCTGATCGCCGAGCGCCTCGCCGAGCGCGGAGCGCGACTGGCGCTGCACGGCCGCGACGCCTCGCGACTGGGCGGCCGGGCGGCCGACGCGACGATCGCGATCGACCTCACCGACGCCGACGCCCCCGAGGCGATCGTCGACCGCGCCGTCGAGGCGCTCGGCGGACTCGACGCGATCGTCATCGCCGCGGGTGTCGTGGGGTTCGACGGGGCGGCCGAGACCGCCCGACAGGACCTCGAGACCCTGTTCACCGTGAACGCCCTCGCACCGATGCGCATCATCTCGGTCGCCCTGCCGAGCCTCCGGCAGTCCGCGACCGAGGGGAACGGTCCGGTCGTGCTCACCATCTCGGGCATCGTCTCGCAGCTTCCCACCGCGGGGCTCGCGAGCTACTCGGCCTCGAAGGCCGCACTCGCGGCCTACGTCGCGGCCGCCGGCCGGGAACTCCGGCGCAGCGGCATCCGCCTGGTCGACGCCCGCCCCGGCCACATCGAGACCGGTCTCGCCGATCGCCCGCTGTTCGGGACCGCGCCCCGGTTCCCGACGGGGCACGACCCGGCCGCCGTCGCCGACCGGCTCGTTCGCGCGATCGAGGACGAGACGACGACGCTGCCGCCCGACGCGTTCGTCGGCGCCTGAACCGACGCCGACGCACGCCGGACGGCAGCGCGATCGTCAGTCGCGGGGCTTCGGCCCGTCGCCGGAGTCTTCCGGGTCGGTCTCAGCGGCGTCGCCCGATGCCGCGGCGCCCCCGGGCGTGCGGCGGACGAACAGGAATGCGACCGCCGCTGCGACGACCACGGCCAGCACGCCGGCGCCGATCCACAGGAGGTCCTGCGCGGCACCGCTCGCGGAAGCGTCGCCATCCTGCTCCGCGTCGCCGCCCTCGGCCGCGCCGGCGGCCTCGGCGCACGGCGCATCCTCGGCTCCGTCGGCCACCGACTCACCGTCTGCAGGCTCCCAGTCGAATTCGAACTCCCCGGAGATCGGGTGCCCGTCGGCGGAGACGACCCGCCAGACGACGGTGTACTCGCCCGGCTCGCCGAGCTCGGCCGAGACGCTCGCGACGGGACCGTCGACCGTCGCGCACTGGGTCGCATAGTGCCGGCCGTCGGGACCGACCACGTCCATGGCCGCGGCTCCCTCCGCGTCGAGCAGCGCGTCGTTCGTCTCGAGCCAGACGACGCCGGGTTGCTCGGTGACGGTCTCCTCGCCGTCGGGCGAGACCGCGATCACCGTGTTGTGGGCGAAGGCGGGCACGGCAGGACCGGCCACCGCGGCCAGGACGGCGAACGCCGCCCCGGCCATGGCGAGCTGCACGTTCCGGCGCGACATGGGGGTCAGGCCTTCTTCCCGCGGCGCGCGAGGATGGCGACGGTGAGGCCGGCTGCGCCCACCGCGAGGCCGGTGATGCCGAGCACTCGGCCGACGACGTCGACCGAGCCCTGCGTCGCCGCCGTCTCCTCGGCCTCGTGCGCGTCGGCGTGCTCGTCCGTCGCCGCCTCGGCGTCGGCGTGGCCGTGCGCGTCGCCGGTCGCCTCGGTGACCTCGATCGCGGGAGCCGGCTTCTCGGGCTCCTCGCCGTCGGCGCCGACGGGCTCGCTCCAGTCGTTCTCGCCGTCGACGCAGGACTGCAGGACGGGGAACTCGAGGCGCTCGCCCGCCGCGTCCTCGGGCAGCAGCACCTGGACCTGGAAGGTCTCCCGGTAGCCGTCGGGCTGCGGGGTCGCGGCCGTGTACACGACCTGGCCGACTCGCTCGGCGACGACGTCGCCGTGCGCGCCCTCGACCGGCTCGTCGAGCTCGACCATGACCTTCTCGACGTCCCAACCCGGCTTCAGGGTCGGCGTCACCGAGAGGATCGACTCGGGGATCTCAACGGTGTACGACGTGGTCGGCGAGCCGTCGCAGCCGTGGCCGGAGGAGAACTCCAGGACGGCGTAGGACCCGGCGGAGGTCGAGCTCGGCGTGACCGAGACATGGGCCTGCGCCGCGAGGGGTGCGGCGAGGGCGAGCAGGGTGCCGGCGCCGAGGGCGGTCGCGGCGGCGGCGGTGGTGCGGGTGATGGGTCGCATCGGTGTCTTCTTCTCCAGGAGGGGGTGCGCGGACGGGCTGCCGCGTTCATCGGCAGTGGTTCGGCGCGTCGGCGCGAACGGATTCGGGAGCGTGACCGCTCAGGCGGCCGCGAGCCCTGCCGGCGGACCCCGGTGCCGAAGCGAGGAGAGGAGGAGGATGCCGAGCGCAGGCGGGCCGCCGCGGCGTGAGACCGGCGGGCGGGCGTCGCCTCGACGGGGCAGCGGGGAACCCGCGAGTGCCGCGACGAGCAGGCGGATGCCGCGCGCGAGCGCGCCGCCGACCGCGGCGACGGCGGCGGCGGAACGACCGAGCACGACGAGGAACGCGACCGTGAGCGCGGCGGCCGCAACGTGCGCCACGGGCATGGCCGCGTGGCCGTGGTCGACGGCGATGAAGGCGTCGAGCGGGATGGTGCCGCCGGCGTGCAGGGCGTGCGAGTCGGCGGCTGCCACTGAACCGCTGCGGCCGGACGCGCCGACCGAGTAGAGCAGGTGCAGGGCGGCCTGTGCGACGAGCGCGGCGATGGAGGCGCGGAGCAGCGGCATCCGCCCGCCGACCATCATCATCGCGACCGGGACGGAGAACGCGAACGCGAGGGCCAGGGCGACCGGGCCGGGCGGCGTGCCGCCGCCGACGGTGTGCGCGAGGGATGCCCCGAACACGGCGAATGCGGCGATCGCCGCGCCGCGCGCCGCGCGTGCACCCCGGGAAGTCACGCGACCAGCCTAACCGCCCGGCGGACACGCGAACGGCCCCGGGCGTCTCCGCCCGGGGCCGTCCGCGTCGAACCGTCTCAGCTCACAGCGGGAGCGTGAACGAGCTCGTCGTGCCCGTCGGGGTCGTGATCACGAAGCGCGAGTCCGCGGTGGCTCCCGCGGGGATCGCGAACGACACCGATGCACGACCGATCTCGTCGAAGGTCGACGGGCTCGGGAAGGACGGGTCGACCGTCGCGCTGTCGAGCTCGACGCCGTCGAGCGAGACCGTGACGGTGCCCGCCTTCGGCTCCGTCGTGCTGAAGTCGAGCGACGAGAGGTCGACCGTGGCCTGGCCTCCCGCGACGCTCACGACGTGGACGCCGACCGCGCGCTGGGCGTAGTCGGGCGACACGGTGCCGAACGTCTCGAAGTAGTCGACCATCGCCTCGAGGTCGATCTTGCCGCTGTCGGCCTTGTTCACGCCGTCGCGGAAGGTGACGAAGTTGTCGCCGCCCCCGGCGAGGAACGAGTTGGCGCCGACCGAGTACGTCGCCGCCGGGTCGAGCGCCACGCCGTCGAGCAGGATCTCGGTGATGTGGGAGCCCTGCGCGGCGGTCGGGTCGTACGTGTACGTCAGCCCCTCGTTGACACCGAGCTTGAGGAACGGACGCGATGCGCCGATGGGCTGCCACTGCTCCTCGAGGATGCCCTTGATCTGCGCGCCCGTGAGGTCGAGCGTGACGAGCGTGTTCGCGAAGGACTGCACGTTCGCGACCTCGCGGTACGTCGTGGAGCCCTGGTCGATGTCGGCGCGGAGGCCGCCGGGGTTCATGAACGTGATCTCGACGTCGCGGGTGCCGTCCTCGTTCAGGGCCCAGAGCTGGACGTCGGCGACGAGGTTGCCGAGCGTCGACTCCGCACCACGGTTCTCGACGAGTGCGGGCTGGCCGTTCACGATTCCGGGCTGCTGCGCCCGGTTGAGCGCTGCGTCGGTCTCGCCGATCACGACGTTGCCGAGTACGTTGGCGATCTCGGTCGCCTCGGTCACGATCGGCACGATCTCGGGGTCGGGCTCGGTCAGCCACTCCGTCACGTTGCCGCGGTTGTCGAAGGCGGTGGCCATCGTGTAGATGGTGTTCTCCATCTTGGTGATCTTCTTTCCCTTGCGGTCGAAGGAGATCTCCATGTTGCTGAAGCGCTCACCGTACTGTCCGCTCGAGATGACGGGGCGTCCGTCGATCACGTGGTTGTAGGGCAGGTGGGTGTGCCCCGAGACGATCGCGTCGATGTTGTCGTTCGCACCCAGCACGATCTTGCCGAAGCGGGAGTTCGGATCGGTGGCGGATTCGATCGACGTCGTGGCCGCACCCTCGTGGACCAGGAAGACGATGATGTCGGCCTCGCCGTTCTTCTGCTTCCCGTCGGAGAGCTGGTCGGCGACGCGGTTCGCCGCCTCGACCGGATCGCCGACGGTGATGTCCTCGATGCCGGTGGGGCTGACGAGGGAGGGCAGTTCGTCGGTCACGGCGCCGACGAAGCCGATGCGGACCTTGTCGAACTCCTGGATCCAGTACTCGGGCAGCGCCGGCTCACCGGTCTCCTTGTCGTAGACGTTCGCCCCGAGGTACTCCCACAGCGCGAGCGGCATCACTCGATCGGTGAGGTCGGCGAAGCCCTGGTCGAACTCGTGGTTGCCGACGGCACTGACCTCGAGGCCCGCTGCATTGAGGGCCTCGATCGTGGGCTCGTCCTGCTGGATGAACGACGTGAAGGTCGAGGCGCCGATCATGTCACCGGCGGCGGCGAAGACCGTGTTCGGGTTCTCGGCGCGGATCTGCTTGACCGCGGTCGACAGGCGGGCGATGCCCGCGGCGGTGCCGGACTGCTCGATGCGGCCGTGGAAGTCGTTCACGGTGACGAGGTTCATGTCGACCACGGTGTTCGCCAGGGCCTGCGGCGGGAGCTTGCCGTCGGGCGGCGCGGCCTGAGCCGACGCCACACCCCCGAGGGCGAGCGCGACCGCCGTCGCACCGGCGAGCGCGCCGGCGGCCGCGCGACCGCGGGTGCGCGTGAGGGACGTGGTGCGGCTCCGAGCCGCACGGGGGGAACGTTGCTGCATTGCGTGATCTCCTCTGCAAGGGCGGATGCGGGAGACCTGCCGTTGCGCTCCCCCGGCGTCGCACGTGCCCGCCCCGGGTTCGGGCCGACACTGCTCCGCAGCCTATGGGGCGGTCGCGGCCGGGGGAAGGGACTTGACCCAGTCGTCACGCGGCGTTCAACGAAACGGCCGATTTTGCTCGGATGAGCAGCGGCGCGTGCTCAGATGAGCAGGAACGAACGGTCGCCCTAGGCTGGACGACGATGCTCACCGCGGTCCTCTCGCTCTCCGGTGCGATCGTCTACGGCGCGGCGGACTTCCTCGGCGGCCTCGCCGCACGTCGCCTCGGCGCACTGCTGGCCACAGCCGTCGCCTCCGTGGCCGGCCTGGTCACGATGATCGCCGCGCTGCCCGTGCTCGGCGGCGCCTGGGCGCTCGCCGACCTCGGCTGGGGCGCGCTCTCGGGCGTGATCGGCGCCGTGGCGATCGCGCTGCTCTACGCCTGCCTCGCGATCGGCCCGATGAGCATCCTCTCCCCGCTCACCGCGCTCATGTCGGCGATCACGCCCATGCTCTGGGGCACGCTCGTCGGCGCGGAGCGGTTCGGCCCGCTCGGCGTGTGGGGCATCGGCATCGCGCTCGTCGCGGTCGTGCTCGTGGGATTCGTGCCGGAGCGCGGCGCGGTGAGGCCGAGCGCACGCGGCCTGCTCCTCGCGGTCGGCTCCGGGCTCGCGATCGGCGCCTACTACATCGCGATCTCCCACACGACGGATGCCTCGGGCGTGGTCCCGCTCATCGCCAATCGCGTCGTCTCGGCGACCGTGCTGTTCTCCGCCTTCGGTGCGCTGGCGGTGTTCGCCGCGCTGCGGGCGCGTTCGAGCGTTCCGGCCGCAGCCCCGGCACGGGAGAAGACGACGGTGCGAACGGCCTTCGCCCTCGCACTCGCGTGCGGCGTGGTCGACGCCACGGCGAACGTCCTGCTCCTGCTCGGCATCCGCGCGGGCGACCTCGCCGTGGCGGCGGTGCTGGGCGCGATGTACCCGGCGGGCACGATCCTGCTCGCCGCGATCGTGCTGCGCGAGCGGATCGCGCCGGTGCAGTGGGCCGGGCTCGCCCTCGCCCTCGCCGCCGCGGGCATGCTCGCGCTGGCCTGACCGGCCGCACGGCCCGCGATCGGGAGCGGCCGCAGCCCGCGGCGCTCCGTCGCCCGACCGCCGGCGCGCGGCACGTCCGGGCGTCAGATCCGGACGACCTCGGCGATCCGCACGACGGCGGTGCCCTCCTCGGCGGACGCCTCGAGGTCGACCTCGCCGCGGATCCGCCAGTCGTGGTGGCCCGCGGGGTCGTCGATCACCTGCTCGACGCGCCAGGTGCCGGCCGCGGCATCCGTCTCATCGATGGTCACGAGTCGCGGCGAGCGCGCGGGCCCGCCCGTGAGGATCTCGTCGTGCTCGTCGTAGTAGCGGTCGAGCACGTCGGGCCAGCCGACGTCGGGGTCGAGCTCGGCGAGCTCGTCGTCGCGCTGCAGTGCGGCGAGCTGCACGCGCCGGAAGAGCTCGTTGCGCACGAGCACCGTGAACGCGCGGCGGTTGGTGACGACCGACGGCGGCGCGGGCGGCACCACGGGCGCCTCGTCCTCGGGGAGGTGCGCGGTCGGGTCGACGAGCTCGGACCACTCGTCGACGAGGCTCGAGTCGACCTGGCGGACCAGCTCGCCGAGCCACTCGATGAGGTCGAGCAGCTCCTCGTCCTTGTGCTCGTCGGGCACCGTCTGCCGGATCGCCCGGAACGCGTCGGAGAGGTAGCGCAGCACGAGGCCCTCGCTGCGCTGCAGCTGGTAGAACGACACGTACTCGCCGAACGACATGCTCCGCTCGAACATGTCGCGCACGACCGACTTCGGGCTGAGCTCGAAGTCGCGCACCCAGGGCTGGCTCGACGCGAACGCCTCGAACGCGTGGGCGAGCAGCTCGTCGAGCGGCTTCGGCCAGGTGACCTCCTCGAGCAGCGCCATCCGCTCGTCGTACTCGATTCCGTCGGCCTTCATCGCGGCGACCGCCTCGCCACGCGCCTTGTACTGCTGCTGCGAGAGGATCGGGCGCGGGTCGTCGAGCGTCGACTCGATGATCGACACGACGTCGAGCGAGTAGTGGCCGGTGCCCTGCTCGCTCGTCTCCGGGTCGAGCAGTTCGATCGCGGCGAGCGCGAACGGCGACAGCGGCTGGTTCAGCGCGAAGTTCGGCTGGAGGTCGACCGTGAGCCGCAGGTCGACTCCGTACGTCCGGCCGGCCTCGACCGCCGGCGAGATGCGGACGACCTCGGCGTCGCGCAGGGTGCGCAGGATGCCGAGCGCGCGACGCGCGAGCTCGAACCGCCGGGCGCGCGGCTCGTGGTTGTCGAAGACGAGCGAGCGGATGGCACCGGCGACGTCGCCGCCGCGGCCGATCACGTTGATCAGCATGGCCGCGCTGAGGGACAGCTGGGGCGCGAGCGGCTCGGGCTCCGCGGCGACGAGCCGCTCGAACGAACCCTCGCCCCAGGTGACGAACCCGGCCTGCGGTTTCTTGCGGACGATCTTCTTCAGCTTCTTCGGGTCGTCGCCCGCCTTGCGGACCGCGGTCTCGTTCTCGATCTCGTGGTCGGGTGCGAGCACGACGACCGTGCCGGCGGTGTCGTAGCCGGCCCGGCCGGCTCGCCCCGCGATCTGGTGGAACTCGCGCGCGGAGAGCTGCCGCATCCGCTGCCCGTCGTACTTCGACAGCGCCGTGATGAGCACCGACCGGATCGGCACGTTGATGCCGACGCCGAGCGTGTCGGTGCCGCAGATCACGCGGAGCAGCCCGCGCTGCGCGAGCGTCTCGACGAGCCGGCGGTAGCGCGGGAGCATGCCCGCGTGGTGCACGCCGATGCCGGCCCGGACGAGGCGGGAGAGGATCTTGCCGAACCCGGTCGTGAAGCGGAATCCGCCGATCGCCTCGGCGATCTCGTCGCGCTGCTCGCGCGTGACGACCCGGATCGACGAGAGCGCCTGTGCGCGCTCCATCGCCGCGGCCTGCGAGAAGTGCACGATGTACACGGGCGCCTGCTTCGTCTCGAGGAGCTCCTCCACGGTCTCCTGCACGGGGGTCTTCGCGTACGAGAAGTGGAGCGGCACGGGCCGCTCGACGCCGGTCACGCGAGCGACGTCGCGGCCGGTGCGGCGCGCCAGGTCGTCGGCGATCGCGGTCACGTCGCCGAGCGTCGCCGACATGAGCACGAACTGCGCGTGCGGCAGCGTGATGAGCGGCACCTGCCACGCCCAGCCACGGTCGGGGTCGCCGTAGTAGTGGAACTCGTCCATGACGACCTGGTCGACCGCGGCATCCGCCCCCTGGCGGAGCGCGAGGTTCGCGAGGATCTCGGCCGTGCAGCAGATGATCGGCGCCTCGGCGTTGACCGAACTGTCGCCCGTGACCATGCCGACGTTCGCGGCCCCGAAGACGTCGACGAGCTGGAAGAACTTCTCGCTCACGAGCGCCTTGATCGGCGCGGTGTAGTACGTGCGGCCCCACGGCCGGCCCGCCTCGCGGTCGGCGGCGGTGCGGGCGACGGATGCCGCGTGCGCCGCGACCGCGACGAGCGACTTGCCCGTGCCCGTGGGCGTCGAGAGGATCACGTTCGCGCCCGTGACGAGCTCGATGACCGCCTCGTCCTGTGCCGGGTAGAGCGAGAATCCTCGACCCTCGGCCCAGCCGACGAACGCGTCGTACATCGCGTCGGGGTCGTACGGGCGCGGGGCGGCCTCGAGCAGGGTGGGGGTCATCCGATCGAGTCTGCCGCATGGGGCGCGGTCGCGCTCGCCCAGCGTTCGCGATCGGCGGTCGCGCGCGCCCTGGGGAAGGGGGGGGAGCCGGCCTGCGCTGCCCGTTCGGGTCGGGTTCAGCGCGGCCGGCTCTCCGGTCGGCTCCGCGGTGACAGTTCCCCCTGCGTGCCCGCGGTGCGCGACCGGGATCAACGGTACGGAGGACCCGCGAGACGGGCATCAGGGGTAGCACTGAAGATGCCGCATGGCACGTCGTCACGCGCGCGGAGATGCATCCCGGTCGGCCTCACCGTCGGCGGTCGGCCGCCTGCCGAGCCAGGAGACGACGACATCCGCGATCTCGTCGACGGGCGCGTCGGCGTCGACGGTCAGCGCGGGTTCGTCCACCGTCGGAGGTTCGAGGGTCGCGAGCTGGGAAGCCAGGAGCGTCGCGGGCATGAAATGGCCGAGCCGGGCGCCCGCGCGCTCGGCGAGCGCGGCATCCGAGAGGTGCAGGTGCACGAACCGCGTCGTCGGCGCCGCGCGGCGGATGCGATCGCGATAGGCCCGGCGGAGGGATGAGCAGGCGATCACCATCCCGTCGGGCGAAGACGCCGCCAGTGTCGAGCCGACGCTGTCGAGCCACGGCGCTCGATCATCGTCGTCGAGCGGGACGCCGGATCGCATCTTGTCGATGTTCGCCCGCGGATGGAGGTCGTCGGCGTCGGCGAACGGCACACCGAGTCGCTCGGCGAGCCGGGCGCCGACGGTGGACTTCCCCGAGGCCGACACCCCCATCACCACGACGGGGCCCGGTCCGGTCATCCCGCGCCTCCGCCTGGGACTTCGGGCGGGCGCACCGTCGGCCGCACCACCGACCGCACGTCGCCTCGCGCGACGAGCTCGACGATCGCCTCGACGGCGCGGAACACCCCCACGGCAAGCAGTTGCACGAGCAGCACCGGCCCGAGGAGCGCCAGCGGGTACGTGAGCGCGATCACGAGCCGGGCGAGGCCACCCCACGCGAGCGCGGCGAGCGCAGGCGCGACCGCGAGGAGCAGCCAGGCCGGGTGCGCGAGGACCGCGAGCACGATCGCGGCCACGACGGCCGCGACGCCGAGCGCGACCTGGGCGAGCAGCAGCCACCCCCGCCATCCGGCGTAGGTCCGCTCGCGGTCGGCCGAGACCCACGCCCACATGAGGCGGGCGCGGAGCACGGGCACGCCCTGCTCGCGGAGCGCGCGGTGGAAGACGTCGTCGTCTTCGCGTCGCTGCGCGAGCGCGGCCGCATCGTCGTCGAGCGCGGCCGCGGCGATCGACTGCGCGTCGTGCAGCACGGCGGGCGCCGACTGGCGGCCGTAGCTCGCGATCAGTCCCCACAGGGGCGTGGGGACCGACGCCAGGTCGGTGATGCCGACCGGCGGCGGCGCCTCGCCCTCGGCCGGCGCCCGGTACCTGCGACCGCTCGGGTCGTCGACGTAGACGACGGGCGCGCGCAGTGCGAACCGGTAGCCGTCGGCAGGGCGTTGGGCGAGCGGCAGCTCGTCGAGCGGTGCGCCGTCCTCGCGCAGGAAGGGCATTCGGGTCTCCTCGCCTCGGTGCGTCGCCCCATCCTGCCGCGTCCGACCGTCATGGCGGTACCGGGCGGATGGCGCGCCGGGCGGATGGCGCGCCGGCGCCGGAGGCGATTCGCATCGGCGGCCGAGCGGGGCCGGTCGACTACCCCAGCAGCACCGACACGAGCAGCAGCACCGGCACGGCGCCGACGGTCGTCACGAACACCGTGTCGCGCGCGACGACCTCTGCGGTGTCGTACCGCTGCGCGAAGTTGAACACGTTCTGGGCGGTCGGCAGCGCGGCGAGGACCGTGACGGCGTAGAGGTCGCGCCCCTCGAGCCCGAAGGCGAACGCGCCGACGGCCCAGGCGAGCGCCGGCATGACGGCGAGCTTCAGCGACGCCGCGATCACGACGTCGCGCAGGCCCGTGCCCGGCTCGAGCAGGCGAGTCCCGTGCAGCGACAGCCCGTAGGCGATGAGCATGAGCGGCACGGCCGCCTGCCCGATGAGGTGGATGGGATCCTGCACGATCGGCGGCAGTTCGATTCCCGAGACCGACACGAGCACGCCGAGGAGCGAGCCGATGATGATCGGGTTCGTGAACGTCGAGCGCAGGATGCCGCCGACCGACGTGCGCCCCTGGACGGCCGCACCGAGCACGGCGAGGGCGACCGGCGCGAAGAGCAGCAGCTGCAGCAGCACGATGGGCGCCGAGTACGCCGCGTTCCCGAGCAGGTAGAGCGCGATCGGGATGCCGATGTTGTTGCCGTTGACGTATCCGCTCGCCAGCGCGCCGATCGTCGTTCGTGCGACGCCGTGTCGGAGGATGAGCAGCGAGATCGTCGCGAACACGAGCATCACCGAGACGGCGGCGATGGCCGAGACCGGCAGCAGCGCCGAGAACAGCGCGTGCACGTCGGCGGTCGAGAGCACCGAGAACAGCAGGAACGGCGAGAGCACGCTGAAGTTGAGGCGCGCGAGCACCGGGCGCGCAGTCGGGCCGAGCACGCCCGTGCGCCCGGCGATCCAGCCGACGATGACGGCGACCGCGATGACCGCGAACCCGGTGAGGATGTCGATCACGCGTCACCTCGTGCCGGCGAGGCGGGGGAACCCGAGGGGAACGACGTCGATCCGTCCCGGGGGTTCCGCCCGGTCACCAGCGGTGGTGCACCGAGGCGCGGATGTCGCGGTCGTAGAGGTCGCGGACGGCCGCGTCGAACGACTCCGGGAGCTCGAGCGACCCGGCGGCCGCGTTCGCCCGTGCCTGGTCGGGGTTGCGCGCGCCGGGGATCACGGTTGAGACGCCGTCTTGACCGGCGACCCAGGCGAGCGCCACCTGCGCGGGCGTGGCATCCGGCGCCGCCTCGCGCGCGAGCGCCGAGAACTCGGACGCCGCGCGCACCCCGGTCGCGTAGTCGACGCCCGAGAAGGTCTCGCCGACGTCGAATGACTCGCCGTGGCGGTTGTACGAGCGGTGGTCGTTCGCAGCGAACTCGGTCTCGAGCGTGTAGCGGCCCGAGAGCAAGCCGCTCGCGAGCGGCACCCGCGCGATGATGCCGACGCCGTACTGCTTCGCGACCGGCAGCACCTCCTCCACGGGCTTCAGGCGGAATGCGTTGAGGATGATCTGCACGGTCGCCACGTTCGGCCGCGCGATCGCCGCGAGCGCCTCGTCGACCTTCTCGACGCTCACGCCGTACGCCGCGATGGCCCCCTCTGCCACGAGGGTGTCGAGCGCGTCGTACACCGCATCGTCGGAGTAGACGGAGGTCGGCGGGCAGTGCAGCTGGACGAGGTCGAGCGTGTCGACGCCGAGGTTGCGGCGGGACCGGTCGGTCCAGGCGCGGAAGTGGTCGAGGACGTAGTTCTCGTGCTCCTGGGGCATCCGTCGCCCCATCTTCGTCGCGACGGTCACGCCGGAACCCGGGTTCGCCGCGAGCCAGCGGCCGATGAGGGTCTCGGAGCGGCCATCGCCGTAGACGTCGGCGGTGTCGAACACGGTGACGCCGGCCTCGTGCGAGGCATCGAGCACCGCGAGCGCGTCGGCCTCGTCGACCTCGCCCCAGTCGGCGCCGAGCTGCCAGGTGCCGAGTCCGATGACCGAGACGGTGCGGCCGGTGCGGCCGAGGGTTCGGGTCTGCATGTGTGCTCCTCCTCGACGGATGTCCCCGACCGAGCCTAGCCGCGGGCAGACGCGATCAGCCGCGACGTCACCCGATCGGCACCGCCGGCCCGCTCACGACGATGCCGCCGGTGGTCGGGATGTCGACGACGAGCTCGCTCGGGCGCCCGACGTGTCGCCCCTGGGAGATCACGACGCGAGACGGCGGCGCGACGGCGCCGAGCTCGCGCAGGTACCCGCCGACCGCGGCCGCAGCGGCCCCCGTGGCCGGATCCTCGATGATCGAGCCGACCGGGAAGATGTTGCGGGCCTCGAATCGGAGTCCGCCGTCGGCGGCGTCGGCAGGGCGATGAAGCACGGTGATCGTCGCCGGCCACCCGTGCTCGTCCATGAGCGCGCGGGCCCGGTCCGGGTCGAACGTGAAGGCGTCGAACGACGGGGCGTCCGCGATCACCAGGATCGGGTGCCGATTGCCGGCGAAGGCGATGCGGGGCGGGTGTCGCTCGTCGAGCCCGTCGGCATCGAGCCCGACGAGGTCGAGCAGCTCGGCGAGCACGCTCGCCGGCATCGGCTCGACCCGCGGCTCGACGCTCGTGAACGAGGCGACGAGACGCCCGTCGACCTCGGCGGTCTCCATGTCGACCTCGCCGACGGGCGTGGCGAACCGGATCCGGCCCGGCCCCTCCCGCTCGGCGATCGCCACCGCGGTCGCGACGGTCGCGTGCCCGCAGAACGGGACCTCGGCGACCGGTGAGAAGTAGCGGATGTCGCACACCCCGCCGTGCCGTCCGGTGACGAACGCGGTCTCGGCGTACCCGACCTCGCCGGCGACGGCGAGCATCGCCGCGTCGTCGAGTCCGGCGGCGTCGAGCACGATCCCGGCGGGGTTGCCGCCGGCCGGGTCGGTCGTGAACGCGGCGTAGCGGAGGATCTCGGGCTGGTCGGGCATGCACTCCATGCTGCCGCGTGCCCCGCGCCTCGTCGCGGTCCGATTCGGAGCCGGTGGCCTGCCCGCGCGTGCCGGCATGACGCGAAGTGCTCGACGGGGCCGCCGTCGAGCACTCCGCGTCATCTCACGCTGGGCCGCCGGGACCGTCGGGGCCGTCGGGGCCGTCGGCGCCGAAGCGTGCGCGCGCGTCGACCGGGATGAGCGGTCGCTCGCCGCGCGCCCGGATCTCCTGCACGGCCCAGGTGTTGCCGTCGGGGTCGGCGAAGCCGAAGAAGGTGCCACCGTCTCGCGGGTCGATGACCTGGATGGGACCGGCGTCGACGCCCCGCGAGACGAGTTCGGCGCGCGCGGCCTCCGCGTCGGCGACGATGAGCTGCACGCCCTTCAGCGAGCCCGGCGGCATCTCGTTCTGCGCCGGCAGCGTGCCGATCACGATCGAGCAGCCGGATCCGGTCGGCGTCAGCTGCGCGAACCGGTGCTCGCCCGCGTGCGTGTCGTGGTCGAGCGCGAAGCCGACCCGATCGCGGTAGAACTCGATCGCACGGTCGATGTCGGCGACGGGGACGATGACGACCTCGAGGGTCCAGTCCATTGGGTCGTTCCTCTCCTCGGGTGGATGCGGCGGGCGGATGCCCCGGCTCAGCCGGCCAGCAGCGCGTCGAGCCGCTCGTAGCCCTCGATCACGCCCTTGGCCATGCCGTGCTCGACCATGGCGTCGCGCGCCTCGAGGCTCGGGTAGACGGCGTGGCCGCGCAGCCGCGTGCGTCCGTCGCCCAGGTCCTCGAAGCTCATCGACTCGATGCTCACGATGTCGGGCGCGCCCTCGAACTCGAAGGTCTGCACGGCGAACTCGTTCTCGCGGATCGAGTGGAACGTGCCGTTGAAGGCCCAGCGGCCGCCGTCGGGGTCGACGTGCACGTAGCGGTAGCCGCCCTGCGGCCGGAAGTCCCAGCGCTCGATCTGCATGTCGTAGCCGTTCGGGCCCAGCCACTGCCGGACCTTCTCGGGGTCGCGGTGCGCGTCGAAGACGGCGGCGACGGGCGCGTCGACCACGCGCTCGATGTCGACGTACGGCAGTCCTTCGGGGGCGTCGATGGTGACGGGGTTGGTGGTCTCGGTGGTCATGGTGTCAGTCCTGTTCGGCGGATGCCGAGGCGTCGCCGCCGTCGGCGGATGCGAGCAGCGCGTCGAGGCGACGGAAGCGCTGCTCGTGGATGAGGCGGTAGCGGTCGATCCACTCGGTGAGCGTCTCGAGCGCGGCCGCGTCGAGGTGCACGGGGCGACGCTGCGCGTCGCGACTCCGGGTCACGAGCCCTGCGGACTCGAGGACCTGGATGTGCTTCGACACCGCCTGGGTGGTGATGTCGAACGGTTCGGCGAGCTCGGTCACGGTCGCCGGCCCACGGCTGAGCCGGGCGACGATGCTGCGGCGCACCGGGTCGGCCAGCGCCATGAAGGCGCGGTCGAGCCGATCGTCGGCGGCTGCGGCATCCATTATTCAACCAATCGCTTGATCAACTATGTGGTTGTTAACGTACGCCGGCGTCCGCCGTTCGTCAAGGGCTCTCGCGGATGTCACCCGCCGGGTGCATGATCAGCCTGCGGACCGGCACGGCCCGCCCACGACGCCGAAGGAGACGCGCATGTCCGTCACGCTCAACCCCTACCTCAGCTTCCGCGACCAGGCCCGCGAGGCGATGGAGTTCTACCAGTCCGTGCTCGGCGGCGAACTGACGCTCAGCACGTTCGCCGACTTCGGCCAGGGCGACCAGGCCGCCGAGGCCGACAAGATCATGCACGGTCAGCTCACCGCCGATCACCTGACGCTCATGGGCGCGGACACGCCCAACGAGATGCCCTACGAAGCCGGCACGAACTTCGCGGTCTCGCTGAGCGGAGGCCCCGAGGACGAGTCCACGCTCCGCGGCTACTGGGAGGGCCTCTCCGACGGCGGCACGGTCGTCCTGCCGCTCGAGCAGTCGCCGTGGGGCGACGCGTTCGGCATGCTGAGCGATCGGTTCGGGGTGCAGTGGATGGTGAACATCGGCCAGGCCGCGCCGACCGAGGGCTGACCCGCCGGGGCGCCGCACGATCCCCGGAAACGACGGACGCCGGGGCGGGGGATGCGGCGCACCCGCGGCCGGGGTTGGGGGGGCCCCGCCCCCCTGGGGTCGCCCGGCGGGGGCCCCCCCCCCCCCCCCCCCCCCCCGCCCGCGGGGCCGCCCCCCCCCCCCCCCCCGCGTCCGGGATGCGGGCGGCATCGCCCGCGCGCGATCAGATCGCGCGGATGTTCTCGGCCTGGAGGCCCTTCTGACCCTGGACCACGTCGAACTCGACGTTCTGGCCCTCCTCGAGCGAGCGGTAGCCGCTGCCCGTGATCGCGCTGAAGTGCGCGAAGACGTCGGGGCTCCCGTCGGCGGGAGCGATGAAGCCGAAGCCCTTTTCGGCGTTGAACCACTTGACGGTTCCGGTTGCCATGCTGCTGTGTCCTTCGTTCGAACCGGGCCGAACGGTTCGGCCCGTCACGTTCGGCCGTTCGGCCGTCCGCAGGCCCGACGGCGGATGCCGGCGGGCGGTGGTCCGAGGGCCGACCGTGCGTCGCACGCGCTGCCCTCGGTCTCGGGTCATGCCTGCGGAACGTGCCGCCTCCGGGCAATCGATCGTGATACGGGCGGGCGCCCGCGTATGTGGAGGAACTTCGAGCGTAGCCCATTCCCCCGCGGCTGCACAGGTGACCGACGTCTCTGCGTCATGCTCGGATGGGGACCGCTCCCCCTCCGGTCGGCCGTGCGCCGCCGCTAGAGTGACCGGGTGTCGAGCCCCGCACCCGAGTCCGCAGCATCCGCCCCCGCCCCCGCGGCGTGGCGACTCGCGCTCGTCGGGGTGGTCGGCGGACTGCTCTCCGGGCTCTTCGGCGTCGGCGGCGGCATCGTCATGGTCCCGCTCCTCATCCTCCTCGCGGGCATGGACCAGCGGCGGGCATCGGCGACATCGCTCGCCGCCATCGTGCCGACCGCGCTCGTGGGCTCGATCGCGTACCTCGTGAACGGCCAGGTCGACCTCGTCGCCGCCGCGCTCGTCGCACTCGGGGGCGTCGTCGGCGGATGGATCGGCGCGACCCTCCTGGCCAAACTCCCGCTCGAGTGGCTGCGATGGCTGTTCATCGTGCTGCTCGTCGTGGTCGCGATCCGCCTCGCGTTCGGCACGCCCGACCGCGCGGCCGACCCCGTGCCCCTGGAGCCGGGCCCTGCGCTCGGACTCGTCGCGCTCGGCCTCGTCGTCGGCATCGCCTCCGGGCTGTTCGGCGTCGGAGGCGGACTCATCATGGTGCCCGCGTTCATCACGCTCTTCGGCCTCGGCGACCTGATCGCCCGCGGCACCTCGCTCGTCGCGATGATCCCGACGGCCGTGAGCGGGTCGGCGAAGAACGTCCGCGGCGGCCTCGTCGACCTGCGCACCGCCGTCGTCGTCGGCGCCGCAGCGACGCTCGCGGCGCTGCCCGGGGTCGCGCTCGCGTTCCTCATCCCTCCCACGGTGGGCGGATGGCTCTTCGCCGCGCTGCTCGTCGTCGCCGCCGTCCAGCTGGCCGTCCGGGCCATCCGGGCCCGCCGTCGCGGGGCGGCGTGACCGCGGGCGAACCCGGTCGGGCGGGGTGGCATCCCGACCCGAGCGAGTCGGGCACGCTGAGGTACTGGGACGGCACCGGCTGGACGCCGCACACCACCGTCGGCACCGGCGCCCCGAGCACGATCGCGGCGGACCCGTCACTGCACCTCACAGCTCGGCTGCCCGAGGCCGTCGCGGAGCACACGACGCTCCCGCTGGCCCCCGGCGTCGTCTCCGCCGAGCGCGAGGACGCCGCACGTCGGCTCGCGCTCGCCGGCGCCCTCACCGCGGCGCTCTCCCTGTTCGTCGCGTGCGCCGCGCTCGGCATCGCGCTCGCGACCTGATCCGGCCGTGGCGGATGATCGACGCATGAGCGACGCATCCGCCCCCCGCCTCGACGCCGACGCGCGGCATCCGTCCCTGACCTTCCGCCGCGCCGCGGTCGACGACCACGCCCGGGTGGTCGCCGCCATCGGCCCGTGGTGGGAGCGCCTCGGCGCCGACCGGCTCGCGCTGCTGCTGCCCCGGCTGTTCTTCCAGCACTTCGCCGACACGTCGACGATCGTCGACGACGAGCAGGGCGAGCTGGCCGGGTTCCTCATCGGCTTCCGATCGCAGTCGCAGCCCCACGTCGCGTACATCCACTTCGTCGGCGTGCGCCCCGACCAGCGGCACACCGGGCTCGCTCGCACCCTCTACGAGCGGTTCTTCGAGGCGATGCGGGCGAGCGGATGCCGCAGGGTCGACGCGATCACCGGACCGCCGAACGTGCGCTCGCAGGACTTCCATCGCGCGATGGGCTTCGAGCTCACGGGCGACACGATCATCGACGGCGTTCCCGCGTGGCGCGACTACGACGGGCCGGGCGAACATCGCGTGGGGTTCACGCGTCCGCTGTAGCGGCCCCGGCTCGCTCCACTGCAGCGAACCCGGTCCGGACCTCGCCCGGCGAACGCCCGGATCGACTAGCAGAGGCATCCGCCCCTGACAAGGGCTGTGATCGATCGGCGCACGGCACGTAGCGTGGCCGTCGACGTCGCACCCGAACGCGACGCACGATCGGAAGGGGGCCCCGAATGGGCGAGTCCGACAAGATCGGCAACAAGGCCGAGGAGCTCAAGGGCAAGGCCAAGGAGGCCACCGGCAAGGCGACCGACAACGAGCGCCTCGAGGCCGAGGGCCGGGGCGACCAGGCCAAGGCCAACCTCAAGCAGGCCGGCGAGAACGTGAAGGACGCCTTCAACTCGTAACGGCTCAGCACTGATGGGGCGCGCATCGCGGGGGTGCGCGTCCCATCATCATGTCCGGCCCGGTGCCGGTCGATCCGGGGAGCGACCGGTACCGACCGGGGATCCTCCTCCGTTTCGATTCCGCCATGAGCGATATCCGCCGTCCGACGGATGTCGGTGGCATCCGGTTGGATGCAGACTTGACGATGCGACTCGGGCGGAGCCCCGAGCCTCGGCGACGCGGCATCCCGCGTTCTCACACCCCGTTTGCTCTCGCGGAGAATCATGCTCGGACGACTCCTCATCCGCTACCTGAAGCCCTACCGGTGGCTCATCGCCGGCGTGCTCCTGTTCCAGTTCATGTCGGTCCTCGCGACGCTCTACCTGCCGAGCCTCAACGCCGACATCATCGACGAGGGCGTCTCGAAGGGCGACACCGGCTACATCTGGTCGACCGGCACCTTCATGCTCGCCATCTCGTTCGGCCAGATCGTCGCGGCGATCATCGCCACGTACTTCGCGGCCAAGGCCGCGATGCGCGTCGGCCGCGACCTCCGCAACGACATCTTCGACAAGGTGAGCGCCTTCAGCGAGCGCGAGGTCTCGCACTACGGGCCGGGCTCGCTCATCACGCGCAACACGAACGACGTGCAGCAGGTGCAGATGCTCGCCATGATGGGTGCGACCATGCTCGTGAGCGCGCCGCTCATGGCGGTCGGCGGCATCATCATGGCGCTGCAACAGGACGTCGGGCTGAGCTGGCTCATCTGGGTGTCGGTGCTCACGATCCTCGTGGTCGCCGGGCTCGTGATCAGCCGGATGGTGCCCCTCTTCCGCAACTACCAGAAGCGCCTGGACGCCGTGAACCGCATCCTCCGCGAGCAGCTGACCGGCATCCGGGTGGTGCGCGCATTCGTCCGCGAGCCCATCGAGGAGGAGCGGTTCGAAGGCGCGAACCACGACATCATGGACGTCGGGCGCCGAGTCGGCACCCTGTTCATCACGCTGTTCCCGCTCTTCATGCTCGTGCTGAACCTGACCGTGATCGGCGTGATCTGGTTCGGAGCGACCGAGGTCGACGCCGGCAACGTCCAGGTCGGCACGCTCTTCGCCTTCATGCAGTACGTCGGCGTGATCCTCGGCGGCGTGCTCATGGCCGCGTTCACGACGATCATGATCCCCCGCGCCGCCGTCTCGGCGGAGCGGATCGGCGAGGTGCTCGCCACCGAGACCACGCTGCCGCGCCCCGAGCACCCGGTCTCCGAGTTCCCCGCACCGGGCACGGTCGAATTCCGCGACGTCGCGTTCGCCTACCCGGGTGCCGAGCACGCGGTCGTCGAGGGCGTCTCGTTCCGCGCCGACCGGGGCGAGACCGTGGCGATCGTCGGCTCGACCGGCGCGGGCAAGACCACGCTCGTCTCGCTCATACCGCGCCTGTTCGACGTGACCGGCGGTGCCGTCCTCGTGAACGGCACCGATGTGCGCGAGGCCGACCTCGACGAGCTCTGGAAGACGATCGGACTCGTGCCCCAGCGGCCGTTCCTCTTCGCCGGCACCGTCGCGTCGAACCTGCGCTTCGGCCGAGAGGAGGCCACCGACGAGGAGCTCTGGCACGCCCTCGAGATCGCCCAGGGCCGCGACTTCGTGGCGGCGATGGAGGGCGGGCTCGACGGCCGCATCTCGCAGGGCGGCACGAACGTCTCCGGCGGTCAGCGCCAGCGGCTCGCGATCGCGCGGGCGATCGTGCACCGACCCGAGATCCTCGTGTTCGACGACTCGTTCTCGGCCCTCGACCTCACGACCGACGCGAGACTCAGGCAGGCGCTCTGGCGGGAGTTGCCGGAGGTGACCAAGGTGGTCGTCGCCCAGCGCGTTTCGACCATCACCGACGCCGACCGCATCGTCGTCCTGGAAGACGGGCGCGTCGTCGGGATCGGTCGACACGACGACCTCGTCGAGACCTGCCAGACCTACCGCGAGATCGTCGAATCCCAGCTCGGAGTGGAGGCGCAGGCATGAGCCGCGACACCAGCACCCCCAAGGGCCGCGGCCGCGGTGGCCGCAGCCGCGCCGAAGCCACCGCGCAGGAGGCCCAGCAGCCCACGCTCGAGCAGCTCGAGGAGCAGCAGCTCGCCGAGGAGGCGCGCATCAACTCCGGATCGTGGGACTCGGTCGCACCCGGCAAGGCGCAGGACTTCGGTCGCAGCTTCCGTCGGATGCTCGGACTCCTGGCGCCGTGGAAGTGGTCGTTCGCGTTCGTCTCGCTCCTCGGCGCGATCGGCGTCGTGCTCACCGTCATCGCCCCCAGGGTGCTCGGCGAGGCCACGAACGTCATCTTCGAGGGGTGGATCTCGCTCCAGCTGCCCGCGGGCGTGACCCAGCAGCAGGTCGTCGAGCAGCTCCGCGCGGCGGGTCAGGAGGACCTCGCGAACATCGTGGGCGCTGCGACGCTGACGCCCGGCGAGGGCATCGACTTCGTGCGGCTCAGCCAGCTCATCATCATCGTGCTGATGCTCTACGTCGTGGCGTCGATCCTCTCCTGGGTGCAGGGCTACGTGATCAACGTGATCATGGTGCGGGCGATGTACGGGCTCCGCGAGCAGGTCGAGGCGAAGGTCCACCGCCTGCCGCTCAGCTACTTCGACCGCACCCAGCGCGGCGAGCTCATCTCGCGCGTGACGAACGACATCGACAACATCACCCAGACGATGCAGCAGTCGCTGTCGAGCGCGCTGACGAGCATCCTCACCGTCATCGGCGTCCTCGTGATGATGTTCTCCATCTCCTGGCAGCTCTCGCTCGTCGCGCTCGTCGCACTGCCCCTCATGGGCGTGATCTTCGGCATCATCGGGCCGAAGTCGCAGGCCGCGTTCGGCATCCAGTGGCGCAAGGTCGGGCGCCTCAACGCCCGAGTCGAGGAGTCGTTCTCGGGGCACGCGCTCGTCAAGGTGTTCGGGCGCGAGCAGGACGCGAGCGAGAAGTTCCGCGCCGAGAACGAGGAGCTCTACGAGGCCGCCTTCAAGGCGCAGTTCCTCTCCGGCATCATCATGCCGGGCATGATGTTCGTCGGGAACCTCACCTACGTCGGCATCGCGGTGCTCGGCGGGCTCATGGTCGCCGGCGGCCAGCTCCGGCTCGGCGACGTGCAGGCCTTCATCCAGTACTCGCAGCAGTTCACCCAGCCGCTCTCGCAGCTCGGCGGCATGGCCGCCGTCGTCCAGTCCGGCACGGCCTCGGCCGAGCGCGTGTTCGAACTGCTCGACGCCGACGAGGAGGAGGCCGACGCCGCCGACTCGCCCGAACCGGTCGACGGCCGGGGCGTCATCGAGTTCGACCACGTCTCGTTCTCGTACACGCCCGACCGCCCGCTCATCCGCGACCTCTCGTTCCGGGTCGAGCCCGGCCAGACCGTCGCGATCGTCGGCCCGACCGGCGCCGGCAAGACGACGCTCGTGAACCTCGTCATGCGGTTCTACGAGCTCGACGGCGGGCGCATCCTCATCGACGGCCAGGACATCGCCGAGCTCACACGGCACGACGTGCGTGCGCGTACCGGCATGGTGCTCCAGGACCCGTGGCTGTTCGGCGGCACGATCCGCGAGAACATCCGCTACGGCCGCCAGGCGGCGACCGATGACGAGATCGTCGACGCAGCGCGCGCGACCTACGTCGACCGGTTCGTCCACTCGCTGCCCGACGGGTACGACACGGTGCTCGACGAGGACGCCTCGAACGTCTCGGCCGGCGAGAAGCAGCTCATCACGATCGCGCGTGCGTTCGTCGCGCAGCCGAGCGTGCTGATCCTCGACGAGGCGACGAGCTCGGTCGACACCCGTACCGAGCTGCTGCTGCAGCACGCCATGGCGGCGCTCCGCGAGGGCCGCACGTCCTTCGTCATCGCCCACCGTCTCTCGACGATCCGCGACGCCGACCTCATCCTCGTCATGGAGCACGGCGACATCGTCGAGCAGGGCACGCACGACGAGCTCATCGCGGCGAAGGGCGCCTACTTCCGCCTGTACAACTCGCAGTTCGAGCAGGCGGCCTACGACGTCGACGCCGAGCTCGCGATGGAGGCCGAGGCCGCGGTCGGCACGCCGGGCGAGGCGGCACTCGCGTTCGACGGCGGCGCAGGGGAGGCGTCGGCCGAGGCGCCCGTGAACTGACCTGATGCCACGGAGCGCGGAGTCGGACGCGGTCCGGCTCCGGGGGTAGCCTCGTAGGGCTGTGACGATCCCCACTCCGCTTCCCATCGCCCCGACGTGGCGCCTGTGGCTGGTGTGGGGCGTGGGGGTCGCGGCCTACATCGTCTCGGTCACGAACCGCTCATCGCTCTCGGCGGTCGGCGTCGACGCCGCGGTGCGGTTCGACGCCGATGCGTCCACGCTGTCGATGTTCGCCGTGATCCAGCTGGCGGTGTACGGCGGCATGCAGATCCCGGTCGGCCTGCTCCTCGACAAGTTCGGCGCGAGGCCGATCATCACCGCGGGCATGGCCCTCATGGCGGTCGGGCAGCTCGTGCTCGCGTTCGCGCCCGATGTCGGCTGGGCGATCTTCGCGCGCATGCTGCTCGGCGCGGGCGACGCGGCGGTCTTCCCGAGCGTGCTGCGCGTGATCGCGGTCTGGTTCCCCGAGCGCCAGGCCCCGTTCATGGTTCAGGTGACGGGCCTCGTCGGGCAGTCGGGGCAGATCCTGGCCGTGCTCCCGCTCGCGGCGCTGCTGCACGCCACGAGCTGGAGCGTCGCCTTCGGTGCGCTCGCCGGCCTCGGCGCGCTGTTCACGGTGCTCACGTTCGCGGTGATCCGCAACCGGCCACCGGGTCGCGCGGAGGACGTCTCGGTCGACACCGTCACCGGAGCCATCCACGTCGTCCGTTCGTCGGCCGACCTCCGCCAGGGCTTCCGCGAGTCGTGGGCGCACCCGGGAACGCGACTGGCGTTCTGGTCGCACTTCACGACCCCGTTCTCGGGCACGGCGTTCGTGCTGCTCTGGGGCTTCCCGTTCCTCACCGTCGGCGAGGGCCTCACCCCGGCCATGGCGTCGCTGCTGTTCACGGTGTACGTCGTCTTCGGCATCCTCGTCGGTCCGGTGATCGGGGCGCTCTCGATCCGCCATCCGACCAACCGCTCGCGCCTGCTCGTGCTCCCCGTGATCGGCATCCAGGTCGTCGCGTGGCTCGCCGTCATCCTGTGGCCCGGGCCGGCGCCGCTCTGGCTGCTCTTCGCCCTCGCGTTCGCGATGAGCACGGGCGGCCCCGGCTCGATGATCGGCTTCGACCACGCTCGCACCTTCAATCCGAGCCATCGCCTCAGCACGGCGACGGGCATCACGAACGTGGGCGGCTTCCTCGCGGCGCTCCTCGCCATCCTCCTCATCGGCATCGCGATGGACGCGCAGGGGGCCGGCACGCCCGCGACGTACACGCTCGACGCGTTCCGGATCGCGTTCCTCACGCAACTGCCGCTGTGGGCGCTCGGTTCGCTGTTCATCGTCATCGAGCGGCGCCGCACGCGCATCCACGTCGGGCTCGACGAGCCGCGATCCCGGCGTCGCGCGCGCGGGCTCTGACCCGGGCCCCCACTGCCCGCCGCCGACCCCCGCGCCCAAGCCACGCCCCCGCGCTCCGCGTCTCCGCGTCCATCGGACGAATCGGGCGGCTCCGCGAGCGCACCGGCGCCGAATCGCGTCCGATCGGCGCCTCCGGCGGCGGATGACGCGTCCCGTGCGCAGCCGCGAGGCGCGCGCCGCCTCGACGGCGCGCGCCGGCCGCAATATCGTTCAGGCATGGACAGCGCGCTGGCCGCGATCGCCGCATGGATGCCCGACCAGCGCTGGTTCGGCGGGAAGGGCCACGCCCCGATCCTCCGGCGGATCGGCGCGTGGGAGCTCCCCGTCGCCGAGCCCGGCGTGCGCGCCCTGTCGCTCCTCGTCATGGACGACGCCCCCGACCCGCCCGTGCTGTACCAGGTGCCCGTGGTCGAGCGTTCGACGCCCGGCGCCACCGGCGACTCGCACCTGATCGGCGTGCTCGACGACGGCACGCGCCTCTACGACGGCCCGCACGACCCGGCGTTCACCGATGCCCTGCTCGAGCTGATCAGGAGCGGGGGACGAGCCGTCGCCCACGGCGCGGCGGCGATGGGCCACCCGGCAGCCGGGACCGACGCGGGTCGCATCGATGCGGGTGCCGGGCCGACCGGGGGCACCGTCGCGGCGAGCGTGCTCGACGGCGAGCAGTCGAACACGTCGATCGTCTACCGTCCCGACGGTGCGCCGCCCGTGATCTGCAAGGTGTTCCGCCAGCTTCACCACGGCGACAACCCGGATGTCACCCTCCAGACCGCGCTCGGCGCCGCCGGGTCGCCGCACATCCCGCCGGTCGTCGGCGACGTCGTCGGCGAGTGGGACGACGTCGGCCGAGCCGACGGACGCGCCCGTGGGCACCTGGCCTTCGCCCAGGAGTTCCTCCCCGGCGTCGAGGACGCCTGGCGCGTCGCGCTGCTGGCCGCGGCATCCGCCCGGGACTTCACGCGCGAGGCGCGTGCGCTCGGCGCGGCCGTGTCGGAGGTCCACGCCTCGCTCGGCGCGAGCTTCGGACGGGAGGCCGCCTCGCCCGAGCTCATCGCGGCCGTCGCAGCGGCATGGCGCCGGCGGCTCGCGATCGCCGTTGCCGAGGTGCCGGCGCTCGAATCGCACGAGGCAGCCATCGCCTCGTCCTACGCACGCGCCGAGGCCGGAGCGTGGCCCGACCTCCAGCGCGTGCACGGCGACCTCCACCTCGGCCAGGTGATCCTGGCGCCGGACCGCCGCTGGTTCCTGCTCGACTTCGAGGGCGAGCCGATGCGGCCGATGGCCGAGCGGCGCCGGCCCGACCTCCCGGTGCGCGACGTCGCGGGCATGCTGCGCTCCTTCGACTACGTCGCCGGGGCCACCGAGCTCATGCACCCCGAGCGCGCCGACGACGCGCGGGCGTGGGCGGCATCCGCTCGCCAGGCGTTCATCGACGGCTACGTCGCGGCCTCCGGCATGGACCTCAGCGTCTACCAGGACCTCCTGGCCGCGTTCGAGCTCGACAAGGCCGTATACGAGGCGATCTACGAGACGCGCAACCGCCCGGACTGGGCTCCCATCCCGCTGCGCGCGATCGAGCACCTCCTCGAGACCGGCCCGCTGCAGGCATCGCCGGACGCGACGGATGCCGCAGCCGCACCCTCCGACGACGCGGGCGCCTCGCTCGAGATGCAGGCATCGCCGGACGCGACGGATGCCGCAGCCCCACCCTCCGAGTAGCGCACCGGCGGGCCCCGAGGACTCAGCGGATGCCGCGGGCCCAGAGCAGCAGCGGCGTGCGGTCGGCGTACTCGAGGTACTCGTCGCCGAACCGCTCGATCAGCCGATGCTGCTCGAGGTGCGCCTTGACGACCAGTACGACCGCGAGGAGGACCCACACGACGACGAGCTCGATGCGGGCGCGCCAGATCACCCACCCGGCGGCGGCGATGAGCAGGCCGACGTAGATCGGGTTGCGGGTGAGCCGGTAGACGCCGTCGGTCTTCAGGGTCGCACCCTCGCGCGGCGCCACCCACGGCACCAGGTCGCGGCCGAGGGCCGCCACGCCGGCGCCCGAGAGCACGAGCCCGGTGATGACGAGCAGCACGGCGAGCACCGTCGCCTGCTGTCCGACCCAGAGCGGATCGCCCGGCAGGAGCAGCAGCGCGAGCAGCACGAACTGCGCGACGACGAGCCAGTTCGCGCGGTCCCTCACCCCGCCATCCTCTCGCGTCGGGCGGACGCCTGTCACGACGGCGTCACCGACGGTCGCCGGGGCGCCGTTCAGGCCCGCTCGAGGATCGCGGCGACGTCGGTGCCCGGTGGCAGCGCGCCGTACATCGACCCACCGTCGCCCTCGATGCGCGACCGCACGAAGGCGTCGGCGACCGCGCCCGGCGAATGCTGCACGAGCAGCGACGCCTGGAGCACGAGCGCGAGCCGTTCGGTGAGCTCCCGCGCGCGGAACGCCGCGGTCGGGGCATCCGCCCGGCTCACCTCGCCGACCACCGCCCGCGCCTCGGCGAGCGCGAGGTCGAACGCCGGGTGCTCGCCCACCGCCTCGCCGACGACGTCGAAGAAGGCCATGAACGCCTCGGGCTCGCGCGCGAGCACTCGCAGCACGTCGAGCGCGATGACGTTGCCCGAGCCCTCCCAGATCGCGAGCAGCGGCTGCTCGCGATAGCGACGCGCGAGCGGGAAGGACTCGGTGTAGCCGTTGCCGCCGAGGCACTCGAGCGCCTCGGCGGCGTGGTCGGGTCCGCGCTTGCAGACCTGGAACTTGGCGACCGCGGTCGCGAGCCGACGGAACGCCTGCTCGGACTCGGTCGCATCGACGTCGTAGGCGCGGGCGAGCCGGAGCGCCGTGAGCGTCGCCGCCTCCGACTCGACGGCGAGATCGGCGACGACCGCCGCCATCGCAGGCTGGTCGACGAGCAGCGCGCCGAACGCACGCCGGTGGCGCACGTGCCAGGCGGCCTCCGCGACGGCCTGTCGCATCCCCGCCGCGGTGCCGATCACGCAGTCGAGGCGCGTCCGCGTGACCATCTGCACGATCGTCGCGACCCCGCGACCCTCCTCGCCCACGAGCCAGGCGGTCGTCTCGTCGAGTTCGATCTCGCTCGACGCGTTGGAGCGGTTGCCGAGCTTGTCCTTGAGCCGCTGGATGCGGAACACGTTGCGCGTGCCGTCGGGCAGGATGCGCGGCACGAAGAAGCACGACAGCCCGCCCGGCGCCTGGGCCAGCACGAGGAACGCGTCGCTCATGGGCGCGCTGCAGAACCACTTGTGCCCCGTGAGGCCGTACTCCGCACCCCACTCCGAGCGGATGCCGCCTCCCGGGCGCCGCACGGCCCGGGTCGTGTTCGCCCGGACGTCCGACCCGCCCTGCTTCTCGGTCATCGCCATGCCGACGAGCGCGGACGGCTTCGGCGACCCGCCGATGTCCCCGAGACCAGGTGCGTACGTGCGGCTCAGCAGCCGTGGCATCCACTCCGCCTGCAGTCCGTCGGCGGCGTGCTCGAGGGTCGCGACCGCGGCGTGCGTCATCGACACGGGGCACGCGTGGCCGGGCTCGACCTGCGCGAGCAGGAGGAAGGCCGCCGCGCGGTCGGCGTTCGCGCCGGGCCGCGGGTCGGCCCACGCCGAGGTGTGCGCGCCCGACCCGATCGCGGCGGCCATGATCCGGTGGTAGGACCCGTCGTACTCGACCTCGTCGATCCGGTGGCCCCACCGGTCGTGCGTGACCAGCCGCGGCGGGTCGACGTTCGCGAGCTCGGCGTCGCGCTGGAAGTCGGCCGAGCCGACCAGCCGGCCGAGGTCGTGCAGCGTGCGCGACGCGGCATCCGCCTCGGTCCCCGCTCCCCCGGAGAACGCCGCCGTGCCCCATCGGGCGACCGCCTCGACGAGCGGGATGTTCGCGGCGAACTCGTCGACGCCCTGCCGGGGCGGCGGCTGGTTCAGGACCTCGTGCGTGATCATCGTCGACCTCCGCCGTCCATTCTGCTGTGCCCGGTGCGCCGCGCGGCTAGGGTGTGGCCAGACGAGTTCGGCGAGGGGGTCCGGTGAGCATCGACACGCAGCCAGAGGCATCGCACGCGCAGCCCGCCGACGAGGAGGGCACCGCGTGGTGGTCGCTGCTGCCGGACGAGGCCCTCGCCGAGGCCAGGAGCGACGGCGCGCGCGGGCTCGCCGCTCCCGAGGCGGCCTCGCGCCTCGCCGAGGTGGGGCCGAATGCGCTCGTCAGCGCGCCGCCGCCGAGCGCGTGGCGCATCGCCCTGGTCCAGACCACGCAGCTGATGACCCTGATGCTCATCGCCGTCGCGATCGTGTCGCTGCTCATCGGGCAGGTCTCGACCGCCATCGTGGTCGGGATCCTCGTGCTCTACAACGTGATCAGCGGCACGCGCCAGGAGCTGAAGGCGAGGCGCAGCGTCGACGCGCTCGCCAAGCTGCAGACTCCCCAGGCGCGCGTGCTGCGCGACGGCTCGATCCGCCAGGTCGACGCCACCGACCTCGTGCCGGGCGATCTCGTCGACCTCGAGGCCGGCGACCTCGTGCCCGCCGACGGCCGCATCCTCCGCGCCGCGAACCTCGAGACCCAGGAGTCCGCGCTGACGGGTGAATCGCTGCCGATCGCGAAGAGCCCGACGCCGAACGACGCCGGCACGGCCCTCGCCGATCGCACGTCGATGGTGTTCCAGAACACGTCGGTCACGCGCGGCACCGCGCGCATGCTCGTCGTCGAGACGGGCATGCGCACCCAGATGGGCCGCATCGCGTCGATGCTCACCGAGGTCGGGTCCGGCAGGTCCCCCCTGCAGCGCGAGCTCGACTCCCTCACGAAGGTGCTCGGCATCATCGCGTGGGGCGCCGTGCTCGTGATCATCGTGATCGGCGCGGTGCGCGGGCAGAGCGTGACGGAGCTGCTGTTCCTCGGCACCGCCGTGGCGATCTCCGCGATCCCGACGGGCCTGCCGGTGTTCGTGCAGAGCCTGCTCTCGTGGGGTGCATCGAAGCTCGCCGACCAGCGCGCGATCGTCGCGTCGCTGAACGACGTCGAGACGCTCGGCGCGACGAGCGCGATCTGCTCCGACAAGACCGGCACGCTCACGATGAACGAGATGACCGTGCGCACGGCGTGGATGGGCGGCGACCACTTCCGCGTCACCGGCGAGGGGTACTCGTTCGACGGCCGCATGCTCGGCGCGACCGACGAACCGGTCGAGGCCGCGACGCTCGGCCTCGCGATCAGCCTGCCGAACGACGCGACGGTGTCGCCGGCCGGCGAGGTCGTGGGCGACCCGACCGAGGCCGCGCTCATCGTGCTCGGCGCGAAGCTCGGCATCGATGCGGATGCCGCCCGGCGCGACTATCCGCGCCTCGCCGAGGTGCCGTTCGATTCCGACTACAAGTTCATGGCCACCCTGCAGCGGATGCCGGTGCGCGGCGAGCTGCGGCTCGTGCTGCTGGTGAAGGGCGCCCCCGACGTGGTCCTCGGGCGCTGCGCGACGATGCTCACGACCGAGCGCGAACTCGTGCCCGTCGACGCCGGTGCCGCGACGTCGGAGCTGGAGGACATGTCGGCGACCGGCCTGCGCACCCTCGCCTTCGCGGCCCGGTTCGTCGACGACGCCGACGAGGGCAAGGTCGCCGCCGACCCGATGTCGTGGGTGCAGGAACTCGCCCTCATCGGTCTCGTGGGCATCGTCGACCCGCTCCGGCCCGAAGCGAAGGTCGCCGTCGAGGTCGCGGCGAGCGCCGGCATCGAGGTGCGCATGATCACGGGCGACCACGCGGTCACGGCCGGCGCCATCGGCCGCGAGCTGGGGCTCGGCGCGGGCGCGGTGAGCGGTGCCGACCTGAAGGCCATGAGCGACGAGGAGCTCACGCGGCGCCTGCCCGACCTGCACGTGTTCGGCCGGGTCACGCCCGACGACAAGCTGCGGCTCGTCCGCCTGCTCCAGGCGCAGGGCGAGATCGTCGCGATGACCGGAGATGCGGTCAACGACGCGGCCGCGATCAAGCAGGCCGATGTCGGCGTCGCGATGGGCTCGGGGTCCGAGGTCACGAAGCAGGCGGCGAAGCTCGTGCTCACCGACGACGACTTCTCGACGCTCGTGCACGCGGTCGAGCTCGGCCGGATCGTGTACGCGAAGATCACCGCCTACCTGCGCTTCCAGATGACGCAGCTGATCAGCCTCATCCTGCTGTTCCTCGCGGCCAGCGCGTTCCAGATCGCCGAGGGCGTCGCCCTCTTCCCCACGCAGGTGCTGTTCCTGAACTTCTTCGTCACGCTGTTCGCGGTGCTCGGGATCGCGGCCGACGCGGCTCCCCCCGCGACGATGCAGGAGCCGCCGCGGAATCCGAAGCTCGGGATCGTGAACCCCCGTTCGGTGGCCGAGTGGCTCGGCTACGGCGCGGTGATCTTCCTCGTCACGCTCGTGCCGCTGGTGCTCGGTCCCGACGTGCCGAGCGCGACCGAGCCGACCGCCTCGATGACGATGGCCTACGTCGTGGTCGGGCTGGGAACGGTGCTGAGCGCCCTGCTCATGCGGCGCTCCCCCGAGTCGGGCCTCGTTCCGCCGATCGCCGCGATCTCGAAGTTCCTGGTATGGCCGGTCATCATCATCGTGCTCTCGACCGAGCTCGGCTTCCTGCAGCGGCTGCTCGGCACGGTCTCCCTCACCGGATGGCAGTGGCTGGAGTGCATCGTGCTGCTGCTCTTCGTCGTGGTGGCGGTCGAGGGCGACAAGTGGATCCGACGGCTGCGCGCGGCGGATCGGGAGCGGCTCGCCGCTGGGACGTCGTCGGAGATCAGCGCGGACCGGCCGCGTGCGTGAGGCGGATGCCCGCCGCCGCCAGGTCGCGCATCGTCGGGTCGGCGGGATCCGCGTCGGTCACGATCCCCGCGACGCCCTCGATCGGAAGGACGAGGTACCGGGACGCCGCACCGATCTTCTCCTCGCTCGCGAGGACGTAGGTCTCGGCCGCGCGTGACGCCAGGGCGCGCTTCATCGCCGCCTCCTCCGGGTCGCCCGTGGTCAGCCCCTCGGTCGCGTGCACCCCGGTGACGCCGAGGAAGAACAGGTCGGCGCTGATCCGGCCCGCGGCCTCGACCGCCGCCGCGCCGCTCGCCACGGCGGAGTGCTTGAACAGGCGTCCGCCGATGAGGAACACCTCCGCGGCGTGTTCGAGCAGCGCCGCGGCGATGGTCGGGCTGTGCGTGATGACCGTGCACTCGAGCGTCGTCGGCAGGGCGTCGACCATCGCCCTCGTCGTCGTGCCGCCGTCGAGGATCACGGTGGCGCCCGGCTCGATGAGCGAAACGGCCGCCGCGGCGACCCGCTGCTTGCTCTCCGGGGCCACCGACATCCGACCGGCGTAGTCGGCGACGGCGGGCGAGGCGGGAAGCGCACCGCCGTAGACCCGCACGGCGAGGCCCGCGTGGTCGAGTTCGCGCAGGTCGCGCCTGATGCTGTCCTCCGAGAGCCCGAGCTCGACGGCGATCTCCTTCGCGACGATGCGCCCGTCCCGGCGGAGGCGTTCGAGCAGCAGGTCCTTGCGCGCGGCAGCTAGCATTCCGATTCCTTCTCGTTCTTGCACGTTTCTTCGTTATTATGCCCGATATGACTGCACCGATGATGATCCTGATCGCCGGACCCTACGCCTCTGGTACGGGGGGCGACCCCGAGCTCATGGCACGCAACCTCCGGCGACTCGAGGAGGCGGCCTGGCCCATCTTCCGGGCCGGCCACGTGCCGATGATCGGCGAGTGGGTCGCCCTGCCCGTGCTGTCGAGCGCCGGTGCGAGCGGGCCGGCCGACCCGCTGGCCGCCGAGGTCATGTACCCGACCGCCGAGCGCCTGCTGCAGCGCTGCGACGCGGTGCTCCGCCTTCCCGGCGAGTCGCGCGGGGCCGACCAGGACGTCGCGATCGCCCGCGAGCGGGGGATCCCCGTGTACCACTCACTCGACGAGGTCCCGGGCGCGACCGCGCACGGGTGAGCCGGTGCCGACCGGGTCGTCGTCGAGCAGCGCCCGCAGCTCGGCGACGTCGAGCCGCGCCCCGGCGGGCGCTTCAGCGTCGAGCACGGATGCCGCGAGCTCGCCCTTCTTCTCGTTCAGCTCCATGACCTTCTGCTCGATCGTGCCCGCGGCGACCAGCCGGTAGACCATGACCTGCTTGTCCTGTCCGATGCGGTGGGCGCGGTCGATCGCCTGGTCCTCGCTCGCCGGGTTCCACCACGGGTCCATCAGGAACACGTAGTCGGCCTCGGTGAGGTTCAGGCCGAACCCGCCGGCCTTGAGGCTGATGCAGAAGACGGATGCCTCGCCCGAGCGGAAGCGCGCGACCTCGTCGTCGCGACGGCGCGCGGGCGTCGACCCGTCGAGGTGCGCGTAGGGCACCCCAGCGGCGTCGAGCCGGTCGGCGACCCGATCGAGGAACGACGTGAACTGGCTGAACACGAGGGCACGATGCCCCTCGGCGAGCACGTCGTCGAGCTGCTCGAACAGCGCGTCGAGCTTCGCCGAGGCGATGCCGGCGTACTGCTCGGCGTCGACGAGGCTCGCGTCGAGCGCGAGCAGGCGGAGCAGCGTGATCGACCGGTAGACGATGAACCGCTGCCGGTCGAGGTCGTCGACGAGGCCGAGCAGCTTCTGCCGTTCGCGTTGCAGCACGACGTCGTAGAGCCGCCGGTGCTCGGGCGCGAGGTCGACCTCGAGCACCTGCTCCTGCTTCGGCGGGAGCTCGGGGGCGACGGCCTCCTTGGTGCGGCGGAGCACGAGCGGCCGGATGCGGCGGCGCAGCCGGTCGAGCCGATCGGCGTTCCGGTCCTCCTCGATCGGCCGACGGTAGCGCTCGTCGAACGCGCGACGCGACGGGAACAGGCCCGGCGCCACGATCCGCAGGATCGCCCACAACTCGCCGAGGTGGTTCTCGAGCGGCGTGCCGGTGACGGCGACGCGGAACGGCGCACGGATGCCGCGGGCCGCCTCGTGCACGCGCGTCGCCGCGTTCTTGACGAACTGCGCCTCGTCGAGGAACAGCCCGGCCCACTCCAGGCCGCCGAACTCCTCGGCATCGAGCCGGAGCACGGCGTAGGTCGTCACGACGAGGTCGACTCCGGCGGCGAGTTCTGCGAGCGACCGGCGCCGCTTCGCGGTCGTCGCCGTGACGGATGCCACACGCAGGCCGGGCGCGAACCGCGCCGCCTCGCGCACCCAGTTCGAGGCGACCGAGGTCGGAGCGACGACGAGGAACGGTCGCGCCCCGCCCGCCGTCGCCGCGGCCCCGGACAGGGCCGCGGCATCCGCTGTCGCCTGCTCGACCGCGTGCAGCACGAGCGCGAGGCACTGCACGGTCTTGCCGAGGCCCATGTCGTCGGCGAGCACCCCGCCGAGCCGGTTGGCGTGCAGGAACGCGAGCCACCGGAACCCGTCGAGCTGGTACGGCCGGAGCGGCAACGCGAGGCCCGACGGGGGCGGGAGCTCGGGGACGTCGCCGTGCTCGAGGCCGGCGATCGTCGCGCGCCACGCGAGCGCCGGTTCCGCGACGTCCGCGAGGTCTTCGAAGTCGGCCCACAGGCTCGCGTGGCTGCGGTGGATGCGCACGCCGGTCTCCCACTCGTCGAGCGTGCCGGCCTCGTCGATGAGGTCGCGGAGCTCGTCGAAGACGGGCAGGTCGAGCGAGAGGTAGCTCTTGTCGACGAGCAGGAGCCGCTTGCGGCCCGAGGCGAGCGCGCGGAAGAGCGGCATGAAGGGGACCTTCCGGCCGCCGACGGTCACGACGACGCCGAGGTCGAACCAGTCGCGCTTGCGGCTCTCGACGAGGGAGACGGCGAGTTCGGGCCGTTCGGTCGCCTCGCGGTAGTCGGGGCGTTCGCCGCGGACGTCGATGCGGAACGGGCTCGCGCTCCGGTCGGCGAGGGCCTCGAGCCGCGGCATCCGCTCGACCGAGAACTCCGCCGCATCGATGCCCCGCAGGAGGACGGCCTCGAACGGCACCCAGCCGAGCTCGTCGGCGACGCGCGCGACGAGGTCGTCGTCGAACTCGGGGTCGGGTTCGGCCGTCGGGTCGACGTCGCTCGTGCGCCCGTCGCCGTGCTGCCACCGCCAGGCGAGGCGCAGCACGTCGTCGGGTTCGTACCGGGCGTCGAGGACGAGGGTCGCGGGTGGGGCGGGCGGCAGCTCGAAGGTCGCGTCGCGGCTCGTGATCGCGAGCGTGCGGGCGAGCGGGTGCACGTGCGCGGCGAGGAACTCGGGCACCTCGGCGGCGGGCACGCGGATCGGCTCGGGTGCATCGAGCAGCGCGAGCTCGGCCGAGCCGAGACCGGTCGCGACCGGCGCGAGCTCGATGCGGCCCGCGTCGAGGTCGAACCGGTAGAGGCCGTGCCCCGCGATCGGCCGGATGCCGACGCCGCTGCCGTCGCCCGCGCGGCTGCCGTCGTCCGCACGCTCGCCGTCGAGTGACCACGGCTCGCCGTCGAACGTCAGCGTCGGTGCGAGCACCAGGTCGCCGTCGGCGCGGCTCGCGTCGAGGCCGAGCGTCGCCGAGCCGTGCAGCACGACCTCGGGCGTGATGTCGGACCCGACGAGCGCGATGCCGAGCCGGCCCGCCTCGACGAGGAGCGCCCAGAGCAGCGGGCTCTCGAACTCGTCGACCGTGATCCACTCGGAGCCGTAGACGTGCACCGAGGGCGTCGTGCCCTTGAGCATCGCGAACTGCGCGAACCAGCGCGACTGCGCGGGATCGACGCCCGCGGCGGAGGCCTGGTAGGCGATGTTCTGCCAGGTGAGGCCGTTCTTCACCCACGTGCCGCGAGCCCCCTGCGCGACCGGGCGGACGGCGAGCCGGTCGACCCCGGAGACCCGCCGTGCGGGTTCGTCGCGCGGACCACGCCACTCGCCGCTCCGGCGCTGGACGCGGCGGCGCAACTCGAACTGCAGCCCGAGCGGGCGGAGGCCGTCGGCACCGGTCGCCGGCGCGGCATCCGTCGTGGTCACCTCGGCGGCCCGGGAGGCGCCGGCCGCTTCGAGGCCCGCGAGGGCGGCGCGCCAGTCGGGCGTGCGGTCGGCGGGCATGTCGTCCATGCTCGCACGCACGTCCGACCATCGGTCCCAGCGTGCGAGCGATCAGCCGGCCGGCCGGAGCGGGCAGTAGACGACCGTGCGGGTCTCCTCGTCGGGCGTACCGGGCGGGCTCCAGTACTCCTCCCACATCGTCGACTCGTCGAGCTCGCGCCCGTGCAGCGACATCGCGGCGGCGATCGCGTCGTACGCCTCGGACACCCGGTCGTACGGGCCGAGATGCGTCGTCGTCGCGACCTCCACGGCCGGCAGTTCGTCCGGCACCACGTCGCCCTCGGCCTCGATGGGGCCGCCCACGACGAATCCCGCGCTCACGGTGACTGCATCCGTCGCCGGATCCATCCCGCTGTAGCGTCCGATCGCCGGGCCGTCGCCGAGGAGGCCGCGCGGGCCGAGCACGGCCGCGACGCGCTCGAACGCGCTGGCCATGACGGCGGGGATCCCGGCGAAGGTGGTGCGCTCCCGCACGACCGCCAGGTGCCGGTGCGGAACGCTCACGATGCGGACGTCGTACGGCATGGCCCATCCCCTCCCGTCGGACGACGCCACCAGCCTCGCGGCACCGCATCGGGGAGGACCGGGGCTTCGGTCCCGTCGACTAGCGTGACGGGATGCAGGTGACCCGGCTCCGCGTGTACCCCGTCAAGTCCTTCGCAGGGCGCGACGTCGGTTCGGCCGTGGTGCGGTCGTGGGGGCTCGAGGGCGACCGCCGGTGGGGCGTCGTCGACGCCGACGGCGTGCCCGTGACGGCGCGGGAGCGCAACGCCCTGCTCGGTCTCACGGCCGAGCCGCTCGCCGACGGCGGGCTGCTGCTGGCCGGGCCCGGCGACGCCGAGCCGCTTCGCGTCGACCCGCCGCACGACGCTGCGCCGGTGGCCGTCGGACACTCGCGGCAGCGCACGGCGCTTCCCGCGGGCGACGACGCCGACGACTGGCTGAGCGCGCGCCTGCACACCCCGCTCCGGCTCGTCTGGCAGCCCGACCCGAGGCAACGACCGGTGAACCCCGTGCACGGCGACCGGCCCGGAGAGGGGCTCACGCTCGCGGACGCCGGCCCGCTGCTGCTCACGAGCGAGGCATCGCTCGCCCAGCTCGACGCGTGGACCCCCGACGACGTGCCGCCGCTCGACATGCTCCGGTTCCGCCCGAACGTCGTGGTCGACGGTGGCGAGCCATTCGCCGAGGACGCCTGGACGCGCGTGCGCATCGGCGGCGTCGGGTTCCGGTTCGCCGAGGTGTGCGACCGCTGCGTCATGACGACGATCGACCCCACGACCCTCACGCGGGGCAAGGAGCCGATCCGCACGCTCGCGCGGCACCGCAAGTGGGACGGCGCGACCTGGTTCGGCATCCGCCTCATCCCCGAGCTCGCGGGCCACGACGGCCGCGACGCCGGCGCCGCGGATCGCATCTCCGTCGGCGACGAGGTCGAGGCCGAGGCCGAGGCGGATTGACCGGGGCCGCGGCCGCCGTCAGGTCTGCGACTCGCCCGTGAGCGCCGCCCGGTTGGCGGCGTAGTCGCGCTTGCCGATGAGCCGCCACGCCAATCGCCCGGGCAGCGGCATGTGCTCGTGCAGCCACTCGTCGCCGCCGTCGGGTTGCGCGGCGAGGATCGCGCCGAGCGCCTGCCAGGTCTTGCCCTTCGGAGTCGTCTTCCGGCCGTGCTCGCCGGCCGCGTCGACCTCCGCCTGGGTGAGCGTCGTCTCCATGACCGGCACGATGTTCGCCTCCTCGTCGGGGAGGTGGACGGCGAGGGCGTCGTTCACGCCCGCGAGCGCAGCGAGCACGGGCGCGGCATCCGCCGATCGACCGCTCCCCCGGAAGGCCGGCAGCGCCGCATCGAGCTCCCGCAGGTGCACGAGCATCGCCGCGTGCTGGGCCTTCATGCGCTCGACGTGGCCGGCGCAGGCGGGTGCGCGATCGTCGAGCGTGTCCCAGAGATGCTCGTCCTCCCACTCGTGGTGGTGGTGCAGGCTTCCCGAGATGAGCGCGAGGTGATCGCCGACGACGTCCGCGTGCGCGGCATCCCCCTCGGCCACCCGCCCGACGAGCTCGGGCCCCTCGGCGAACTGGGCCCGGTACATGCGGTGGATCTCGACCATCCCGCGGGCGTCGCAGGTCTTCGCGGATCCGCCGGCTCGATCGCCGGGAAGCTCGCCGCTCGGCGGCAGTGCGGACGCGGCCATGTGATCCCCCGATCGTCGGCGACGGATGCTGCTGCGCGCGACGCTACGACGCGATCGCGCCGCAGGGCAAGCCCCTGTTCGACGCCGCGGCACCGCGCGGGAGGCTCGCGATTCCAGCGGAATGGCGAATCCTCACCATGCTCCGAGGCCGTCGTCGTGACACCGTCGAAGCACGACGACCCGACGGGAGGAGCGGATCATGAACACCGAGAACACCGACGTCGTCCGCCGGTTCTACGAGGCGTGGAGCCGGCACGACGTGGAGACGGCGGCGGGCCTCGTCGCCGAGGACTTCGTCAACAACTCGTCGTCGAGCCAGGGCCGCGACGGCATCCGCGAGGAGGGGCGGTTCTGGTTCACCGCGTTCCCCGACGCCGAGGTCGCGATCGAGGAACTCCTGACCGACGGCGACAAAGTGACCGCGCGAGTCCGCTGCACCGGCACGCACCGGGGCGACTTCCTCGGCGTCGCGCCGACCGGTCGCGTCGTCGGCATCGACGAGATCGACGTCTTCCGGATCGAGGGCGGGCGGATCGCGGAGGTCTGGGCCGCACCCGACACGTTCGGCCTGCTCGACCAGATCGGCGCGCTCCAGCACGCGGGCGCCGCCTGAGCCCGTCGCGTCAGCCGGATCGGAGCAGGTGCGCGTGCATCGCGGCTTCGGTCCGGCTCCGCGCGCCCAGCTTGGCGAGCAGGTTGCTCACGTGATGGCCCGCGGTCGCCGGGCTGATGAACAGCCGCTCGGCGATCTCGGCGTTGCTCAGCCCCTCGGCGACGAGCCCGAGCACCTCCTGCTCGCGCCTGGTGAGGGTTCCGACGTTCTTCGGCCCGACGCGTCCGCGACCGCCGAGCGACCGGGCGAACCCGTCCGCCGCATCGGCCTCGGCGATGAGGCCCGCCCGGTCGAGCACCGAGGCCGCCGACCTCGACTCGGCGATCGCCGAGTCCGGATCGCCCGATTCCGCCAGCGCGCGCCCGAGGAGTGCACGCGTCCGGGCGGCGTCCAGCGGCATCCGGATGCGGTCGTACCGTTCGGCCGCCGAGCGGAGCCCGACGACGGCCGCCCCCGCATCGGCCCACGCGAGGTCGACCCGTGCCCTGCCGACCTCGGCGAGCGCTCGGTGCACCTCCGCGCCCGAATGCTGCGCCAGCTGCGCCAGTCGGGCCGCTGACGCCTCCGCGCCCGCGCGATCGCGCCGCTCGACCTGGACGGGGACGAGCATCGCCAGGACCGGGATCGCGGCGATCGAGTCCGGCCCGACCTTCGCGAGTCGGCGATGCAGCACTGACGACGCCACGCCGGACTCGCCGCGCGCCAGGTGGATGGCGACCATCGCCCGGACGGTCTCCGGGCGGGCCTCGATCCCCGCGACGAGCCGCTCCGCCTCCTCCAGCCGACCCTGCGCGACGCGAAGCTCCGCGAGGCGGGCGCGAGGGTCGACGCAGCGCGCCGCGTGGCCGCCGGCCTCGAGCCGGTCGATGGTCCAGCCGAGCCACCGCTCGGCGCCTGCGGTGTCCCCCCGCGCGGCGAGGACGCCCGCGCAGCAGGAGCCGCAGAACCCGAGCAGCGTCGGATCCGGGCGCGCGCGCAGGAACCGCTCCGCCACTCCGCCCCACTGCTCGAGGCGCCGCCCGTCGAGCGTCTCCTCGCACGCCGCGACCATGTCGCAGCAGGTCTCGGCGAAGACCTCGGGCTCGTCCGCCTCCCCCGCGGAGGCCGCGGCCATCGCCTCGTCGAGGCGCTCGATCCCGGCGGCGGCACGGCCGGAGCGGACGAGCCCGAGCCCGGACCTCGCGAGGGCCCGGATCTCGAGCGCGACGTCCCCTCGATCCCGCGCCGAGACGAGAGCGGCGTCGGCGAGGTCGGCGACCCGGACCGGATCGGTCTCGAGCATGCTCCGCGCGAGCGCCAGGCGGCCCTCTGCGGAGGCGTCCGCTCCCGCCGCGAGCCGCATGGCGCGAGCGAGCCATCCACGGCTGATCGCCTCGCGACCGGGCGTCGCGGCGTGCTCGATCGCCAGCCACGTCGCGACGCGGACGGCGTCGTCGTTCCGACCCGACCGGCGGTAGGCCGCATACGCCCGCGTGCGAGCCTCGACCGCGGCAGCGGTGTCGCCGAGCCACCACGACGCACGACCGAGTCCGTCGAGCGCGTCGGGACTCGACCCGTTCTCGACGACGTCGGCATAGGCGTCGCGCGCGTCCTCCCAGCGCGCCTCCCGGACCGCCGTCGCGGCGTCGACCATCCGGCGTTCGACCTCGTCGCGGTCCACGGCTCCGGCCTCCCTCGTGTCGGACCGGCCGCATCCGGGTCGCCCGGGTCACGAGTCGTGGTCCGCGTTCGGTCGCCGGCCACGGATGCCGCTGAGCGCGACGCTACGACGGCCCCGCCCGAGCGGCAAGACCCCATCGGCCCCTTCGGCGCTCGGCAGACGCCCGCTCGGCTCAGCGCTCGACGATCGAGTCGGCGTGCGCGGCGACCCACTCGACGAGCGGCAGCATCCGGTCCATGAGCTCGCGACCGAGATCGGTCAGGGCGTACTCGACGCGCGGCGGCACCTCCGGGTAGCTGGTCCGGGCCACGAGCCCGTCGGCCTCGAGCGTGCGGAGCGTCGAGGCGAGCATCTTCTCGCTGATGCCCTGGACCTCGCGGCGCAGCTCGCCCCAGCGGAGCGTGCCGTCGGTGAGCGCGAGCAGCACCAGCACGCCCCACTTGCTCATGACGTGGTCGAGCACGACGCGGGTCGGGCAGCCCTCCATGAAGACCTCGCCGGAGGTCTCCCGGATCTGCGCAAGACTTACCACCATGTGCGTACCTTACTTCAAAGTGGGTACCTCCAACAGGGAAGGCGAACCCGGTCGGCCGGGTTGGGACTCGGTGAACCGACACCGTCGGAACCGATCGAACGGAGTTCCCATGACCATCCTCGTCACCGCTGCATCCGGCCACCTCGGCCGCCTCGTCGTCGAGGCGCTGCTCGAGCGCGGGGCCGCCCCCGCCGACGTGGTCGCCGCCGCACGCGACACCGCGGCCATCGCCGACCTCGCCGCACGCGGCATCCGCACCGTCGAGCTCGACTACGCACACCCCGAGACCATCGCCCCCGCGCTCGAGGGCGTCGACGCGATGCTGCTGATCTCGGGAACCGCGTTCGGCGAGCGCGTCGCGCAGCACCGCAACGTGATCGAGGCCGCGAAGTCGGCCGGCATCGCCAAGGTGGCCTACACGAGCGGCCCGAAGGCCGCCACGAGCGAGCTGGTCCTGATGCCCGAGCATCGGGGCACCGAGGAGGTCATCGCCGAGATCGGCGTTCCGGCCGTGATCCTCCGCAACAACTGGTACACCGAGAACTACGCGCAGGATGTCTCGCTCGCGGCCTCGACGGGTGTGATCGCCGCGGCGACGGACTCGGGTCGGGTCGCATCGGCACCGCGTCGCGACTACGCCGAGGCTGCGGCGGTCGTCCTGCTCGAGGACGGTCACGTCGGCGAGGTGTACGAGCTCGGCGGCGACGAGCCGTGGACGTTCGCGGAGCTCGCGGCGGCCGCGTCCGAGGTGCTCGGCCGCGACGTGGCGTTCGTCGACCAGTCGCCCGCGGAGCGCGTCGCGGCCCTCGTCGCCGCCGGCCTCGACGAGGGCACCGCGGGCTTCGTCGCGGCCATCGACGAGGGCATCGCGCGCGGCGACCTGGCCGAGTCGGACGGCACGCTCGCCCGACTCCTCGGGCGCCCCACCACCCCGCTCGTCGAGGCGCTCCGCGACCTGGTCGACGCACAGCGCCGGGCCGCCTGAGTCGCATTCGACGATCGGGCGCGAAGTCGCACGGATCGACGTCTGATCCGAATCGGACACCGGATTCGTGCGACTTCGCCGTCTCGAGCCCGCGGATGCTGCGACACCCGCCCGGCCCGTTCATGAGGCTTCGTCAACACCGCCCGGAGCTCTTCCCCCTGACGGCGGTGCGTGTTAGCGTCCCTCTCACTTGCCCGGGAATCCCGGGCGAATTCCCTGTAAGGAGCGCACGTGAAGCAACGCACGCGCGGATGGCTCGCTGTGACCGCAGCGAGCGCGACGATGGTCGCCGGAGCCGCCTTCGGACCGGCCGCGATCGCCGCACCCGCGAACGATTCCCCTACCGATTCGACTGCAGCGGCCGAAACCCGACCCGACAACCGCCCAGGCCCGCTCACGCAGCGACAGGACGAGCGCCGGAAGGCCGCGCAGGAGCTCATCCTGTCGGGCCAGGCCTCGCCCGGCGAGGACGGCGTCGTCGAGATCGCCGAGGACAAGTACTACGAGGCCGCCGTGCAGGGCACCGGGCGGCTGTTCACGATCCTCTCCGAGTTCGGCGATTCCGGCAGCGGCAAGCTCGGCACCACGCCCGGCCCGCTGCACAACGAGATCCCCCAGCCCGACCGCAGCGTGAACAACAGCACGCACTGGCGAGCCGACTTCGACCCGGCCTACTACGACGACCTGTTCTTCAGCGAGACCGGCGACTCGTTCGCCGACTTCTACACGAAGCAGTCGTCGGGCAACTACACCGTCGACGGCGAGGTCAGCGACTGGGTGCAGGTGCCCGGCAACGCCTCGACCTACGGCGACAACAGCGTCGAGGACTACGGCGGGGCCTGGCAGTTCATCGAGGACTCCGGCAACGCGTGGTACGACGCGCAGGTGGCCGCGGGCAAGAGCCTCGCCGACATCAAGGCCGAGCTCGCCTCGTTCGACGTCTGGGACCGCTACGACTACGACAACGACGGAATCTTCGACGAGCCCGACGGCTACCTCGACCACTTCCAGGCCGTGCACGCCGGCGAGGGCGAGGACGCCGGCGGCGGCGCGCAGGGCGAGGACGCGATCTGGTCGCACCGCTGGTACGTCAACTCGACCGACTACGGCCAGACCGGCCCGACCGTCGACGGCACCCAGGTGAAGTTCGGCGGCGCCCAGATCGGCGACACCGGCTTCTGGATCGGCGACTACACCGTCGAGGCCGAGAACGGCGGCCTCGGCGTGTTCGCGCACGAGTTCGCGCACGACCTCGGCCTGCCCGACTTCTACGACACCGCGGGCGGCGAGAACTCGACGTCGTTCTGGACGCTCATGTCCAGCGGCTCGTGGCTCGGCGACGGCACGGAGGACATCGGCACCACGCCCAACTACATGGGCCCGTGGGAGAAGCTCCAGCTCGGCTGGCTCGACTACGCGGTCGTCGGAGAGGACGCCGGCGACGCCGGCGAGTTCACGCTCAGCCCGGCCGCCCGCCAGGTCGCCGATCAGGAGCAGGCGCTCGTCATCGACGTGGCCGACGAGGGCATCACGAGCGAGTACACGACGCCGAACTCCGGCTCGTACGCGTGGTGGACCGGCAGCGCCGACGACCTCAACACGACGCTCACGCGCACGCTCGACCTCACCGGTGTGCGCTCGGCCACCGTCACCGCCAAGGCCTGGTACGACATCGAGGCCGGCTACGACTACCTGTATGCGGAGTACTCGACGGACGGCGGCGCGAACTGGACCCAGGTCGGCAAGCCGCTCGACGGCTCGTCGAACGGTCGCTGGTCGAACCTCCGGTACTCCGTCCCCGGCGGCAGCGAGGTGCAGTTCCGCTTCCGCTACCAGACCGACGGCGGCGTGCACTACGCCGGCGCGTTCCTCGACGACATCGTCATCAAGAGCGGCGGAACGACGCTCCTGACCGACGACGTCGAGAACGGCGACAACGGCTGGACCGCCGCGGGCGACGGCTTCACGCAGTCGACGGGCACCGAGACGAGCGAGGGCGACCGCTACTACCTCGTCGAGAACCGCACCTACGTCGACTACGACGCCACGCTCGAGCACGGACCGTACCAGTTCGACAAGGGCTACACGGCTCCGGACCACGTCGAGCACTTCCCGTTCCAGGACGGCATGCTCGTGTGGGCGGTCGACGAGGCCTACGGCGACAACAACACCATCGAGCACCAGGGCCACGGCCTCGCGCTCCCGGTGGACTCGCACCCGGCCAAGTTCACCTATGAGGACGGCTCCGGCACCGGCCCGAGCAACCGGCGCCAGCCGTACGACGCGACCTTCGGACTGCAGGACCTCGACGAGGTCGTGCTGCACAAGGAGGTCCTCGTCGGCAAGGGCAAGAGCCAGTCCGTCGACTACATCGGCGCGGCGGGCCCGATCGGAACGCAGATCGCGATGTTCGACGACACCGACGCCGAGCGGTACTTCGACGCCTCGAACCCGCTCGGCGGCGTGATCGTCGCCGGTGAGGGCGTCAAGGTCACGGTGAAGACGCAGGAGACGGGTGGCGCGATGACGGTCCACGTCTTCAACCCGTGAACTGAGTCCGCACCGATCCGGAACGGATGACGCGGCGGGCCCGTCCCCTCGGGGGCGGGCCCGCTTCGCGTGCGGGCGGGGCGGATGCCACGACACGAGCGGTCGGGCGCGGCCGTGCCGGGGCATCCGTCACCGCCCGTCGTACGCTCGGCTGAGCACCGGCATCGCGCCGGTCGAGCCGAGGAGCCCGCACATGTCCATGCCTCCCGCCGCGCAGCCGTCGCCGGAGCCCGAGCCCGTCTACCCGCCGCCGCCCTCCGACGCGCTCAACCGCATCGAGGACATGCGCGAGTCGGTGTTCATGGACGGCCCGAAGCGGCGCCGCAAGATCCAGCGCTTCTGGATCCTGCTCTCGCTCTCGTCGGTGATCGCGGCGGCGGGCGTCGTCGGCGACTCGACGGCCACGGTCATCGGCGCCATGATCGTCGCGCCGATGATGCTGCCGATCCAGGGCACCATGCTCGCGACCGTGCTCGGCGATCGGCGCAACCTCACGCGGTCGCTGCTCATGATGGTCGGCGGCGCGGCGGCGGCGATCGCGATCGGCTACGGCGTCGGCCTCCTCGCGGCCTCCCCGATCACCGAGCAGACGAATTCCCAGGTCGCCGCGCGCGCGACCCCCGGCCTCATCGACCTGCTCGCCGCGCTCGCGACCGGCGCCGTCGGGTCGATCGCGCTCGTGCGCAAGGACATCTCCGACACGCTGCCCGGCGTCGCGATCGCGATCTCGCTCGTGCCGCCGCTCGTCGTCGTCGGCATCGCCGCCGAGTCCGGAGACATCGGCAGCTCGATCGGCTCGCTCCTGCTCTTCATCGCGAACGTCGCGGCGATCCTCGGCACCGGCGTCGTCATCATGGCGATCTACCGGGTCCAGCGGTGGGGCCGGATCGGACATCAACCCCCGCCGCCCGGCGTCAAGGCCGTCAACCGCAAGCGGTCGAACATCGCGATCGCGGGGATGCTCGTGCTCGTCGCGCTCCCCCTCAGCCTGTCGACGTGGGTCACGACGACGCTGAACACCCAGCAGTCGACCATCACGCAGGCGGCCGAGGCATGGGCGCTGACGAGCGATCTCGACGTGATCTCGGTCGACTACGTGTCGGCGCTGTCCTACCTCGTGCGCATCACCGGCGGCGACGACGCACCCGACGTCGCCGGCCTGACCGACCGGCTGACCACGGCCGGGGTCGATCCGACGACCGTCGACGTGGAGTGGATCCCGTCGGTGCGGGTCAACGCCGGGGGCTGAGCCCGCATCACCCGCATCAGTGCGCGCCGCGCGGCTGGCCGAGGTGGAGGCGCGCGAACAGCCCGATGCGTCGGGGACTGCGAGCCGTCCGCTCGGCGCGCGCGCGGTCGCGTCGCTCGGCCTCGGCGCTGCGCCGCTCGGCGTCGCGCTCGGCGTTGCGCTGGTCGTGCGCGGTCATCTGCTGTGCGAGGAAGCCGTGTGCGAGGTCCATGATCCCGATCCCTTCGTGCGGTGGCTGACCACCTGCACTCAGGTTCCTCGCTGAGGCGGGTGCGGCGTATCGGGAGGGTGTCCTATCTTGGGGCGGCGCGGCGCCTCAGGCCCGCCTGAGGTACCTCAGGCGGCGCCGGCCGCCGCGGCTTCGGCCGATCACCTCGACCTGAATTCGCAGGATGACCCGGCTCATGCGGCTCAGACGGGCGCCAGGAGTCGCATGATCGTACGAACGAGCAGTCGGGCGAGGATCTCGTTCGCGCGTCGGTGGCTTTACCTGACTAGAGTCAGAGATATGGACGACATCGCCAGGGTGCGGCGGTTCAACCGTACGGTCACCGAACGGATCGGCGCGCTCGACGACGGCTACCTCGCTCGCGGCCGACCGCTCGGCCAGTCGCGGCTCCTGTGGGAGATCGGGGCGTCGAACGGCGCCGGCGCCGAGCTGCGCGCGCTGCGTGAGCGGCTCGAGCTCGACTCGGGGTACCTCAGCCGGCAACTTCGCGCACTCGAGGCCGACGGACTCGTCCGCGTCCAAGCCTCCCCGGACGACTCGCGCGTTCGCGTCGCGCGGCTCACGACTGCCGGCGCTGCCGAGCGCGCCGAGCTCGATCGGTCGTCCGACGCGCTCGTCGGCGGCATCCTCGACCCGCTCTCCGACCGACAGCGCGAGCGCCTCCTCGCCGCGATGGACGAGGTCGAGCGGCTCATGACCGCCTCGGCCGTCGAGGTCCGCACCGTCGACCCCGCCGACCCCGCGGCCCGACGGAGCGTCACGGCGTACTTCACCGAGCTCGCCTCCCGCTTCGACCTCGGCTTCGACCCCGCCCGCACGCGGCCGACCCCCGACGACGAGTTCCGCGAGCCGAACGGCACCTTCCTCGTCGCATTCCTGCACGGCGAGCCGGTCGGCTGCGTCGGCCTCAAGCTGCACGGCGACGAGCCCGCCGAGATCAAGCGGCTCTGGGTCGCGGCGAGCACGCGCGGCATGGGCGTCGGCGCCCGACTGCTCCGCGACGTCGAGGCGGCCGCGGTGCGGCTCGGCGTCGCCGTGGTCCGGCTCGACACGAATCGCACTCTCACCGAGGCGATCGCCATGTACCGCACGCACGGGTATGCCGAGATCCCCGACTTCAACGGCGAGCCGTACGCCGACTTCTGGTTCGAGAAGCGGCTCGGGTAGTCGACGCGCCCGGTTCGCGAGAGGATCGCGGCATGGGCGCGGACGCCGTGCAGCACCTGGCCGAGGCGATCGAGCGGATGCCGCTCGTCGACCACCACGTGCACGGCCTGCTGCCCGACCCGACCGAGGCCGACGTGCTCGCCGCGCTCACGCAGGCCGAGCACGCGACGTCACCCGCCGACGTGCTCGACAGCGGTCAGGGGTTCGCGCTGCGGCGCCACTGCGCGCCGCTCCTGGGTCTCGAGGCCTTCGCGAGCCCCGCCGACTACCTCGACGCGCGCCGCGCGCTCGGATCCGACGAGGTCTCTCGGCGACTCCTGCGGGCCTCCGGCATCGCCGCCTATCTCGTCGACGACGGCCACCGGCCCGACCTGCTGATGCCCGATGAGCGGATGGCGCAGCTCGCCGCCGCGCCGACTCACCGCGTCGCCCGGCTCGAGACGATCGCCGAGGCCGTGCTGGCGCGGAGCGCTTCGGGCGGCGAGTTCGTCGAACGGCTCGGGCCGGCGCTCGAGGCGGCCGTCGCCGACGCGGTCGCGTTCAAGACCGTGGCCGCGCACCGGTGCGGGCTCGAGCTCGACCCCGTGCGGCCGACGGACGTCGACGTGCGCTCGGCGGCCGACACCTGGTTCGCCGGATGGCGCGGCAACGCGGCATCCGCCCGCCCCCGCCTCGCCGACCCGACGATCATCCGCCACCTCGTCTGGTGGGCGCTCGAACGCGGCGCGGTGCTGCAGGTGCACGCCGGGTTCGGCGACGCCGACCTGATGCTCGAGCGCGCGAACCCCGCCCGCATGCAGGCGCTCGTCGCGGCGACGGCGGGCACCGGCGGGCGCATCACGTTCCTGCACTGCTACCCCTACGTGCGCGAGGCGGGATGGCTCGCGCACGTCTTCCCGCACGTGTTCCTCGACGTCGGGCTCGCGGTCGGCTTCCTCGGCGCGAACGCCGACGCGGTCGTGCGCGAGTCGCTCGATCTCGCGCCGTTCTCGCGCGTGCTCTTCTCGACCGACGCGTGGGGAGTGCCCGAGCGCGTGCTGCTCGGCGCACGGCTGTGGCGGGATGCCGCGGCACGCGTGCTCGGCGCATACGTCGCCGAGCACGGCTGGCCGCTCGACGAGGCGAGCCGCGTGGCCGAGGGCATCGCGTGGCGGAATGCCGAGCGGCTCTACGGGCGGCGGTTCGTCACCGGCTGACCGGCGCCGCGACCCTCACGACCCGTCGCCGCCGCCTCCGCCGTCGAACCCGCCGCCGTCGAAGCCGCCCCCGTCGAACCCGCCGTCGAAGCCGCCGAACCCGTCCGGTCCGGCACCTGCCGCGTCGCCGTAGATCAGGCCGCCCCCGGCCCGACCGTCGCCGAAGTAGCCGAAGTCGGTCTTCATCCGATACTGGTCGATGAGCGGGACGCCGAACCGCCCGTCGTCCCGGCCACCGAGCGTGATCGGCTGGGCGAGGGCGGTGCTCAGCGCAGCGAGCCCCGACGACAGCCGCTCGGGCGTCCCGGGGACCGCGGACGCGTACCATCCGACCTCCGCCCCCGGTCGCGCCAGGGATGCGGCGGCCCGCTCGACGACCTCGCCCTGGCCGAACAGCACGGCCCAGGGCAGCTCCGTCGTGGCCACGTCCCGGTCGCGGAGATCCGCGGCGGCGAGCCGTTCACGACGGAGGTTCGCCCGGTTCCGCAGTTCGAGCCCGTCGGCGTTGAGCGGGATCCAGCGGGGCAGCACGGCCCGGAGGGCGAGTGCTGCCGCTCCGATCCCGAGCGCGGTCCACGCGAGCGAGTCGTCCGGGCCCTGGCCGACGAACTGCCCGACGAACCCGAGCACCACGCCGGTGATGCCGGCCACCGTCGCCACTCGGAACCGCGTGGTCGGCCGCCGCTCCCGATACCGCTCGGCGGCCTCCTCGAAGCGACGACGCGTCGCCCGCTGGAGATCGCCGTTGCGGAGGACGACGCGGTCGACCGGCACGGTCGCGCCGTGCGCGATCACGTACGCGGTCCCGGTGGTTCCCGGACCGAAGACCCCGAGCACCAGGTCGCCCGAGTCGTGGTCGACCGGGTGCGCGACCGAGACCGGCAGGTCGCCCGCGTAGACGAGGCGGATGCTCCGGGCCGCGTCCTCCGGATCGCCGCGGTCGTCGGCTCCCCGGCGGTCCTCGATGGTGATCGTGCCGGCGATCGCGAGTTCGACGACCTTCGCCGGAAGCCACCTGTTCGACGCCGAACCCGAGACGAACCCGACGGGGAGCAGCCCGACCGAGTCCACGTCGACGAGCGACTCGTCGGGTTCGCCGCGCGGCTTCTGGAGCCAGGCGACGACGAGCGATCCCACCGCGCCCGCCGCGACGACCGAGGCGGCGAGCGCGACGAGCGGCAGGACGGCGGACCCGAGTCCGCCTGCGGTTGATGCAGCAGCGAGTTCCATGAGATCTCCCGCCTCGGCGCGAGCGTTGGTGCCACTCAGCCGCAAGCTACTCCTCCGCCGAAGCGCAGCGTCATCCCCCCGAACGGGTCACGCCGCCGCGTCCGTGCCTGCGCGCGCCGGGATCAGCAGCGCCGCGAGCACGCCGAGCCCCGCGAGCACGACGAGCACCGCGAACGCCCCGCCGTAGTCCACGACCTCGGGCCCGGCGCCGCCGACGGCGAGCGCCGCCGCCACGCCCGCGGCGCCGAGCGCGCCGCCGATCTGGCGCGCGACCACGTTGACCGCCGTCGTCACGCCGACCTCGTCGTCGGGCACCTGGTCGACGAGGACGTTGACCATGCCCGCCGAGGCGACGGCGATGCCCGCACCGAGCAGCACCGTCCCGACGAGCAGCGCCGCGAAGTCGCGCGTCGCGGCGAAGATCACGAGGCCGCCGGCGGCCGCGGTCACGGCGCCGAGCAGCACCGGCGCGCGGGTGCCGATCCGGCGGCGCAGCACCCCCGAGAGCGGGCCGACCGCGAGCATCGCGAGGGAGGCCGGGAGCAGGAGGAGCGCGGCATCCGTCACCGTGCGCCCGAGCCCGCGCCCCGTCTCGGCGGGCGCCTCCGCGAAGGCCGGCAGGAGCACGAAGCTCCCGAGCAGGGTCGCACCGAGCAGCATCGCGGTCAGGTGCGTCGACCAGACACCGCGACGTCGGAGCGTGCGCGGATCGACGAGCGGATCGGGGCTGCGGTGCTCGCGCACGAGCCAGGCCGCGATGAGGCCGGCGCCGAGCGCGAGGCATCCGGCCACGGCGAGCCCGGGCAACGGCCACCGCGGCGCTTCGGTGAGGGCGACGAGCAGCGCTGCGAGCCCGAGCGAGAGTCGCAGCGCCGAGCGCACGTCGAGGTGCACGTCGGGGTGCGTCGGGATGTGCGGGAGCGACACGGCGATGAGCAGTTCGGCTGCGGCGAGGAAGGCGAGCGGCACCCACGAGAGCGCCCGAACCCCGACGTGGTCGACGAGCAGCCCGGCGATGACCACGCCGAATCCCGTGCCGGTCGCGAAGGTCGCGGTGACGAGGCCGACCGCGGCGGCGCGACGGCGCTCGGGCACCACGTGGGGCACGCACGCGATCGCGAGCGGAAAGGCCCCGCCGGCGAGGCCCTGCACCGCGCGGCCGGCGATGAGCCAGCCGAGGTCGGGGGCGAGCGCGGCCAGCGCGAGGCCGATCGCGACGACGGGCAGCAGCATCAGCAGCATCCGCCGAGCCCCGAACGCATCGCCGAGCCGGCCGATCACCGGCGTCGAGGCGACCGCGACGATGAGCGTCGCGGTGAGCGCCCAGCTGGACTCGGCGACGCTCGTGCCGTACGACGCGGCCGTGAGCGCGAGCGTCGGCGCGCTCATCGCCTGCGGCAGCACGGCGCCGAAGGTCGCGAACACGAGGCCCGCGACCGCGGCACCGCCGCGCACGCCGACCCGGGTCGGCGCGGGAGGCGTGGGCGGGCTCACGCGTCCACGGTACTTCGGTGCCGAACGCCGTCGAGCGGCCCGATTCGGCGATTGGGCCGGCGGGGCGAACCGCGGATGACGCGAGCCGCCGCCCGACGTGCGGCACCGCCGCACAGGGCCGGAGGTCCCACCGGCGCATCCGACCCGCCCCTAGGCTGTGCGCGACCGTCCGTGGATCAGGGGGATGAGCCGATGGCCGAGCAGGTCACTGTCGACAACTTCGTTCGCGCCGAGACGAACCGCATGTTCGCGGCGCTCGCGGCCCAGGCCGGCGGCACCGGGAGGTGGGTCCACAACCGCGTGCCGACGCCGATCGACAACCAGCCCGTGATCAGGCAGAACCGCGACACGCTGTACAGCATGGCCGTCGTCGACGTCTCGGACGGGGTCACGGTCACGGTTCCGGACGCCGGCGACCGGTACCTGTCGATGATGGTGGTGAACCAGGACCACTACATCCCGCTGATCTTCCATGAGCCCGGGCCGCATCGGATCGAGGCCGACGAGGTCGGCACGCAGTGGGCGGTCATCGTGCCGCGCGTGCTGGTGGACCCCAACGACGCGTCGGACGTCGCCGCCGTGAACGCGCTCCAGGACGCGTTCGCGCTCGATGCGCCGCTCGGCGACGCGTTCCCGATGCCGGAGTACGACGACGCCTCGTTCTCGGCGACGCGCGACGCGCTGCTGACGCTCGCGCGCGGCGTCACCGCGTACGGCGACGCGTTCGGTCGCGAGGGCGAGGTCGAGCCCGTCCATCACCTCCTCGGCACGGCCGTCGGATGGGGCGGCCTCCCGTCCTCCGAGGCGTTCTACGTGAACGTGGAGCCGAAGCTGCCGGTCGGCGCCTACGCGCTGACGGTCCGCGACGTGCCCGTCGATGCGTTCTGGTCGATCACGGTCTACAACCCGGCCGGCTACATGGAGGCCACCGACGGGCTCGTCAGCGTCAGCAGCGTCACGGCGACCCCGAACGACGACGGCAGCGTCACGGTGAACTTCGGCGGGCCCGACGACGGACGCCCGAACCGCATCGGCATCATGGACGGCTGGAACTACATCGTGCGCATGTACCGGCCGCACCCGGAGGTCGTCGACGGGACGTGGACCTTCCCATCGGCCGAGCCCGCGTAGGGTACGCGGCTCGTCGCGTGCGTCAACCCCGGCGCGGCCGGGTCGCGATCGGCGTAGGGTAACGCGCTGATCGCACCCGAACGAACGTCGAAGGGAGGGATCATGACCCTCGCACGAGACCTGATGACCCCCGACCCCGCGTACGTCACGGAGACCCAGTCGGTCGCCCACGCGGCGCGGATCCTGCGAGACCTCGACATCGGTTCCCTGCCGGTGTGCGGCGACGAGGAGTTGCTGCGCGGGGTCCTCACCGAGCACGAGATCGTCACGACGTGCGTGGCGGAGGGCGCCGACCCGAACGAGATCCGAGTCGGCGAGCTCGCCTGCGGCACGCCCGCGACCATCGGCGTCGATCGCGACATCCGTGAGGCGATCGGGATGATGCACCAGCGCCGCATCCGAACCCTGCACGTCGTCGATGGACGCCGCCTGGTCGGGGTGATCACGCTGGCGGACGTGACGCGCCGCATGGCGGACGACGATTCCGGGGAGGACGTCGCGCACGGTCCCGCGACCTGATCGGCCGCCGGGCCGCCGCGGCATCCGCTGGGGCTCGGCGGGTGCCGGCCGCGGCATCCGCTACGGCGCCTGCACGATGTCGACCGAGATCTCGACGGCCGTCGTGGCGCCCGCGTTCTCGAGCCAGTGCACGGTCTCGTGATCCTCGGGCCATCCGGGGCCGGGGCCGTATTCGACGGTCTCGCCGTTCCGGTGATCGGTGATCGTGCCGTCGAGGATGAACACCGTGCCCGGCCGGCCGACGTGGTCGTGCACCGGGCCGAACACGCCGCCCGGCTCGATCGTCACCTTCCGCATCCGCAGCACCCGCCCCGCCATGCCCTCGATCTCCGGACCGAGGTCGACCGTGGCGAGCAGTTCGACGTGCACGCCGCGCGACTCGGGTGCCACCGCTGGATCACTCATGCGCCGACTCCTCACTGGACCGCCCGGCGCGCGAGCGCGGGGACACGATTCTCCACCGCACGCGGCGGGGCGTCCAGCGCCGTCGGTCCCGGCGCGGCGCGCTCAGCCGTCGATGGTCACGCGTCCGGCTCTGCGGACGCTCCTGCCGTCGGAGGAGGGGGTCAGCGCCCCGCGACGAGGTCGGCGACCTTCGCGATCGGCGACGTCGTCGCGCGGCCGCGCAGCTCGGCGCGGTCGGCGGCGTGGTACGCGGTGTAGATGGCCTGCACGGCGAGCCAGCGGAGCGGCTCGATCTCCCAGCGCTTGGCGCGGTGGTCGACCCACGGCAGGCGGGTGAGGTCGCTGTCGCGGCCGAGCACGAGGTCGCGGAGCGTTCGCCCGGCGAGGTTCGTGGCGGTGACGCCGGTGCCGACGTACCCGCCCGCCCAGCCGAGCCCGGTCGCCGGGTCGTGGCCGACGGTCGCCGCCCAGTCGCGCGGCACGCCGAGCACCCCGGCCCAGGCGTGCTCGATCGCGGCGCCCGACGCGGCCGGGAAGTACCGGCGCAGCAGCTCGGTGAGGCTCTCGATCGTGCGCGGCTGGGTCGTGCCGTCGTGGTCGACCCGCGAGCCGTAGCGGTAGGGCACCCCGCGCCCGCCGAACGCGATGCGGTCGTCGGCCGTGCGCTGGGCGTACATGTAGACGTGCGCGAAGTCGCCGAGCGTCTCGCGGCCGTTCCAGCCGATCTCCTCCCAGGCGGATGCCGCGAGCGGCTCGGTCACGATCATCGACGAGTTCATGGGCAGCCACGTGCGGTGCTCTCCGCGGAGGTTCGCGGTGAAGCCCTCGGTCGCGCGCAGCACGTGCTGGGCCCGCACGGTGCCGTGCTCGGTGCGCGCCTCGCCGGGCGCGATCTCGGTGACCCGCGTGCCCTCGAAGATCGTGACGCCGAGGCGCTCGACGGTCGCGGCGAGCCCGAGCGCGAGCTTCGCCGGGTGCACGCGGGCGCAGTGCGGATGCCACAGCCCGCCGAGCACGCCCGACACGTTCACCCGGGCAGCGGTCTCGCGGGCGTCGAGCTCCTCGACGTCGGTCGCGGGCCACTCGCGCTCGGCCGCCGCGGCGGCGCGCAGTCGCGCGAGCTGTGCGGGCGCGGTCGCGACCTCGAGCTCTCCGCCCTTGTGGATGCCGGCGTCGATGCCCTCGGCGGCCGCGACGCGGATCACCTCGTCGACGGTCTCGTTCAGCGCGCGCTGCTGCGCGATCGCGGCGTCGCGGCCGTGGCTCTTCGCGTATTGCCCTCGGCCGCCGGTCACGGAGTTGGTGAGCCATCCGCCGTTGCGCCCGGAGGCGCCGAAGCCCGCGAATCGCTGCTCCAGCACCGCGATCCGCAGGTCGGGCTGGTCGCGCTTGAGGTAGTACGCCGTCCAGAGGCCGGTGTACCCGCCGCCGACGATCGCCACGTCGACGTCGAGGTCGCCCGCGAGCGCCGGACGCTCGGCGGGCACGCCGACCTGCTGCATCCAGAACGAGACCCCGCCGTTCGAGACCCCGCCGTTCACGACCTCGCTATTCGCGGCCACACGCCCTCCATCTTTTTTCAAACGGTGTTTGACAACGCCTGCAGCGACGTTAGTGTGGGCCCCGTCGGGATGTCAACGAGCGGATGTCGCGACAGCCGTCCCCGCCGAAGGGAGCCGCCGTTGCCGGCCGAAGTCGACACCGCCGAACGCCTCGCCGAGATCGCGCGCGCCACCGTGGCCGTCGCCCAGGAGCGCGGCACGCACGCCGTGACGCTGCGCGCGGTCGCCGAGCGCCTCGGTCGCTCCACCGCGTTCATCACGCACTTCGTGCCGAGCCGCGCCGAGCTCATGGCGAACGCGCTCGAACTCGCCCGATCGCGATGGGACGACGAGCGCCGCGACGAGCTCGGCGGCCTCGTCGGCGTCGAGCGGCTGGCCGCGCTCACGCGCTGGATGTGCACGTCGTCGCCCGAGGAGTCGGTGTTCCGCAGCCTCTGGATCGAGGTCATCGCCGACGTGCGCGCCGGGCACGACCGCGCCTACGACCTGCTGCGATCGGTGACGGATGCCACCTACGCGAGCTTCCTCGAGGGCGCCCGCGCCGCCGACCGCGACGAAGCGGCTCGCATCGCCGACATCCTCTACCTCTACTGCCGCGGCTACGAGGTGAAGTCGGTCGAAGACCCGGAGGGCTGGCCCGACGAGCGCGTGCAGCACTCGCTCGAACTGCTGCTCGGCGCGCTCGTCTTCGACCGCGCGGAGGCCGCGACACCCGCCTGAGGCGAACCGACGCGCACTGGCTGCGCCGGCTCGCCCGATTCGTCTCGCCGCCGGGGGCCGCGAGCCGTGCACCCGAGCGAGCGGCTCGAATCGAGTCCCGCGAAACGGCGGCGGTGGCCGCCATTCAACGGGACTCGCGGGGTGCCGGCGCGCGTCGCCCACGGGGCGAGTCCCGCGAAACGGCGGCGGTGGCCGCCATTCAACGGGACTCGCGGGGTGCCGGCGCGCGTCGGCCCACGGGGCGAGCGCGCTGATCGTCGCGTCCGGCGGCGGGTGGGACCAGCCGTGCTCTGCTTGGCGCAGCCCCGAAGGGAAGGCCGCCTGAAACCCGGTGCTCCCGCTCTTGTCTCACGGCTCGGCCGGACGCGGGCCATACGCTACTCGCGGATCGATCCTCGCCGCGCGGGTCGAAGGTCCCAGCGATGAGTCGACGGGGATCGGATCACTCCACGCCGAGCGCACGCCGCGCGTGGCGGTACTTCTCGGCGAGGCGCTGCTGCTTGGCGAACTCGAGGCGACGCAGTCGCCACGGCGCCGTGTTGTCGTCGATGTCGGCGAGCTTGACGCGCAGCGCGACCGGGTGGCGCCGGATGCGCGCGTAGTACTCGTCGGGCGCGACCTCGGTCCGACGGGTGAGGAGCTCCACTACGCCGACGATCTCGAGCAGCACGCCCGCCTCGAACAGCTCGCGCGACGTGAGCGGTGTGTCCTCGAGCACGTCGTGCAGCCAGGCCGCCGCCGCCGCGATCGGATCGGTCACCGGATCGAACCGCTCGGCGATGCGGCCCGGATGGTCGATGTACGGCGTGCCGCTCTTGTCGAGTTGGCCGCGATGCGCCGCGAACGCGATGCCCTTCGCGAGCGCGACCTGCGCGACGGCCTCGAGCGGGGAGAGCGCGGCGGCCGAGCGGGGCGCGGCGGGCGCGGGCGCGGCGGGCGCGGGCGCGGCGGGCGCGGGCGCGGGCAGTCGCTCCGCTTCGGGGTGGGACTCGGGCTCGGGTACCCAGTCCGACTGGGGCGCCGCGCCCGGCTCGGGTGCCCAGCCCGGCTGGGGGTCCCAGCCCGACGCGGCCTGGAGTTCCGGCTCGGCGGGGTCGACGACGTCGGCGTGGGCGAACCGACCGGGCAGGGTCTGCGTGGCGCCGACCGCGTCGACGAGCTCCGCGAGCAGGGCCTCCGTCGAGTCGCCGCCGGGTGCACTCGAGACCGGATCCACCGGGTCGCACGGCGGAATCGGCTCGAAGGTCGCTCGGCGCGGACCCGCCGTCTGCGGCTCGGCGTCCTCGCCGACGGCAGCGATCGGCTCCTCCGCCCAGACGAGCCGCGCGTCGTGCGCTGAGCGGTCGGCCGCGGCATCCGTCGCCGGGTCGGCGGGAACCGCTTCGGCCGGCGCCGCGTCGACGGTCGCCGGGTCGGCGGTCGCCGGGTCGGCGGTCGCCGGGTCGGCGGGCGCCGCTTCGGCCGTCGCCGCGTCGACGGTCGCCGGGTCGGCGGGCGCCGCGTCGGCGGGCGCCGCTTCGGCCGCGGCGATCGGCACGATCGCCAACGGGCGCGTCGCCTCGAGCGAGGCCTTCTTCGCGGCGGCGACCTCGGCGATGGGGTCACGGCCGTCGAGCGGCCGAACGAAGATGAGTGCGCCCTCGAGCTCGCGCAGCTCGTGCTCGCCGATCTCGAGCATCGAGCGCGAGCCGCTCTTGCGGCGCTGCTCGAAGGAGAGCTCGTCGACCTCGATGAAGTGCGAACCGTCGCGGGAGCTGAAGTACCGGCGACGCGCGCCGTCGGTGATGGCGACGATGACGGCCTCGTAGTCACCACTCGGCTGCAGCGAGCTCAGGAAGTACCGACGACGATCGGGGTCCTGGTGGTCGGCGGGATCGAACGCGAGCGTCGATGCCCGGCGGCGCGGACGTCGCCCGGGATGGGCGGTCGCGCGCATGGCCCATCGGTCGCGCTCGAGTGCCGTGGCGCCGTTCCCCGCATCGCGGCCGTCGGCGTCTCCGCCGCGCGGTCCCGCACCGTGCGATGCCCCGTCGGGCACGCCCGAGTCGGGCGTGGGCTCGTCATCGGCAGGGGCTCTCAACGGGGGGCTCCGAGGATCGGGGGCGTCGTGTCGTCGGACGGCGTCGGTGCTGCGGGGTGGATGTGGGGGGTGCGAATCGGGGTGCGGGGAAGCGCGGGCTGGCGCGTACGCCGATCGTACGGCCTCGCCCGATTCTCCGCTGCCCCTCGCCCGCGATTCGGCGAAGTCATCGCGCACGACAGCGGGGCGGATGCCGCGGCATCCGCCCCGCCTCGAGACCGCGCCGGAGATTCGCCGGCCTGCGCGTCAGCTTCCGGAGGTCACCTCGGGCGTGACGACGTCGGACGCCGCCGAGCGCACCTCGACCTTGCGCGGCTTCGCGCGCTCGGACACCGGGATGATCACGCTCAGCACGCCGTTGTCGTAGTGCGCGCTGATGCCGGAGGTGTCGATGCCCTCGCCGAGGGTGAGCTGGCGGAGGAACGAGCCGCTCGGCCGCTCGTGCACCAGCCACCGGACGCCCTCGTCGTTGCGCAGCGTGCGCTCCGCGCGGACCGTCAGCAGCTGGCCGTCGATGTCGATGTCGATCGAGCCGGGGTCGACCCCGGGCAGGTCGGCCGACAGCACGTAGTGGTCGCCGTCTCGGTGAAGGTCGATCGGCATCATCCGAGGCCCTCGGCTCGAGTCGATCATGCTCGCCGCGAGACGGTCGAGGTCGCGGAACGGGTCCCAGGTCATTGCCATGAGCGTCTCCTCACGTGGATTCAGGAGTTGAGTCACCTCGACTCAACTAGCTTCGAGATTAGCACTCGCCATAGGAGAGTGCTAAGACTTTCGGCCCATCGTTCGCCGACGGCGATCACCCGCCTGATCGTGAGCGGACGTCACAGCCGGACGACCTGCGGGGTCGTATGTGTGAAACCACTCACGAGGAGGCATCGATGAGCACCGACCGCTCGCCCAGTCGCCCCGACGCAGCATGCGCTCCGGGCGCCGACCCGCCCGGTACGAGCGACCGGGGCCGCCGCTCTCTCACCGACCGGCTCGGCGAGCGGATGTCCCGCGCCACCGTCTTCGGGCGACGGCTCGGCGACATCCGCGCCGACCTCGCCCGACGGGCCGTGCCGCGGCACTGGACGAACCTGTTCGGGGTCGTGACGCTCGCGTGCCTCGTGATCCTCACGGTCACGGGCATCCTGCTCATGTTCTGGTACACGCCCTCGAGCGCCACGACCGCCTACGACGGCCCGTACACGCCGCTGCGCGGCGCCGAGGTCTCGCACGCGTTCGCGTCGACGATGCGGATCACGTTCGAGATCCCGGGCGGGCTGCTCGTCCGGCAGGCGCACCACTGGGCGGGCCTGCTGCTCCCGGCCGCGATCATCATGCAACTCGTCACGACCTTCTTCACCGGCGCGTTCCGGAAGCCGCGGCGCGGGATGTGGGTGCTGCTCTTCCTCGTCTTCATCGCGGCCCTGGCGGGCGGATGGAGCGGCTACGCGCTGCCCGACGACCTGCTCTCGGGCACGGGTCTGCGCATCACCGAGGGCATCGCGCTCGGCATCCCCGTCGTCGGCACCTGGCTGGCATCGCTGCTCTTCGGCGGGTCGTTCCCGGGCGAGGTCATCGCACACCTGTACCCGCTGCACGTCGCCATCGTGCCCGCCGTGCTCGTCGTGCTGGTCGCGCTCCGCGCGCTCGCGGCGTGGCGGGTCGGGCCGGTGCAGTTCCCCGGAGCGGGGCGGACCAGCCGGAACGTGGTCGGCGTGCCGCTCTGGCCGAACGCCGCCGCGCGCGCCGGCGGCCTCTTCGCGCTGGTGACCGGCGGGCTCCTCGTCATCTCGGCGACGGTCACCGTGAACCCGATCTGGCTCTACGGCCCCGCCGACCCGGGCAACGCGGGCGCGGGGAGCCAACCCGACTGGTACACCGGGTTCCTCGACGGGGCGCTTCGGCTGGTGCCATCCGGGTGGGAGTTCGTGCTCTTCGACCGAACCTGGACGCTCGCGGTGCTCGCGCCGCTCGCGGTCGTCACGGCCTTCCTCGTGGCGATCCCCGTCTACCCGTTCGTCGAGGCGTGGGCGACGGGCGACCGCCGGGAGCATCACCTGCTCGAGCGTCCGCGCACGACGCCCACCCGCACCGGCATCGGCGTCGCCGCGATCGCCTTCTACGGCACGCTCTGGGCGGCCGGCAGCGCCGACCTCATCGCGACGCAGTTCTCGCTGACCTTCGAGGGCGTGATCGCCGCACTGCAGGCGACGCTCATCATCGGCCCGATCGTCGGGTTCGCCGTCGCGCGACGCGTCTGCCTCGGACTCCAGCGCCGCGACCGCGACGCGATGCTCCACGGCTACGAGACCGGACGCATCGTGCGTCTGCCCGGCGGCGAGTACGTCGAGGTGCACGCGCCCCTCGACGCCGCGGCGCGGGCTCGCATCGAACGCCCCGACCCGCCGATCCTGCTCATCCTGCGACCCGACGAGCGCGGACGCCTCACGCTCGCGCGCCGACTGCAGGTGCGCCTGTCGCGGTGGTACCTCGCGGACAGCATCGACTCGGAGACGGGCGCGCGGATGGTGCCGGTCGGCGGGGTGGCGCGGCGGCCCTGACCGAACTGCGGACCGCTGACGGAGCGTCGGCGGGGACGAATTCGCAGGATCAGCCAAGCCATGGGTCCCGTACGACGGGTGTGACGCGGCTCATCCTGCATACGCCCGCCGGCGTCGAGGGGCTCACGAAGGCCCGCCGTCAGCGGCGCCCTCAGAACAGGCGACGCTGCGCGACGACGTCGGCGCCCTCGAGCTCGAGGAGCCGACGCTTGCGCTCCAGCCCGCCGGCGTAGCCGGTGAGCGATCCGTCGGCGCCGACCACGCGATGGCACGGCACGAGGATGCTGATCGGGTTCCGCCCGACGGCACCGCCCACGCGCCTGGCGAGATTCCGGTCGCCGAGCCGGAGCGCGAGCTCGCCGTACGTGACGGTCGAGCCGTACGGGATCTCGCGCAGCATCCCCCACACCGCGTGCTGGAAGTCGTCGCCCGTCGGCGCGAGCGGCAGGTCGAAGCGGATGCGGCGTCCGGTGAGGTACTCGTCGAGCTCAGCGCCGAGCCGGCTGAAGAGCTCGTCGCCGCGCGCGTCGACCTCGCTGCCGAGCGAGTCGGCGGCGGGTGGATGCCAGTGGCCCGGGAAGTACAGGCCGGCGAGCCCGTCGGCGTCGGCGACCACGAGCAGGTCGCCGAGCGACGTACGGAGCGTGGCGTAGCGGCGGGGCATGGGTCGATTCTCGCGCGTCGCGCACCCGCCGGCGCAGACATCGGTGGCGGGAATCGGACGTGACCGTCCAGCGTCGCCGGGCGCCGGTGCATGAGGGTCCGAGCCACGGGTCGCCGGAGCCGGTTGCGACCCTGATTCTCATGCGCTTGCGACACGGCACCCCGGACCGAGGCACAGCGGTCCACGGCCTCCGGGCCACCCCGGACCCCGCCCGCCCGCGGTCGGAGTAGCCTGCACGCGATCGGAGCGCGCCCGCGGCGCGCCTGGCGCCGCGCGCCGCCTCCGCATGAGGGAACGGGGGCCCATCATGCTGTCATCACAGTTGTTCACCGGCGACGACCTGCTCGAGCGCATCGCGAGCGGCGCGCCCGACCGCATCTCCCAGACGCAGAACCGCTTCGATCCGGCGGTCGGCAAGGTGCAGCAGGCGCTGCTCCTGTGGCGGCCCGACGTGCTGCCGCTGCACGGCGCCGACGGCGAGTACGGCGGCGAGACGGAGGCCGCGGTCGTGCGCTTCAAGGTCGAGGAGCTCGGGGTCGCGAACCCGTTCCCCGACGTGGGGCCGCTCACCGTACAGCGCCTCGACGAGATCGCGTTCGCGGCTGAGCAGCCGGCGCCCGTGGCGGTGCGGGTGCGGCACGACATCTGGGCGCTGCAGCCGACGGCGGATGCCCCGTGGCATCCGTTCGTCGATGCCTACGAGCGCGCGGTGGCCGCCCTGCGCGACCCGGCGCAGGCGCCGCCGGCGCGCTGGGATTACCAGGCGGCCCTGCACGGTACGCCGTTCGCGACCGGCGACCCGCTGCTCGCCAACTGCCAGCACGGCACGTGGTACTTCCTGCCGTGGCACCGCATCTACCTCGCGCACTTCGAGCGGATCCTGTTCGACGTGATCGCGGGCCTGCCCGAGGTCGACGACGACACGAAGGCGACGTGGGCGCTGCCGTACTGGAACTACCACCGGCCCGCGACGGCGTTCCTGCCGCATCCGTTCCGCACGCCGCTGCGCCCCGACGGCACGCCGAACGCCCTGTTCGATCCGGCGCGCACGCTCGTCGACACGCTGATCGACCCGGCATCGCTCGACACGTCCGGATGGCTCGACCGCATCCTGCCCTTCAGCGGCGCATTCAACACGGCGACGAACACGACGTTCGGCGGCGAGCGCACGCTCGCCACGCACGATGCGCGGGGCGGCACGGGCCAGCTCGAGCGCTCCCCGCACAATGCGGTGCACAACGCCATCGGCGGCAACATGCTGAACCCGGATGTCGCGGGCCGCGACCCGGTCTTCTGGCTGCACCACGCCAACATCGACCGCCTCTGGGAGGTGTGGCGCGTGACCCAGGGCGTCGGCCGCGACGAGACCCGGGCCGCGTACCTCGACGAGCCGTTCCCGTTCCTCGAACTCGACGGCACCGTCGAGCCGTGGCATCCGTCCGACGTGGTGGACACCGCGCCGCTCGGATACGCCTACGACGACCTGTCGAAGCCCGCGCCCGTGTTCGTGCTCGGCGTGCTGCAGCCCGAGTGGGTGGATGCGCTCATGGGCGTCTTCGCGCCGGTGCCGGTGCCCGTGGGGCCGGGCGGGGCGCCGGTGCCGCCGGGGCCGCCGGCACCCGGCGCAGGCGGGTTCGGGGTCGCCGAGGGCGATGGCGGGGCGGATGCCGCGGCGCGGCGTCGCGCGCCCGACGCGGGTGGGCCCGGGGCGGGCGGGCCGGCCGGACCTCCCGCCGAGCCTCCCGCCGAGCCTCCCAGCGAGCCGCGGCCCGAGCCGGAGCCTCGGCGGGTCGAGCGGATCGGCGCACTCGACCGCACGGTGCGCCTGCGCGGCGGTGAGTCGCCCACGCTCGAGTTCGCTCTCGACGCTCCTCCGCCGCCGACGCTGCGTGAGCCGGCCGACCGCGGCCCGTTCGGCGTCGCGGACGACGAGGAGGCGGGCGTGGCCGAGCCGCCGACGCGGTACTTCATCCGCGTCGAGCACGTGTCGGTGACGCAGAACTCCGACCGGATCTACTCGCTCTACCTCGACCCCGACGGCGACGACCCCGAGGCGGCGCGGTTCGTCGCGACGCTGCCGACGTTCGGTGCCGAGCGGGCCGACGAGCCGGACTCGGAACACGGCCTGTCGTTCACGTTCGAGATCACCGAGATCGTCGAGGACCTCATCGCGGCCGGCACCTGGAACCCGTCGGTCGCGCGGGTGACGCTCCGCCTCGGCGGCGAGGCCACCGACCGGTCGCCCGACCCCGAGCTCTCGATCGGCAGCATCGACGTCTTCGCGGGATGACCGATGTTCCGTCCTGACGCGGCGCGGACCGGCGCCCCGACGCATGTCGCCGGTGCGCCCGATGGCCGGCCCGCCGGGGAGGCGGGTCGCCGTGGGTCGCCGCCGGTGCGCCGACTCGGGCTCGGCCTGCGCGCCCTTCGGCGCGAGGAGCTCGCCGTGCTCGTCGTGGCCGCGGCATCCTGGATCGCATGGCTCGTGTTCGCGCTCGCGAGCGGTGCGGGCGCCTCGTGGGGTGCGCCGTCGCGTCACGGGCATGCTCTGCCCGGCCTCGGGACCGGGCCCCCCGACGCCGAGACGCCGGTCTCCGCGGGTGCGGGCCCCGCCCCGTCACCGCTCGGCGCCGTCGACGCGGCGGGCCTCGCAGCGATCGCCCCCGCCCTCGCGATGTGGACCATCATGGTCGCGGCGATGATGGTGCCCACCGTGCTGCCGCTCGTGCGATACGTCGCCGACGTGAGTCGCCCCGCCCGACGAGCGTCGATGGTCGCGACCTTCGTCGGCGCCTACCTGGCGGCGTGGACGGCCCTTGGCGCTGCGGTCGTGGCGGCCGAGCTCGCGGCGACGACCGTGCTCGGGCCCGCGCCGCGGCCGGCCCTCGTCGCCGTGATCGTCGGGGCCGCGCTCTGGGAACTCGCCCCGGCCAAGCGCCACGCACTCGCGCGCTGCTGCCGAACGGCGCCGATCCGGCTCCGCGGCTCCGCGGCCTACGGCTCGGCCGTCGCCCTCGGCCTCCGGAACGCGAGCGTGTGCATGATCGCGTGCGGCCCAGCCATGGCGGTGCTGGCGCTGGCTGGACATCCGCTCGTCGCCACGGTCGTCGTCGCCGCGCTCCTCACGGGCGAGAAGCTCTGGCGCCGCGGAACGCAGCTCCGGGTGTGGGCGAGCGCGGCCGGCCTGCTCCTCGCGGCGGCGGCCGTCTTCGACTGAGTCCACGCCGCACCAAGAACCCGACCGCGCCGGGTTCGCAGGATGAGCCGGGTCATGCCCCTCGTCAGGGACCCGTGACGCGGCTCATCCTGCGTATTCGAGTCGGCCCGGCCGTCAGTTCCTCGGGCGCGGCCCGCCCGCGCGAGAATCCGAGGCGGATGCCGCGGCGTCCGCTCGCACCCCGACCGACGTGTGGTCGGCCGACGCCAGCCAGTCGTCGAACGCGATCGTCGCGCGCTCGGCGTCCGCCTCGCCGCGGAGCACGCCCGATGCCGATGCCCGCCCGTACGCCCCCGGCAGCGGCACCTCGACGATCGGCCGCCTCACTCCGTCGTGCGCGAACATGCGCCGCACCATCTCGACGAGTCGCTCCTCGCGCAGGCCCGTCAGATCGCGCGCACGACCGACGGCCGCACCCTCGGCGAGCTCGACGAGCCGGGCGCCGACCTCCCGCGCCGCGACCGGCCGGTACCGTCCGACCGGGATCGGCGTGAGCAGTGTTCCGAGCGAGAGCCGCGCCGTGACCTGCTCGGCGAACTCGTGGAACTGCGTCGCGCGCAGGATCGTGTGCGGCACCGGCCCGGCCTCGACGAGGCGCTCCTGCGCGTGCTTGCCCGCGAAGTACGACGCGTCGACGCCGTCGATGCCGACGATCGACAGCGCGACGTGGTGGGCGACGCCGGCGTCGCGCTCGGCGGCGAGGAGGTGCCCGGTGACCGCGGTGAAGAACGCGCGCGACCGCTTCGCGGCCGTGGTCTGCACGCTGGTGACGTCGATCACGGCGTCGACGCCGGCGAGTGCGGCGGCGAGCGTCGATCCGCCGGGTCCGGTGCCGCGCTCGAGGTCGTGACCCGCGCTGCGGGTCAGCGTCAGGACGTCGTGCCCGCGGGACTCGGCCGCGGCGACGGCGTGGCGTCCGACGACGCCCGTCGCTCCGGCCATGGCGATCCTCATCGGTTCACCTCCGTCGTCGCGGTGGCGGTTCGTGTCTGGGCTGGCGCGGATGCCGCGGGGCCCGCGCTGCGGGCGGGCGACGCGTCGACGTGCGACGCGTCTTCGTGCGGCGCGCGGGCGGGCGACGCGTCGACGCGCGACGCGCGCCCGGCGGCATCCGCCGCGCCCGCGCCATCCGCTCGGCCCCGGTCGCGCCCGGGGATCAGCAGCACGACGCCCAGCGCGAGCGCGATCGAGAGCGACGTGATCGCGGCGATGTCATCGGCGGCACCCTGATGCCCGAGGTGCGTGACGTGGTAGCCGAGGTGCAGCGCGCCGAACACGGTCCAGGCGAGTCCGAGCGTGCGGAACACCCCCGCGCTCCGCCAGACGAGTCCGGCGACGCTCGCGACGCCCAGCCCGAGGTAGAAGGCGCCGACGTCTCGGATCAGGTGCTCGTTGAAGGCGCCGTCGGTGGAGATCCACGTGCCGAGGACACCGGGGAAGGAGTCGTAGAACGAGCGGGGGGCGACGAACGCCCACACGCCGACGAGGAACGCGATGGCGGCCGATGCGGCGAGCGCGGCCGAATGGATTCTGCTCATGCAAGCTCTGACGAAACGGCGGCCCGAAGTGTGACGGAACTCACGATTCGTGCCGCTGTGTCGTCATGCTGGGTGGAAGGGATGGGATGACGATGACGGATGACCCGGGGCGCGACGACCGCGACGACAGCGACGACAGCACCGACCTCGCCGACGTGATCGATGAGCGACGCCGGCTGCTCGCCCTCGCCTACCGCATGCTCGGCACGACCGGCGAGGCCGAGGACGCCGTGCAGGAGACCTACGTGCGCTGGTATCGGATGTCGGATGCCGAGCGCGACGCGATCGCGAACCCCGCGGGCTGGCTGACCCGCGTCGCGGGGCGCGTGTGCCTCGACCTGCTGGGAACCGCGCGCGCCCGGCGCGAGCGCTACGTCGGCCCGTGGCTGCCCGAGCCGCTGCCGGCCGGGTACTTCGCCGCGGGCACCGGCGCGGCCGCGGCATCCGTCGGCGCCGTCTCGGCCGGGGTCACCGGCGGTCCGGTGACCGCGCAGGCGGATGCCACGGCCGACCCGCTCGACCGCGTGACCCTCGACGAGGCGGTGAGCAGCGCGCTGCTCGTCGTGCTCGAGGCGATGACGCCGCCCGAGCGGGTGTCGTTCGTGCTGCACGACGTGTTCGCGGTGCCGTTCCCGGAGATCGCCGAGATCGTCGGGCGATCGCCCGCCGCCGTGCGCCAGCTCGCGACCTCGGCGAGGCGCCGCGTGGCCGCCGAGCGCTCCCGGCACGTCTCGCGTGCGGAGCACGATGCGGTGGTCGCCGCCTTCGCCGCCGCCACGCAGGCCGGTGACCTCGCCGCCCTCACCCGCGTGCTCGATCCCAACGTGACGCTCCGCTCCGATGGCGGGGGCGTCGTCTCGGCGGCCCGCAAGCCGGTGTTCGGTGCCGAGAACGTGGCGCGGTTCCTGCTCGGCCTGCTCGCCAAGAACCCGACCGACCGGGTCGAGCCGACGGCCACGACGGATGGCACGGGCTTCGCGGTGCTCCGCGACGGCGTGGTGATCGGCGTCGTCAACCTCAACGTCGTCGCCGGCCGAGTCGCCGACCTGTGGATCGTGATGAACCCGGAGAAGCTCGGGGCGTGGCGCGACCCGTCCACCCGTTGACGCCCCGTCGCACCGCGACGAGGCTGACCCCATGGCCGAGCCCACCCTTGCGAACTGGCGCCGCGTCGACGACTACCTCGCGGCGACCCTGCTCGATGACGACCCCGCCCTGACCGCCGCCCGCCGCGACTCGCTCGCCGCCGGCCTTCCCTCGATCGAGGTCACCCCGCTCGCGGGCCGGTTCCTCGAGATGCTCGCCCGCATGACGGGAGCCCGACGGGTGCTCGAGATCGGCACCCTGGGCGGCTATTCGACGATCCACCTGGCCCGAGGCATCCGCCCTGACGGTCTCGTCGTGACGCTGGAGCTCGAGCAACGGCACGCCGACGTCGCGCGGGGCAACCTCGAGCGAGCGGATGTCGATGACCGCGTCGAGATCATCGTCGGCCGTGCCGCCGACACGCTGCCCCGGCTCGCCGAGTTCCTCGCCGACCGCGGCCGAGCCGACGCTGGCACCCCTTTCGACATGGTCTTCATCGACGCCGACAAGGAGTCGAACGCGCTCTACCTCGACTGGGCGATCCGGCTCGGACGGCCCGGCACGCTCATCGTCGTCGACAACATCGGCCGCGCCGGCGAGGTCGCCGACGCGGCCAGCGTCGACCCGATGGTGGTCGGCACGCGGCGGGGCCTCGAGCTCCTGGGCAGCGACCCGCGGGTGGAGGCGACGGCGCTCCAGACCGTCGGCGCGAAGGGGTGGGACGGCCTGGCGATCGGGCTCGTGCGCTAGTTGGGTGGACACCTTGCACGGACTCGGCGCCGCCCGCGCCGGCCCGGCCTACGCTGGCCGTGGAACCGACCGGGAGGGGTGGTGAGTTCCATGACTGCGACGAAGCAGTGGAGCGTCACCGTCGACATCGACGAGCAAGAAGACCGCACCTGGGCGCACGTCAGCCTGCGCACTCCGGCAGGGATGGACGTGACCGGCGACGGCCACGCGCAGCGCAATCCGCTCGATCCGAGCGTGCCCGAGATCGGCGACGAGCTCGCCGTGTCGCGCGCGCTGCGCAACCTCGCCGAGCGCATGCTGCACACCGCGGAGAAGGACATCCGCGGCGCGACGGGGCAGCCGGCGCACCTGCATCGGTAGGGCCCGTCGCGCGCGGTCCACCGGGACCTCGACGTCGACGCGCGAGCGTCGTACGTTCGGGGCATGGCGATGGGACGCTTCAAGCGCGGATGGCTCACCTTCATCAAGCACACGCTGAACCACGTCACCCTCGGCATGGCGCGCCGGGGCATCCCGCCGTTCTCGATCGTGCGCACCGTCGGCCGCAAGAGCGGTCGCACGTTCGAGACTCCGCTCATCCTTGCGCGCGTCCCTGGTGGGTTCGTCTCGGAGCTCACCTACGGCGACGAGGTGAACTGGTATCGCAAGCTCATCGCCGCGGACGGCGGCACGATCGTCTGGAAGCGTCGCGAGATCCCCGTCGGGGCTCCCGAGCCCATGGCGACGGATGCCGGCCTGCGGGCGTTCGGCCCGCCGGCCGAGTGGATGCTCAGGCTCCTGGGCCGGCACGAGTTCCGGATGCTGCGCGAGGCCGCGCCGCCTGAGCGGAGTTGAGCGCACCGGGCGCATCAACGCCCAGCGGCGCGTCATACGCACGAAACATTCACGCGTTCTTGCATGGACCTTCGCGTCAAGGTCGCCAAACTCGCACGATTCGAGTAAATCTCGCGATTCTTTCGCCTCGATTTGGCGCAGCGACCTTCGAGCCGTGAGGCAACCTCGATTCACCGGCATCCACCCGCCGATCCCATCGCTTCACGAAAGGGAGTCCACCGTGACCACCAACATCCTCTGGCTCTCCGACCTCGGCCTCGACGACATCGGGAAGGTGGGCGGCAAGAACGCCTCGCTCGGTGAACTCATCCACAACCTCGGCGCCGCTGGCGTGAACGTGCCCGAGGGGTTCGCGACCACGGCCGACGCGTTCCGCACCTTCCTCGCCCAGACCGGGCTCGAGGACCGGATCGCCGCGACCCTCCTCGGGCTCGACAGCTCCGACACGCTGGCCCTGGCCCGCGCCGGCCGTGCCATCCGCGAGGACATCATCGCGACGCCGCTGCAGGACGAGCTCGAGGCCGAGATCCGCGAAGCCTACGCGCGCCTCACCGAGGGCGAGGATCCGGCCGACCCGGTCTCCTGGGCGGTGCGCTCGAGCGCCACCGCGGAGGACCTCCCCGATGCGTCCTTCGCCGGCCAGCAGGAGACGTTCCTCAACATCCGCGGCATCGACCAGATCCTCCAGGCCGTGCACGAGGTCTTCGCGTCGCTCTACAACGACCGCGCGATCTCCTACCGCGTGCACCACGGCTTCGCGCACCTCGACGTCGCGCTGTCGGTGGGCATCCAGCGGATGGTGCGCAGCGACCTCGCCTCGTCGGGCGTGATGTTCACGATCGACACCGAGTCGGGCTTCTCGAACGCGGTGCTCATCACGTCGGCGTACGGCCTCGGCGAGGGCGTCGTGCAGGGCGCGGTCAATCCCGACGAGTTCGTCGTGTACAAGCCGGCGCTGAACGCGGGCCGCCCCGCCATCCTGAAGCGGACCGCGGGTGAGAAGGCCACGAAGATGATCTACACGAAGTCGAAGCACGTGGGTCGCACGGTCGAGTTCGTGCCGGTGACGCCGGTCGAGGCGCGACGCTTCAGCCTGAACGACGCCGAGATCGAGGAGCTCGCCCGCTACGCGGTGAGCATCGAGAAGCACTACGGCCGCCCCATGGACATCGAGTGGGCGAAGGACGGCGTCGACGGCCGCCTGTACATCGTGCAGGCCCGCCCCGAGACGGTCGTCGCCCGCCGGACGGGCCGCACCGAGCGGTTCGTCCTCGGCGAGCGCGGCACGGTCGTCACCGAGGGCCGGGCGATCGGGCACAAGATCGGCGCCGGCCCGGCGCGCGTGCTCACCTCCATCGACGACATGCACGAGTTCAACCCCGGCGATGTGCTCGTGGCCGACATGACCGACCCCGACTGGGAGCCGGTGATGAAGATGGCGTCGGCGATCATCACGAACCGCGGCGGCCGCACCTGCCACGCGGCGATCATCGCCCGCGAGCTCGGCGTGCCCGCCGTCGTCGGCACGGGTGACGGCACCTCCACCCTCGTCGAGGGACAGCAGGTCACCGTCTCGTGCGGCGAGGGCGAGACCGGGTACGTCTACGACGGCACCCTCGACTACTCGATCGAGTACACCGACCTCGGCGACCTCCCCGAGATCCCGACCTCGGTGATGATGAACGTCGGAACTCCCGAGCAGGCGTTCAACTTCGCGCAGACCCCGAACGACGGCATCGGACTGGCCCGCCTCGAGTTCATCATCAACCGGCAGATCGGCATCCACCCGAAGGCGCTGCTCGACGTCGACGACCAGGCGCCCGAGGTGGCGAAGGAGATCCGCAAGCGCATCGCGCCCTACGCCGGCGCGCGCGACTTCTTCGTCAAGCGCGTCGCCGAGGGCGTCTCGACGCTGGCGGCCGCGTTCGCGCCCGGCCCGGTGATCGTGCGGATGTCGGACTTCAAGTCGAACGAGTACGCGAACCTGGTCGGCGGCGACCGGTACGAGCCCGATGAGGAGAACCCGATGCTCGGCTTCCGGGGGGCGTCGCGCTACGTGTCGCCGGGGTTCCGGGAGTGCTTCGACCTCGAGTGCCAGGCGCTGAAGTTCGTGCGCGACGAGATGGGCCTGACGAACGTCAAGATCATGATCCCGTTCGTCCGGACGATCGCCGAGGCCGAGGCCGTCATCGCGGCGCTCGCCGAGAACGGACTGGTCCGCGGGCAGAACGGCCTGCAGGTCGTGATGATGTGCGAGGTGCCGAGCAACGCCGTGCTCGCGCACGAGTTCCTCAACCACTTCGACGGCTTCTCGATCGGTTCGAACGACCTCACGCAGCTCACGCTCGGCGTCGACCGCGACTCGGCCGAGATGGCCCGCGTCTTCGACGAGCGCGACCCCGCCGTGCTGAAGATGCTGAGCATGGCGATCGAGGCGTGCGTCTCGCGCGGCAAGTACGTCGGCATCTGCGGCCAGGGCCCGAGCGACCACCCCGACTTCGCCGAATGGCTCATGTCGCAGGGCATCTCGTCGATCTCGCTGAACCCCGACACGGTCGTCGAGACGTGGCAGCGGTTGGGGCGGATGGAGGCCGCGAAGCGGGAGGCGGCGCTGGTCTAGGGCAGCTTAGAGAAGGGCAGCGGATGTCGCGGGGCCGCGCAGGCCCCGCGATAGCTGACCCGCGAACGGGGACTGATCTCCGATTCCGGGCCGGAGTATCGTGCACCAACCGCGCGGTGCGACGATGCCCGCGTCCGGGAGGGAGCATCATGCGTGCCATCGGAACCGCCCGGACACGGGACTCGCAGGGATCAGCACGGGTCCCGCGCTCGCGGAGGGCGGTCTCGGCCCTCGCGGTCATCGCCCTCGCCGGGGGCCTCGTCGCCCTCACTGCGGCACCGGCCGAGGCCGCGAGCCTGGTCGTGACGTCCGATTCTCCGTTCGCGATCGCCGGAGACAGCCAGTGCACACTGCCTGAGGCGGTGGCCAATGCCGACGCCGACGCGGACACGTCGGGCGGCGACTGCGTCGCCGGAAGCGGCGCGGACGTCATCACCTTCGCACCGGCGGTGACGTCGATCGTGCTGGATGCACCGCTGCCGACGGTGACGGATGGCGCGGGCCTGACGATCCTCGGATCCGCCCGGGTTCCGACGATCTCAGGCGGGAATCTCAACCGTCCGTTCACCGTGATCGCCTCTGGCACCCTGACCCTGCAGGACGTCGCCGTCGTCAACGGATCCGACGGCGGATCCGGCGGCGATGGCGGTGGCGCGATCCTGAACGACGGCACCGTCCGGGTGATCGACGCGCGGCTGGCGGACCACCTCGGAGAGCGGGGCGGCGCCATCCTGAATCGCGCGACGGGAACTCTCGTCGTCGAGGACTCGACCCTCGACGGGAACTCGGCCACCTACGACGGCGGCGCGATCATGAACTCCGGCACGATGACCCTGACGGGCTCGACGTTCGCATCGAACGATGCCGGCGTGAGCGGCGGCGCGGTCTCCACGGACGGAGTCGTCACCGTGACGGATTCGACGTTCGAGCAGAACTCGTCGAACGGCGCGGGCGGCGCGATGTTGGTCGGGGGCTTCGTCGGCTCGATCTCCGGGTCGACGTTCGTCGACAACGTGTCGGGGCTGAACGGAGGCGCGATCTACAACGACAATCCGCGGCTCCGCGTCGACCGCTCGACGTTCGCCGCGAACGTCGCCGACCTCCGCGGCGGGGGGATCTACGTGAAGGCCGAACTCGTGGTCGACCGGTCGACGTTCCACGGCAACAGCGCCGCCGCCGGCGGCGGAATCGGCTCGTTCAACACGGGGGGCCGTGCGACCATCCGCAACTCGTCGTTCGCCGAGAACAGCGCCACGACCGTGGGCGCGAGCCTCAACGAGGGGTACGAGACGTGGGTCGTCAGCGGCTCGGTGTTCGCCGCCGAGGCCGGCAAGTCGAACTGCGACCTCCCGGTGGACGATGCCGGCGGGAACATCGACTCCGGCTCGTCCTGCGGCTTCTCCGCCCCGGCGGGCGCGGCCTGGGGGAGCAACGTCGACGCCCTCCTGGGACCGTTGGCCGACAACGGCGGGACGACCCCGACCATGCTCCCCGGCGCCGGCTCCCCGGCGCTCGATGCGATCGCACCTGGCGAGCTGTCCTGCCCGTCGGCTACCCCGGCGCCGAGCGACCTGCTGACCGACCAGCGCGGCGTCATCCGCCCCCAGGGCGCGGCCTGCGACATCGGCGCGGTCGAGGTGGAGGCCGATCCGGTCGCGTACACCGTGTCGCCGTTCGGGTCGCCGGTGACCAACCTGCCCGGCTCGACGAAGCTGAAGGCGGGCGATCGCCTGCCGCTGAAGTTCGCGGTGACGGATGCCTCCGGCACCCCGGTCACGAACCTCGCCGGCGGCGACGTGGCGATCTCGGTCGAGCTCGCGACGTGCAGCGGCGGCGCCCTCGTGGTCGACCTCGAGTTCCCGGCGGGCGCGGCGCTCCAGCTTCGGCCCGATGGCACCTACCAGGTCGACCTGAAGACGCAGAAGTCGTGGTCGGGCCTCTGCGGCACGGTCGCGGTGACGACGCCGTTCGGCGGCGAGCGCGCGGCGAACGTCGAGTTCACGGGCGGCGGTCGCGGCAAGGGGTGATGCGAGGCGAGCGGATGCCGCGTGGCGGGGTGATGCGGTGAAGTCTGGATGTCGCTTGGCGGGCTGAGGGCCTGATCCCCGCCGAATCCGGCTCGGACGAGCGGTGCTGAACGCGGGTCGCGCCTGCCAGACTGGCCCGATGCCTACCCGCACCCGACGCTCCGCACGAACGCAACGCCCCCGCCGACCTGGCCCGCTCAGCGTCATCCGCTCGGTCGCACGCTGGCTGCTCGCGGGCATGCTCGTCTTCGCGGGGCTGTCGCACCTGTTCTGGGCGCGGAAGGGGTTCCGCATCGCGGTGCCCGACTGGGTGGCGACCGATCCGGCTGACAAGGATGCCGTCGTGATCGCGTCGGGCGCGGCCGAGATCCTGCTCGGCGCGGCCGCGGTCGCGCTCCCCCGCGAGCGCCGGCGCGTGGGCCTCGCGATCGCGGCGTTCTTCGTGGCGGTGTTCCCCGGCAACGTCCACCACTGGCGCACCGGACGTTCGGTGCCGCTCATGCGAACCGACCGCGCGCGGTTCCTGCGGTTGTTCCTGCAGCCGGTGCTCGTGGCGTGGGCGTTGTGGAGCACGGCGCCGGATGGCGCGGCGCGCTGACGCCTGCCGTCCGATCGAGATGCCGGAAATGGTCGGGTCGCCGGCTTCGAACCAACCGTTCGCGGCATCTCGGCGGCCGGCCGTACCGACGAGCGGATGATCGCGCATCATCGGCGGCTTTCTGTACAGATTTCTGTACATCTTTGATACGATCGACCCCATGCAGCACGCCGCGTTCGACGACCTCTCCGGCACCCCGGTCGTGCCGGTCGCTGAGGCGCGCGCCGGCCTCTCGGGCCTCCTCCGCCAGTTCCGCGCGCACGGAGCGGCGGCGAATCCGATCGTCATCGGATCGCACCGCAAGCCCGAGGCGGTGCTGATGCCGTATGCCGCCGTCGGCGAGGCGTCGCCCGCCGCCGAACGCACGGCGGAGCCGGTGATCGACCTGCTTCACCGCCGCCGGCAGCTCATCGAGCGCCTCGCTCGCGCGAATCGCATCGGCTCGGTGCAGGTGTTCGGCTCGGTCGCGCGCGGGCACGAGACTCCCGAGAGCGACATCGACATCCTCGTCGACCCCGATCCCGACGCGTCGCTCTTCGACCTCGCCCAGTTCGAGATCGATCTGGAGTTGCTGCTCGAGCGGCCGGTCGACGTCGTGTCGCGCCGTTCGCTCGACCCGGACCGCGACCGCGACGCGCTCGCCGAGGCCGTCGACCTGTGAGGCCGGCCGACCGCATCGAGCGCTGGCTCGATGACCTCGCCGCGACGCTGCAGACCGCCTCGGCTCTCGTCGCCCGCGGTCGCGCCGAGTTCGATCGCGATCCAGCTATCCCGTTGGCGTTCGAAGCGCTCTCGAACCGTGTCGGCGATCTCGCGAAGCGCCTCGTCGCCGCCGATCCGTCGCGCTTCACCGATCCGCTCTGGTCGCAGGCCGCGCGCAACCGCGATTTCGTCGTGCACCACTACGACCGCGTCGACGCCGACGCGCTCTGGGTCACCGTCTCGCGCAGCTTCTCCGAGCTCGCGAGTCTCGTCGAGCTGGTACGCGACTGACCGACACACGCTGCGCCGCCGACGCGCTCGATGGATGCCGATGACGGCGCCCCCGCGCCATCCGCTTCACCTGCCGAGGTTCTTGAACGCCTTCTCCGCGATCCGGTCCAGCTGCTTCGACGTCAGCCGCCCGTCGAGCCCGCGCGCCTCCTTCGCGATCGCCGCGACCAGCTCGCGCCGCCCGCGCACCGCCTGCGAGCGCCAGTCGGGATCGACCGGCACCGGCCCCTTTCCCGGCACCCAGATCACGCCCGGCGCGTCGTCGATGATGCCGAACAGGATGTACACCCAGTACACGAACCGGTCGTCGATGCCCGTGAAGCGGTCGTTCCACTCGATCCGCTCGAAGATCGCCTTCAGATCGGGCATGACCCCGATGCGGTCGGTGGCCGGGTCGCCGCTGGGCGTGTTGAGCGACGACGACAGCCACGACCGCACGCTCCCCGGCGAGAACGGATGCCCCTTCCGCGCCTTCCGCCAGCTCTGCAGCAGCACCGCGGCGCCCGTGACGATCGGGCTCGCGCCCGACGTTCCGCCGAACCCGCCGGTGTACGCCGTGGTCGAGGTGCCGGTCCATCCGTCGCCCGTGGTGTCGACGTTCTGGCCCCACGCGTAGCAGTCGACGCGGCTGCCGTGGTTCGAGAAGTCGAGCCGCGAGTGCGGCGCGGCGGATGACGCGGCGCCGACCATGATCGCCCCGGAGTCGCGGTAGTCGGCGTCGCCGACCTTCAGCAGGTGGCGGCCGGAGGCATCCGTCCAGTCGTCGAGGTCGTTGCCGCCGTTGCCGGCCGCCTCGACGACCACGATGCCGGAGTCGACCGCATCGCGGATGGCGTCGAACACCGCCTGCTCGACCTCGACCGGAAGGTACGACGTCGACGACCCGGCCGCGGTGGTCTGCGCCTCGAGCAGCAGCACGTCGCCCGGCGACATCGCGTCGGCCGCCGAGATGATGGCCGCCGCGGTGCTGTAGCTCGTCGACGTGCGGTACTGCGACACGACCCGAGCGGATGCCCCGGGCGCGACGCCCACGCCGCCCTTCGTGTTGTCGACCGAGACGACCTCGCCGAGCACCGCCGTGCCGTGCCCGTGGTACGCCTGGCTCACGCCCGAGATGATCGTGATGCCGGCCGCCGCGAGGTCCTCGTGGTTCAGCGTCCACCCCTGCTCGAGGTCGACGAACCCGATGCCCGTGCCATCCGTGGCACCCCACGCCCACCGCGCGTCGATGCCGTCGGGCGCGGCATCCAGGTACCCCTGGTTCCCGCTGCGCGGGTCGTCGCCCGCATTCACCGGAGGCGGCGTCGGCCCGCCCTCGATGTAGGCGGTCTCGACGTCGTCGCGCGCATCGAGCTCCTTGGCGAGCTCTGCAGCGGATGCCTCGTCCCGCACCGTGATCGCCGCATACCCGTCGAACCGGGCCCGCCGCCCCCGCCCGAGCCGCTCCCGCTCATCGCGCCCGACCATCGGCTCGAGGTACGCCTCCCCGGCCACCCGCCGCTGGTACTCCGCGAGCACATCCCCGAGGTACCCGACCGCATCGACCAGCTCGCGCCCGACGTCGTCCTCCTGCTCCCCCGCCCGCCGCTCACCCGGACGCTCCTTCAGCGCCCGCTCGCGCCGCGCCGCATCGGTGACCTTCACGACCACCCGCCGCTGCACGTCTTGTGCGTCGACCGGGTCGAGCTCCTTGCCGTCGATCATGCCCATGATCCGCTCCCCTCCGTTCGGGATGGCGGTCGTGCGCGCGCGTGCGCTGGGCGCCGCGCGCGGGCGGCCGGCCGGTTTCGATGATTACGTCGTGATCATGCGCCTTGGTGGGGGCGGATGTATCGGGGTGGACCCGGACTTCGCTGCAAACGCCGATCGGCAACTCTCGCACCCGGACTGACGGCAGCAAGGACTACCCGTGCATCAATGCCCATCGACGCACGAAGGCAAGGGTATGACGAGCTCGCCGAATGTACTCCTCGGTCAGGTAATCCAGCTCTTCGTCGAAATCCAGTTCGTCCTCCTCACACACCTCGCGAAGATCCTCGATCGCGTCGCGGAACTCCTCCAAGAGCCCCTCCTCAACCTCGGCTTCCGAAGCACCACGCCATTCCCAGATCTCTACACCGATCTGCTCATCGCGGATTCGGTGGCAAAGCACGCAGAGCGGGTCGTAGTCGGCGACGTCGGACGAGTAGCGCGCACTACCTGCACGCCCGCGAACAGGACCGACCAGTTCCGCGGTTGAGGCATTTCGATACGCCCAGTGACGCGCCGGGTCGCCGCAATTCAGGCACGGGTAGCTCGAGGCAGGGCCACGCGCGCGCCTGATACTCCGATGTGCCTGCTCATAGGAGAGCACGGTGCTCCCCGTACTCCCGTCGTTGACCGCACTGCAGGTCAGCGGGCGCTGCTCTCGGTGCAGTCTCGACCCGGCTCACTTGGCAGCATCGAATCGACTCGTCACGTCGTCGCCAAGCTCTCGCGCCTGCCGAATGCGGAGGAGGTGGCCGTTTACATGCGAAGACCACCGTGCGTTCGCTTCGATCAGCTCGGGTCCGAGTTCCGCTGCCCACAGCAGCTCATACGTTGCCTGGTCGAACACGAGAAGCAACGCGATGTCGAAGTCAAAGGTGCGGAACACCGAGAACACGGCGCTGGGACTCGTTCCTGCTGAGACCGTCCTTGCCTTGACCTGTACCGTTCTTCCGGTGGCGTCGATCCGGTCGTACGACTTGGCCGAGTTCGCGGCCAGTTCCCCGCCATAGACCGACTGCACGAGGTATTCGGCGTAGTCGCCGAGCGGAGCATTCCCTGTTCGGCAGACGCCACGGACGCGAAGTTCAGCGAGGATCTCCGCGTACTGGCTGAGGAGATCGGTGACCTCCACTTCCGCAAGCGGTCTCTTCGCTGCTTCGGTGCGAAACTCATCTCGCACAGCCGACACCTGTTGGTCGGTGGGCTGCCATCGCGTCGTCCAGCTGTCAAGCGTTCCCCAGCCTGATCGGAGGAACGCACGAATCCGCTTCTGGGTGACCCCGAGCTCGCGAGCCAGCTCTGCGGGGGTTACGACGTCACTCATCCTGCCTCCTCGTCGAGTACCCAGGCCTGCTTGAGCGGCACAAGACGACGGGTCTCCTCGGGAAGCTGGTCGTAGACGGCGAAGAACTGGTCGAGGAACTCGTCGGCATCCCAGACTCGAATCTTGAACCGATCGGTCCGCATCTCACGTCGGGCGTCCTTGGTGATTCCACCCCACGCCACCAGCAACCCTTGATCTGAGGCGTGCGATGAGATGGCGCCATGCAGTCCACGGACCACGGGAGCCGAGACCTGCCCACCCTCGGACTTCACCTCGACGATGAGCGTCGGACTGTCGAGGCCAAGGGCCCCGGATCCGGCGAGGATGTCAACACCCTGATCGGGACCGGGCGGCGATACCTCGCACACGAAGCCTCGTGCCCTCAACACCTCAGCCACCAGCTCCGTGAATCTATGGCCCTTGAAGTTCTCGGAGACGAACGAGCGCACGCGATCGCGTATCGTCTCAAGGGTCGGCGCGACGATTGGGTCGGTGAGATCGACATTTTCGTCTCGAGGTGACGGCTGTGGCGCCGGCGCCGGGCGGATCCCCGCCGAACCAGGGTCCACACCGGTTTCCAATACCACCTTGAACCGCTCGGCCGCGTTGTTCCGACTCGCCCGGAAGATGGTCATGATCGCGCCGAGGGTGTACAGCAGGTCGTCCTTGATCGCTGAACGCGGGACGTCGTCTCTCTTCCAGTCGACCGAGATCGTGTGTTTCAGGGGCGCATCCGCACGGTACTGGTAGCCCTTCGTGCAGACACCGATTGCGATTGCCTTCGTCGACTTGAGGGGAAGGATTACGAGATCCCCCGGCTCGATGTTGCGCAGCGCCCAGAGCTGGCCGGCGTGATTGGCAACGAGGCCTGAACTGGCATTCGGCATCGTCGCTTCTAGTAGGGCGCGCACGTCCTCGCGCCCAGAAGCCGCAGCGAGATCGCCGACCTCGTCCCACCCGCCGCCCGCGATGCCGTTCTCGAGGCACCACTGCTCGCGTTCGCCGTTCCGACCCGCGCGAATCACCCAGACCGTCATCCCACTCCATCCGTTCGCGCAACCGAGTTCCGCCGTCCAGCACTATTCGATTGCTAGGTCATTGAACAGCCTGCATCACCTCGCAGCCCTGGTCGAGGCCTTCGCCTCAGGCGTTGGTACTGCGACGCAGCTTGGAATCGCGCTTCAGGTATGCATCCATCTCGTCCCATGCATCCTTGTCTTCGACTCCCCATTTCTGGACGTAGACGTGATGGAACTCCACAATGTTCTCCGCGATCTCGATCAGGTTCCATGAGAGCGCTCGCTCGGTCTCCCTCTGCCGCGAGTTTCGCTTCGCGCCTTCAGGCGGATCGAGCGATTCCCAGTGAAATCCATGGGCACGAAACACGTTCCGCGCTCTCTGCACGGACCAGATCAGCCGAAAATATGCGTCGATCGCCTCCAGCTTGGCCGGCCTCCCCCTGAACGACTTATTCAGGAGCAGGGTACCGATCACATTCCGAGCGAGCGCCGTCTCGCCAGTTGTCAATGAGACGTGCAGATCCACCAAGGCCTGCCGTCGCTCGCGGTTGCGAAGCTGCGCGGCGAGGACGATTGCCGTCGCCGCTGTAGTGGCCGCCGCGAGCGCGCCAGCCCAAGTCCCAATGTCCCCCAATATCACGGGTGCTCCCGCCCTTTCGGCAACGTGCCAAACTCGGATCTAGTTCCGCCGCTCCTCCGAGTACCGCGGCGCCATCGATTCCATCTGCTCCATGACGAGCTTGATCGCCTCAGGCTGCTTGTCCGGCGGATATCCCTTCAGGACGAGCAGCCGCTTGATCGATGACCGCAGCTTCGCCTTCACGTCGGCACGCACCGTCCAGTCCGTCCGCACGTCGCGGCGCATGATCGCGACCAGCTCGCGGGCGATCTCTGCGAGCACTCCCTCGCCCTGGATCTCAACCGCCGACTCGTTCTGCGCAACGGCGTCGTAGAACGCGAGCTCGTCGTCGTTCAGCGGCGGCGAGAAGTGCTGGCCACGGTTCCCCTCGGCTGCGACCTCCCGTGCAAGCTCAACGAGCTCGGCGATCACTTCGGCCGAGGTCAGCTGCTGATTGGTGTACTTGTTCATCAGCTCGGCGATCCGCGCCGAGAACGCCCGCTCGCGCACGAGGTTCCCGCGCGAGACGGCCGTGGACTCCTCCATGAGGAGGTCGCGCAGCGCCTCGATCGCGAGCTGCGGGTGGCTCGCGTTCTGGGCGCGGCGGGCGAACTCGGGCGTGAGTTCCGAGAGCGAGGGCCGCGGCATCCCCGCCGCCTCGTAGATGTCGACGACATCGCCGGCATCCGTCGCCTGGGCGATGAGGCTGCCGAGCAGCCGCTGGATGTCCTCGGGGATCGGCTGGCCGGAGGCCTTGCGTTCGGCGGCGTCATACTTCGCCATCCAGACGCGGACCTCTTCGTAGAAGCCGATCTCGTCGCGGTACTCCAGCATGGTCTTCTGCCCGGATGCGAGCGCCCAGGCTCGGGAAAGCTGTCCGGAGAATCGTCGGAACTGCGCGGCGAGGGTCTCGCCCTCGAGCTTCGGATCGTTGAGCGGGTTCCGCAGGTCGCGCAGGTAGTCGACCGTACTGCTCACCGCGTTGAGGTATGCCTTCGGCCCACCCGCAGCGAGCTTGGCCCGCCAGTCGTGGCCTGCGACGAGGCCACGCAAACGCTCGACCAACTTCACCGCCCACGTGACGGCCTCATCGATGTCACGCCCGACCGGCTTCGTCTTCTGGTCGGTGACCGTGTACTCGGCGAGCGCGGCGCTGAGGTTCTCGGCGATGGGCGCGTACCCGACGAGCAGGCCGTCCCCCTTGCCGCGGAAGGTGCGGTTCACGCGCGCAAGCGTCTGCATGAGCAGCGCACCCTTCAGCGGCCGGTCGAGGTAGAGCGTATGCAGCGGCGGCGCGTCGAATCCGGTGAGCATCATGTCCTTGACGATCACGAGTTCGAGCTCGTCGTCGATGTCACGCAGGCGTTCCTTGATCGCGGCGTTTTCGCTGTCGCGTCGAACGTGCGCTGCAATAGCCGCGTTCTTCTCGGCGATCGTTCCGGAGTAGACGACCTTGATGCGCCCGCTGTTGAGGTCGTCGGAGTGCCAGTCGGGCCGCAGCTTCACTATCTCGCCGTAGAGCCGCGCACAGATTTCGCGCGTGCCGCCGACAATCAGCGCCTTGCCCGGCCCGGCGATGAACGGCCGCATGCGCTCGCGACGTTCCTCCCAATGCGTGACGAGGTCAGCAGCGAGCACCTCGAGCCGCTCCGGCGCACCATAGACGGCGTTCACGACAGCGACGGATGCCTCGAGTCGCGCGCGTTCCACGTCCGAAAGTCCGACGGTCGCCTCGTCGGCGGCGATGTCGATCTCCTCCTCGCTGAGCTCCTCGGCCCGCCGCACCTTGATGAGGCGCGGCTCGAAATAGATCGGAACAGTGGCCTTGTCCGCTACCGCCCTACTCAGGTCATACACATCGATGTCCGGCCCGAATACCTCGCGCGTGTCGCGCTCCGCAAACGAGATCGGCGTGCCGGTGAACGCGATAAGCGTCGCGTTCGGCAGGGCGTCTCGCAGGTGGCGGGCGTAGCCGTCAAGGTCGTCGTAATGGCTTCGATGAGCCTCATCGACGATCACGATGATGTTGCGCCGGTTGGAGAGTAACGGGTGCTCGACACCGGCATCCTTCTCGACCTTGCTGCGTCCGAACTTCTGCAGCGTCGTGAAGTAGATGCCGCCCGTAGTGCGGTTCGACAGCTCGTCGCGCAGTTCGCGGCGCAGGCGGATCTGCTTCGGCTTCTCGGGCAGCAGCAGGCTCCGGTCGAAGCCCGCGAAGAGCTGCCCGTCGAGCTCGTTGCGGTCGGTGATCACCACGACGGTGGGGTTCTTCAACGCCGGCTCGCGCATCACAAGCGCGGTGTAGAGCTCCATCTCCATCGACTTGCCGGAGCCCTGCGTGTGCCAGACGACACCGGCCTTGCCGTTGGATGCCACGGCCTGCCTGGTCGCACCGACCGCCTTCGAGACGGCGAAGTACTGGTGCGGCTTCGCGATCCGCTTGACCAGCCCACCGTCGCCTTCGTCGAACGCGGTGTAGTCGCGCATGAGCTGCAGGAAGCGCTCTTGGTTGTAGAGGCCGTTCAGGGCGTCCTCGAGCGCGGGAATCGTCTCACCGTCGACCTGCCGGTTCGCCCCAACCGGGTTACCATCGTCGTCCACGTTCCACGGCGAGAAGTGGTTGAGCGGCGTGAACGGCGTGCCGTACAGCGCCTCGAGCCCGTCGCTCGCGAGCACGAAGACGCAGAAGCGGAACGCCATCGGGAACTCGCGCAGGTAGGTCGCGAGCTGCGCGTGCGCCGACGTGGCATCCGCTCGGTCGGTGCCGGCCTTCTTCAGCTCGATGATGCTCACGGGCATGCCGTTGAGGTAGAGCACGAGGTCGAAGCGCCGGGTGCGGTCGCCTTGACGGATGGTGACCTGGTTGACGGCGAGCCAGTCGTTCTCGTCGGGGTCGTGGCTGACGAGCCGGATGGTCGGGTTGTGCTCGGTGCCGTCGGCGTCCAGGTAGCTCAGACGGTAACCGCCGACGAGGATGTCGTGGATGCGGTGGTTCTCCGCGATCGGGTCCTGCGACTTCGGCGCGATGATCTCGGCGAGCGCCTGCTGGAGGTACGTCGCAGGAACGGCGGGGTTGAGCCGCTGCATCGCGGCGAGCAGGCGCGGCCGGATCAGCAGCTCGCCCCACGACTCGCGCTCGTCGGTGCCGGGCGCGATGGCCTCCCCGGCGGCGGGCCGCCAGAGCAGCGGCTCGGCGAGCGTGTCGAGTGCGAGCTGCTCCCACTCGGCTTCTGAGATTCCGGTCACGTGTTCGTTCCCCCAATCGGCGATGTGACGCCAGCGTATGAGCGGATGTCGCCGGGGGACCGGGACGCGCTGATAACCCCCTTCATCACTCAAAGGTGGCATGGATGCCGAGGGAGCCGAACATGCCACTGAGCATGTCCCGCGTGTTCTGAGCCGCTCGATCTCTGAGTTCCGATTCCTCGGCAGCTGCCGCGAGTTTCGTCTCAGCGAGCGAATAGAACTGCGAGTGCTGGGGCACGTCGATTGCGTCGGCGATACTCGCCAGCACACCCCGCTGCTGCTCGAACACGTACGAGCGGTCGCTGTCCAGGTTCGGCTCAGCGAGCTGGGGCTCGGGTAGCCGAACTGTCACGGACGTTCCGTCTTGGGACAGCTTTAGGTCGTCGCCGGAGAGACCGGAGAAGTCGACGTAAGCATCCACGGTGCCAGCCGCGACGAAGAGCGTGCGCCGTCCGGCGATGGCGTCGGGTAGCCATTCGACGTCTTCCTCGACATCGAGGACGATCTCGAAGTTGCCGGCTGCGGCGTGATACTCGCTCATGTCCTGGATCGACTTCAGGAGGGCGGGCTGGCTCCGATCGGTGTGACGCAATTGAAACGGGTCAAAGCCGACCACGTTCGCGGCGCCAAGCCCGGCGAGAGCAAGAGCGGCGCCGACCACTACCAGCGCAATTCCCTTGATCACGACTGCTCGCGCTGTTCGCTGTCGCCGCGCCGACGCAGCGCGCCCTCAGCTACCTTCAACGCCACCTTGTCTGACAGCGAACGGGCCTTGACGATGCCCTCGCTGCCAAAGCGGCCGATGACGCCGACACCTTCGGCACCGGTCTCGACGGCCTTGTCGCGCACGTCAACGATCGCGGACTTCCAACCTTTGGCTTCGACCGTCTCCCGCTCGCTCTCGATCCCGAGCCGGCCCTGGAAGTCGAGGACGCCGATCGCGATCTGGTTTCCCGTCGTCACGACCTTGCGTGAGTTGAACGGGTTGAGGAGCACCTGGTTGCTCGTGTTGGCGGTGGCCGCTGCGGCATCCATGCGTGCTAGCAGCTGCCGTGTGGTGGTCGCGATGACGTTCAGCCGGTTCTGGCGAGCCGTCCTGAGGGCGATCCGATGCCGGTCCAGCTCTTCGGGAGCGGCATCCAGCACTCGATCCAGCTCGAGGATGCCGAGTCCGTCCTGCAGCCGGAAGCACTGCGCGAGGACGGCGAGCCACTCGCGCACGGACGGCTCGGCTGCAGCGATCGCCTCGGCCAGATCGTCGACCTTGGACGTCTTCTCGAGCTTCTCGGCGATCGCGTCGAGTGCACGCAGCGCGTACGCCTGGGTGCGAGCGATCGTCATGGACGTCCCTTGGACCTTCGACCAGGTCACCTCGGAGACCCGCCCGACCTGTTCGCGGATCGTGAGGGCCTCCTCGATGGCGAGGTCGACACCGATCATGTCGGCGAGCACCGCGTCCTTCTGGGCGCGAAGCACATCGTCGAGCTTCGCGTCTATCTTGGCGAGGTAATCGGTGATCTCGTCCATCGCCTGCTGCATCGCAAGCTGTGCCATGATCCCGGCGGCGCCGGTGAGGATCGCCGGGTTCGTCAGCAGTGCGCCGGGTCCCTTGACGATCTCGAGGATGCCGGTGATCTTGCCGTTCTTCGTAATCACTGCGCGGCCGACGCCAGCCGAGGAGCCCTTCATCAGCTCCCCGGCCTTGAGTGTCTTCGCCGATTTCTCGGTCAGCTTCACCCAACGCCCCGCGTTCGCCGCGATCTCTGCGCCGGCCTGGGTGGCAGCGGCCGCATTGCCGACTGCCGGACTAAGCCGCGCCAGCCCGAGTTCTCGCGATGGCAGTCCCTCGGAGGTGAGGAAGCGCTCGACCACCTTCGGTTCGCCGATGACGGCGACACCGTCGCCGTCACTGATCAGCTGAATCTCGTCGGTCATCGTTCGGCTCCTGTCAGGTGGGGGCGAAGTCGAAGGGATCCCAGACTTGGCAGCAGCGCGCTGGACTTGTTCGGCATTGAACTCTCATTCGGGTCGCAGGGTCCATTCAGTATCACCGGGACGCGGGCGCGTGACGAGAACGGCCAGCAGCCCCGTTCAGGGGGTTGCGCGGTCGCCATCGTCCCACGCTGTCGACGGACGAGGACGCAGCCGCGCCTGTCGTGGGGGTACACGACACGCTCAGGAGGCGCTGACACGGCGACTCAGGAGCGAGGCCGTCGTCTTCGCCAACACTGTGACGCGCTGGCGCTTCAGGAGGGGCATGCCGGCCGGCCCGGACTCGTGCTCGTCGATCCAGATGCGGCGGTGTTCGGCGTGCGCCGGGTACCACTGGTTTCGAGGGTGCGCACGTACCGTCCACCGGTGGTCCGGCGGCCGCGGCTCGGAGGTCCGCGACGCCCTGGTGCTCGACCCGCTTGGACCGGGTGCGTACACGAGCACGACGTCATCCCCCGCCGGACGGGATCGCCGGCTCTCCCCCATCGGCTCCGGAGATCGATTGGTGCGTCTGCTATCGCGATGAGGCGTCGCGGGCGATCCCGGGCGTGCGGCCAACAGGTGAAGCAATCGCACGGCGGAGTCCGGCTCTCCCGCCGAAGAGCTCCACCGTTCGATGCGGATCGATGTCGGCTTGCCTGGCTTATGGGTGAACTCAAGCCGGAGCTTCTCGCGGGTGAGGATCACGGCGTCGGTACGCCCGTCGAGCGTTGACCACGCGACGATGCGCGTAGGTATGGCATCCCCGGCTTCAGACCGGCGAGGTTCAACAACCGCTATCCCATCCTCATGCGGGAGCGTGAAATCACCACTGATCGTTCCTCCCGCAGCACGCGCGAGGAAGTCGGATGCCGCAGCCGACGCCTCCGCCGTGACGAAGACGGAGTTCCGGCTGGCCACGGCACGCTCGATGATGGTCGCCGCCCTGATCCTGATAGGGAAGTCGGCACCGCGGCGCGGCAGCCCGCGACAGAGCAGGCGCAGGTCGCCGTCGGGGTGGAAGACACCGTGGATTCGGGCGTACTCAGCCAAAAGCGGCCCGACGGTCCCGCCGGCGAGGAATCCATCTCCTTCGTCGTGCAGCCGCGCGTGCGCCTCGAGCACCGGGCGAGCCGCACGGACGAGCGCGACCGACGCATCGGCGAGCGCCGGCACCGACGTGCGCCCCGTGGGGATCGAGTCGAACCGCGCCGCGGCGTCCGCAACGTTCTGGGCCGCCGACGAGATGTCCGGCACCGTGACGACCAGCATGTCCTCCGAGTGTCCGCTCGGCCGGGTTCCCTGCTTCGATGCCAGACGTTGCTCCGTGCGAAGCGCGTTCGTGCCGGCGAGGAGCGCATCGAGCACCGTCTCCGGGGAGCGGCGATCACCGACCCGCCGCGCAAGCGCTTGGGGGGTCAATCGGCCGGGCGACGTTTCCCGGCGCATGCTGTCGCGACACATCGCAGCAAGATGAGCGGATGTCTCGGGCATACCCGCCCGCGTCCAATCACGACGCTCGGCCGACGTGAACCCGTGCCGCTCCCAGTCGTCGTCCTCGCGGGCGACGACTTCCCGGCGGATGAGCGCCGCCCTCGCTTCGGGGTGAAGCTCTGGCGGCGCGATCACCGTCACGAGAGCACTTCCGGTCGCGCAGCGTCGACGTCGCGTACGCGAAGCTCGCCGGACATCAGCGGCGGGAGGAGCGTGTCTCGGGTGGCTGCGAGCGCCCGGTTCTCCAGATCAGCGGCGGTGGCGATAGCAAGGATCGGCGAGACGATCTCACCGAAGTCACTGAGGTCCTCGGCGCCGAGCATCGGGACCTCCAGATCCACGACGTCACCTTTCGAGACGTGCTGCTGGGCAGCACCGGTGGCTCGCTTCAACAGATCCGGAATCGACGCCCGGATGGCGAAGTGCAGCCAATCTGTGAGCGCGGAAGTGCTGGCCCAGACACCAACGAGCGATTGGTTCCCACACGCCTCAATCTCGAGCCGGGCGACCTGACCCAGGGTGGCGCCCGTAATGGCAATGAGCGTCGACCCGACCGGCATCATCTTCGCAGCCGAGTTGGCGAGTGCCTCATGGGTGACGTACTCGGACGGCGTGACGATCCGGTCTTCATTGGCTTTGCCAGAGTTCAGCCATGGGATCGTGCCGCCCGTCCAGTACTCGGGCCGTGCACGCGAAGGCGTGCCGCCTAGAACTATCGTGGAAATCTCGCCCAGTGGGCGCACCGATGACCGAGACCGGTATGTTTCGAACCATTGGTCAGCGAGCGTCCACGCGGTGGCGGCGAGCCTCGTGTTGGCGGCGATTTTATCGTCGAACGCGCCGAGGACCTGCGCGATCGCACGCTGCTCGGTCAGCTCCGGCAGGGTGATCTCCCATTCAGGCATTGAGATCAGAGGGATGCGATTAACCGTTGCGCCGTGGATGGTGTGCTGCTCGATCAGGCGTTGGAATCCGGGGCTTAGGTACAGATAGAGCAGGAACGCCGGATCAACGACCGCGCGATTTGGCCGAATGAGCGCCATGCGCCGACCCAGGCACGCACGGACTCCTTCGGGCATGAGCGCCGCCTCCCCAAGGCGGGTTTCATATGAGAAGAGCAGATCGCCGCCCTGCGGCGTGACTCGCTTAGTCCACCTCTCGAAGTCTGACTCTGAAACGTGATCCGACTGTGCGAGGTCAAGTTGGCCGCGGTTCAGGCTGGAGATGTTGAGAAAGTAAGGTCCCTCGGAGATTCGCGTCGGGGTCGCATGAGGCCCGTCGAAGAGTTTGCCGATCGCCTTCAGCTGAATACGATTGCGATCAGACATTTACACGTCCCAGCTGGTCCCTCACGACGCTCGCAAGTCGTTCAGATTCGGCGAGCTGCGTAAGCAGTTCAGCCTTTAGTCGGGCGAGTTTCTCATGAACGGGTTCCCCGTCGTGCTGGGCGTCTGCCGCGCCGACGTATCGGCCAGGTGTCAGTGCGTAGCCGGCCGCCTTGATCTCTTCGAGGGTAGCGGAATAGCAGAAACCGGCTTCATCGATGTAGGCGGGCAGCGCGGCATCCGTCGCCGACTTCGTGCCGCGCCACGCGTGGAAGGTGTTCGCGATCTTCGCGATGTCGTCGTCACTGAGTGCACGCTCAGCTCGGTCGACCATGTGACCGAGGTTGCGGGCGTCGATGAAGAGAACCTGGCCGGTGCGGTCGATCGAGCCGCCGGGGCCGGCGGTCTTGTCCTTGGCGAAGAACCAGACGCACACGGGAATGCCGGTCGATCGGAAGAGCTGAGTCGGCAGCGCGACCATGCACGAGACGAGGTCGGCCTCGACGATCTGCGCGCGGATCTGGCCCTCGCCTCCGGAGTTCGACGACATCGATCCGTTCGCCATCACGACGCCGGCCTGGCCGCCCGGCGCGAGCTTCGAGAGGATGTGCTGGATCCACGCGTAGTTCGCGTTACCGGTGGGCGGCACTCCGTAGCGCCAGCGCGGGTCCTGCTCGTTGCGGGCCCAGTCCTTGATGTTGAACGGCGGGTTCGCCATCACGTAGTCGGCCTGCAGGTCCGGATGCAAGTCGCGCGCGAAGGTGTCGTTCCATCGCGGGCCGAGGTTGGCGTTCAGGCCGTGGATGGCGAGGTTCATCTTCGCCATCCGCCAAGTGCGCTCGTTAAGCTCCTGCCCGTACACCGAGATGTCGCTGCCCTCGCGGTCGTGCGCCTCGAGGAACTTCTCGGCCTGCACGAACATGCCGCCCGAGCCGCAGCACGGGTCGTAGACGCGCCCGCTCGTCGGCTCGAGCATCTCGACGAGCACCCGCACCACGCCGGCGGGCGTATAGAACTCCCCGCCCCGCTTCCCCTCGGCGGCGGCGAACTTCTCGAGGAAGTACTCGTACACCTCGCCCAGCAGGTCGCGGGCGCGCTTCGCCCCGTCGCCGGTGAACCGTGCCGAGTTGAGCAGGTCCATCAGCTCGCCGAGTCGGCGCTGGTCAACGTTGTCGCGGTTGAAGATGCGCGGCAGGGTCGCCGCGAGTGACGGGTTCGCCGTCATGATCGCGTCCATCGCCTCGTCGACGAGCTGGCCGATCGACTTCGCCGGCTCGCCGCCCATCGCGGGCAGGCCCTTCGCGTTCTCGGCGAGGAAGCCCCAGCGCGCGGAGTCCGGAACCCAGAACACCCCGCGACCCGTGTACTCGTCGATATCGTCGATGAGCTGCGCGACCTGCTCGTCGTTCATGCCGTCGGCGCGCAGCTCGGCCGCGATCTGCTCGCGGCGCTCGTCGAACGCGTCGCTGACGTACTTCAGGAACACCAGCCCGAGGATCACGTCCTTGTACTGCGACGCGTCCATCGAGCCGCGCAGCTTGTCGGCGGCCTTCCAGAGCGTGTCCTTCAGCTCCTTCATCGTTGAGGGGGCCGCCGGTGCGGCCTTAGTCCTCGGGGGCATGCATGTCTCCTTCGGGTTCGGTGATCTTGAGCGTTCCGGCGGTGGTTCCCGCCACGATGAGGTGCTCGAGTTCGTCGAGCTTGGCCAAGCGCGCACGCAGCTCGGTACGGGTGCGACGGAGGTCCGCGATCGCCTCGGCCACGGGTGCGCGCTGGTCGGTCGCGACGCGACGCGCGACCCAGGTCCGCCACGGCGTGCCCGGGGCGCTGCGGGCGATGTCAGTAGCGAGGATGTCCGGGACGAGCCCTGCGTCGTCGTTGCGATTGATCCGCAGCACGCGGGCGGGCGCCATCACGACCGACGCCCCCTCGTGGTCGACCCACGCAGTCGGCGCGTTGGCGGTCACGAACACGACGTCGCCCGGCTCGGTGAGCCGCCCGGACGGATATGTCGCCGCGAACTGCAGTCGATCGACCCGGCGCTCACCCGGTGTGCGCAGGCCGCGCACCTCATCCGGCCCGATGACGGCAAAGCCCGAGTCCGCCGTGATGTCCGCTTCGTCAAGGCGTGAGCCGGCGACGTAGCGGACATGTCGGTCTCGCGCGAGTTCCCCGAGCGTCGCGGCGGGCACGCGCGCCGTTTCCTTGGCCGAGGCGAATCGACGGATCGAGGCCGGGACCGTGTCGCCGCCGAGGTCGGCCGTGAGGGCATCGAGGCGAGCGGATGCCTCGGCATCCGCCCGGCTGCGCTCCGGCGCGTGCTTGAGTGACGCACCATCATCCAGCAGTGAACCCGAGCGAGCAAGCACCCGGCTCGTCAGCACGATGCGAGTGAACGTGAATCCGTGGGCGCGCAGCGAATCGCGGTCCCCCATGGCCGCGGCGAGGTCGCCGACCAGGTCGCCGCGCACGGTAGGCGAGAGGTCGAATGCCGACAGGTCCGAGAGCATGGTCCATCGTTCGGCGATCGCGACTCGTTCATGTGCCGGGCCGAGCACCCACAGCGCGAGGTGCTGGCGCGGCGCCGACTGCAGGAGCCCAGCGGGGAGTCGGACGATGGCCCGCACCCGTCCCGTGCGGAGCAGCGCCGAGCGGGCCGCCGCGGCCTCGGCATCGAGGCCGCCGTCGACGAGTACCGACGCAGGCCCGAGCACGACCGCCCGCTGCGAATCATCCATCTGCACCGCGATCTGGTCGATCGACGCGAGGATGTCGCTCGGCGCGGGGTTCGTCGCCTCCGGTGACGGGTACTGCGCGACGTGCACCACCGGACCGCTCGCCTCGAAGCCGCCCGCTTCGTCCACTTCCATCGCGGTCCGTGGCACGCCGTGCGCCAGCAGCCGGCGGCGCAGGAGACGAGCAGCGGCCGTGTCCCGGTCTGCGCTGCGCATGATCGGTTCCGCCACGTCGGTCAGTCGGTCGGCGATCTCCACCAGGCGATCGGCACAGACGCCGGATGGGTCCGCGAACTCGGGGGCGGTTGCATCCGCAGACGGATTCGTGAGCGCGAGCTCGATGGCGAGCTCGCTGAACAGGCTTGCGGCCGCGGAGGCAAGCTCACCGGGCGCCGCGTCTCGGCGCGAGCGGCGATGTGAGTCGAGGACGTGCTCGAACGCCGGACCGACGCCATACGCGGCCTCGACCAGGTCATCGACGTGCCGTGCCATCCGCTCTGCGTCGGAGCCGAGCGCCTCTATCTCGCGGAAGAGGAGCTCGTCGTCTGGGTCTGCCTCATCTGCCGCATCAACGAGCGCCGCCGCGTCGAATGTCGCGAGCGGAGCGCCACGGGAGGCGCGCAACCCGAGGAGCGACGTGACCGCGTCACAGTATGAGTCATCGAAGCCCGCCGGCCGGGCGAACAGTGAGACTTCCGTCGCGGCAGACGAGTTGTTGCCGTGCGCGGTGTCGGTCAGCCAGCGCACGATCTCGGATGCGTCGAAGACCTCGGTTCTGCCAGCCGAATCGATCGGGCGTGGGAACGGGTGCGGCCCAGTAGCGAAACGCTTGCGCCAGACGGAGACCACCGGGCGCTTGACGTTCGCGAGGCGAGCCACGTCGGGCAGCGTGATTCGGAGGTCGGAGGTCTGTGCAACAGTGGGCATCGGCACCTTCTCGCCTCCTCTCGCCTGCACGTTGTTGGGCTTGCCCCTCAAGGTAGCGAACTTGCGCCTGATCGCATTGTGAATTGCCGATAACCCCCCTTATCGAGTCTCCGCCCAGTCGCGAGCGCGTCTCTCCGTAACTTCGACGGCGTCAGAGTCACGCCGATCGAAGGAGCACCTCGCCATGCCGTTCATCCGTCGAGTCCGGGTCGAGTCCCCGGGCCTCCGCAGTGAGCACATCACCGCCGTCCAGTACTCGGGGAGCGCCTCTGGCCCGCTCACCGTCGCTTCAACCGAGGCGATCGCCCGGGTCATCGACGGCGGCACGACCATGTACACCCGTCACGACCAGACCGGGGAGCGCGCGCTCGTCATCACTCGCACGTCGCCGGCCGGCCGACGCCACCTGACGACCGTCGCGAACGGTCGCGAGACCGACAACCTGCTCCGCCTCCCGCGGTTCTGAGGTCGTCATGGATGCCGAAGAGAGCGAGCACGGCGACGTGTCCGGCGACATCTCGGAGCCGCCTGACGACGCCGGCGCCGCTCGCAACCGCACGCTTATCACCGTGATCGTGGCCACGGCGCTCGCGGGAGTCGCGGTCGGAGCGATCGCCACGACCGTCATCGTCCACGTCGTCGCTCCGACGCTCGCAGCCGGCGCTGGATCGCTCGGTCCCACCGTGATCGAGCGCGCCACCGCAGCCTGCGACGTCGAGTCGGACCCGTGGATCACCGTCGGCGACGAAGGCCGCAGCCTCAGCATGCAGAGCGAAGGCACCGAGAGCGACGGCGCGGCAATCGAGGACATCGCCTGCGTACTGATCGAGCTTGAGACGCCTGACAGCGTCATCAGCCGCCTCGACAGCACCCGTGCACTCGACGGTCGCCAGGACGCCGAATGGGACGACCTCGCCGCCTCGTGGGGCTACCACCCCGACAACGGCCTCGACATCGTCATCGAGACCACCTCCGAATAGTCACCGCTCCGTCTCCAACACCCACCGAAAGGAACACACCATGAACGCCCGCAACTCCATCCCCGCGCTCGCCGTCCTTGCCGCACTGACCCTCACCGGGTGCACGCAGACCGGCGGAACGACCACGTCGCTCGATGAGCCCGCGGCATCCGCACCCGCTGCCGAGCCGGCCGCCGAAGCGGCCGCCGCACCCGACATCACCCCGCTCGGCGGGACCTTCACGTACGACGACGGCGTCGCCATCACGGTCAGTGCGCCGACCCCCTACACGCCCTCCGAGTACGCCGCAGGTGCGACGCACCCGAACAACGTGACCATCACCTTCACGGTCGCGAACAACAGCGCCGAGACGCTCGAGCTGCTCTCGATGCCCGAGGTCACCTCCGGTGGTGTCGCCGGCGAGTCGATCACCGACCTGACGAACGAGTCCGTCACCCTCGAGCCCTTCGGCGGAAACGCCGACGTGCTGCCGGGCCAGACCTTCTCGTGGACGATGGCGTACTCGCTCGCCGACGCGTCGGATGTGACCGTCTCCATCTCGCCCACGGCATTCGAGCACGACACGGCCATCTTCTCGACGGCCGCCGGCTGACCGAGGCGACGGATGTCCGGGGTGCGGCGCGCACCTCGGACATCCGATCCGGGCATGCCCCCAGTTCGAGGGGCTCCCTGCAATTCACTCTCCCCATCGCCACTCATCCACTCCTAGCCTCGGAGGCGTCGCCTCCCCTACGAAGGACCAAAGATGCTCGACCTCACAGCCTGGATCGAGACCCGACTCGAATCCGATGACGCGCTCACCGACGATGAGCAGCTGCTCATCCTGGCTGCGCTCGAGGGCGACGAGGCGCTCGCCGACGTCGCGAACTACCGAGCGCCCGCGCGACAGCAGACCTCGGAAGACGACGCGCAGCCCGAGCCATCCGGCGCCTTCCTCAAGCAGATCCGTGTGCGGGGCTTCCGTGGCATCGGCGAGCAGGCTCAGCTGGACCTCCGCCCGACGCCCGGACTCACTGTCATCGCCGGCCGCAACGGGTCGGGCAAGAGCAGCTTCGCCGAGGCACTCGAGTTCGCGCTGCTGGGAACCACTGCGCGATGGCAGGAGCGACGCGGTGCCGCGTGGGATGGCGCGTGGCGGAACCTCCACGACGGCGCCCCCGCGTCCATCGAGGTGACGCTCACCGAGGAGCACGTCGGCCAGACCAGGATCGGGGTGGTGTGGGAGGCCGACGCCGCGCGCGACGCGCACACGACCTTCCTGCAGCGTCCCGGGCAGAAGCGAGAGGCCGGCCTCGCCTCGCTCGGGTGGGATGCGCCGCTGGCCACGTATCGCCCGCTGCTCACGTACGACGAGCTCGGCGCCATCCTGACCTCTGAGCCCAGCAAGCTCTACGACAAGCTGGCGAACGTGCTCGGGCTCGAGCAGCTGGCCGACGCGGTCAAGCGGCTTGAAGCGTACACGAAGCATCTCAGCCTTCCCGAGAAGGATGCGGCTGATCGCAAGCGTTCGGCAGTCGCGGCTCTCGAGTCGATTGCCGACGATGAGCGCGCCCAGGCAGCCCGCGCCGCACTCAGGAAGCGTGACCCTGACCTCGCCTCGCTTCGCGCGATCGCCACGGGAGCCTCCGAGTCGACAGACCGCTCGGGCGATCCGCTGCTCGCGGTGCTCGGGCTGCACCTCCCGTCATCCGCGGAGGTCAGCGATGCCGCCGCGCGGCTGCGTGCCGCCACGGAGCAGGCCGCCGTCGCGGGCGACGACGCATCCGCGGCACTGGCGCTCCGCGTCAACCTGCTGACGACCGCGCTGAAGCTGCACGACCATGATGGCGACGGCCCGTGCCCGGTCTGCACTGTCGGGCGAGTGGATGGCGAGTGGGCGGCGCTCGCGCGTGACGAGATCGACGGCGCGGAGGTGACGCTGGCCAACCTGCGCGCCGCAACCGACTCGCTTCGGCGAGCGCGGACGGATGCCGAGCACCTGGTCCAGGCTGTGCCCGCGGCGTTCGATCACTTCCACGAGGGCGACCTCGGCGACCTTGCCGCCCTCGCGCGCGAGGCGTGGACCGAATGGGCGACCTTACCGGCGTCGCACCTCGACCTGGCCGATCACCTCACGACGAGGCATCCGGATGTCGCTGACACGCTTGCCGAGCTGCAGCGCGCCGCGAAGCAGGTCGCCGACGCCCGCGACGACGAATGGGTGGCCGCCGCGACGCAGCTCAGCGTTTACGTCGAGGCACAGGAACGCTGGTACGCCCAGAAGGCCGGCGCGACGAGCGCCAAGCACGCGGTCAAGTGGCTGAAGGACCACGACAGCGTCCTCAAGAACGAGCGGCTCGCGCCGATCGCGGTGCAGGCGAAGGAGATCTGGTCGTACCTCCGGCAGGAGAGCAACGTCGAGATCTCGAAGCTGAAGCTCGACGGCACGAACACCCGCCGACACGTCGTCATCGAGGCATCCGTCGACGACACCGACGCGGCCGGCCTCACGGTGCTGAGCCAAGGTGAGCTCCACGCACTCGCGCTTGCGCTCTTCCTGCCGCGGGCGACCCTGCCCGAGAGCCCGTTCCGCTTCGTCGTGCTCGACGACCCAGTGCAGGCGATGGACCCGGCGAAGGTCGATGGACTCGTGCGCGTGCTCGGTAAGATCGCCGAGACCCGCCAGATCATCGTGTTCTCGCACGACGACCGCTTCGCCGCGGCCGTGCGCCGCGCGCACGTGAACGCCCAGATCCTCGAGGTCACGCGCGAGTCGGGCTCGCACGTGAGGGTGGATGTCGCGTTCGATCCGCCGCAGCGGTACCTGCGCGACGCGGCCGCTCTCCTGCGCGACGACGAGGTCCCCGACGACGTGCTGCGCAAGGTCCTTCCCGGCCTGCTGCGGTTCGCGGTCGAGGCGCAGGCGCGAGACCGCTACTTCACCGAGGCGCTCAGCACGGGGACACCGCACGCGGACATCGAGACGGCCTGGACCGAGACGAAGAGGACCTCGCAGCGCATCTCGCTCGCGCTCTACGGCGACGTCCGACCCCTCGACGGATGGATCGACAAGCGTTCGCACTACCGGAAGCCCGGGCTCGGGGTCGCCACGTCCGCTGCCCACTCGCAGCTGAACGGCGACCCGCGCAGTGCTCGAGGCCGTCGAGCGGATCGTCGAAGACATCAGGAACGGCGTGAGATGAGCGCCGAACTCGAACTGGCTCGCCGCGCGCTCAGCGGTGGCAGCCGGGTGCGTTCCCACTCCCTGCGCATGGCGTGCTGGATGTCGCGGCTCGCGCTCGAAGGCGCGATCACGTCGCTGCTCGTGGAACGGGGCATGTCGGCACCTCGCGCCAGTATGAGGTCGAAGCTCAGTGCACTCGAGGTGACCTACCGGGACGTTGACGCGACGCTCGCGCAGCGAGCGGAATACGCGTGGTCACGGCTCTCGAACGCGTCGCACTACCACGCGTTTGAACTCACGCCGAGTGCGGCGGAGGTCAGTGGTCTCGTAGAACTGGTGTCGGAACTGGAGTCGGACGCCAACGGCAGAATGGGGAATCGACATGCCAAGACGGGTCCTGATGCAGCGTGATGGCGAGACCTTCGACCTCGTCGAAGTTCCGGCACCGAACGAGCATCATCTCCAGGAGGTGCTGAAGGCGCAGCCGCAGCTCGTGCCATCCGACGATCTCGGCATCGATGGCGACTTGCTCGTGGTCGGGCGTGAAACGGCGCTTGCGTCGGGCTACATCGACCTGCTTTGCCTGTCGCGGTCCGGTGACATCGTGCTGATCGAGTTCAAGACCGGGCCGCAGAACCCAGACTTTCGGCACGCTCTGGCGCAGCTCATCGACTACGGATCCGACCTGTGGCGACTCACCGTGGAGGACTTCGATCGTGGCATCGTGCAGCGGTATCTCGCGGGCGGACATGTCGTGCCTTCGTTCCGTTCAGCAGGGACGCTCGATGAGGCGATCGCACTGACTGACTGGCAACTGACGCCCGAGGATCATGAAGCCCTGTTCGTACGACTCGCGGAGGTGCTCGATACCGGCGACTTCCATTACGTCGTTGCCGCGCAGCGGTTCACTCCCGCCATGCAGACAAGCCTCGAATACCTGAACGCCACGATGCGAGCTGGCCGGTTCTTCCTGGTTGAAGTCGTGCAGCTCCAGGGCGCGGAGCTGCTTGCCCACGCCGCGCAGGTCGTCGCGGCTCCTCCGAAGCGGACTGGCGCTGCAGCTCGGACGTCATCCGTCGGGCAAGCCGACGAATCGGCACTCCTCGCGTCATTCCCCGAGGGCGAGAGCCGAGAAGCAATGCGCGACCTGATCGCCGCGGTAACGTCGCTCGGGCTGGAGGTGAAGTGGCGCGACAAGGGCGCGTCGATCCGCTTCACCACCATCGACCGGAAGCAGCCGTTGTCGATCGGCTGGCTGCTGCCCGAGGGCAGCCATTGGTACGGCGCGAAGTTCGCCACGTTCGGCTTCGACTCCGCTTCGTTGGAGCAGACGCCGAGCGTCGACGCCGCGGTTCGGCGTTTCGCGGAGCGGCTCGCGCGCGTGCCCGGCGCAAAACCAGTTGGGACGAAGCTGAACGGCTATGTATTCGAGCCGGCCGTCCTGCCCGGCGCACTTCGAGAACTCGTCGGCGTACTCGAACGCCTCATGACCGAAATTGGTGGGGATGAGTGAGCTCATCATCGCGACCCACCTCGATCGATAGGTTCAGCATCGTGACGTCCGAGACAGAGAAGACCGAACTGCAAGTTGTCGCCGCCGCCATCCGAGATGGCGAAACCGTGCTCGCCTGCCGGCGTGCCGCGGGGAAGGCAGCGGGAGGGCAATGGGAATTCCCGGGCGGGAAGGTCGAGCCCGGCGAAGATCCTCGAGCCGCGCTCCGAAGAGAGCTGCTGGAAGAACTGACGGTTGAGGTTGAGATCGGTGACCTGGTTGATCGTTCGCGAACCGAAGTCGGCAACCTCATCATCGACCTCGCTACCTACGACGTGACTCTTGCGGGCTCGCGCCCCAAGACGAGCACCGATCACGACATGCTGACGTGGGTTCATTTTCGGGATCTCAATAACCTGGGCTGGGCGGCGCCGGATCTCCCTGCGGTTGCCGCAATCGTGGAACGGGCGACCCTGTCATGACATCGTCGGAGGTGCCGCAGAGCGACGAACACACGGTCACCGAGCGCATCCGAATGATGCATGGACTGTATGAGAGCCCATTGACCGCTCACCTTCGTCGTGAACTTGACAGGGTGCCCGCCTCAATGCAGCGGTTGTCGCGCGTTTCGGATGGAGATGCCACTGAGCTCCTTGCGCAGCACGTTGCGCGCGCAACACATCGCGCCCTGGTCGACCTGCACACTGCGGAAGATCGCGTGCGCGCCGTGAACCGGGTCCTTGAGGAACTCGGCGTAATGGACGAGCTTCTCGAACCGGACCTTCAGGTCCTGGAACGATTCGCCCCCGAGACCGGCCCAGGCGTGCTGACGTACCCCGATGTGCGTCCGGTCATTCCACTCGGAGAGACTGCACTCCTGACCAACGCACGAGATGAGCCTCAGCTCGGGCACGAACTTCGAGCCGAGATCGATACCTCGGACAACGTCGATCTGCTCTGCGCGTTCGTGAAGTGGCAGGGCCTGCGGTTGCTCGAAGATCCGCTTGGCCGACTGCGCGAGCGCGGCGGCCGGTTGAGGGTCGTGACCACGACCTACATCGGGGCCACCGACCCGCACGCCCTCCGGCGGCTCGTGGAGCAGTTTGGTGCCGAGATCAAGGTCCAGTACGACATCCGGCGGACCCGCCTTCACGCAAAGGCGTGGCTCTTCGAACGGAACACCGGGTTCGACACGGCGTATGTCGGCTCATCCAATCTTTCGAAGGCTGCGTTGCTGGACGGGCTCGAGTGGAACGTCCGTCTCTCCGCTGTCGCGACATCCGCCCTGATCTCGAAGTTCCGCGCCACGTTCGGCAGCTACTGGGCTGACGAAACGTTCGAGCCCTATGAGCCGGATCGAGACGAGGAGAGGCTGAAGGATGCGCTCGCCGAAGCGTCCGGACGCCGACAGACCGACCGCGTCACGGTCTCGCTCTCCGGGCTTGACGTGCGCCCCTACCCTCACCAGACCGAGATGCTTGAGGCGCTCGATGCTGAACGGGAGACTCACGACCGCCACCGCAGCCTTCTCGTCGCTGCGACAGGTACGGGCAAGACCGTCGTTGCAGCACTGGACTATCGCAACCTCCGGGCGAAAGCCGACGGGCAAGACCTCAGTCTGCTGTTCGTCGCGCATCGCGGTGAGATTCTCACGCAGGCGATTCGGACGTACCGTGAAGTGCTCTCGGACGGAAGCTTTGGCGAGGCCTACTACGCCGGGACGATCCCCGGCCGATGGCGACATGTGTTCGCATCGGTGCAATCACTGGCCCGCCTCGATCTCAGCACGATCCCTCAGGATGCCTACGACGTCGTCGTGATCGACGAGTTTCACCATGCTGCGGCCCCGACGTACCGACGACTGCTCGACCATCTGCTGCCCAAGGAGTTGCTCGGCCTCACTGCGACGCCGGAGCGAAGCGATGGATTCGACGTGCGACAGTACTTCGGTGGGCGAAGCGCCCACGAGCTTCGCGTGTGGGATGCCCTCGATGCTGACCTCCTCGTGCCATTCCACTACTTCGGGATCGCGGACGAAACGGACCTCAGCCGCATCGAATGGAAGCGCGGCCGATACGACGAGTCACAGCTCAGCAATCTCTTCACCGGCAACGACGCGCGCGCGCGAATCATCCTGAACCAGGTGCGGGACAAGGTGGGAGACCTCACTGCGATGCGCGCGATCGGATTTTGCGTCAGCGTCGAGCACGCGCGGTACATGGCGCGTGTCTTCCAGGATGCCGGCGTGCCGTCCAGCGCGCTGACCGGTGACACCCCTGCGGATGAGCGGGAATCGATCCTTCGACGACTGCGCGACGGAGACCTGAACGCAGTGTTCGCCGTCGACGTCCTCAACGAGGGGGTCGACATCCCGGAGGTCGACACCGTGTTGTTCCTTCGTCCGACCGAGAGCGCGACGGTGTTCATCCAGCAACTCGGTCGGGGGCTCCGTCATAGCGATGCCAAGCCGGTGCTGACCGCACTCGACTTCGTCGGAATGCATCGCAAGGAGTTCCGATTCGATAAGCGTTTCCGGGCACTCACTGGCGCGAGCCGAAGAGATATCCGGCAGCAGATCGAGTCTGGATTCCCTTTTCTCCCCGCCGGCTCGCAGATCGTGTTGGACCGTGTCAGCCGCGAAGTCGTGCTGCAGAGTGTCCGGAACCAACTCAGCCTGTCCACGCGTGAGCTCGTTTCCGAGGCGCGCAGCGCAGATACGGGTAGCCTTCGACACTTCCTCGAGATCAACGGGCTCGAGCTCAGCGACGTGCTTCGATCAGGGACGCCGACTCGGACGTGGACGACCATCAAGCGGGAGGCTGGACTCTCTACGCCACCGCCTGGCCCACTCGAAACGACGGTACTGAAGCGAGTGCGCGCAGTTGCTCATGTCGATGATCCCGAACGCGCGGACTCTTATGCGCGTCTACTTCGTGGAGCGCTCGATCGCACGCAGCTCACAGCACTACAGCGGGCGCACGCGGCGATGCTGTTCTACTCCGTCTGGCCGAACGGTGGTGGGTTCCCGGACGTTGACACTGGCCTGGCCTCGCTCCAGCGCGAACGCGCGGCTTCGGAAGAGATGGCCGAGGTGGTTGAACTCAGCATGGATCAGACTCCGCGACTGACCCGTGTGATTGATGCGTTGCCCACGCTCCCCGTTCGCGTGCACGCGCAGTACCAGCGGGAAGAGATCCTCGCAGGACTCGGATGGGCGCGTTTAGGCCGTACGCCGAACAACTTCCGCGAAGGTGTCCTTTGGATCGAGGAACTCCAATCCGACGTGTTCTTCGTGACGCTCAAGAAGTCTGAGCGCGAGTACTCGGCGACGACCCTCTACCGCGACTACGCGCTCAGCCCAACGCTGTTTCATTGGGAGTCCCAGTCGACAACCTCGGTCGACTCGAAGACGGGGCAGCGGTATCTGCGTCAGCGGGAGATGGGCACGAACGTACTCATCTTCGTTCGTGAGACGAAAAAGAATGACCTCGAAACGGCACCCTACGTCTTCCTCGGGCCGGCGGAGTATGTCTCGCATGAGGGTGAGCGACCGATTGCGATTACGTGGCGATTGAAGTACCCGATGCCAATGGAGTTGTTCCTCGCGGCGAGTGCAGTGGCCGTATGAGTCACTACATCGGCGTGGACCTCGCCTGGGGCGAAGGCAGCGACCGCAAAGCGGCCAACGAAACCGGTCTCGTCATGATCGATGATGAAGGCACAGTTCTCGATGCTGGTTGGGTTCGTGGGATCGACGCCGTCTTAGCGTGGCTCACGGCGCGAGCAACATCCTCCAGTCTGATCGCGATCGATGCGCCGCTGGTCGTATCCAACGCGACGGGGATGCGCGACTGCGAGAGAGAGGTCGGCCGGGCCTACGGTCGCTGGCAGGTGTCAGCGAATGCTACCAATCTTGGTCGGGGCTGGCAGGCCGGTATCTCGCTGCGCGATCGACTCGAAGAAGCTGGCCTTCGATACTGGAGCGGTCTAGGCGCCCGCGCACGGAGCTCAGCGACCTTCTTCGAGTGCTACCCGTACACGACGCTCGTCGGCGCATCCGAGTTCGGCTATGACGATGAGCGTCCAAGGTACAAGCGCCCGGTCCGTACGCTGACACCATCGGAGCGGCGAGAGTTCCGCGCTCGCGAATGCGATGAGCTCATTCGACGCTTCGCTGGCCTCAGGGACGCCGACCCACCGATTGATCTGGCTTCACATACTCTGACGCGTTCGTTGCTCGACGAGCCTTCACCGCTCGCCGACATTCCGTATAAGCATCGTGAAGACCTTCTCGATGCCGCGATCGCCGCTTGGACCGCCGCGCTGTGGGACCGATTTGGCACTGAGCGGTGCCAAGTTCTCGGTGCGGACTCCGAGCCCGACAGTGAAGGCAGAGTCGCGACGATCATTGCCCCGGCGCGGCCCGAGCAGCGGAAGTCAAGCCAGGTCTCGACCAAGACCAACGGCGGTTCGGCACGACTCCCTGGTGCAACCGCTCCGGCAATCGCCGGCTCGTTGGTCGCCGAGGCAGATCTCAGTCGGGTCAAGCAGATCGAGTTCCTCGCTCATACGGGTCACGCGATTTCAGTCCAGGTCGACGGCCAATTGCGCATCGGACTCCTGGAGGATGGCCACACGCTTCGAATTGAAACTGATCGTCCAAACTGACGGCGACGATCACCGCTCGACCCCGGTGGATCAACTGGACGCAATCAACCTGCCTTTGATCTGCCCTACACGAAACTCGCCACAGCGCTGTCGCACCAGCAACGGATCGATGTCTGAGTGGATCCCTCAATCCCGCGCCGGCTCCGGCGAATCCGAGAGCAGTTGTTCGGGTGGTGCCTGCACGCGTCTGATCCATCCCATGCGCGCCCGGACGCGCTCGTCCTCCAGGATCAGCACCTGCACTCGCGCAAGCAGTACAAGATCGCGATGCGACCTCTTGCTCGCCGTCATGCCTATTGGCAGGAACGCAATGGCGAATGCAGCAAGTCCGAGAGCGACGATGGCGGCCGCCGGAGCGAGCCAAGCACTAGCCTCGCGCAATATCGAGGCGAGGAGAGCGAGGACAGAGACGAACAACGCTGAAAGAGCCAGTGCAAGGCTTCCCGCCGGAGCCACCCTAGTACTCCGAGCGGGAAGGAACTCCAAGAGAAACTCAGCATCCTGTCGCGACTTCGCCGCCTGTCGCAGCCACCGTTCTATCTCAGCTGTGCCCTCCTGCCAGTCATCGCCGAGGAGCATGGCAGCATTCAGCGGCGACGGCTCGGCCTTCATCGGTCACGCACCTTTCATGGCGTCTCGGATTGCGTCGTCAAGCTGAAAGAGTCCATCTCGAACTTCGCCCTGCAACGTGTAAATACGATCGGTGTCTTTCGAGGTCATCCACTTGTCTCGCGGCGGCATGTCCGCGCCACTGACGTCAGACACGGTCGCTCTTGCGATGAGGCCGCGACTCTTGTCAATTTGGCCGTACTCGTTTGCGAACCAGGCCTTCAGGATGACCACGTCCTCCTCGGGCTGTGGTGCAACGAGGAAAACAAGCGCCGGCGAGCGCCGCGCCAGCGTCTTCCGCCGAGGTGCAGACCGTTGCGCGGTCGAGGGATAGCACCTTCCGCAGCGCTTCAACTCAGTGTCGTCGGCTTGGGCGGATCGAACATCCTTGAGGCGTGTTTCGAGATTGCAGTTTGCGTAGAATTCATGCTCGCCGTTTCGACCCTCAAACGCTTTGTGAAGTGTTCTCGCTGTCGAGAAGCCAACCATCTCCGGCGCGCGCGCCTCCGCGGTCTCCGCGGCCACTCGAGCCGACTCCAATCGCTGAACAAGTGTCGGCACGTGCTTCACATGAGCCTCTGGCTCGGTGGCAAATGCGGCCTTTATTCGGCTGAAGAATGAGGGCACCGTATCTCGCTGTTCTATTCGGGGCTGTCGGGCACTTCATTGTGCCCGGCCCCTCTGTCACAAGCACAGCCGCATCAGTCTGAGAAGCACGACGGACACCGCGGCCAGTAGCCGCAGTCGCCATGTGCTGAGCGCAGCGACACCCACCTGCTCATCTGACGGTCGCTTGTCGGGCGGGAAACGGGAAGGAATCGACCCACAGCGAAATTCACGAGAACGGATGGCGTGTCGGACCGCGGCGATGCCTCGCGTTTCGAGAGCATGGGGGTTCCCTCACCTGAGCCTTTACCCCTACGAAAGGGCGCCATGAGCTTCTTCGACCGACTCTTCGGGCGAGCCGACCGTCGCAAGTCCGCGCCGTCGCACCCGACCGCTGGCGATCTTCTCCAGCAGGCGGACGCCCTCCCTCGACAGGGCGGCGACACCCGACAGCAGGCGACCATCACCGCCCGCCAGGCGGTTCCCTCATTCGCAGTCATCGACGTCGAGACGACCGGTCTGTCACCGAAAGCCGGCCGCGTCTTGGAACTGGCCGTCGTGCGAGTCGATGCGCGAGGGGCTGTAATCGACGAGTGGACCAGCCGGTTCAATCCTGAGGGTCCTGTCGGCGCGACGCACATCCACGGGATCACCGCCGCGGATGTCGCCGACGCACCGCTCTTCCACGAGGTCGCGGGAACCATCGTTGATCGACTGGGCGGTCTGCCCGTGGCAGCACACAATGCGAAGTTCGACCTCGCCTTCCTCCGGTCGGAGTTCACCCTCGCCGGCTGGGACATGCCGTGGTTGCCGTCGTTCTGCACCCTCCACGGCAGCTACCACTACCTCCCCGACATGCATCGGCGGCGACTCGCTGACTGCTGCTGGGCCACGGGCGTCCCGCTGAGCGATGCGCACTCGGCGCTTGGAGATGCGCGAGCCGCCGCCGGCCTACTGCGCTACTACCTCGATCGTGCTGCAGCACGCGATGTGCACGGCGATCTGGTCGGAATCTTCGAGCAGGCTCGCGCCGTGTCCTGGCCGGATGGACCGGTCCGGACCCCACGCTCCCGACCCGCTTCGGCGCAACCGACCACCGCTTCAACCCGGATGAGCGCGTCTCGGCCGGCGCAGCCTCCGCTTCTGGAACAGCTGACGGGGCTCAGCCTGCTCGAGGCGCTGGACGAGGGCGCGCCTGAGGGCACGATGACGTACCTCGAGGCGCTCCTGGAGGCTCTCGAAGACGGTGAGGTTTCGGAGGATGAGGCGGTCATCCTCAACGACTACGCCTCGATTTATCAACTCGATGTCAGTGATATCCGGGCCGCAAATCGGGCTTTCGTGCTCGCGCTCGCGCACCGAGCCGTGGACGACGGCCACGTCTCGCGAGACGAACGAGCGCAGCTGAACGCGATCGCTGAACTCCTCGACGTCGACCAGGATTCCGTGCTCGAGATCGTCAAGCATGCGGACGAGGCACGCGCCGCGAGGCTGGGACAGGGGCTTCAGCCGCTCTCGGAGGACTGGTCGCACGGCGAACCGCTGCGCGTGGGTGACAAGGTCGCGTTCACTGGGTGCGATGATGCCGTGCGCGATCGCCTCGAACGCCGCGCCGGAGAGCTCGGAATTCGAGTCATGGGGAACGTCTCGCGGTTCACGGCGATGCTGGTCACGGATGGCTCGTTCACCGGCGGCAAGCTGAAGAGGGCACACGAGCTGAGCACGAGGATCGTCGACCCGGCGACGTTCGAGATGCTCCTCAAGCACGTGCAGCCTGCGCTGGCGACGCCACCCGCGGCGAGCGAAGTCGAGGGCGCCGGAACCCCCGCGCCCTCGCAGCGAGATCGAGAGGTAGCGCCCTCTTCGGTCGTCGCCACAACCGCCGCTTACAGCGGACCTTCGCCTGCGGTTATCCGGCAGTGGGCGCTCGAGAACGGGTACTCGGTCGGAGTCCGTGGGCGCCTCCCACGCGAGGTACTCGAGGCATTCAGCGCAGCCGGCAGCGCCGCCGGCTGAAGAACGACGAGGCGTCACGGATCCGTCCCTCGTCCTACGTCGAATCGCGACGAAGAAGTGGGAGCATGACCGAACAGCCGACAGCTGCCCCTCGTGAACCTGTGATGAGCGTCGAGGAAGGTTGCGTCATCCGGCGCCCGCGGGCGCACGACGAAAGGCCGCGGGCAGCACCGGACCGTCTCCGGGCGGCTGAGAGCGAGTAGGTCCTGCCCGCGCCGCGCGGCGCGGACCTCTGCGCCATCCGATCACCCAGGCCCTCGACCAGGTACGACGCGGTGCCGATTCAACTCGGGGTCAGGTCCGGCCGGCCGGCATCGGCCTGGATGGCATAGGGCCCGATCGGATTCATTCCGCGCGTCGATTGCATCAATTCGCCGCATGACCTAGTCGGTCCGAAAAGTGAAACTGGAACTGATTGGTCGTCTTCAGATCATGTCGAGTTCTTCGCGGCTTTCGGAATCCTCCAGTGCCGCCTCATGCGCCAGCGATACGTAGCGAGCGTAGATGCTCGCCTTGTAGTTGCCTCCACTCAGCATGATGCTCACCACCGACTCCGCGGTTGACCACCTCGCGTAGAAGGCCACGTCGCCGCGCTCAACCGCGTGACCCCAATTGTTCGGGTCATCCCGGTAGAGGGTGTCATGCCACTGAGTGAAACTTCCATCCGGCTCGCCGTACTTCCGGGTGTATAGCTCGAGGAGTCGGTTGAAGTCACCCACATATCTGTTCGGTGATGAGCGCTCCCTTCCGAAGATGTACGAGGCCCTTGCGAGCTCGCCGTCGTGGAATTCGTAGAAGGCGTTCGCGTCCATCGAAGCCACATCCACCTCATAGATGAGCGTGCCCGCTTCGTCGAGCATCGGCTCATCGATCTCGAGGGAGCGCACCTGCGCCTGGGTCATCCCCCAGCTCGCATTTCGAAAGTCAGCCATGTGCAAGAACATGGCACAATCCATGCGGCGTTCGCGTTCTGATACGTCCCCCAAATTCGGGGGGACTAGCAGAGCTTGCAGAGAGAGCAGGCCTGCGCGTATAGGTCGGCCACCACCGTGCTCCACCCCCGAATTGGGCACACCTGCCAATCGGGGACGTCACGACGATGTGACCTGTGCTGACTACCCTCGGGAGGGCGTGCTCGATGTCGGTCGCTACCCCTAACGTGAACCGGCTAGCCAGTGAGCATTCGAGGAAGGCGAACATGGACGACCCGAACCACCACTCCAACGTGGGCGAGGCGCTCGCCGTCCTGATCGGCGGGCTCAAGCCGTTCGTCGAACGCGTGATGCGCGAGGCTGCCCCGGACGTGCCGGACTGGACATCGGTCATGCAACGCAAGGACAAGGCGTCGGGGCGGCACAACCTGACGTACTCGAATCGCGACCTCTCGCTGATGCTCCGCGCGATGACTGAACGACTCGGCGAGCTTGGATTCCCGTTCGACCGGTCGCTGTCCCGCCAGGGCACGAACTATGCCAGCGAGCTCCGCGACGTCCGCAACAGGTGGGCGCACAACGAGGAGTTCTCGGTGGCATCGGCCTACCGGGCGATGGATTCGATGGAACTGCTACTTCGTCTGATCGCCGCTGACGACGAGGCCGACCAAATCGCCGAACTCAAAGCGCCGCTGCTGCCGGTGCGACCGGCTGAGCCACGCCCGGTCTCGGATTACGCGCCGATCGAGTTGGCCCCGGCTCCCCCGACAGAACCGAAGCCGACGGCATCGCCGACAGGGGTTCCATCGATCGCGATCAGCGCCATCCCCGTGCTGAGCTACCCGATGGCACTGAGTCGGATCGCCGTCATCGACGAGATCTCGATCACCGGTGTGCCCGCCGACATGCGAGCCGCATCGCTCGAGGTTGAGGTGGTGAGCGCGACCGGATCGCTCGGCGATCCGAAGGTGCATCTGGTCGACCTCGAAACCGGCGAAACGACGACGTTGCGTGATCTCGAGCTCCTGCTCGACCCCGCCCGCATGCTCGAGATCGACGTGCAGCAGCACGGTCGCATTCGCGCCACGCTTCGGGATGCCGCGGGCGCGACGCTCACGGAGACATCGATCGACGTCGAGATCCTGGCAGGCAACCAGTGGATCGCGAATCCGCTCCATCTCGGCCTCGAGATGCTCGCGGCGCACGTGCAGCCGAACTCGCCCGCATTGGGTTCGTTGCTCGTCGAGGCGTCCGATCGCCTGAAGGCCGAAACCGGCCGCGGCGACCTCGACGCCTATCAGAGCGAGAACCCGATTCGAGTGGATGCGATCGTCACCGCCGTGTACGACGCGATGAGGGCACGCGACATCCGCTATGCCGAGCCGCCCGCTAGCTGGGGTCAACGCGGTCAGCGCGTGCGCACGCCGGGCGAGGTGCTCGACGAGCGCCTCGGCACCTGCCTCGACACCACCGTGACCCTGGCGGCGGCGCTCGAACAACTCGGTATCAACACCACGCTCTGGATCGCGAAAAGCCACGCATTCCTCGGGTACTGGCGCTCCGACACCTCGCTCGGAGTGGTGGCGACCACGGATCCGATGGAGATCGCGAACCTCGTCGACCTCGGGCACATCGCGCTCGTCGAGACGACCATGCTCACCGGCGGGGACGACTCGCTGCCCTTCGGTGAAGCGAACCGCGCACCGCGAACGCGATTCCTCGACGGGGACTCCGACGCACTGCTCGGCGTCAGCGACGTCCGAGAGGCCCGCGGGCACCAGATCTACCCGCTCCCGAGTCGATCGCGAGCGGCCGACGGCACCACGACGATCACGACGTACCAACCGCCGGCAGCCGCGGTCATCGCCCCGTACTACGGACAGCCGAGCGGCGACGGAGCACCGGCCGAGCGGACCGCGGTGCCTCGCCGCGTCCAGCTCTGGAAGAACGCCCTCCTCGACCTGAGCCTGCGAAACAAGCTCATCAACTACACCGCGCGAGCGGGGTATCGACTCGAAGTGCCGGCGCCCGCCGTCGCCCGACTCGAGGACGCCGTGAACGCCGGCGCCACGATCACGCTGGTCGCCTCCGACGACATCCCGTCGGTCGACCACGAACGCGGAGTCCGCTACGCGCGGGACCTTCCCGAGCCGCTCCGCGAGGAGACCCTCGCCGCCAAGCGCCGGGCCTACATCGACATCACCGGCGCCGCGTACACCAGCAAGCTCCGCTACCTCGCCTACAAGGCCAAGACGATCGTCGAGGAAACGGGCGCCAACAACCTGTACCTCGCCTTCGGCATGCTGCACTGGCGGTTCAACGACCGCGACCTTCGCTCGCCGCTGGTGCTGGTTCCAGTGAACATGTCGACCACGAATCGCGGGCAGGTCTACCAGCTCTCGCTCGACGAGGCAGGTGCCTCGACGCCCAACTACTGCCTGCTCGAGAAGCTGAGCGTCGCGTTCGGTCTCGAGATACCCGGCCTGCAGACGCCGGTGGAGGATGACTCGGGCATCGACCTCGGCGCGGCATTCCGCGCTGCCCGCGAGGCGATCGCGTCGGCCGGGCTCCCGTTCCGGGTGGAAGAGACCGTCGACCTCTCGATCCTGCAGTTCGCGAAGTTCCCGCTATGGAAGGACCTCGACGACAACTGGGAGGCGCTCGCGAAAAACCCGCTCGTCTCACACCTCATCCACACCCCGCTGCAACCGTTCCAGGACCCGGTGACCGAGGTTCTGCCGGCCGACCTCGACGAACTCGGCGCGGTCGTGCCGGTCCCTGCCGACGGTTCGCAGCTCGAGGCCGTCGCCGACGCCGTCGGGGGCCGCACCTTCGTGCTCGAGGGACCTCCCGGCACCGGCAAGTCGCAGACGATCACGAACCTCCTGGCGCGCTCGCTCGCCGCGGGCAAGCGCGTGCTCTTCGTCGCCGAGAAGCGTGCGGCGCTCGACGTGGTGAAGAAGCGCCTCGAATCGGTCGGCCTGGGCGACCTCTCGCTCGACCTGCATGACAAGTCCGCCCGGCCCGCAGCCGTGCGTGCCCAGATCAAGACGGCGCTCGAGCTCACGGTGGGCGCCGACCGGGCGAAGCTCCAAGCCGACTCTGAGACCGCCGAGGCGAGCCGACGGTCGCTGGCCCGCTACGCCCAACGACTCCACGAGCCAAATGCCGCGGGGATGTCCCTGTACACCGCACGCACCACCGAACTCGCCCTCGACCCCGACGCGCCCGCACTCGAGGTCCCGGCGGAACTCGTGTCGAGCTCCGTTCCCGAGCAGGTCGAAGCGTTACGGAGCGCTCTACGGCGCCTTCCGGAGACTGCCGACCTCGCGCGACCCGAGCCGCGGCATCCGTGGGGGTTCATCGACGAGCGACCCGGCACCCGGGTCGACGCGGCGCATGTGCACCGCACCGCGCGAGAGTTCCACGCTGCGCTCGAGGCGGCCCAGCAGGCGGGCATCGGGCTCGACGAACTGGCACTTTCGTCGAGCCCCGACGAGTTGCAGGCGTGGGCCCAGATCTCGCGGGCCCCGCGACATCCGGTGGCGACACTCGACTCCCTTGCGCAGGACGAATGGCTCGCCTACCTGCGGGGAGTCTCGGCGCGCGTCGCGTCGTTCGCCGTGCCGGCATGGGTGAGCCAGGTACGGCCGACCGTCCTGGCCCGCGACGTTCAGGCAATCCATCAGGATGCCCTCGCAGCGGATGCCTCCAGCTTCTTCGGTCGCAAGAAGCGGCGGCAGGCGGTGCTGGCTCGATTCGCGGACGAGCTGATCGTCGAACCGAAGTCCATCAGGCTCAAGAACCTTTCGGTGCTGACCGGCGAGATGGCCGCCACCATGGCGGAAGTCGAGTCGTTGCGCGAGGCGATCCGCAAGGTTCCCCTGCCGCTGATCGACTCGGGCTGGAACCCGCTCGTCGAAGCCGACGTGAAGACGTTCGACTCACGCCTTCGCTGGATCATGTGGCTCGGGGAGTCGCTCAAGGACCGGACAGATCCGCGGATCATCGCGATCCGCGACTACTTCGCGCGGACGAGCGCCGGTGATGCGGCTGCCGAGCTCGAGCACCTGGTGACGACATGGCGCGAGTTCGACACGGCGGCGGGCACTCCGACGACGAAGGCAAACGACTGGCTCGGCGATGAGTCGTTCGTGAAGCGCTGGTGGGAGACGCGCAGCGCACGCCGACTCGACACGAGTGAGCCCGTGACGCTCAATCGCTGGCTCGACTTCGTGCGCTCCCTCGAACCGCTGCGGACGGCCGGGCTCGTTGCGGCCCGCGACTCACTGCTTCGCGGCGAGATCGCCGCAGAAGATGCCGCGATCGCCTTCGACAAGGGCGTCGCGCGTGCCTCCATCGCCGAACGCGAGGATGCCACGGCCTTGGGCGCCTTCGACCCTCAGGCCCAGAACAATTCGATCGCGCGCTTCACCGCCTCGACGCACGCCGTGCGGGGCCACCTCCCGCGGGTGATCCCATCGGATCTCCTCTCCGCACGCACGTTCTCGGTGAACGCAGCCGGCGGCCTGGTCGGTGGCCTGCGCAGGCAGCTCGAGCGCCAGCGCGGCGGCATGAGCGTGCGAGCGATGCTCGACAACTACGGGGAACTCATCACCCAGATCATGCCGTGCACGTTGATGAGTCCGGACTCGGTCGCGCGCTTCTTCCCCGCCCGCCCCGACCTCTTCGACATCGTCGTCTTCGACGAGGCGTCCCAGATCCGCGTCGCCGATGCGGTGGGCGCCATGGGGCGCGGTTCCTCGGTCATCGTGGTCGGCGACAGCAAGCAGATGCCGCCCACGAGCTTCGCCGAGTCGAGCGCGTCGGTCGACGAAGACATCGAGTACACGCCCGAGACCGTCGTCGACGAGGAATCGATCCTCAGCGAGAGCGTGCAGGCGCAGGTGCCCCGCAAGTGGCTCTCGTGGCACTACCGGAGCCAGGACGAATCGCTGATCGCATTCAGCAACCACCACTACTACGAGAATCGCCTGTCGTCGTTCCCTGCTCCGGTGGCCAGCGGCGCGAACGACGCGATCGACGGGCACGGGATCTCGTTCGTGCGCGTGAACGGTCACTTCGAGCGCTCCGGCAAGGGCAAGACCCTGCGCACGAACCGCGTGGAAGCCGAGGCCATCGTCGACGACATCCAACGTCGGTTCTGGGCGTCGCCCGACGAGTCACCGTCGGTGGGGGTCATCACCTTCAACGCGCAGCAGCGCGACCTCATCGACAACCTGCTGCGAGACAGCGGTGACGAACGCATCCTCCGGGCCCTCGACGAGCCCGACGGCCTGTTCGTGAAGAACCTCGAGAACGTGCAGGGCGACGAGCGCGACTGCATCCTGTTCTCGGTCGCGTTCAGCACGAACGACAACGGCGTGCTCCCGCTCAACTTCGGACCGCTCGGACGGGCCGGCGGCGAGCGCCGACTCAACGTCGCGGTGACGCGGGCCCGGCGACAGGTGATCCTGTTCGCGAGCTTCGACCCCGATCAGCTTCGAGCCGAGCAGACGAGTTCGGTCGGCATCAAGCACCTGAAGGCCTACCTCGAGCTGGCGGCTCGCGGGGTCGAAGCGGTCACCGACGACGGGCGACGGATGCCGCGCATCGATCGTCACCGCGACGACATCGCCGCCGAGCTGCGCGCCGCCGGCTATGCCGTGCGCACCGATGTCGGGCTCTCCGAGTTCCGCGTCGACCTCAGCATCGCCGATGCCGCTGAGCCGGAACGCCCCCTCGTCGCGGTGCTCCTCGACGGCGAGAACTGGCGCGCGCGCCAGACCGTGGCAGACCGTGACGGGCTGCCCGTCGAGGTGCTCAAGGGGCTCATGCGATGGCCTGGAGTCGAGCGTGTCTGGCTGCCGGAGTGGCTGCACAATCGTGAGGAGACTGTCGCGCGACTCCTGGAGGCGGTGGATCGAGCGCGTGAGGCGGATGCGGCGCCCGCTCCGATCCCGCCCGTCATGCCGTCGCCGGATGCCTCGCGGCCCGTCCCGTCCGATTCCGAGAGACAGCCCCGTCGAGGACAGCCGACCGACGCCGATGTGTCGCTCGACATGCCGATACGAGCGAGCCAGATCGCTACGACTCCCGCTCCCGCACAGGCTGCGACGCACCCTGATGTCACGGAGTTCAGGGAGTGGGTGCCAGGGCGGCTCGGCTCGATATCGACGCTTGATGAATTGCCGCGCTCGGCTGCGGCCGATCGAGTCGGAAAGGCGATCCGTGCCGCGCTCGCAGCTGAAGGGCCGATTCACTCGATCAGGCTCGCGAAGGTCGTGGCGGGAGGTTTCGGACTCGAACGCGTCGCGCAGGCTCGAGCCGCGGCCATCCTCCGATGCGTTCCGCCCGAGTTCAGGCGTTCGACGGGGGAGCGCACGTTCCTGTGGCCGGTCGACCTCGACCCGCAGACCTGGCGCGGCGTGCGCCGTGCGCAGCCCGGATCCTCCCGCGACCCCGAGTACATCTCGCTCGTCGAGATCGCGAACGCGATGCGCGTCGCAGCCGCGCTCTCAGGAGGCATGGACGAGACGGAGCTGAAGCGCGAGGCACTCGGGATGTTCGGTGGCAAGCGCCTTACCTCAGCAATCGATGCCCGGCTGGGCGCTGGACTGCAGCACGGCCTCGAGACCGGTCGGCTTGAGCGATCGCACTCCGGATACCTCGTGGACGGGCTTCGATCATGAAACGGGATGAGTCTCGCCTCGAATTTCTACGCCGCAAGCACGGCACTGCAGATGAGCGTGGCAAGGCTCGGCTCTGGCGGCGATTTCTCGCGATCAGCGCGGGAGATTCACGCCTCGACGTCCTCAACCAGCGCGATCGAATTCGGCGGTGGGAGGAATTGACTCCAGCGGAGAGGACGAGCTCGCTCATCTCGATGCGCAACTATCTGGCTTCGTCACACTGGGACCGCAATGACGCACAGAGAGAAGAGATTCTCAGCTGGTACCAACGGGAGACTGCTGGATCCAATGAGACCAGCGCACGGAGCACGCTGCCTCATGGCGGTTCGATCCATCTTGGTCTCTGCCTGAACTGCGGTGCGACTGGTCAATACCATCGAATCTGTCGCACATGTCGCCGGGTACGTTGAGCCCATCGGGGTGCGAGGATCGGAACTTCACGGGTTCGGCCGCCGTGCGCCCCACTGCCGCAATCTCGCGCGGCGGGTCGCCGCTCACCGGCGCAGCTCGGTCAGCAGCTGATCCGCGTGCCCGCGCTCGCGCGCGCTGCTGTGGTCGAGCAGGTCGGCGATGACGAAGCCGATCGGGACGCGGCCCTCATCGTCGAGCGCGATGTCGGCCACGTGCAGCCAGACGTTCGGACGGTCGCTCTCGACGAGCAAGTAGTCCTTCACGAGGGCGTCGACATCTGCGGGCGAAACGTAGCCTTCGGCGACAGCGGATGGCGCGAGGCCGGCGCGCGGGTCGGAGACCCCCGACCGCACGAGACGTGCGTCGTCGAGCAGGTCGGGTAGGTCCGCCGCGCTCGCGCTGAGTGCCAGGCGGGGTGAGCGCGCCCTGACCCAGCTCCAGAACCGCTGCGCGTCGACGTCGCCCGCACGCACGAGGCCCGCCTTCTCGGCGATCCTCCGTCGGACCACCGGGTCGGAGGCGGCGATGCGACCACTCGAGATCGCCGCGAGCAGGATCTCGGCGTTCGCAGCGGACATCGGCCGTGCAGACGGTCGCGGCGCGGCCAAGGCCTGTTCGGGCACGACCCACTGCGAACCCACTCGGTAGGCCCCGACGGCGCCGCTCCGGACGCGCTTGTACGCCGCTGCTCGGGACACCCCGAGCTTCGCGGCGTATTCGGCGACCCCGTATGGCATGACACAAGGGTAGCAAGATCGATACCCATGTGTCACCTACCCGATCGCGCGCCTGGCCGCGGATCGCACCCGCCCGTCTCCGAGCGGGCGCGAGCCGCGGCATCCGTCATGCTGAGCGGTCATGCGACCCCTCAGTCCCCCTTCACGTTCACGACCTGCCGCAGCGTGTGCCGCACCCGCACGAGCGACGCGGCATCCGCCATCACCCGGTCGATCGGCTTGTACGCCGCCGGGATCTCATCGATGAACGCGTCGGTGTCGCGGAACTCGATGCCGGCCATCGCCTCCCGCAGCTGATCCTGCGTGAAGGTCCGCCGGGCGGCGGAACGCGAGTACGTCCGGCCCGCGCCGTGCGGTGAGGAGTTCAGCGACATCCGATCACCCAGACCCTCGACCACGTACGACGCGGTCCCCATCGAACCCGGGATCAGGCCCGGCCGACCGGCATCGGCCCGGATCGCACCCTTCCGCGACGCCCACACCCGCTTGCCGAAGTGCTCCTCGCTCTCGGTGAAGTTGTGGTGGCAGTTGATCCGCTCCCGCTCCTCCACCGGCGCGCCAACCCACTCCGAGACCTGCCGGATGACCCGGTCCATCATCTCCTCACGGTTCAGCAGCGCGAAGTGCTGCGCCCACCGCAGCTCCGCGATGTACCGCGAGAACTCCGGCGTGCCCTCGACGAGGTACGCGAGGTCCGTGTCGGGCAGGTCGATCCACCACCTCCGGCAGAGCTCCTGCGCCACCCGGATGTGGTGCTGCGCGATCTTGTTGCCCACGCCCCGACTTCCGGAGTGCAGGAACAGCCACACGGCATCCGCCTCATCGAGCGAGACCTCGATGAAGTGGTTGCCGCTGCCGAGCGACCCCAGCTGCAGCCGCCAATCGCCCCGGTAGCGCGCCGGGTCGAACCCCTTCGCCTCGGCGAGCGCCTCGAGCTCGGCGATGCGCGGCTCGGCGGTCGCGACGACCTTGCGGTTCGCGTGACCGGCCGACAGCGGGATGGCGCGCTCGATCTGCTCCCGGACCTCCCTCCGGTCGGAGGGCAGGTCGGATGCCTCGAACTGCGTCTTCACGGCGATCATGCCGCAGCCGATGTCGACCCCGACCGCGGCCGGCATGATCGCGCCGAGCGTCGGGATGACCGACCCCACGGTGGCGCCGAGGCCCAGGTGCGCGTCGGGCATCAGCGCGAGGTGCGGGTAGATGAACGGCATCGTCGACGACGTGCGGGCCTGCTCGACGGTCTTCTCGTCGATCAGGCTCGCCCACGACACGAGCCGTGCGGAGAGCTTCTCCATGTTCCTTTCCTGTCTGGTTGCGTTGCGTTCAGTTCGCACCGCTCCGCTCCCGCGTTCGCGGGCGGGCGGGTCGGTGCGGATCGCGGAGCCCGAGGGCTCCCGTCGCGCGCAGACGGAAGGAAACCCCGGGCCTCGGATGGCACGGGGTGACGCGATTCTCGCGGCCATCGGGCCGCGGCCGCGTCAGCGTGCCGGTTCGAGCACCTGCTCGAGCGTGCGAAGCCGCCGCTCTTGGCGGCGCTTCGCGGGCTCGACGAAGGACTGGCGATTCGTGTGCTGCAGATACACGGCGGCTCGTCCTTCCTCGTGCTGGTCTCCGGGATGCCGCGCGGGTGCGCAGCCTTGTGACGATAGCGGCGGGGTGGGGGCGGGGTCAATGATGAATTCAGCCGCCCGCTCGGGCGACACCGCGAACCCGTGAGTTGTGAGTGCTGATGGAGACACCTCTCGAGCCTGGTGTTCACCCACTCCGCGCGCGCCTCAACGCCTGTCGCGAGGAGTTGGTTGCCGCACTCGAAGCACTCGGCGCCTCGAACGTCCGCGTCTTCGGAAGCGTCGGTCGCGGCGACGAGTCGGCGACCAGCGACGTCGATCTGCTCGTCGACCTCGCCGACGACGTCGGCATGTTCGGCCTCGGCACGATGCGCAGCACTGCGGAGCGGATCCTCGGCGCCCCGGTCGATATCGTTCCGGCATCGAGCCTGAAAGCGGATGTCGCCGACACCGTGCTGCGCGAAGCGAGGCCAGTGTGAGGCGGTCATCGCATGCGCGCCTCGCCCCAGGCCGTCGCGCCGCGGCATCCCCCAAATCAAGGTCGGTTTCTGCGGTGGAGGCCCATTTGAAATCGACCTCCAACGCAGAAAGCGGCCTTCGGCGCGCGGCCCGCGCTGCTAGCCTTCGAGGGCCGCGCAACGAATCGAGGAGGTGGGTCCCATGAACCGAACGACGTGGGTGCTCCTCGCAGAGGTCACGGTCGGGCGATAGGTCGCCGGGGGCGCCGCTCTGGCACGCTCCCGAAAGGCACGACCATGCACTTCACCTCTGAACCCCGTCACGATGACGGCGTCGTCGAGCGCCCGTTCGCGCTCGACGATATTCCTGGCATCCTCTGGACACCGGCGCCCGCACTCGAACCCGGTTCCGCGCCGGTCCCGCTGATCCTGCTGGGGCACCCGGGCGGGCTCGAGCGGATGCTTCCGCGACTCGCGGCCCGGGCCCGGCAGGCGGCCCGACAGGGCTTCGCCTCGGCCACGATCGAACTCCCCGGCAGCGGCGAACGGCCGTCGTCCCCCGGCGCCGAGCAGGCGCGCGCCGAGCTGCGCGCCGCGATCCTGGCCGGCGGCCGACCGAGCGCAGACGTCGTCGATCGCCTCGTCCTCCCCTTGGTCGAGCAGTCGGCACCCGAGTGGCAGCGACTCCTCGACGCCCTCCTCGAACTGCCCGAGATCGGCGGCCCGGTCGGGTTCTCCGGCGGCATCATCGCCGTCGGCGTCCGGCTGGCCGCCGCCGAGCCGCGTATCGTCGCCGCCGGCCTCTTCGCCGGCAGCTACGTGCCCCGCGCGATCATCGAGGAGGCGCGCTGCGTCACCATCCCGCTGCATGTCCTGCTCCAGTGGGACGACGTCGACAACGACCGGCAGCAGGCGCTCGATCTCTTCGACGCGTTCGGCTCGGTCGAGAAGACGCTCGTCGCCAACATGGGTGGGCACACCGGGGTCCCGGTATTCGCTGGGGACGACGCGGCGCGGTTCTTCGAGCGGCACCTCGGGTAGGTCCGCCGCGACCTGTCACCCCCGGGCGTCGCGCGGCGTCCGCTCGCATTCGCGGACGATTTCTGCGGTGGAGGCCGGTTTGGAACCGAACTCCACCGCAGGAATCGTCCGCGAACCGAGGATCACCGCGACGGGATCCGCGTCGATGGGCGGGGCAGCGCCTACGCCCCGAGGCGCTCCGCCCGCATCGCACCGAGGTCGCGGCGCGCGAGGCTCAGCGACTCGCTCGCGAGGCTCGCGGCCCGACGCGCCATCTCGATGACCTGCGCGCGGTGCGCGACGTCGGTCACGATCACGGTCACCTCGGAGCAGGCACTGCCGAGGTAGTGGCCGAGGTCGACCCGGATGCGCTCGGACTCCGCGAGCCGGCGAAGCGCCTCGGCCCCGATCCGTCCCGGGTGCCCTGCGACGGCGTCGCGGGCGAGGTCGAGGCGACGGTCGGCGTCGCGGACGGCGTGGTGTACGTGCGTCACGCTCGGTGGCGGCGCCGCGTCGGCGGGCTCGCGCGTCGAGCGATCGCGGGCGGTCTCGGTCGCGAGCGAGGTCGCACGATCGGGTGCCGTCGCGGTCGCCGTCGCGGCCGACGTCGCGGCATCCAGCGCGTCGCGCGCAGCGCGCAATCGGCGCAGGTGCCCGATCGGATCGGTATCCACGCCGGCGGCGGGCAGCACGACGAGCGTCGCCTGCAGTTCGACGATCGCGGCGGTGGCATCCGGGGAGTGCGGCGCGCCGAGCGCGACCGCGAGCTCGCGTCGGCACTCGTCGGCGAGGGCGGGCAGCGCGGCCTCGGCGCGCAGCGCCTCCACCTCGAACATCTCGACGGCGTCGAGCAGCATCGCCGCGCGGTGAACCGATCGAGCGGATGCCTCGAGCGCGACGTCCGCGTGGGCGAGCTCGCCGTCGGACTGCCGGTGCTCGGCCACGCCGAGGCTGTGCGCGGCGAACCCGAGCAGCCGGTCGGCTTCGGCGGGGTCGGCATCGATGCCCGCGAGCGCCTCGCGCGCGTAGCGCGCGCCCAGCCGGTCGAGCGTCGCACGCACGTACGGGAGCCGCGCCCGAAGGCTAAGGATGTCTGCGCGCAGGCCGGCGATCCGGTCGGGAGCTCGGCGGGCCCGCGACATCCGCTCGCCGAGGTCGACGGCCTGCTCGGAGAGCACTCCCTCGATCGCCTCGCACGACTCGATCACGCGCAGGTACCGCGCCCGCACCTCGTCGGCGGGCCCGGGCAGCGCGTCGTGGTTGCGCCGGTTCAGCCGGAACGCATCGCTGAGCTGCCGACGCGCGGCGACGAGCGTCTCGGCGGCCTCGGCGATCGCGTCGGGCCCGAGGGATGCCTCGGCGAAGCCGAGCTCCTCGGCCGCCCCGCGGATGCGCTCGTCGGCGGCGACCAGCGCCGACCCGGCCCGCGTCGCCAACCCCGCGTCGTGGGCCTCGAGTTCGGGCGCACTCCGCCTGCGCCTGGCCCAGAACCCGGCCATGCATGGATTCTACGAGCGCCGGCTGACGCGCACCATGGTCCAAGGTGTCCGGCGCGGGCCTCGCGAGCCGCGACGCCCGTCGTCGGCCGCACCGCCCGGCGCACACCATGGTCCGTGGCACCCACCGCAGGCGTCAGTCGAAGATGCCGTCGAGGATGCTGCCGATCACGAGCCCGCCGAGGATGCCGCCCATGACGTCCGAGCCGCCACCGCGGCGGCCGCCGCCGTTCCAGCCCGGCCCACCCGAACCGGGCCCGCCCCACTGCCCCGGATCCTGCGGCCGCGACGAGTCGATGTCGCGCCGTGCGAGCTGCAGCGCCTCGCCCGCGAGGGCGGCGGCTCGTCGAGCGATCGCCATCGCGTGCTCGCGGTGGTCGTCGCCGATGACGATGGCCGTCGCCGCGGGCTCGCCGAGGTAGCGGTCGATGTCCTGCCGGGTGCGCTCGGCCTCGGCGAGCCGGGTGCGGGCATCCGCTCCGATCCATCCGCGGTGCCCGGCGATGACGTCGCGCGCGACGGCGAGCTGCCGGTCGGCGTCGTCGATGGCGTGCCGCACGTGCTCGAGCGGAGGTATCGGACGAGCCGCGCGTTCGCGCGCGGCGGCGATCGCGGCATCCAGCCCCGTGTTCGCCTCGCGGAGCCGGTCGAGGTGCGCGAACGGATCGGTGTTCACGCCGGCCGGCGGCAGGCTCGCGAGCGCGGCCTGCAGGTCGGCGACCGCCTGCGCGACGCCGGGCGAGTGCGGTTCCTTCAGCGCGACGACGAGGTCGCCTCGGGAATCCTCGACGATCGCCGCGAGGGTCGACTCGGCGCGCAGCGCCTCGACCTCGAAGGTCTCCACCGCGTCGAGCAGCGTGGTCGCCCGGCGCACCGATTCGGCGGATGCCTCGAGCGCCAGGTTCGCCTGCTCGCGTTGCCCCGCCTCGCGCCGACGTTCGGCCACGCCGACGCTGTGCTCGGCGAATCCGAGCAGCTGGTCGGCCTCGGCGGGGTTCGCGTCGACCTGGGCGAGCGCCTCGGGCGCGTACCGCACCGCGAGCCGGTCGACCGTCTCGCGCGCGTGCGGGATGCGGGCGCGAAGGCGGTCGATGTCGGCGCGGATGCCGGCGATGATCTCGGGCGCACGTCGGGCCCGTGCGATGCGCTCGGCGAGGGCCGCGGTCCGGTCGTCGAGCAGTTCCTCCGCCCACTCGCAGAGCTGCACGATGCGCGAGTTGCGGGCGCGCAGCTCGTCGGGGGTGTCGGGAATGTGGTCGTGGTTCAGCTGATGCATGCGGAACGCCTCGGCGAGGTGCGTCCGCACCGCGGCCAGCGCCTCACGGAGCGGCTCGGTCGCCTCGGCGCCCAGCTCGGCGTCGGCGAAGTCGAGCTCGTCGGTCGTGACCCGGATGCGCTCGTCGGCGGCGACCAGGGCCGCGCGGGCCCGCGCTGCGAGGACCGCGTCCTGCGTCTCGAGCTCCTGCTGCTCCTCGCGCTTGCGCTTACCCCAGAACCCGGCCATGCCCTCGATCCTAGGGTCGCGATCATGGGGCGTTCCTTGGAGCGCCGACCCGGCTGTGCGCCCGGGCCGGTGCACGAGCGGTGCCGAACGACCGCGCGCCCGAGTCTGCGGTCGAGATCGAACCGTGACCGGGCGATGGTCTCCGGTTCGGCGCCGCTCGACCATGATTGCGGATGAAACCGTCACGAGGGGATGTGGTCAGGATGCAGGGACTCCGCGGTGCCGCGGTCGCCGTCGCAGTGCTCACGGCGAGCATGCTCACGGCGTGCGACCCGCCCGAGGCGACCGTCGACGCGACGGCCGATGCCGCGCCGACCGCCACTCCGGCGGCGGAGCACGACGACCCGCTCGCGCTCGTCACGGGGATCGTCATCCGTCCGCTCGTGCTCGAACTCGTCGACGACGCGGGAACGGTCGTCGAGACGCTCTCGTACGACCTGCCCGCCGAGGAGATCGTCGAGCCGCTCTCCGCGGTGTTCGATTCTGACCCCGATGTGGCCGAGTTCGGCCGGTGCTGCGAGGTGCCGCTGACGACGAACTACTCGTGGCCGGGGTTCGAGGTCTGGGATGACCAGGTCGGCCATTGGGATGAGGCCGACCCGACCGTCTGGGTGCCCGAAACCGGGCCCGACGAGCGCGAGACGAACGTGGTCGTCGTCGCGACCGTTCCCGAACTCGACGGCGTCGTGCTCACCACCGACCTGGGTTTCGAGGTCGACGCCGACCCGTCGGAGGTCGCCGCGGCGGTCGGGAGCGAACTCAGTGGCGCGGGGGTCGACCAGCTCCCGCTCGAGTACGGCCCGGAGCTCGGGGAGTCGGTCATCGAAGGCGAGCTGAACGCCTACGCCGTCGCGCTGCAGTTCGGTGGCGACGTGCGGCGGATCATCGCTCCGCTGCACCTCGGTGTCGGCGGCGTCTGACGTTCCGGAGAGGTCCGGCTCCGACTCGTCCGAGGTCCCAGCGCGCGCGGGCGTCACACGGTGCCGGCCGGCGGCCACACCCCGATGATGAGCCCCATCACGACGAGCGTCACGAGCTCGTGCCCGATGTTGAGGATGGTCAGCGACGACGGACGCCCCTCGAACGCGTCGTGCGTGATGAATCGGGCCGCGGTGAGGCCTGCCCAGAGGATGATCGCCGTGAACAGCGCTGCGAGCAGGTAGCTGCCGCCGTAGAAGTGCCACGCGATCGTCGACGCGCCCGCGAGTACCCACGCGGTGATGAAGCTGACGATCACGGTCACGATGATCGCGCCGACGGCACTCGAACCCGGGCGGTCCATGTCGACGCCGGCGAGCTTCGACCACCGCGTGCCGAACACGCCCCTGGCGTACCAGATCGTGCCGACCACCATGCTCGACAGGGTCGCCAGCAGCACCGCCCAGTAGTTGATCTCGGGGACCGTCATCTCCGCCTCCTCGCCGCGGCCGCGGCCGCGCTCATCGCACGATGCCGTGCAGGTTCCGCGCCGTCGCGGCGCGTCGGGTGTCGCTGGGCGCGAGCGTACTCCCGTGCGAATGGCCGCCGCCCGCAGCACCCGGGAGATTCGTGGACGCTCTGCGCGAGCCGAGTGTCCGATTGCGGTTGGATGTCGCCGCTCGATCCCGCATGCATCGGACACTCGATGCCCGCGAAACCGACAGGGTGGGTGCGGCGCCGCAGCGCGGCATCCGCCCTAGGCTTCGGTGCAGGGGTGCGTGAATGGGCAAGAGGATGCCGAAGCCGCTGTACGAGCAGGAGCTCAAGACGCTGCAGGCGCGGCTCGTCGAGATGCAGAAGTGGGTGCAGCAGTCGGGCGCGCGCGTCGTGGTCATCTTCGAGGGGCGGGATGCCGCGGGCAAGGGCTCCGCGATCAAGCGGGTGTCGGAGTACATGAACCCGCGCCAGACGCGCATCGTCGCACTGCCGGCGCCGAGCGAGCGCGACAAGACGCGCTGGTACTTCCAGCGGTACGTGCCGCACCTGCCGGCCGGCGGCGAGATCGTGCTCATGGACCGCTCCTGGTACAACCGCGCCGGCGTCGAGCGGGTGATGGGCTACTGCACGAACGAGGAGTACCAGCGGTTCCTGCACCAGGCGCCGATCTTCGAGCGGATGCTCGTCGAGGACGGCATCATCCTGCTGAAGTACTGGTTCAGCGTGTCCGATGTCGTGCAGGAGGAGCGCTTCCGCTCGCGCCTGAACGACCCCATGCGGCGCTGGAAACTGAGCCCCACCGACCTCAGCTCCATCACCAAGTGGGAGGACTACTCCCGCGCCAAGGACACGATGTTCCTCCACACCGACATCGCCGAGGCCCCCTGGTACGAGATCGAGAGCGACGACAAGCGCCGCTCACGCATCAACGTGATGGCCCACATCCTCTCGAAGGTGCCGTGGGAGCCCGTCGCGCAGGAGCCGATCGAGATCCCCGAACGCCCGCCGTCGGCCGGCTACGAGCGCCCGCCCCGGCAGTGGACGAACTCGGTGCCCGACTACGCCCGCGAAGTCGAGAAGCGCGCCGGGGCGGCGGACTGAGGGCGAGCGCTCACTCGGAGTCGGCGCGGTCCTGAGTGGCCTGCGACGACGTGGCACCGTGCCAGTGCTCGGCGCGCTCATCGGTCCACCGCTTGGCACGCGCCACGTTCTCGGTCGACTCCGCTTCGCCGGCGGCCTCGTCGGCCTGCACCGTCTCGTCGTCGCGCTCGCCTTCGTCGCTCGCGCCGCCCTCGTCGCGCTGCACCTCGTCGGCCTCGCCGTCGGGACCCCGCGTCTCAGCCATCACGCGCCTCCCCTGCTCCATGGGTCAGACTACGCGCCCTCAGGGAGACCGCACACGGCCGAAGGACCTTCGGCTCCGGCACACGCGCTCGGTTCCGGAACCCGTGACCGCCCGCTATCGTCGTGCGCGTCGGGGTCGATGCCCCGGGACGGAGGCCGCATGGCCCAGGAGCAGCGGCTCGCGTTCCTCGCGGCCGAGGGCGTCGACGACTGGCGGGTGGCGTACTGCGGGCCGATCACGCGCTTCGCGACGGCGTCGGTGCGGGCGGGCGCGGCATTCGCGGCGACGGTGGCGGCGCTCGACGCGGCGGCGGAGCATCCGCCCCTCATCGACGTGCGCCCGGGCTGCGTCGTCGTCCGCCTCGTACGCGACCTCATCGACCTCGACGACGGTGCGGCCGAACGGGCACGGGCCGTGTCGGCGGTCGCCCGCGCGCACGGGCTCGTCGCGCAGCCGGGTCGCACGCAGGACGTGCAGGTCGCCGTGGCGACGAGCCGGCCCATCGCCGAGGTGCTGCCCTTCTGGCGCGCCGTGCTCGGATACGACGACCACGTCGGCGACGACCTCGTCGACCCGCGCGGGCGCGGGCCGTCGATCTGGTTCCAGCCCCTCGACCCCGGTAGGCCGCTGCGGCATGCGATGCACCTCGACCTCGCGGTGCCGCGCGAGGTCGCGCCGGCTCGCCTCGCCGAGGCGCTCGAAGCGGGCGGGCGTCTCGCATTCGACCGCGAGGCGCCGCAGTACTGGACGTGCGCGGATTCCGCGGGCAACAAGGTCGACCTCGTGACCTGGCCCGACCTGCCGGTTCCTGAGGACGCGCCGGCGTCGCTCGACGTGCTCGCGATCCCCCGCAACGGCTCTCCCGACGCGCCCGTGGACGCCGGTGCCGGTTCGCCGGGCGCGTCCGAGGCGTCCGAGGCGTCCGAGTCGACGGATGCTGCGTCCGCGACGCGCACGGCGCCGGTCGAGCACGGCGAGGCGATGTTCGGGGCGTTCCGCGAGGCATCCGACCTCGTCGACTGGCCGGTCGTGTTCTCGGGGCCGACCGCGTGGTTCGGCACGGGCTCGCTCGCGGAAAGCGCGGCACTCGCCACGCAGTTCGCCGGACTCGCGGGGGCCGACCGGCTGCACCTCGACCTGCGCGCCGACGGCGTCGCAGCGCGACTGGCTCGCGACTTCGCCGAGCTGGTCGATGCCGACCTCGACCTCGCGCGCCGCATCACGGCGGTCGCTGCGACGTTCGGTGCCCGATCCGACCCGTCGAACGTGCAGACGGTGCAGATCGCGATCGCATCGAAGGCCGACGACGCGGTGCGGCCGTTCTGGCGCGAGCTCTTCGCCTATGCCGAGCACGGTGACGAGGACCTCGTCGACCTCGACGGGCGCGGCCCGAGCCTCTGGTTCCAGGAGCTCTCGCCCGAGAAGCCGCTCCGGCACGCGTTCCACGTCGACGTCTCGGTGCCCCGCGCGGTCGGCCGTGCTCGCGTCGATGCAGCGCTCGCCGCCGGCGGCCGGATCGCCGCGGGAGGTGAAGAGGACGGATGGTGGACCCTCGCCGACCCCGCGGGCAACAAGGTCGACATCGCCGTCTGGGCCGACCGCGAACCGAGCCCGTGAGCCCCTGAGGCCGTGCGCCCGATGGCCTCGAGCCGAGATGCCGCGAACCCGCGTGCCCGTGAGTCCGCGGATCGAGGCGACGGCATGCGGCCCCGGCCCGATCGGGTCAGCGCGCCCTCTCGTCCGGCTCCGGCCGTGCCTCCTCGAGCCGCGTCGACTCGCGCCCCCACCACGTCGTGACGTCGACGCCGTGGTTCTCGGAATCGGCGAGGGTCCACCACTCCGGCGCGAACGAGTCGTCGGCGATGCGGCCACCGGCGGCGAGCGCCGCCTCGATGCGCGCGTGCACCTGGTCGTGCGGCACGCACACGTCGACGTGCATGCGCCCGCGCTGCGGGCCGACCCGCTCCTCCGGCTGCAGGAACACCGACGACCCGCGGCGGAGCGGATCGACGAGGTGGGTGTCGTTCGGCCGCACGTACCCGAGCACCGCGGTCCAGAACGGCGTGACGTCCGACGAGGGCGGTGACGCGACCGCCGTCTGCACGACCTGCAGCACCGAGGCATCCGCCGCCAAGCCGTGCTCGCGCGCCACCGCGGAGATGAGGCGGGCGACCTCGACATCGCGCGTGCTGAGGTCGCGGACGTCGCGGCTGATGAGCTTCACCGCCACGCCCTCGTGCCGGAGGTCGACGTCGGGCTCGTGTCCCACCACCTCGTCGATGGCGGTGATCGCGGCGACGAAGCCTGCGGCAGCGGCATACGAGGGGGCGCGGAAGAACGCGTGCGCACCCCAGTAGAGCACCCGCCAGTCGCCGACGCCCTCGGCGGCGTGGAACGCCTCCGGCGAGATCGCGCGGGGGAGATCGCGCAGGTCGGGCGGGTCGGGCTCGGCGCCATCCGGCGCGGCTGCGGCATCCATGCGATCCATGCTCGCGGGGGCCGCCGACACTCGGCAAGGCCCGTGCGATGAGCGACGGATGCCCCCCGTCCGGGCGATCCCCGAGGCGGCCGCGCGCCGACAGGAGCAGAATGGTCGGGCAGCGTCGGCGCGATCCGACCGTCGATGACGACCAGTCGAGGAGGACATCATGAGCGCTGCGACGAGCATCTACGAGACGCCCCAGCACGGAGGGTCCGCACCGTGGTCCGACCCCGGATGGAGCGGCGCGATGGCGTTCACGGGCCCGGTGCACCTGCACGACGGGTTCGAGTCGGCCCCACCGCGACCTGCCGGCGGCGACCTGCGAGCGACGATCGCCCGCCTGTTCGGTTCCCGCGCCTCGACTCCGCGGCGCTGACGCCGGAACGCGGCCGCACCGACGACGGTCAGTACCGCCAGCGCACCAGGTCGGCGACGTCCTCGGGCACGTGCTCGCCGTACGCCTCCCACTCGTGCTGCCGCGTCGCGACGTACGCGTCGACGAGCACATCGCCGAACACGCCCCGGTAGAACTCGCTCGACTCCAGCCGGTGCAGCGCCGAGCCGAGGTCGGCGGGAAGTGGACGGATGCCGGCCGCCCGGCGTTGCGCGGGGGTGAGGGTCGACGGGTCGACATTCACCGGCTTCGGGGGCGTCGCCCCGCGTGCGACGCCGTCGAGGGCGGCGGCGAGGATCGCGGCGACGGCGAGGTACGGGTTCGCCGCGGCATCCGTCGGCTTCACCTCGATGTTCGACTGCTCGGCGCCCATGCCGGCCTGCCCGGGCACGAACCGGATCGCCGCCTCGCGGTTGCCCGGGCCCCAGCAGATGTCGGCGCCCGCCCACGCGTGCGGGCGCAGTCGGGCGAACGAGAGCACGCTGCCGCCGAGCAGTGCGACGCCCTCCTCGAGGCGGTCGAGGATGCCGGCGATCATGCTCGCGCCGAGCGGCGTGACGCCGAGCTTGGCCTTCGGGTCGGTGAAGACGTTGCGGCCATCGCGTCGCGCCGAGAGGTGCACGTGGCATCCGTTCGTCGAACCGCCGACGATCGGCACCGGGGCGAACGAGACCATGAGGCCGTGCCGCTGCGCGACGCGGGTCAGCACGACGCGCGCGAGCACGAGGTCGTCGACCGCCGCCATCGGGTCGCGCGGCGCGAACGCGAACTCGAGCTGCCCCGTGCCGAACTCCGGATGCATCTGCTCGACCGGCACCCCGGCGACGTCGAGCGCCTCGAGCGCCGCGAACGCGAACGCCTCGACCTCGAGCAGGGCGCGCGTCGAGTACGCCGGACCGGTGGTCGCGGGCACCGGCGGCTCGCCCTCGACGGGCGACGGCCGGAACACGGTGCACTCGAGCTCGAATCCGACCACGAAGGTCAGCCGCGCGTCCTCCGCGTCGTCGACCACACGCCGCAGCGCGGTGCGCTGGCACGTCGGGTGCGGCGTGCCGTCGAGCGAGTACAGGTCGGCCGGCGCCCACGCCAGCCGCGCCTCGCGGTCGAGCATCGCCATCGACGAGGTGTCGGCGATGCCGCGCAGGTCGCCGACGATGGGGTCGACGTCTGGCGTGGCGTTGAGGTGATCGTCGACCGAGAACAGCACGCCCGCGCTGTTCGAGATCGTGACGCCGTGCGTGCTCGCCGACAACAGCCTCCGGTGCGGCAGCACCTTCACGCGCGAGATGCCGGCGTTGTCGACGTGGCACACGAGCAGGGCGCGGATGTCGTCGAAGCGCACGGATCGGTTCATGCCGGGTCTCCTCCCAGCCGGGGTCCCGGTCGGGGAGGTCGGGCCCGGCGCACGGGATCAGTATGCACCCGGCGCGTTTCGCGGGGTTTTCGCCGCGGCGCGCCGGCCGCACTGCGGCGACGATGGGCGCCGGTGTCAGGCTCCGGCGGGCACGCCCTTCAGCTCGGAGTAGCGCTGAGCATGGACCTGCGCCAGGTCGATCGCGCCCGTCATCAACGCCTCGGCGCACTCGCGTGCGGCCTCGTCGAGCTCGAGCTGTCGGCTGGTTCCCTCGGCGCTGGCCCGCAAGGCGCGCTTCAGGCGGTCCCGGTCTTCGTAGATCATGGTCTCCTCTTCTCGGTCGTCGAAGCGATCATGACGTCGTCGTCAACCGGTGCAGAGAAGATACCGCCTCACGGCCCGGCCGCAAAGCGGAATGTGGACGTGTCGTCGTCATCCGCCGTTCGGTTCGCGGCCCCGTCCGGTTCGGCGGTGGTCGCCGCCCGACCGATGTCGGGACCGTCGTCGCGGGTGCGCCGAGCCATGCACCCGCAACGAATGTCCGGTCGGGTTCCGCAGCTCGAGAGCCGCGGTCAGGCCGCCACGGGGCCGCGTTCGGCGCGTGCGAGGTTCGCGACGAGCTCGTCGCGCGTCTGCGGCACGACGTACGCGGGCTGGTCGCGCTCGACGCGCCAGCTCTCGTCGAGCGGTCCGACGTTCACGGTGTCGAAGCCGAACTCGTCGTAGAGGCGCGTGACGACCGCCGCGGCATCCTCGAAGTCGCTCGCCGTCGCGAGCGCACGACGACCGGGCGTGCCCGCAGGTGCGCCATCCGTCGTGATGTCCTTCGCCATGATGTGGTTGAAGCCCTTCGCGACGCGGCTCTCCGGCAGGTGCGCCTGCAGCAGGCCCGAGACCGTCGCGCGCCCCTCGTCGAGCGCGGCCACGTGGCCGTCGCGCTCCCAGTAGTAGTTGTTCGTGTCGATGACGACCTTGCCGGCGAGCGGCTCGACCGGGATCGACGCGTACGCCCCGAACGGCACCGTCACCACGACGACGTCGCCGGCTGCGCCGGCCTCCGCCGCGGTCGCGGAACGAGCGCCCGGCCCGAGGTCGTCGATCAGCTCCGACAGGGTCTCCGGACCGCGCGAGTTCGCGATGACGATCTCATAGCCGTTCGCGAGGGCCGCGCGGGCGACCTGGCTGCCGATGTGTCCTGCTCCGATGATTCCGAGTGTGGTCATGGTGTGGCCAACGGATGCCGCGGGCGTACTGTTCCCGGATCCCCGGGCGCCCAGCGCCCGCTCAGGCGGGCGCGAGCGCCGACGGTGCCGCGAAGAGGAACACCACGGCCGGCCCGGCCGGCGGCATCCGCTCGTTCAACGCACCACGTCGAAGACGTTCTTCACGACGCCGTTCGAGTAGGCCTCGTGCTCGACGAGCTTCAACGTGCCCTGCTCGTTGCCGTCGAAGAGGCGCTTGCCCTCGCCGAGCGTCACCGGGAAGACGAGCAGGTGGTAGCGGTCGACCAGTCCGGCCGCGGCGAGGCCCTGCGCGAGCGTCGCGCTGCCGTGCACGATGATCGGGTCGCCGTCGCCCTCCTTGAGCGCCGCGACCTCGTCGAGCGAGCGGAGCACCGAGGTGTGCGCCCACTCGGGGTCGGTCAACGTCGTCGAGACCACGTACTTCGGCATCGCGTTGTACTCGGCGAACTCGTCCATCTTCGGCCAGATGGGCGCGAACTCGTCATAGCTCTGACGGCCCATGAGCATCGCTCCGGCCTCGAGCTGCTCGCGGCCCTTGATCTCGTAGGCCTCCTCGACGAACGGGACCTCCTTGAAGGTCCAGCCCGCGCGAGGGTGGTCGCCGCCGCCGGGCGAGTCGATGATGCCGTCGAGGGTGATGAACTCGGTCACGATGAGGGTGCGCATGGGTCGTCCTTTGCTCGGTTCGGGCGAGGCGGGAAGTTCCGCTCTCATTCTGGACGTCGAACGACCGCGGGCGCGATCGACATCGGCCGCGAGATCCGTCGAGACCGGTCCCGGCGCGGCGTGCGGGCCGGCATCGTCACGGCGCGACGCCGTCGCCGATCGTCAGGCCGTGAGGCTCGCGCGCTGCTCGACGAGCGGGCACATGAACGGGTCCCGCTCTCCGAGCCCCACCCGGTTGATGTACCGGAGGACGATGCCGTAGCTCTGCCAGAGGCCCGTGACCGTGTAGCGAACGTCGCGCTCGCGGCAGTAGTCGGCGATGATCGCGGCCGCCGCCCGGAGGTGGGGGCGGGGCATCGACGGGAACAGGTGGTGCTCCACCTGGTAGTTGAGGCCGCCCATCGCGACATCGAGGATCCGGTTGCCGCGGATGTTCCGGCTCATCAGCACCTGACGGCGGAGGAAGTCGAGCTTCAAGCCCTTCGGCACGAGCGGCATGCCCTTGTGGTTCGGCGCGAACGACATGCCCATGTACACGCCGAAGACCCCGAGTTCCACCGCGAGGAACGCCACGGCGATGCCCGGGGAGAGCACGAGGAAGACGAGGGCCACGAACCCGACGATCCGTACCGCGAGGAACGCGATCTCGACGGGTCGGCGCGCCACGCGCTCGCGGACCAGCACGCGCCGCACGCTCGACGCGTGCAGCGACAGCCCCTCGAGCAGCAGGATCGGGAAGAAGAACACGCCCTGGTGCGCCATGATCCAGCGCATGACGCGCGTCCTGGCGCGCGCGGCCCGGTCGGGCGTGACCGCGACCACCGGCAGGTCGATGTCGGGATCGGCGCCGACCTGGTTGGGGTTCGCGTGGTGGCGGGTGTGCTTGTGCTGCCACCAGCCGTAGCTCATGCCGATGAACAGGTCGCCGACGATCAGGCTGATCCAGTCGTTCCACCGCCCGGAGCGGAAGATCTGCCGGTGCGCGGCATCGTGCCCGAGGAAGGCCGTCTGCGTGAACAGCACCGCGAACCCGACGGCGGTCAGCAGCTGCCACCAGGTGTCGCCGATCCAGATGAAGATCGCGATGGCCGCGGCGAACGACAGCGGCACCGACAGGAGCTTGGTCCAGTAGTAGCCGTACCGCCGTCGCATGAGCCCGGCGTCCCTCACGAGACGTGCGAGATCGGTGAAGTCGCTGTTGGATCGCCGAGCCCCGCCGTGGGTGGTCGCGACCTCGATGATTCCGGTCATGACGACCTGCTTTCCCGCACGATGCCGGCGACGGCGGGCGCGACGTCGGTGTCTCCGGCTGCATGCGGCCCTGCCTATCGTCAGGCTACGTCCGCGGACGCGGGCCTGCGGCGATCTCCGAGGGACTCTCAGCTTCTTGGGGTCCGGGGCCCAGCGACGAACCTGTGAGGGGCCACATGTTGCGCGCCTACGCTCCGGAGATGAGCACACATTCGCACCCAGCCGACGCGCCGATGCATGGGGGCGAGAACGCCGTCGCAGCGGAAGCGATGGTCGATACCCAGCCCACGGACGACGCATCCGTGCGCCCCGCACCCGAGTCATCCGGACCCGGCGCCTTCGAGCCGTTCGCGGTCGACCACATCCTCGTCACGGAGCTGCCGTCGTCGCTCGGCACGGTCGACGCCCCGGAGCGCTACACGGTCACGGCGGTGTTCACGCGACGTCCGCTCCCGCAGGAACTCGAGCTCCTCGGCGCCCAGTCGGTGGATGCCCGACTCACGGAGGCCGGCTACCCGCGCGTCGCGCTGCGCGCAGCGGACCGCCGCCTCCTGATCTCCAATACGAACCTGAACGAGCTTCAGCACGGTCTCGCCCGCGAGATCGGCCGCATCCTCGACGAGATCGGCCATACGGTCTCGGCGACGCGTTCGGCGCAGGCACGCGACGCCGCCGAACTCGCGTCGCGCGCCGCGGAACGCGCGAGCCGCGTGCTGGCCGAGGCGGAGCGGGTCGACTTCTCGCCGCATCGCTCGATGTACACCTGAGTCCGAGCCGCAGCCCGGGCGCGTGCGCCTGCGTCCGGGCTGCGCCGAAGCCTCCGCCATGTCGAATCGCGCCGGCGAGGGCTCCACTCCCCCGCCGACGCGATGTCGGGGCCGGCCGGCCCGGGTACCGCCCCCCGAGCCGACCGGAGTCGTCGGTGCGACCGCGATCGAGCCGAACGGCCCGAGGACGGTCTGCGATCAGACGGCGATCAGGCCGCGGCGAGCAGCCCGAGCGAGTCGATGACGCGGTTCGAGAAGCCCCACTCGTTGTCGTACCAGGCGACGACCTTGATGTGCTTGCCGTCGACGCGGGTGAGCTCGGCGTCGAAGATCGACGAGTGCGGGTTGCCGACGATGTCGCTCGAGACGAGCGGCTCCTCGGAGTACTCGAGCACGCCCTTCAGCGGCCCCTCGGCGGCGGCGCGGTAGGCGGCGAGCACCTCGTCGCGGGTGACGTCCTTCGACACGGTCGCGTTGAGCTCGACGATCGAGCCGACGGGCACGGGCACGCGCATCGAGTCGCCGTTGAGCTTGCCGTCGAGGCCGGGCAGCACGAGGCCGATGGCCTTCGCGGCACCGGTCGAGCTCGGCACGATGTTCTCGGCCGCGGCCCGGGCACGCCGTGCGTCGGAGTGCGGGGCGTCCTGCAGGTTCTGGTCCTGCGTGTACGCGTGGATCGTGGTCATGAAGCCGTGCTCGATGCCGGCGAGGTCGTCGAGGACCTTCGCGAGCGGCGCGAGCGCGTTGGTGGTGCACGACGCGTTCGAGACGATCGTGTGCGACGCGGGGTCGTAGGCATCCGTGTTCACGCCGTAGGCGAGCGTCACGTCGGCGCCCTTCGAGGGGGCGGAGACGAGCACCTTCTTGGCGCCGGCCTCGAGGTGCGCCCTCGCGGCCTCGGCGTCGGTGAAGCGGCCGGTCGACTCGAGCACGATGTCGACGCCGAGCTCGCCCCAGGGCAGCTTCGCGGGGTCGCGCTCCGCGAGCACCTTCACGCGGTGCCCGTCGATCACGAGGACGTCGCCGTCCACCTCGACGGTGCGACCGAAGCGGCCGCCGACCGTGTCGTACTTCAGCAGGCGGGCGAGCGCCGCGGGCTCGGTGAGGTCGTTCACGGCGACCAGTTCGAAGTCGGCGTCGCGCTCGATGAGCGCGCGGACGACGTTGCGGCCGATGCGGCCGAATCCGTTGACGGCGATGCGGGTCATGACGTCGGGGGTCCTTTCCTCTGTTGCGCGTTCCAGCATCATGGTGTGACGGATGCCTCGGCAGTGGCCGGAGCGACAGCATGCGAAAGGATCTCGCCAACTCATGCCCGCACCCCGCCCCCGCTGCGAGCACCCACTCGTCCGGAGCTCCCACCCGGCACACAGGAAGGTCAAAGGTCGGCTCGTGAGGATCGGGAGATGCGTCCCTCCCGTACCGCCGCCGTACTGCTCTTCGCGTACGCCGTCGTCATGCTCTGGGTGACGCTGGGACCCGCCCCCGGCGCGGTCTCCGGCAACCAGGCTCGCGGCGGCGTGCTCGACCCGAGCATCTGGTTCGAGTCCGACACCTGGACCATCGGCTCGCCGACCGAGTTCGAGCTGAACGTGCTGCTCTTCGTGCCGTTCGGCGCGCTGCTCGCGTTCGCCGTCCGCGGCGCTCCCGCGGTCGTGCCGGCCGCGATGGGCGCCGGGTTCGCGCTGCTCATCGAGGTCGCCCAGATCCCGATGGCCGACCGGATCTCCGACCCGCGCGACCTCGTCGCGAACTCCCTCGGCGCCGTGATCGGCATCATCGTGGCGCGCATCTCCGACGCGATCGCGAGCATCCCGGCCAGGATCAAGGCCCGTCGTCGCGCGGCCCTCGCGCGCGAGGCGACGCGCACGTCGCCGCTGCGGCCGACGTCGACCGGCGCGATCCGGACGTCGACCGGCGCCATCCGGACCTCCACCGGCGCGATCCGGACCCCCGCCGACGCGATCCGGACGGCGAGCGGGGGCATCCGCCTCACCGCCGACGACCGCACGGGCACCCGTTCGCCGGACCGTGCCGCGGCGGAGCGCAGCGCGCGCTGAGATCGGCCGCTCAGGCGGCGAACGTGTGGCGGTACTCGCTCGGCGAGGTGCCGAGGATGCGGTGGAAGTGGAGCCGCAGGTTCGCGCCGGTGCCGAGCCCGACGCGGTCGGCGACCTGCTCCACGCCGAGGTCGGTGCGCTCGAGCAGCTCGCGCGCCAGGTCGATGCGGGCCCTGAGGATCCACTGCATGGGCGTGTAGCCCGTGTCCTCGACGAACCGGCGCGAGAAGGTGCGGGGCGACACGTTCGCGTTCCGCGCCAGGTCGGCGAGCGTGAGCGGATCCTGAACGTGCTCCATCGCCCACTGGCGGGTCGCCGCGAAGACCTCGCCCAGCGGCTCGGGCAGCGCGCGGGGCACGTACTGCGCCTGTCCGCCGCTGCGGTAGGGCGCCGCGACGAGCCGCCGTGCGGCGTGGTTCGAGACCGCGACGCCGTGGTCGCGCCGCACGAGGTGCAGGCAGAGGTCGATGCCGGATGCCGCGCCCGCCGACGTCAGCACCTGCCCCTCGTCGACGAACAGCACGTTCTCGTCGACCCTGACGAGCGGATGCCGCGCCTGCAGTGCACGCGTGTAGTGCCAGTGGGTCGTCGCCCGGCGCCCGTCGAGCAGCCCGGTCGCGGCGAGCGCGAACGCTCCCGTCGAGATCGCGGCGAGCCGTGCCCCGCGCGCGTGCGCCGCACGCAGGGCGTCGACGACCTCGGCGGGCGGATCCTCGCGGTCGGGATGCCGGTACCCGGGGATGAAGATCGTCTCGGCCCACTCGAACGCCTCGAGACCGTCGGCCACGTGGTACGAGAGGCCGTCGCCGCCGGCGACGGGCCCCGGCTGCGCGCCGCACACGCGAACCTCGTACGGCATGCTCGCGCGGGTCGTGAACGTCTGCGCCGGGATCCCGACGTCGAGCGGCTTGGCCCCCTCGAGCACGAGCACGGCGACCCGGTGGTTCCTGTGCGGCATCCGCTCGCCCCTCTCCATCGGCCGGCGTACGGCGCTCGCCGCAGCCATGGCAAGGATGCCACTGATCGCAAGGATCTCGCACGACTCCGCCATCGCGGCCTCGACCGACCCGCGCGTAGCGTGGGCGCATGTCCACGCCGGCCGACCCAGAGGCATCCGTCGCCGACTTCGGCTCGCTCTTCGAGCGCGGCCTGGTGCAGTGGGGTCTCCGCGGCGATCCGCACCTCTGGGACGCGATGCGCGACGCTCTCGCCGGCGAGCCGTTCCCGGCCGGCTTCTGGGATGTGCGCAGCGCCGTCCAGCGGGAGTTCGCCCGGCTGACCGGTCAGCCGCTGACCGACACCGACGAGCCGCTGCGGGTGGCCGCCTTCGTCACGGGCAGCGGCATGAGCGACGGCCACGTGCTGCCGTCGTTCTGGGTGCGGACCGCCATCCCGATCCTCATCGACCGCTGGGCGGCGGCGAGGGCCGGCGGGGCCACCACGACGGCATGAGCGTCGCGAGGCGCGCAGCGGATGCCGCGGCATCCGTCTCGTCGCCCATCGCCCAGGTCTCGAGCGCGCCGACGAGTCCGCCGGCGATGAACGCCGCGGCCTCGGCGACCGCCACCTCGTCGCGGGGGGCGCCGGGCACTCCCTGCGCACGCCACACCTCCAGGGCCAGGCGCGCCCGGTGCCGCATCCGCGCGTCGAGTGCGGAGCGGAACACGCCCCGACTCGTCGAGCCGAACAGCGCGCGATAGCCCGCGCGGTCATCGGCGACGTGCTCGAGCACGGCGACGAGCGAGGCGAGGTAGCGTTCCGCGACGTGCTCGGGGGTCTCCGCCTCGGGCTCGACCGCGACGGCGGTGAGACGGTCGAGGTCGAGCGTGAACACGTCGAGCGCGAAGTCGTGCACGCTCGACGCGTGCGCGTAGAAGGTCGTGCGATGCACGGCCGCCTCACGGCAGAGCGCCGCGACGGAGATCGCATCCAGCGGTTCGCGTTCGAGCAGTCGGAGGAGCGCGGCGGTGAGCGCGGCCCGCGTGCGGCGGTGCCGGGGGTCGTCGGCGGGCGACGCGACCGGCGAGGTCGTGGCATCCGCTTCGCTCATGCCGTCACCCTAGCGAGGGCGGTGCCCGCGAGCGCCCGGCGCACGAGGGCCCGGCGCACGACCCGCGGGAGTAGGGTCCGATGCGGGAGGCGATCGTGGACGACGAACTGGTACTGGTGACCGGCGGCTCGGGCTTCGTCGGGATCAGCTGCATCGTCCGGCTGCTCGGCGACGGCGTGCGCGTGCGGACCACGGTGCGCGACCTCGCGCGCGCCGACGAGGTGCGCGGGCTGGCCCGGCGGGCGGGCGCCGACGCGAGCGGGATCGAGGTCGTCGCCGCCGACCTGCTGCACGACGAGGGATGGAGCGACGCCGTCGCGGGCGCCACGCACGTGCTGCATGTGGCATCGCCCTTCCCCACGCGGCAGCCGAAGGACGAGGACGAGGACGAGCTCATCGTGCCCGCGCGCGACGGCGCGCTGCGGGTGCTCCGCGCCGCGCGCGACGCCGGCGTGCGGCGCGTCGTGCAGACGTCGTCGTTCGCGGCGATCGGCTACGGTCGCCCGAATCCGGGCCGACGGTACACCGAGGAGGACTGGACGGATCCCGACGGCCCCGGCGTGACGCCGTACGCCAAGTCGAAGACGCTCGCCGAACGCGCGGCGTGGGACTTCATCGCGCGCGCGGGCGGCGGTCTCGAGCTGGCGACGGTGAATCCGGTCGGCATCTTCGGGCCGGCGCTCGGCACCGACCTGTCGTCGTCGCTCGAGCTGCTCCGGCAGCTGCTGAACGGCGCCTTCCCCGTCGTGCCGAACGGGTCGGTCGGCGGGGTCGACGTGCGCGACGTGGCCGACCTGCACGTGCGGGCCATGCGACATCCGGATGCCGCAGGCGAGCGGTTCCTCGCCGTGTCGGGCGACGCGATCACCTACATCGAGCTCGCGCGACTGCTTCGCGCCGGGCTCGGCGAGCGCGCCCGGCATGTGCCGACGCGGGTGATCCCGGACTGGGTCGTGCGGGCCGGCGCGCCGTTCAACCGCGACCTCCGGCTCATGTCGCAGGAGCTCGGCCGCCGCGGGGACGCATCGCACGAGAAGGCGACCCGGCTCCTCGGCTGGACCCCGCGCGATCGCGACGAGTCGGTGCTCGCCTCGGCGCGGAGCCTCGTCGAGCTCGGGCTGGTCCGCGACTGATCGCGCGAGGCGATCGCCGCGCGACCGCCGACGACGGTGGGCGGATGCCGCGGCGCGGGGCCGTGGCATCCGCCCACCGGTTCGCATCTCGAGTGCCGACTCAGCTCTCGTAGTGCGCGAGGCCAGCGGTCTCGCCGCCGTCGGCGACGAACTCGGCGCCGGTCGAGAAGCTCGACTCGTCGCTCGCGAGGAACAGGATGAGGTTCGACAGCTCGATCGGCTCGCCGACGCGGTGGAGCGCGACGTGGTTCTGCGGGGTGTCGAGCGACTCGGTCATCGGGGTGCGGATGACGCCGGGGTGCACCGAGTTCACGCGGATGTTGTAGCGGCCGAGGTCGAGGGCCGCGTTCTTGGTGAGGCCGCGCACGCCGAACTTCGCGGCGTTGTAGCCGGGCAGCGCCTCGTAGCCCTGGAGGCCCGCGGTCGAGGAGATGTTGATGATGGAGCCGGCGCCCGACTCCTTCAGCGCGGGGATCGCGGCCTTGATGCCGTAGAAGACGCCCGTGAGGTTGATCTTCAGGATCGTGTCCCACGCCTCGAGCGTGTAGTCCTCGATCGGGCCGAAGTTGGCGATGCCGGCGTTGTTCACGACGACGTCGAGGCGGCCGAACGCCTCGGTGGCGACCTGCACGGCCGCCTCCCACTGCGCGTAGTCGGTGACGTCGAGGTGGACGTACCGGGCGTTCGCCTCGCCGAGCTCGGCGGCGAGCGCGGCGCCCTCGTCGTCGAGCAGGTCGCCGATCACGACCTTGGCGCCCTCCTGGACGAGGAGGCGGGCGTGCGAGGCACCCATGCCCCGTGCTCCACCGCTGATGAGTGCGACCTTGCCACTGACGCGTGCCATTGCTGACGCTCCTTGTCTCGCCGCGGGCGTCGGCCCTGCGGCGTTCGTTGCCGTTCGGGCCCGGGGTCGGATGGCTCCGGGTTCCTCTAATCTACACCTGTCGATTACGACTGCCTGTGCGTCTCCTGAACCGGAGACGCTGCTCGGATCGTGACGTCGCCGAGACCGTCGTGACCCGATCGAAATCGACGTGATCGGATCGTGACCGCGGAGCACCCGAAACCGGCGTCATACGTTCATGCCACGCGCGAGGATGTCTGCAACATCACCGCGAGCTGGGACGACGACGTGCCGGATCTCCCGGCACGCGGCATCGTCACGCGAACGCCCCGGGGGAAGCGATCATGTCGGCAGCCGAGTCGCACGAGCCGCGCGAGGAGCGCGTGCGCGTCGGCGACGCCCCGGCCTCCCCTGGGCGCGGACTCGGGTCGATCGCGCTCCTCCTCGGACTCGCCACGGTGATCCTCGCGTTCGCCACGCCGTATCGCGAGTCGCTCGGCTCCGCCGTGCTCGCCGCTCTGGCGGTCTTCACGTCGACGCTCGGCCTCGTCGCGCGCAGCCGCGCCCGCCGTACGGGCGACCGGACCTCCACCGCGGCGGTCGCCGCGTTCTGGCTCGGCATCGGCGCGCTCGCGATCGTCGGGATCTCGGTGCTGCCGGCGCTGCTCATGCCGACTGCGGCCGGCCTGCGCTGACCCGCCCTGACGCCGCCGCCGACCGGGACCGCCTTCGGCGGAAGCCGCGCGGCACGGTGCTGCTCCTCAGCCCAGCCGCACGAGCCGGCGCACGTCGTCGTCGGGCAGCGTGTCGGCCACCGCCGTGACCTCGACCGAGTCGAGCCGGACGACGCCGCCGTACGCCGAGAGGAAGGCGGTGTCGGCCGCATCGCGCCCGGTCGAGATGCGCAGCATCGTCTCGCGCGGCGCCAGCGTCGTCGCGTCGACGACGTGCCACGCGCCGTCGATCCACGCCTCGGCCACCGCATGGAAGTCCATCGGGTCGAGGCCCGGCGCGTACACGGCGACGAGTCGCGCCGGCACGTCGAGCGCGCGCAGCAGCGCCACCACGAGGTGGGCGTAGTCGCGGCACACGCCCTGGCGCGCGAGGAGCGTCTGCACCGCGCCATCCGTCGGGCTGCTCGAACCGGGCACGTACGAGAGGCGCGTTCCGACCCACGACGAGACGGCCGCCAGCCGGTCGGCGCCCTCGATGCCCGCGAACTCGGCGGCCGCCGTCGCCGCGAGCCGGTCCGATTCGGCGTAGCGGCTCGGCCTGAGGTATGCGAGCAGGTCGACCGGGTCGACGGATGCCTCGGGCGCGCGCCCGGAGACCTCGGCCGAGTACGAGCACTCGAGCGATCCGCGGGGCGCGTCGACGACGTGCAGGCGGTTACCCGCGGCATCCGTCAGTTCGGTCGCCTCGATGGGGCGGCCGTCGGCGCGGAACTCGAGGCGCTCCGCCGCGTCGGGACCGCGACCGACGGCCACCTGGAACGCCAGCCGGGCAGCCTCGTCGACCTGCAGGCGGATCTCGCAGCCGACCGAGCGCGCCGTCATGAACGGCCCTCGCGCCAGCCGTGCTCGGGTTCGAAGCCGAGTTCGTCGCGCGCCCGCTCGATCGAGAAGAGCGACTCGGTGCCCGTGAAGTCGCGCTTCAGCGAGACGCCCGGGAAGAACTCCTCGACGAGGTCGCGCGTCGGCCGGCTCATCACCGTGTCGGCGTTCGCGATCACGTAGGCGCGGGCGCCGTCGACGTCGGCCTCGAGGGCCCGGCGCACCGACTGCGCGGCATCCCGCACGTCGATGTAGCCGAACGCGTTGAACAGGCGCGAACGCGGATCGTCCTCGAAGGACGCGAACTCGTCGTAGCGGTCGGGATCGATCACGTTCGAGAAGCGAAGCGCGACGAACGGGATGCCCGTCCAGTCGGAGACGTGCTCGGCCATCGTCTCGCCGAGCACCTTCGACAGCGAGTACGTCGTGTTCGGCTTCGGGTAGTGGTCCTCGTCGAGCGGCAGGTAATCGGGCAGCCCGTCCGGGCCGAAGTCCAGCCCGAGGGTCGTCTCGCTCGACGCCCAGACGACCTTCTCGAGGCCGACCTTCGCGGCCGCGAGGAAGACGTTGGAATTGACGGCGTTGTTCACGTTCAGGGTGCGGGCCGGCGTGAAGATCGTCGGCGCGGGGATGGCCGCGAGGTGAGCGACCGCGTCGACGTCCTGCAGCACCTCGACCGTGTCGCCGAAGTCGGTGAGGTCGGCCTGCGTGTACACGAGGTCGGGGCGCGACCACCTGGCCGGCAGCTTCGGCGATGGGGGCGTGACGTCGGTCGCGAGCACCTCGTATCCGTGGTCGAGCAGGTCGAGCACGACCGCCCTCCCCGCGAGTCCCGACGCGCCGGTGACGCAGATCCGCTTGGGCATGGATGCTCCTCCTCGTGGTCGTCGTCCTGCACCATCCTGCCGCGGGTCGCTCCGGCCGTCACCGGGGTTGCGCCTCCTCGCCGAAATCGTCGCTCGCGTCATCCCGCTGGTCGTCCGTCGCCGCGTCGCTCGGATCGTCGACCCGCACGGCGCGCGCGACGAGGTACGCGCGCACGGCCCCGTCGGCCGCGAGCTCCGCGGCCCGGCGGAACGCGTCGGCGGCCTCGCGCCGACGCCCGAGACCGGCGAGCAGGTCTGCCCGGGCGGCCCACCACGGCTGGAAGCCGGATGCGTCGGCGGGCAGCGCCGCGAGCCCGGCGGCGGGTCCGTCGAGGCGACCGACGACGACCGCGCGCGCCACCTCCGCACCGAGGCTCGGCGACGTGGCGAGCAGCGCGTCGTACAGCGTGCGCAGCGCCGCCCAGTCGGTCGTGCCGGTGCGCCGCCGTGCGCAGTGCACGGATTGGATGGCCGCCTCCAGCTCGAACCGCCCGGGCGTCGCGAGCCGTCCCCGCTCGCGGGCCGACCGCCGCAGGTACTCGTCGCCCTCGTCGATCGAGGCGGCGTCCCACGTCGCGGGATCCTGCTCGTCGAGCGGCACGAACCCCGCGGCATTCGGCGGGCGACGCGCGAGCGTGAGCGTCGTGAGCGCGGCGAGCGCCCACGCCTCGGGTTCGTGCTCGAGGAGCCCCGCGAGCACCACCGCGAGGTAGTGCGCCTCGCCCGCGAGGTCGGCCGCGCCGCCGCGCCAGTCGAGCGCCGCGCACCCGTAGATCGCCTCGAGCACGGGCGGGAGCCGCTCGGGCATCGAGTGGCGATCCGGCACGGCGAACGGGATGCGCGCGTCGCGGATGCGGCGCTTCGCGCGCACGAGCCGCTGCGCCATCGTCGCGGGCGGCACGGCGAACGCGCGGGCGACGTCGGCCGCCTCGAAGCCCAGCACCGCCTGGAGCATCAGCGGCGTGCGCACCGACGCGTCGATCGCCGGATGCGCGCACGTGAAGAGCAGCTCGAGCCGGCGGTCGGGGATGCGGTCGGGGTCGACGTCGGCGAGCGGGTCGTGGGCGAGGGCGGATGCCTCGGGGCGAGCCGTTCCCGACGACGGGCCGGCTGCGGGCCCTCCGAGCTCGTCGTCCGGGGGCATCGGGCTCGTGCGGCGACGCGCGGCGGACTTCCACTCGTCGCGCTCGCGGTTCCTGGCCACGGTGAGCAACCATCCGTCGGGGTTGTCGGGCACTCCGGACTCGGGCCAGGCGCGCAGCGCGCGCTCGAAGGCGTCGGCGAGCGAGTCCTCGGCGAGCGCGAGGTCGCCGGTGGATGCCGCGAGCAGCGCGACGAGCCGGCCGTACGACTCGCGTGCCGCTCGCGCCGCCGCGGTGCGTGCCGCGGCGGTGCGGGCCTCCCGGTCTCCGGCGTTCAGGCGTTCGGCGTCCACGCGCCCGCGACGGTGTACACGGCGCCCGGCCGCACTTCGATCGCGCCCCACGCGAGCGGCGGCGCCTGCCGCGCCCAGTCGATCGCGGCGTCGAGGTCGGCCACGTCGAGCACGAGGGTGCCGCCGAGTTGGTCCTTCGTGTCGGCGAACGGGCCGTCCTGCACCTGCAGCGCGCCGTCCTCCAGGCGCAGCGTCGTCGTGTTCGTCGACGGCTGCAGCACCTCGGCGGACACGAGCACGCCCGCGGCCTCGAGGGTCTCGGTGTAGCTCGCGAAGGCGCGCTGCGCCTCCTCGATCATCGCGGGGTCGAGTTCGTCGGCCACCTCGGGGTAGTGCATCAGCAGGGTGTAGCGCATGGCGGTCTCCCTCCGGCCATCAGCGGTCACTGTACCGGGCCGTTCCGGCCCGTCGACATGATGACGATCGAACGCGCCGCCGATCGACACGCGGTCACGACGTCGTCACGAAGCTCAGCCGAGCGGCTGCGCCGCGGGACTCTCCGGCACCAGGTCGGCGGTGAGCCGGCGCACCAGGTCCTCGCCCCAGTTGACCAGCGCGCCGTCCCAGTCCTCGAAGGTGTCCTCGGTGTAGGTGACCGCGACGGCGATCGTCATCGACCGGCCGTCATCGGCACGCTCGGCGGGCAGCGTCGCGACGGCCGACGCGTAGCCGCCGAAGAGCGGCGTCTGCATGACCCAGTCGAGGCTCAGGAACGTGCCGAGCCCGTAGGAGAACTCCGGGATGAGCGTCATGCAGGCGCGACATCCGTCGAGGGGTTCGCCGAACCCGACGAGCTCGGGCGCGATGAGCGCGTCGTACGACTCGGCGTCGAGCAGCTCGCCCCGGCCGACGATCGCGTCGAAGCTCGCGGCGACGTCGCCGATCGAACTCGTCTGGACGGCGCCCTCGGGCAGGGTCCACGACGGGTTCCAGTACGTCGAGTCCTCCCAGACGCCGCGCTCGGCGGTGAAGGCGTGCACGACCGGAGCGGGGATCGACGGCTCCTCCGACGCGACCGTCTGCTCGAGGCCGAGCGGCTCGAGCACCTCGCGCGCGATCAGTTCCTCGAGCGGTTCGCCCGACGCGGCCTCGAGCACCTCGCCGAGCACGACGTAATCGGCGTGCGAGTAGTCCCAGTTCCCGCCGGCGGGGAACAGCCGCGGCTCGGAAAGGCTTACGTCGATGAGGTCCTCGTTCGTCCACGACCGGAACGGGTCGACGGCGAGCGCCTCCTCGAACGCGGGGTCGCCGACGTAGTCGTGGTAGCCCGCGGTCATGTTCGCGAGCATGCGCGGCGTGACCGTGTCGGCGTCGCGCAGGTCGGGGAGCCACTGGTCGATCGGCTCGTCGAGGTCGAGCACGCCCTCCTCGGCGAGCCGCAGCATCGCGACGCTCACGTAGGTGATCGCGACGGCGCCGTTTCGGAACCGCCCGTCGATCGCGACCGGTTCGCCGCCGACCGCCTCGCCGAGCGCGACCTGCGCGACCACGTCGCCGTCGACGCGGATCTCGCCGAGGAGCGAGCCGAGCGCATGCGCGTCGACCTGTGCCGCGGCGGCTTCGTCGAGCAGCGCCTGCACCTCGGGGTCGATCGTCGGGGGTGTGCGACCGCCGGCCGCGCCGCCGGCCTCCTCGGCCGGCGTCGGACTCGGCTGCGCGGACGGCTCGCCGCCGATCGTGCACCCCACGAGCAGGGCGACGACTGATGCCGCGGCGATCGCGGCCACGAATCGGACGGGTCTGCCCATGGCCCGGTCTCCGTTCCCCCTCGGTGACGCAGGGCCGACCCTGCCCGTCCATCCTCACCGTCGGCGCGCGGGGCGCGCCATCCCTCTAATGGGCGACAGGACCGTGGCGGACGCACGGATGCGGGCCCGCTCCCGGAGGGGCGGGCCCGCGCGATCGGACGGCTACGCCGGCGCCACCGGCGCCCATGCACCGGTCGATACGGCGTCGGAGACGACCTCCGCCCCGAAGCGGTCGAGCCGGAAGGACGCCAGCACAGGCGACGGAGACCCCGTCAGGATCTCCTCGGCGAGCAGCTCGCCGAGCACGAGCCCGAGCGTCGCACCGGAATGGGTGAACAGCGTCGAGAGGCCTGCGATCGACGGCACCGCGCCGACGACCGGCTCGCCGTCACCCGGGATCGGCTTCAGGCCGGCGCCGACGCGCTGTGCGGTGAGGCGCGGGTTGCCGGCGAGCACGCGCGAGGCTGCGTCGAGAAGGCCCTGCACGGTCTCGTCGGGGACGGCGATCGCCCCGCCATCACCGACGACGATGGACTTCTCCGCCCAGTCGGCGTCGAGCACGAGCCGTCCGTCCGGCGTCGGCCGGACGGCGACGCGCGGCGTGTTGAGCACCGTGCGCACCTCGACGTCGACCGGGTCGGTGAAGAGCACGAAGGCCGCCGGCGTGGCGTCCGGAACGGCCACTCCGAGTGCGGCGAGGTGTGCGGGCACGTCCCCGCCGGTGGCGAGGACGACATGGTCGGCCGCGATCCGCGTGCCGTCGCCGAGGACGACCCCGGTCGCGACGCCGTCCTGCACGTCCACCCGCGCATCGCCGGCCTGCTCGACGACCCGGGCGCCGTCCGCCACGGCCTCCCCGACCAGGGCCGCGACCAGGTCGGGCAGGTTCACCCATCCCTCACCCGCGTTGAAGATCGCACCCTCGGTCGCGACGGCCTCGGGGTCGACGTCGGGTGCGAGCGTGGCGACGTCCGCTCGTTCGACCCAGACCGAGTCGTAGCCCGCCGCACGTTCGAACGCGAATGTCTCGCGGAAGCTCTCGCCGTCGCCGGCCCACTTCATGGCGCCGTCGAAGCGCAGGTAGGCGCGGCTCTCTGGGTGACGCTCGGCCCAGGTGCGGTAGCGGTCGAGCGCGATCAGCCGCAGGTAGTGGTAATCGGGCGAGCGGTCGCCCGACGAGTTCAGCCAGGCGATCGATCGGCCCGACGCGCCATCGGCGATCGTTCCGGAGGTGACGAGGGTCACCTCGGCGCCGCCGCGGGCGAGGTGCGCCCCGGTCGACGCGCCGAGGATGCCCGCGCCGATGACGACGACGTGCTTCGTTCCGGTTCCAGACATGGTTCTGTCGTTCCTTCTCGTGGTTCTCGAATGCTGCTGGTGGTTCAGGCGTCGACGGATGCCGCGGCATGCGCCCGCTCGATGAGCTCGAGCACTGCGACCGCGTCGGCCGGGTCGACGGGGAGTGGGCCGCCGTCGCGGATCGCGACGGCGAGGAGTCGGTAGAAGGCGCCGTAGTCGCCGCGTTCCATGGGCACCGGATCGCCGCCTCCGTCCGTCCCGATGAGACCCCACCTGGTCTCGGGCGTCTCGCCGAAGCCGGGGTCGCCGGGCAGCGCGCCGGCGACGAGCGCGGGTTCCTGTCCGTCGAGGCCCCAGCTCGTGTAGCCGGCACGGGAGCCGAGCACGTGGAAGCGCGGGCCGAATCGGGGCGCCGCGGCGCTCATCCAGAGGTGCGAGCGCGCGCCGGATTCGTGCCGGAGCGCGAGGAACACGTCGTCGTCGGCCATGGCGCCGGGACGCCTGATGTCGATCTCGGCCGCCTCGAGCCCGGCGACCGGGCCGAGGAGCTGCACCGCCTGGTCGATGAGGTGCGTGCCGAGGTCGTACAGGATCCCGCCGCCATCGGCGACCGTCGCCTCGGTCTTCCACGACGTCGGCGGCTGGGGCTTCCACCATTCGAACCGCGACTCGAACCGGCGGACCTCGCCGAGCTCGCCGTCGGCGACCAGTCGGCGGACGGTCCGGAAGTCTCCGTCCCAGCGCCGGTTCTGGAAGACCGTGAGCCGGCGGCCGAGCCGTGCTGCCGCCGCGATGAGCTCGCGCCCCCCGTCGGCGGTCACCGCGAACGGCTTGTCCACGACGACGTCGAGGCCCGCGTCGAGCGCCGCCGCGGCGAGCGCGGCGTGCGTGCCGCTCGGCGAGCCGATGACGACGAGGTCGAGCCGATCGGCCAGCGCCCAGAGCGCGTCGACGGTCGCGACGGTCGACGCCGACGGATGCCGCGTCTCGGCCGCGGCACGTCGGGCCGGGTCCCGCGTGACGATCACGTCGAGCGAGTACGCCGGGTCGGCGTCGAGGAACGGCGCGTGGAAGACCCGGCCGGACACCCCGAACCCGATGACGGCGGTGCGGATCGGCGCGGCCGCGGCATCCGTCATCACAGCACCTCCGAGAGGAAGCGCTGGAGGCGCGGACTCCTGGGCCGGTCGAAGAGGTCGCCGGGGGCACCGTGCTCGACGACGCGACCCTCGTCCATGAAGACGACCTGGTCGGCGACCTTGCGGGCGAATCCCATCTCGTGCGTGACGACGAGCATCGTCATGCCGCGCTGCGCCAGCTGCGCCATGAGGTTGAGAACGCCCTTGACGAGCTCGGGGTCGAGAGCGCTGGTGGCCTCGTCGAAGAGCATGACCTCGGGTTCCATGGCGAGGGCGCGGGCGATCGCGACGCGCTGCTGCTGCCCGCCGGAGAGGTCGCGCGGTCGGTGGTCCGCCCGCTCGGCGAGGCCGACCTCGGTGAGTCGTTCCATCGCGGTCCGAGTCGCGGCCGACTTCGAAATGCGCTTGACGTTGCGCAGCGCGAGCGCGACGTTCTCGAGTGCGGTGTGGTCGGGGAAGAGGTTGAAGTGCTGGAAGACCAGCCCGATGCGCCGGCGCACGGCGTCGGGTTTCTGGTCGAGGATGCTCCGCCCGGCGAGCAGGACGTCGCCGCGGCTGGGCTCGTGCAGCCGGTTCACGCCGCGCAGCAGCGTCGACTTGCCCGAGCCGGACGGGCCGATGATGCAGGTCGTCGTGCCGGGCGCGACCTCGAGGCTGACCTCGCGGAGCACCTCGATGTCGCCGTAGGCCATGCTGAGGGCCCGGAGTTCGAGGCTCGATCCGGCGTAGACGTGGCCGTCGGCGATCGGGAGCGGAGACGTGTACGTCATGAGTTCTCTCCGTAGGTCAGTGCCGGGCTGGGGGTCTGCTCCTCGACCTCGTCGAGGCCGCTCTTCGGCGGCGCCGCCTTGCGGCGGCCGGTACGGAACCGGTCGTCGAAGTAGTTGACGAGGTGGGTGAGCGGGACCGTGATGACGAGGTAGAAGAGCCCGGCCATCACCAGCGGCGACAGGTTGCCCGTGAGGACCGCGGCATCCTGGCCGACCCGGAACAGCTCGCGTTCGGAGACGAGCAGGCCGAGGAAGTAGACGAGGCTCGAGTCCTTCACGATCGCGATGAACTGGTTCACGAGGGCGGGCAGCACGCGGCGGACGCCCTGGGGCACGACGACCAGTCGCATCGCGCTGCCGTAGCTCATGCCGAGCGCGCGGCAGGCCTCGAGCTGGCCGCGGTCGACGCTCTGGATGCCGGCCCGGAAGATCTCGCCGATGTACGCGCTCGCGATGAGGCTCAGGGCGAGGATGCCGAGCGGGTACGGCGACGGGCCGAACACCTGCTGGCTGAGCCGGGCGAAGCCCTGGCCGATGAGCAGGATGGTCAGGATCGCGGGCAGTCCGCGGAAGATGTCGGTGTAGACGCGGGCGGGGATGCGCAGCCAGCGCGACCGCGAGATGCCCATGATCGCGACGACCATGCCGAGCACGATGCCGATCGCGGTCGCGGCGAGCGAGATCACGAGGGTGTTCACCAGGCCCGTGCCGAGCATCTGGGGGAACACCTGCCACATGGCCTCGAAGTCGAGGAACGTCGCGACGAGGGTGTCGAGCCAGTCCATTGAGGTCCTCCGTTGGGGTGGGGGATGGGTCCGGTGCGGGCCGCGGATGCTGTGGTGCGGCCCGCACCGGGCTGGGAGCGGGTTACTCGCCCTGCTCGTCCGACGGCAGGTACTGGTCGGGCATCGGCGAGCCCGGGAACCACTTCTCGTAGAGCTCCTTCCAGGTGCCGTCCTCCATGGCCGCGTGCAGGGCCTCGTTGAGTGCCTCCTGGAATGCGGTGTTGCCCTTCGCGATCGCGAAGCCCGCGGGTGCGTCGAACGACGGGATGTCGATCGCGTTGACGAGCCCGTACTGCTCGGCGTACTCCTTGGCCGCCTCGTAGTCGAGGAAGTGGGCGTCGATCGATCCGCTGTTCACTGCCGAGATGGCGGCGTTGTTGTCAGGGAAGCGGACGAGTTCGGTGTCGGTGAAGTTCTTCACCGCGTAGGCCTCCTGGAGGGTTCCCTGCACGACGCCGAGGCGCTTGCCGGCGAGTCCGGCCTCGTCCTCGATGCCGGCGTCCGGGCTCGCCATCACGGTGAGGTAGCCCGCCAGGTAGCCGTCGGAGAAGTCGACGGTCTCCTTGCGCTCATCGGTGATGCCGATGGCGGCGACACCCGCGTCGAACTGGCCGTTCGCGACGGCGGGGAGGATCGCCGAGAAGTCCTGGCCGGTGAACACGACGTCGTCGATGCCGATGCGGCCCGCGACATCCGTGAAGAACTCGACGTCGAAGCCGGTGAACTCGCCGTTCTCGTCGGTGAACGTGTACGGCTTGGCGTCGCCGAGGCTCGCCACGCGGATCTGGCCGGGGGTGATCAGGCCGTAGGGGTTGTCGGCCGCGTCGTCGGACGAGGAGGTGCCCGCCGCGCCGCTGGCGCAGGCGGAGAGGACGAGGGCGGTGGCCGCCGCGGCGACGGCGACGGCCGTGCGCCGGAGGGTGGTGCGCTGGATCACGATGCTGCTTCCTGTTCCTGTCGGGGGAATGTGCGGTTCGTTTCGAGATGGTGCTGGTGGTGGTGCGGTTGCTCGCCCGGGATGGTGCTCCCGGTGGACGCCGATCCGGAGAGGGTTCCCTCCGACTCTTGCTGAGACCGGTCTCAGTCCCGTAGATTGAGACCGGTCTCAACGCGTTTCCGGAACACTAACCGGCCGCCGAGAGATCCGTCAACAACTTTTTCTGAGGAGATCTCGTATGCCGGCAGACCACGTGAACGGCCGCCGTGAGGTGACCGTGAGCGACGTCGCTGCAGCGGCCAAGGTGTCGAAGGCGACCGCCGCCCGGGTGCTCGGCGGCTACGGTGCGGCGAGCGAGGCCGTGCGGGACCGCGTACAGGCGGCCGCCGAGGAACTCGGCTATCGACCGAACGCCCTCGCGAAGACCATGACCACCGGGCGCTCGAACTCCATAGGCATCATCGTCGGCGACATCGAGAACCCGTTCTTCGCGCAGGCGACGCGCGGGGCGGCGGATGTCGCGAAGGCCGCCGGCTACGACCTGATCCTGTTGAACTCCGACGAGCACTCCGAGGCCGAGGAGAACGCGATCTCGGTCCTCCTGGCCAAGCGCGTCGACGGGATCCTCGTCGCACCCGCCTCGACCACCGACCCCGGGAGCCTCCGTGCCGCGGTCGACAGCGCACGACCGATGGTGCTCTTCGACCGCGTCGCCGACGGGCTCGACCTCGACACGGTCGTGGCCGACAACCTCTCCGGTGCGCGCCGGCTCACCGAGCTGCTGCTCGCAGCCGGGCACCGGGAGATCGCGTTCGTCTCGACGATCGTCCACGACGGCGACTACCGGATGGGCGACCGCCTCGGATCGAGTTCTGTCGGCGACCGCGTCACCGGGTTCGTGGCGGCGCTCGCCGCCGCCGGCATCACGGAACCCGCCCGCTTCGTGCGCCTCAACGCCCGCCGCGACGGCGTCGACGCGATCGTCCGGAGCCTCGTCGACGAGGGCATCACCGCGATCGTCGCGTCCGACAGCCTCATCGCGCAGGCGGCATTCCGCACGCTCCGCGATCTCGGCGTGCCCGTCCCGTCGGGCGTCTCGCTCGTCGCGTTCGACGATGCCGACTGGACGAGCCTGTCCGCCCCCGCGATCACGGTCATGGCGCAGCCGATCCACGAGATCGGCGCCGAGGCGGCCCGACTGCTGATCCGGCGGATCGCCGGTGACGGATCCCCCCGCGAGAGGGTGGTGCTCCCCCAGCGGCTGATCGAACGCGAATCGATCGCGCCACCGCATTCCGACCGCCCGACCGACCCGGTATCCGGCGCCCGTACGATCGACGCATGACCGAACCCGCGCACGATCCCGACGACCGCGAGCGCCGCGACGGCCCGGGCCACGGCTCGGACGACCGCCCGATCGAGGGCCCGATCGACGGCCCCGCCGGGCAGCCCCCGACACCGTGGTTCGGCGATCAGTACGACGTCGGCGGCATCGGCATGGGCCGACTCTTCGCGTGGAGCGCGGTCCTGCTCGGCGCGGGCGCGCTCGGCATCGCCCTGTTCGCCCCGCTCGAGGGGGAGGCGCTGCGCACCGTGTGGATCGCCGGGTTCGGGGCGGCCGCGATGTGGGTGGCCTGGATGGCGCCGTCACGGTACCGCCGTGCCGGCGTGCGCGTCTCGTGGGCGGTGCCGCTCGCGACCGTGCTCGGTGCGCTCGCGATCGGCGTCGCGATCTACGCGTTCATCGTGATCGTCGCGGCGAGCGGCGGAGTGCAGCTGCCCGCGCCGTCGTACTGGTTCGGCACGACGGAGCAGGCCCCGGGCGTACCCACCTGAGCCGACGCATCCGCCGTGGTTGGGGCGACCACGCCGGCCGGACCCGTCAGGGCGTCGCGAGCGGCGCGTTGTAGTCGTCGATGACGTCCGGTCCGCGGGCCACGACGCCGAAGAGCTCCCACTGCGGCTCGGCGAGCGTGCCGCCGACGATGCAGTTGCTCGCACTCGAGTCGACGAGGTCGGGCGTGCGATTGCCGTCGTCGACCTCGATGTAGACGAACCAGAGTCCGTCGTCGCGGAGCAGCACGGTCGCGTCGGCGAACGGCGCGTACTCGAGCAACGCGAAGTCGCCCGGGTAGTACGCGTAGGTCCGCGCGCGGCACAGGGCGTAGGCGTCGAGGTTCGAGAGCGGATGGTCGGCGTCGGCCGCGATCGGCTCGTCGGATGCCGGCGGCATCGCGCTCTCGGTCGGCGACGGAGACGAGGTGGTCGCCGCCGGGGGTTCGGTCGTGGCGGGCGCGACGGGCGCGCCGGGTGCACAGGCCGCGAACGTCGCGACCACCGCGACGACGCCCGTGGCCGCGAGCATCGGCCTGGCGACTCCTCGGCGCCGGCGTGCGCGGGGGTTCGGGTCCATCCGGCGAGCGTAGCCCGGGGGCCGCACCCGGCGGCACAGGGCTCGCCCGGACCCTGCGACCATTGCCGCGAGCGCCCGACGGGCGTAGAAACGAGTCATGGCAGGTGCCGACGTCTGGCAGGACGGCGAGCCGTACGAACGGTACGTCGGCCGATGGAGTCGGCTCGTCGCCGCGAAGTTCGTCGACGTGCTCGATGCGGAACCCGGCATCCGCTGGCTCGATGTCGGCTGCGGCACGGGGGCGCTCACGAGCGCCGTCATCGAACGGTGGGCGCCGGCCTCGATCATCGGGGTCGACCCCTCGGAGGGGTTCCTCACGTTGGCCCGAGCGAGGCCGGAGATCGCGGAGCATCCCGAGGCGCGTTTCGCCGTCGGAGACGCCCAGCACCTTCCGGTGCCCGACGGCTCGGTCGATGCGGTCGTCTCCGGGCTCGTGCTGAACTTCGTGCCGGATGCCGAGGCCGCCGTCGCCGAGTTCGCGCGCGTCGCCGCACCGGGCGCGCTGGTCGCCGCCTACGTCTGGGACTACGCCGAGGGCATGCAGATGCTCCGCACGTTCTGGGACGTCGCCGCCGACGTCGATGCAGGGTCCGTGGAGTTCGACGAGGCCCGGCGATTCCCGCTCTGCCGACCGGAGCCCCTTCGACAGCTCTGGTCGGGTGCGCCCGGCATGGACCTCGAATCCGTCCGCGTGAAGTCGATCGAGATCCCGATGGTCTTCGCCGACTTCGACGACCTGTGGCAGCCCTTCCTCGGCGGGCAGGGCCCCGCGCCGACCTACCTGCAGTCGACGACGGATGCCACGCGCACCGCGGTGCACGACGGGATGCGCGAAGCCACCGCCTGGGGGTGCCGCCCGGACGGCTCGATCATGCTGCGGGCGCGGGCGTGGGTGGTCGTCGGCCGGCTCGGCTGAGCGGATGGCGCGGCTGAGCGCGTCGACGGGGGCGAGCGCGTCGCGGGACGGTCAGACCCAGAAGCCGTCGTGGACGGCGGCGGCCTCGGGCAGGTCGGCCGGGCCGTCGACGGTCACGGGGCGCCCGCCCCGCGCGAACACCTCGCGTGAGGGCAGGCTCAGCGTGGGCACGCCCTCCTGCTCGGCGACGATCTCGCGCAGCCCGGCCTCGGACAGCGCGAACACGACACGCGGGATGCCGCTCCAGTAGATGGCACCCGAGCACATCGCGCAGGGCTCGGTGCTCGTGTAGAGCGTGGCGTTCGCGAGCTCGTCCGCGTCGAGGACCTCGGCCGCTGCGCGCACCACGTTCGTCTCGGCATGCCCGGTCGGATCGCGCCGCGTCACCACGGTGTTCATGCCCTCGACGACGCGCCCGTCGTCAGCCACGACGATGGACCCGAACGGATGATCGCCGTGCTCGCGCGCCGCCCGCGCGAGCTCGACGCACCGCCGCAGCCGCGCCAGGTCGCCGTCGCTGATGCCGTCCGCGCCGCTCATCCCGGTCCTCCTCCGTCGACGGATGCCGCCGCCTCCCATTCTGCGCACCCGCCTGTGGATGAGGTGCGACCCGCTCCGCGGGATCCCCCTACCTTGGACCGCATGCCACGAGCCCTCCCCCGTCTTGTCGCGCTCGCCCTCACCGGCGCGGTGCTGGGCCTCGCCGCGTGCGCCGCGCCGACGCCGTCGGCGACTCCGAGCCAACCGGCGACGGATGCCGCGGAGGTTCCGCTCTTCGCGAGCGACGAGGAGGCGCTCGCGGCGGCGGTCGAGGCGTACGAGGCCTACCTGGCCGTCAGCGACAGCATCACCTCAGACCTCGGCGTTGATTCGACCCGAATTCGCGAAGTCGCCACACCTGAATTCGCGGACTTCAGCGAGGATGACTTCGCAGCTTTTCGAGACGCTGGACTGCGAACCGAGGGTAGTTCCACGGTCGACTCACCCAAGCTGGCAACGTCTTCATCGAACCGCGTCACTTTCTATGCCTGCCAAGACGTTTCCGCGGTAAGGCTCTTCAACGGTTCCGACGAGGATGTGACGCCCGCAGATCGAGAGACACGCGTTGCGCTCGTAATCAATGCGGTTGCGAGCCACGGCGACGCCCTCTTAATTGACGGGAATGAAGTGTGGTCTGGCGACAACTTCTGTTGAGCACAGCGCTCGCGACTTCTGCTTTCCCGATGGCCTCCGGGACTTCGCCATGCACAGTTTCGATGCAGTTGGCGCAACTCTGCCAAGTAAGCGGCTACTCGACATTGGACGCCGTCGAGCTTCGCGGGGACTACTCGTCGGTCGCCGAATCCAGCAAGACCACCGACACCTCCACCGCCGACGGCTACAGCCCCGACCCCGACCTCATCAGTAGCGCCGAACCCGCCCGCCCCGCCGAACCTCCGCGCGACGTCTGCAACCCCGAGAACCCCACGGTGTGCGCCTTCGAGGGCGCCGAGCCCGAACCGCCCGCGCCAGGCGAGCCGACCGTGACGCTCCGCGACATCGCCTCGTTCCGGCCGACCGTGCCGTCGGGCGGCATGCAGCCCGCGGGCTGGGCCGTCGTCGGCCTTCCGGCGAACTTCATCGGCGAGGCATCCGTCGAGACGCGCTCGGGCACGCTGCTGGGCCGCCCTGCCGAGGTGCGCTTCCACCCCGTCGCCTACCGGTGGGCGCACTCCGACGGGGCGCTCGTGCAGGCTGCGGATCCCGGCGCCACGTGGGGCGAGCTCGGTCTCGCCGAGTTCACCGCCACCCCGACGAGCCATGCCTACGCCGCGTCCGGTCGCTACACGGTCGAGCCGATCGTCGTCTACGTCGCCGAGTACCGCTTCGACGGGTCGGCCTGGCGCTGGATCGACGGGACGCTGAGCCTCCCCGCACCGCCGCTGAGCGTGCTGGTGGGCGAGTTCGACACCGTGCTCGTCACCGGCGACTGCAGGGCCGTCCCCGACGGCCCCGGCTGCTGAGACGCGCGGGCCGTCCCCGACGGCCCCGGCTGCTGAGACGCGCGCCCCACCGCCCGACCCCGCTCGACCGTCGGCCCGCGACGCCTCGAGTCAGGGCCTCCGCTACGCCGCCGGCGTGCGGTCGAGCGATGCGAGCAGTCGCGGGACCGACCCGCCGAGGTTCCACTCCTCTGCGAGGTCCTCGAGGGTCTCACGACGCGCGCCCGTGACCGGCGCGAGCCGCGCGCCGAGCTCCTCCGCCGACGGCAGGTCGAGGTCGCGCACCACGTTCACGACCGTCGGCGCGACGGCGAGGTAGTCGTGCGCGCCGGTGAGCTTCGCCCGCATCGAGGCCGACATGGTCGCGGGAGCGGCGGCCGCGGCATCCGGATCCCCCGAGGCCACCGCGAGCATCGCGTCGAGCGAGCCGAAGTCGCCGAGCAGGCCGGCCGCGGTCTTCTCGCCCACCCCGGCGACGCCGGGCAGCCCGTCGGACGAGTCGCCGCGCAGCGTCGCGAAGTCGGCGTACTGCGACGCCTCGATGCCGTACTTCGCGACGACCCACTCGTTCGTCACCAGCTCGAGGCGGTTCATTCCCCGCGCGGTGTAGATCACGCGCACCTCGCGGTCGTCGTCGACGAGCTGGAAGAGGTCGCGGTCGCCCGAGACGACGTCGACCGGCATGGTCGCCTGCGTCGCGAGCGTGCCGATGACGTCGTCGGCCTCGTGCGCGGTCACGCCGACGATCGGGATGCCGGCGAGGCCCAGCGTCTCTCGGATCATCGGGAGCTGCGCCTCGAGCGGGTCGGGCACCTCCTCGATGTCGGGGCCGGCCGGCACGACCAGTTCGACGCGGTGCGCCTTGTAGCTCGGGATGAGCTCGACGCGCCAGTGCGGGCGCCAGTCGTCATCCCAACAGGCGACGAGGTGGGTCGGCTCGAACTCGGCCACCAGCCGCGCGATCATGTCGAGCAGTCCGCGCACCGCGTTGACGGAGGTGCCGTCGGCGCGCTTCAGCGAGTCGGGCACGCCGTAGAACGCCCGGAAGTACAGCGACGCGGTGTCGAGGAGCATGAGTCGATCGGCCATGCGCCGATCCTCCCACCACCGGGCGACGGGCGGTGATCCCGGTCGCACCGCTCGCTCACAGCAAACACACAGCGCGCGGGCGCATCCTGCGGAACATCGGCCGCCCCTCAGCGGTTCTTCCTCATGGACGCAGGCGTAACCGGCCTAGCCGGTGTCACTCGTCCGGGGCGGCCCAGCCGGAGCCGCCGGAGAAGGAGCAACCGTGTCACACGACTACCGCAGGACTCCCGAGGCGCTCGACCGCCTCACCCCGCTGCAGCGCAAGGTCACGCAGGACGATGCCACCGAGCCGGCGTTCCGCAACGAGTACTGGAACAACCACGAGCCGGGCCTCTACGTCGACGTCGTCTCGGGACAGCCGCTCTTCGCGAGCGTGCACAAGTACGACAGCCGCTCCGGCTGGCCGAGCTTCACCCGCCCGATCGACCGGGCGGCCGTCACCGAGCACGTCGACCGCTCGTTCTTCATGAAGCGCGTCGAGGTCCGCTCGGCGGGCGCCGACAGCCACCTCGGCCACGTCTTCGACGACGGGCCGACGGACGCCGGCGGCCTGCGCTACTGCATCAACTCCGCCGCACTGCGCTTCGTCCACCTCGACGACCTCGAGGCCGAGGGCTACGGCGAGTACCGCCACCTGTTCGAGACGACGGATGCCGCGGCATCCGCCACGACCACCACCGAGGAGACCGCATGACCACCCCAGGCGCCATCACCACCGTTCCCGGAGCCGAGACCGCCGTCCTCGCCGGCGGCTGCTTCTGGGGCATGGAGGACCTCGTCCGCAAGCTCCCGGGCGTGATCGACACGCGCGTCGGCTACAGCGGCGGCGACGTCGAGAACGCGACCTACCGCAACCACGGCTCCCACGCCGAGGCGCTCGAGGTCGTCTTCGACCCGTCGAAGCTCAGCTACCGCGACCTGCTCGAGTTCTTCTTCCAGGTCCACGACCCGACGACGAAGAACCGACAGGGCAACGACGTCGGCACGAGCTACCGATCGGCGATCTTCCCGACGAGCGACGCCCAGTACGACACCGCGATCGACACCATCGCCGACGTGGACGCCTCGGGCATCTGGCCCGGTCCGGTCGTGACCGAGGTCGCCCCGGCCGGCAAGTTCTGGGAGGCCGAGCCCGAGCACCAGGACTACCTGCAGCGCATCCCGTGGGGCTACACCTGCCACTTCGTGCGGCCCGGATGGCGCCTGCCGAAGCGCGACGCCGCCGGTGCCGAGGCGGCCGCCGCGAGCTGAGCGGGGGAGACGGGGCCCGCGACCGCACGGTCGCGGGCCCCGCGTCGGTGCACCGGGCGCGTCATCCCTTCGGCCGCTAGCGTGAGTCGCATGCGGTTGTCCGAACGGTTCCGCGCCACGAAGCGGGCGCCGATCCTGCAGTTGCTGAAATCCGCGGTGGCGACGGTCGCCGCGTGGCTCCTCGCCGGATGGCTGATCCCCGGTCCACTGCCCGTGTTCGCCGCGATCGCCGCGCTCCTCGTCGTGCAGCCGAGCGTCAACCAATCGCTGGGCAAGGCGCTCGAGCGCAGTGTCGGCGTGATCGCGGGCGTCGTGATCGCCTCGCTCCTCGGCCTCGTGTTCGGACCGACCAGCTGGGTGATCCTCGCCGCCATCCTCATCGCCCTGCTCGTGGCGTGGACGCTTCGGATGACGGCCGGCACCTCCAATCAGGTCGCGATCAGCGCGATGCTCGTGCTCGCCCTCGGCGGAACCTCGCCCGAGTACGCCTTCGACCGCGTGCTCGAGACGCTCATCGGAGCGGCGATCGGCATCGTCGTGAACGCACTCATCGTGCCGCCCGTGCTCGTCGGCCCCGCCCGCGAGCAGCTCGCGCGGCTCGGGAGCGAGCTCGCGGCATCCACCGACCGACTCGCCGGGGCGCTGCGCGCCCCGCAGCGCCCCGCCGACCTGACCGAGCTGTTGCTCGAAGTGCGGCTGATGCGGCCGATGCGGGATGCCGCGGCCACCGCGATCGCGGACGCCGAGGAATCGCTCGCCCTCAACCCGAGGCGATCCGCTCATCGCGGCGGCATCGTCGAGCAGCAACGCCTGCTGGCACGCCTCAGTCCCATCGTGACCCAAGTCGTCGGGATGACCCGGGCCTTCGTCGACCACTACGACGACGACCTCGCCGCCGAGCCGACCGTGCGCGCGATCGCCGAGCAGCTGCAGCGCGTCGCGCACGACATCCGGCTCGCGGTGCACCTGGCAGAGGTCGACCCCGAGCCGCTCACCTCCGCGATTCCGGCCCTCACGGCGCCGCTCCAGATCGCGCCGCCGAAGTCGGACCACTGGATCCTCATCGGCTCGCTCATGGAAGACCTCCGCCGCATCCGCGAGGAGCTCCTCGAGGACGATCTGCCTCCGGAACCCACGGCGCGGCGCTCAGGGGCGTAGCCTGCGCACGGGAGGCCGTCATGAACGCGCACGACAGCGGGGTGCTCGACGGGATCGGCGGAACGCCCATGGTGCGGCTCGAGTCGCTCGTGCCAGACGGGGCCGCAGAGGTCTGGGTGAAGATCGAGGGCGCGAATCCGACCGGGTCCTACAAAGACCGCATGGCGGCGTCGGTGCTGCAGGCCGCGGTCGCGCGCGGCGACGTCTCCCCCGGCGACATGGTCGTCGAGTACACGGGCGGCAGCACGGGAACGTCGCTCGCGTTCGTCGCGGCCGTGCTCGGGCTGCGCTTCACCGCGGTCTTCTCCGACGCGTTCTCGGTGAGCAAGCAGCAGGCGATCGAGGCGTTCGGCGGCGAGGTCCTCGTCGAGGAGAGCCACGGAGCCGGGATCACGCCCGAACTCGTGGGCCGGATGCGCGACCGAGCGTATGCGCTCGCCGAGCAGCCCGGGCACTATTACGCCGACCAGTTCGGCTCGCCCGACGTGGTCGCCGGGTACGCCTCGATGGGCGAGGAGATCGGCGCCACGCTGGGCGACGGCATCGACGCGTTCTGCACCGGGGTGGGCACGGGCGGCGCGCTCATGGGCACGCTGCGCGGCCTCCGCAGCTCGGGCCTCGAACCGCGGGTCGTCGCCCTCGAGCCCGCCGAGGCGCCGCTGTTGACGGAGGGCCTCTCGCACGGACACGCGGTCGAGGGCATCGCGGTGTTCCCCGATCCCCCATTCCTCGATCGCGGGCTGCTCGACGGCATCCGCACCGTCGGACAGGAACGCGCGTTCGAGACCTGCCGAAGGCTCGCCCGCACCGAGGGCATCTTCGCCGGCGGTTCGACGGGCCTGAACGTGAGCGCCGCGATCGACCTGGCCGTCGAGCTCGGCGCCGGTCACCGCGTCGTGACCCTCGCCTGCGACCACGGTCTCAAGTACCTCGGCGGTCGCATCTACGCCTGACGGCGCGCGCCCGCGCGATGTCGTGCCGAGGACCGGATGTCAAGCACTGTGCCCTCCGGCCGGTCGCGTCTACGCTCGCACGGTCGGAGCGCCGCGATCGCGGCCCGAGGAAGGAACACCATCGCAACGACGACCGAGACCCGCGCGCCGCGACCGATCCGCGACGCGTTCCATCGCACACCGCCCTGGCTCCTCGCGGCGATCGCCGCAGCCGTGGTCATCGCGATGGCGGTGGTGGTGACCCAGCCGTGGATGGTGCCGACCGACCTCGTGCGGGACGCCCAGGTCGTCGCGGCCGCACGCGGAGCCGCCAGCCCGGCGTACGGGCTGGTCTCGAACCTGGGCATCGTGGGGATGCTGCTCGCCGCGGGCGCCGCATGCGCGGCGCTCGCTCTCCGCCCGCGCCGCCAGGACGTCCGCCGCCTGCTCGCCTGGAGCCTGACGCTGACGCTCGTCGTCGCCTCGGACGACCTGCTGCTGCTGCACGAGACCGCCGCCTTCGGGCCGGGATCGGGCCTCGTGCTCGCCGCGGCCTACGCGGTCGCCTTCGTCGCCTTCGCCGCGCGCTTCCGGGAACTCATCGTGCAGCGGTTCGACCCGGCACTGCTCGCGGCCATGTTCGCCGGCCTCGGCACCTCGGCTGTCGTCGACGTCCTCGTCGACCCGGCCACCCGCGCCTCGGTGCTCGTCGAGGATGGCGCGAAGCTGCTCGGGCTGCTCGCATGGTCGGCATTCGTGGCTCGCGCCGCGTTCCTCACCCTGCGAGCCGACCGCCGCAGCGCCGGCGACCGTTAGGTCGGCACGCCGACCCACCAGCTCAGGCGAGCAGGTCGCGGACCGCCTCGCCCCACTCGAAGCCGCAGTCGCGGCAGTCGAAGATCGGCGCCTCGCCGGAGAGGCCGGCGGCCGAGGCGTCGGCCTCGACCTCGAGGTCGAGCGGGCCGTACACGATGACCCGCACCGCGGCGGAGCCGCAGCGCAGGCAGGGCTCGTCGAGCACGTCGGGCTCGAGCGTCGGAAGCGGCTGGTTCGTCATGGCCATCACGGTACGAGCGACCGCCGACATCCGTCGCAGGTGATGCGCGCGTCGCCCGCCCGGCGGACGAACGGCACGGCGATCGACACGACGGCGCTCGGCGGGAGGCATCCGCCCTGACTATGTTCGAGGCGGAAAGGGGCGAACATGAGCCAGCCCGCGAACGCCCGGGGCTTCGACTTCTTCTCTGCCGGCGAGCTGCCGGCGCCCGCCTTGCCCGCCGACGAGGTCGCGACGATAGTGCGCGAGCAGTGGGGACTCGACGTCGAGCTCGAACCGCTCGGCAGTCAGCAGGACCAGAACTTCCTCGCACGGACCCCGCGGGCCGCAGCCCCCGGCGAGCCCGCTGCGCCCGTCGGCGTCGTGAAGATCACGAACCCCGCGTTCACGGCCGACGAGCTCGACGCGCAGGACCACGCGGCGTCGCGCATCGCCGACGCCGCGCCGCAGTTGCGCATCGCGACCACCAGCCGCGCCGACGACGGCGCACCCAGGTCGGTCGTCGCCTCGACGAGCGAGGGGCCCCTCGCCATCCGGCTGCTCGACTACCTCCCGGGGGGCACTCTCAACGGGCCCGCGTACCTCTCCCCCGCGGTCGTCGCGCGCATGGGCGAGGTCGCCGCGCATGCGAGCCTCGCCCTCGCGGGGTTCGAGCATCCCGGCCTCGATCGCGTGCTGCAGTGGGACCTCCGGTACGCGGACCGCGTGGTCGACCTGCTGGCGCACCTCCACCCCGACGCCGTGAAGCGGGCGCAGGTGACGGATGCCGCGGCGAGCGCCTGGGCCGACGTCCAGGCCGTCGCCGCCGACCTCGCGATGCAGGCGGTGCACCTCGACCTCACCGACGACAATGTCGTGTGCACGACCGAGCGCGGCATCCGCCTGCCCGACGGCATGATCGACTTCGGCGACGTGACGCGCAGCTGGGCGGTCGCCGAACTCGCGATCACCATCTCGTCGGTGCTGCATCATGCGGGCGCCGAGCCCGTCTCGGTGCTGCCCGCGGTGCGGGCCTTCCACGCGCAGCGCGCGCTGTCGGCCGCCGAGGTCCGCGCGCTGTGGCCCCTCGTCGTCCTCCGGGGTGCCGTGCTCGTCGTGAGCGGTGAGCAGCAGGTGCAGATCGACGGCGGCGCGAACGCGTATGCCGCCGAGGGCGTCGAGCGCGAGTGGCGCATCTTCGAGCAGGCCGTCTCGGTGCCGTCGAGCGTCATGACGCACGTGATCGCCGTCGCGCTCGGCATCGACCTCGATGACGGGGCGGATGCCGCGCCGCCGCGCATCGCGCTCGACCCCGCGATCGACCTCCAGCATGCGGCCCGCCTCGACGTCTCGATCACGTCGGACGACGTCGACGCCGGCGCCTGGCTCGACGAGCACCTCGAGGAGCGCCTCGCCCTCGCGGCGCTCGACGCCGGCGCGCCCGCCGCGTGGCTCGAGCGCGCGACGCCCCGGCTGACGGCGAGCCGCACGCACGCAGCCGATTCCGCCGCGACCGTGCCGACCGGCATCGACGTGTGGTTCGCCGCAGCCACTCGCGTGTCCGCGACCGACGCCGGCACCCGGCTCGTGGTCGAGGCCGCCGACGGCATGACGATCCTCGACGGCACCGTGCCAGCGCGCACGCGCGCCCGGATCCGGCTCGAAACGCCCGACGCACCCCCGCACGTGCCGCACCTCGTGCGACCCGCGTACGCCGCCGGATGGCTCGCGCTGACCGCCGACCCGGCGGACGCGATCGGGCTGCACGGCGGTCTCGATACGCCGCTCCGCGGCCGCTCGACCACCGAGGACGACGACGCCGCCGAGCTGATCGCGCGTCGCGACCGCTCGTTCGCCGGCGTGCAGGAGCACTACTACGACGCCCCGCCGCGCATCGAGCGAGGATGGCGCGAGCACCTCGTCGGCACCGACGGGCGCGTCTACCTCGACATGGTCAACAACGTGACGCCGCTCGGTCACGGGCACCCCGGGCTCGCCGCCGCCGTCGCGAAGCAGCTCCGCACGCTCAACACGAACTCGCGCTTCAACTACGGCGCCGTCGTCGACTTCTCCGAACGCCTCGCCGCGCTCGCGCCCGACCCGCTCGACACCGTGTTCCTCGTGAACTCCGGTTCGGAGGCGACCGACCTCGCGATCCGCGTCGCCCTGGCCGCGACCGGTCGACGCGACGTCGTCGCGCTGCTGGAGGCGTACCACGGCTGGACCTACGCGTCCGACGCCGTGAGCACCTCGATCGCCGACAACCCCAACGCGCTCGCGACCCGACCCGACTGGGTGCACCCCGTCGATGCGCCGAACCCGTTCCGCGGCGCCCACCGCGGCGAGGACGCTCGCCGGTACGGCCCCGAGGCGGCGGCGCGCATCCGCGAGCTCGCGGCATCCGGTCGGGCGCCCGCTGCGTTCATCTCGGAGAGCTTCGCCGGCAACGCCGGAGGCATCCCGCTGCCCGACGGCTACCTCGCCGACGTCTACGCGGCCGTCCGCGAGGTCGGCGGGCTCGCGATCAGCGACGAGGTGCAGGCCGGGTACGGGCGCCTCGGCGAATGGTTCTGGGGCTTCGAGCAGCAGGGCGTCGTGCCCGACGTGATCGCGGTCGCCAAGGCCGCGGGCAACGGCTACCCCCTCGGCGCGGTCATCACGACGCGCGAGATCGCCTCGCGCTACCGCGCGGGCGGCTACTTCTTCTCCTCCACCGGCGGCAGTCCGGCCTCGAGCGTCGCCGGGCTCACCGTGCTCGACGCGTTCCGCGACGAGGGGCTCCAGCGGAACGCCGCCGAGACGGGCGCGTACCTGAAGGGCCGGCTCGAGGCACTGGCGGAGCGGCATCCGCTCATCGGCGTCGTGCACGGGCTCGGGCTGTACCTCGGCGTGGAGTTCGTCCGCGACCGCGCGAGCCTCGAACCGGCGACGGAGGAGACCGCGGCGATCTGCGATCGCCTGCTCGAACTCGGCGTGATCATGCAGCCGACGGGCGACCACCAGAACGTGCTGAAGGTGAAGCCGCCGCTGGTGGTGACGAGGGAGAGCGCGGACTTCTTCGTCGCGATGCTCGACCGGGTGCTCGCCGAAGGCTGGTGACGCGGGCACGCCCTCGGCCGCCCCACGACGGGGCACTGCCGGTGGACCCCCTCCACGGCATAGGCTCGCCCACGTGGACGGCCCGGTCGTTCGATACACCCGCGATGAACTCGCCGAGCGCTCGGGCGTCGGACTCGAGTCCATCGAGCAACTGCTGCGGTTCGGCGTGCTCGCCCCCGCCGCCGACGGCACCTTCGACCGCAGCGACGTGCAGCGCGTCCGGCTCCTCGAGGCGTGCGATCGTGCCGGCCTCGATGCCGAGACGATCGGCGCCGCGGTCGCGGCGGGTCGGCTGCCCCTCTCGTTCATGGATGCGCCGCAGTACCGGTCGTGGGCGGAACTCGGCACCGAGACGTACGGCCGGCTCGCCGATCGGCTCGGGATCCCGTTCGAGGTGATCCGCGAGACGAGCGCGGCCTTGGTCAACCGGCGGCTGGAACCCGACGACATCGCGCGCGAGGACGACGAGTCGATCTACCGGCTCATCGGGATGGTCGCGGCCCTGACGGACCTCGACGCGATGATCCGGATCGGCCGGGTCTACGTCGACGGCCTGCGACGCGTCACCGAGGCCGAGAACGAGCTGTTCCAGACGTACATCATCGGCGGGCTGATGCGATCGGGCCTGGACTTCGGGGAAGCGCTCGTGCAGGCGGCGAACCTCGGTTCGGAGTTGACGCCCCTCATGGAGCAGATGGTGCTCACGCTGTACCGCCGTCAGCAGGAACGAGGCTGGACCGCGGGGATCGTGGAGGGGATCGAGCGGGCGATCGAGGCGTCGGGCGCGCCCGTCGGGCCCGCGCATCCGCCGGCCTTCGTCTTCATCGACCTCGCGGGCTACACGGGGATCACCGCCGCCGAGGGCGACGCGACCGGCGCACGGCTCGCCAGGGAGCTGAGCACGATGGTCGAGCGCGTCGTCGCCGATCACGCCGGCACCCCGGTGAAATGGCTCGGCGACGGCATCATGGTGCACTTCCCGCACGCCGGTCGCGCGGTGCGCGCCACCCTCGAGATGGTCGAGGCGGCGCCGACGATCGGCCTCCCGGCGCACGCGGGCATCGCGGCGGGCCCCGTCGTCATGCAGGACGGCGACTACTTCGGCCGCGCGGTCAACCTCGCCTCTCGGATCTCCGGCGCGGCGACCGCCGGGCAGACCCTCGTCACCGGCGCGGTGGTGCAGCTGAACGACGATCCCGGGCTGGCGTTCCGCTCGATCGGGCCCGTCGAACTGAAGGGGCTCGCCGAGCCGGTCGAGGTCTTCGAGGCCGCCGCGTCCGACTGACCCGGGCCGAGGTCGGCGAGCGGTGCAGCGGTCGACTGAGGCGCACGCGGATGCGGGCCGAACCATCCGGATGGCACACGTTGGGGCCCCTCGGATAGCCCCTTGACACCCCATCGGGACGGGCGCACGCTGCCGCCATGAGGCATCCGGAATCGCGTCGGAGGGCGCGCCCCGTGCGTGTGCGGCGATGACGACGTTCGGCATCGAGGAGGAGTTCTTCTTCCTCGACCCCGGGACGATGCTCCCAGCGGACATCGCCGCCGACGTGCACCGCCGGCTCGCCGCCGACCCGCGCTGGGGCGAGGACGTCCACCCCGAATTCCTCGCATCGCAGGTCGAGTTCGCGACGCCGGTGCTCGACGACCTCGCGGATGCCGGTGACCGGTTGCTGGCCTTCCGGCGCGAGGTGGACGCCGATGCCGCCCGGCACGCCGTCTGCGTCGCGAGCGTCGGGGCGCCGCCCGACGCGCACCGCTTCCCGTCGATCACCGACACCGAGCGCTACCACCGGATCGTGCGCGAGATGGCCGGCATCATCGCCGACCACCAGATGAGCGGCCTGCACGTGCACGTCGGCATCCCGAGCCGCGAGCACGGCGTCGCCGCGCTGAACGCGGTGCGGCCGTGGCTGCCGCTGCTCACCGCCATGACCGGCAACTCGCCGCTCTGGCGCGGCAACGTGACCGGGTACGAGGGCTGGCGCACGGTGCAGCTGCGCCGGTGGACGACGGCGGGCTGCCCACCCCGGTTCGCGGACGCCGCCGACTACGAACGGCGCACGAACGGGATGCTGGGCTTCGGCGGGCTCGGCGACCTCGCGCTCATCGCGTGGAACGTCCGGCTCTCCGAGCGAGTGCCGACGATCGAGTTCCGGATGGCGGACGCGCAGCTCACGGCCGACGACACGCTGCTCGTCGCCGCCCTCTGCCGAGCCCTCGTCGTGCGAGCCATCGACGAGCACGACCGGTTCTGGGCCGACCCCGCCGCCGTCCGCCCGGTGCGGTCGCTCCACGACCCCGATCCCGACGTCCCGCCGGAGCTGCTGAGCGCGGCGACGCTCCACGCGGCGCATTCCGGCCTCTCGAACGGCGCGTTCGACCCCGCGACCGGCCGGATCGCGCCGGCACCCGAACTCGTCCGCCGACTCGAGCGCCACCTCGCGGAGGCGCTGGAGCGCGCAGGCGACCGTGAGCTCGTCCACCAGCTCCTCGCGCGCCTGCTGCGCGACGGCACGGGCGCGCGCCGTCAGCTCGAAGCCTGGAACCGCGCCGGCATCGCCGGCCTCCGGCGCCTGTTCGCCTCGACCATCACGGCGCGGCCGAGCACGACCTCGGGCGGCGCCCGTGCGGCCCGCGCGGGCGGCCGAGCGAGCGGGCAGGACCCGGTCGCCGGTCGTCGGATTCAATCGAACGGTTGACGCCGCGCTGCCGTCGGCTTCGTACGCTGGCGGCATCGTCGACCGGTCGGGAGGCCACGAGCCGGTCGGCTCCGGTCCACGACGACGAGGGGAGGCATCCGTTGACATCGACGCAGAGCGGGAGCTCTTCTCGCATCGGAGCGACCTCGCATGAGGCCGATCGCGGGGGCATCGCCGACACCACGCGACAGGTCGTCGTCCTCGTCACCTCGCTCCTGGCCATCGGCGCCGCGTTCATCGGGTCGGGTGCTGCCGGCGGGACGCCGATCCAGGAGGCCGCGGGCGGATGGCTCGACGCCGACTCGACGCTGATCGCGCCGGCACGGCCGGCGTTCGGCATCTGGAGCGTGATCTACACCGGCATGCTCGCGTACGCGATCTTCCAGGCGCTGCCGGCGCAACGCGCGAGCGCGCGACACCGTCGGATCGGCTACGCCGTCGCGGCGTCGCTCGTGCTGAACGCGGCGTGGATCGGCGTCGTCCAGCTCGACCTCCTGTGGGCGAGCCTGCCGGTCATCGTCGTCCTGCTGGTCGTGCTCGCGTGGCTGTTCGTGCAACTGCGACGGATGCCGCCGAGCGGCGTCGTCGACGCGGTCGTGACCGACGGCTCGATCGGGCTGTACCTCGGCTGGGTCGTCGTCGCGACGGCGGCGAACGCGACCGCGGTGCTCCAGGCCGCCGGCTTCGAGGGATGGGGGCTTCCCGCCGAGGCGTGGGCCATCGGCGTGATCGCGGCGGCCGCCGCGGTCGGCGTCGCGCTCGCCTGGTGGGGTCGCGGACGGATCGCGCCGGCGCTGTCGCTCTCCTGGGGCCTGGCGTGGGTCGCGGTCGGGCGCCTCACGGACGAGCCGGCGTCGGCACCGACCGGCATCGCGGCCGCGATCGCGGCGGCCGTCGTCATCGTGGTCACCCTCGTCGCGCGGATCGGGGCCATGCGCTCCGCGCGCGACGACCGGCGGGTGGGGACCTCCGGGTCGGGGTGACACGGATGCTGCGCGGGGGCGCGGCACACGCGGGGCCGGGACGTTTCGAGTCGTCCCGGCCCCGTCCGCGTTCGTGCGCATCGGCGGACGGGCGCATGCGGCGACTCGCGCGCTCGGGCACCATGGATCCATGGACGACGACGAACGGGTCCTGTCGATCGACGTGGGCGACGGCATCGGCGAGGTGCCTGCGGTGCTCCGGCGACCGGATGACGCGACCGCGACCCTCGTCGTCGCGCACGGAGCCGGCGCGGGCAAGGAGCATCCGTTCCTCACCGGCTTCTGCCGGGCGATCGGCGGGCTCGGCGTGGCGACGCTGCGCTTCGACTTCCCGTACCGCGCGGCGGGGCGGCGCTTCCCCGACCGTCCTCCGGTCGCGATCGCCACCTGGCGCGCCGTCATGGCTGCAGCGCGCGTCGAGGCGTCCGACGGCGAACCCGTGTGGGCGTCCGGCAAGTCGTTCGGTGGCCGGATGGCGTCGATGGCCGTCGCCGAGGGCATGGATGCCGCAGGCCTGGTCTTCCTGGGGTACCCGCTGCACCCGCCGGGGCGACCCGAGAAGTCGCGCGACGAGCACTTCCCCGAGCTCGCCGGTGTGCCGATGCTCTTCCTGCAGGGGCGGAACGACCCGTTCGCGATCCCGAACGACCAGCTCGACGAGCTCGTCGGCGGGCTCGCGCCCGCGGCCGTCCTCGACTGGATCGACGACGCGAACCACTCGTTCGAGGTGAAGGGCGCGAAGCGCCCGGCGGGCGAGATCGGGGCCGGGCTGGCGCCGCGCGTCGCGGAGTTCATCGCGCGTCACGCCCCGGCCGACCGCAGGACCTAGGGCCCCGCGGCGCGGGGCCTCACGGCGGCATCGTTGGCGGTGACGAAGGGGGAATCGTCATGACCGCCCACCCGCCGGGCCCGGCGCCCGGCCAGAACCCTCAGGTCGCGCGTGCCGCAGAGGACGCGACCTCCAACCGCTCCTTCATCGCCACGTGGCTGTTCGCCTGGCTGCTCGGCGTGCTCGGCGTCGACCGCTTCTACCTCGGCAAGGTCGGCACCGGCATCCTGAAGCTCATCACCGTCGGCGGCTTCGGCATCTGGTGGCTCGTCGACCTCGTGCTGACGCTCACCAACAGTGCGAGGGACGACGACGGCAGGCGCGTGCTCGGCACCCGCCAGGAGCAGACGATCGCGTGGATCGTGACCGCCGCCGTCACCCTGTTCGGTTGGGTCATGAGCGCGGTGACGCAGTCGTTCACCTACCTCACTGACCAGCTGGTCCCGGCGCTGCCCTGGATGTAGCGGATCCGGTCCTCCTTACGAACCGCTTACGGCAGGGCCGCTGCCGGCGCTCGGCCGCCGAGTCGGACGTAGCCTGAGGGCATGCCGACCGATCGCGCACCCGTCGGACGCCTGCGGCCCGCGCTCGCGGGCGTCGCGGCCGCGATGTTCGGCGCCGGCGCCGGCGAGCTCGCGGCGGCGATCATCGCCGCGACCGCCTCTCCGTTCACGTCGATCGGCGGCCTGCTCATCGACCTCGCCCCGCCGTGGGGGAAGGATGCCGCGATCGCCCTGTTCGGCACCGCCGACAAGCTCGCGCTGCTCATCGGAGTAGGGGTGGTGCTCATCGTCGTGGGCGCCCTCGCCGGCCTGCTCGAGGCGCGGCATCCCCGGTGGGGGCGCGGCCTGTTCGCCATCCTCGGCGTGTTCGGCGCGCTCGCCGCGGCGACCCGGGCGAACGCCTCGGTCCTCGCGATCCTGCCGGCCGCGATCGGCGCGCTCGCCGCGATGGGCGCGCTGTCCATGCTGCTCACCCGGCTGCCCGCGGAGCGGGTCGCCGTGCCGGCACGGGTCGCGGGGTCGGCCCCGGCGACGGATGCCGCGGTGGCCGCGAGCCCGTCCGCCCGGGCGCCGGAGGCATCGGGCGCGCCTGAATCCGCCACCCCGACCATCGCCGACGTCGACCGACGGCGCTTCCTCGTGTGGGCCGGCGGGACCGCCGCGGTGGGCGTCCTCGCCGCGATCGCGTCCACCGCGCTCTCGGCCGGGTCCCGCGCGGTGAGCACGGTCCGCGAGGCCCTGCGGCTGCCGGCGCCCGCGACGACGGCGTCGGTCCCGGCATCCGCCGAGCTCGGCATCGACGGGCTCGCGCCGGTGATCACGCCGAACGGCGAGTTCTACCGCATCGACACCGCGCTGAACGTGCCGCAGGTCGACCCCGCCGACTGGCGGCTGCGGATCCACGGCATGGTCGACCGCGAGGTCGAGCTCACCTGGGACGAACTGCTCGCGCTGCCGCTCGGCGAGAGCGTGACGACGCTCGCGTGCGTGTCGAACGAGGTCGGCGGCAGCCTCATCGGCACGGCCGTGTGGCTCGGCTATCCGATCCGCGAACTGCTCGCCCGTGCCGCGCCGACCGCCGACGCCGACATGGTGCTCTCGCGGAGCATCGACGGCTTCACGGCGTCGACGCCGCTCGAGGCGCTCACCGACCCCGACCGCGAGGCCGTCCTCGCCGTCGGGATGAACGGCACGCCGCTGCCCGTCGAGCACGGCTTCCCGGTGCGGATGGTCGTTCCCGGCCTCTACGGCTACGTCTCGGCGACGAAGTGGGTCACCGACCTCGAGGTCACGCGGTTCGATCTCGACCGCGCGTACTGGTCGGATCGCGGGTGGAGCGAACGCGGCCCGATCAAGCTCTCCTCGCGCATCGACGTGCCGCGCGTCGGGCAGTCGGTGTCGGCCGGCACCGTGGTCGTCGCCGGGGTCGCCTGGCAGCAGCACACGGGCGTCTCGGCGGTCGAGGTCCAGGTCGACGGCGGCGCCTGGCAGCCCGCGACGCTCGCGACGGCGATCTCGACCGACACCTGGGTGCAGTGGCGGTACGAGTGGGATGCCGCGCCCGGCCGCCACACGATCCGGGTGCGCGCGACCTCGACCGACGGCGAGGTCCAGACCGCCGACCGCGCGCCGGTGGCGCCCGACGGGGCGACGGGGTTGCACGAGCGCACGTTCGACGTGCGCTGACCCGTCCCGTTCCGGACCCTCAGCGCGCGACGCGTCGCCGGTGGCCCTCGAACTCGACGACGTCGCCGGGGTGGAGTTGGCGCCCGCGGCGCAGGTCGACCTCGCCGTTCACGCTCACCATGCCCGCGGCGACGACCTCCTTCACCTCGCCGCCGGAGTCGAGGAGCCCGGCGAACTTCAGGAACTGCCCGAGGCGGATCATCTCGGCGCCGATGGGCACGTCTTCGATCGCGCCGGGATTCGTCATCCCCGAATCGTAGCGGGAGTCCCGGTCGCCGGGTGTTCCGACCCGGACGGCCGATCCTCCCGACACGGCACGCAGGTGCTCACCTGCATGTCGTGAGCTGTGCGACCCCGCTGCTCAGCACGCCGGTTCCGCCGAGCAGCGTGAGTCGAGCGATCTGCCGTTCCCGAATACTCTGCAGCGCCCAGTAGTTGACGCATCCGGGGCTGCTGAGGTACAGCGGTGCGCCCTCCATCGCGGCCAGCGGCCCTCCGGCGAGCGCGTCCGCGAACCCACCTGCCGTCGCAAGGTACCCGGTGTCCGTAGCGCCGAAGATCTCCTCGTTGACCGCGATGGCGGTGAAGATCCGGTCCGCTCCGGCGAGCCGCGTCACGTGCGCGTCGCCGAGCAGGGCGCTCAGGCCGGACTCCAGGGAGGTGCCGACCGCGCCCGTTCCGCCCACGATGTGCACCTCCGTGATGCCGAGTGCTTCGATCGTCGCCTTGGTCGACGCCTGAAGTCCGTGCTGGCCGTCGACGAGGAGGACGGGTGCATCGAGGTGGCCTGCTGCGGGACCGGCGGCGAGCGCATCGGGGTACGTCCTGCCGGTCGCGACGATCGCGTGACGGCTCCCCCCGGCGGAGAAGGCGTCGCGCACGATCAGGTCGGCGGTCTCGTATCGGCTCGTCCCGCCCAGTCGCACGAGGTCGGTGCCGGCGGGGACCATCTCCCGGACGGCGTCGCGCACCGCGTCCGAGACCACGGCGCTTCCACCGGCGATGACCACGCGCTCGGGACGGATGCGTCGCAGTTCCGCTGCGACCGCAGCGGGAACCGATCCCTGCGAGACGGGGAGGATGACGCCGCCGGCCCGCATCGCGGCAGGGCCGGCTCCGAGCGCATCCGGGAAGTCGAAGGCGTTCGTGAGGTAGACCACCGGTGCCCGCTGCCCGGTGGAGACGATCCGCTGCGATACCGCGACCGCCGTCGCGAACCGGTCGGCGCCGGCGATCCGCTCGACGCTGAAGGAGGACGCCGGCAGCACGATCGTGCCGAGATCCCGGTGCTCGCCGAGTCCGAGTGTGATCTCGGTCGCATCTTCGAGGAAGCGTGCCCCGTCGAAGTACGTGGCTCCCGTATACGGGTAGCGGTCGTGCCAGAGCTTGAAGAGGTACGTCCCCGGTGGCAGGGAACCGTGGAACGTACCGTCGGCGTTGGCCGCGAGCTGATCCACGCCGCGGCCGTCCTCCGTGATCGGATGGGGCTCGAAGCCGCCCGCCGGCGTCTTCCGCCAGACTGTGACGCGGCCGCCGCTGACCGGCAGGATCGTCCCATCCGACGTCCGCTCCGCCATCACGCCGGAGAACCCGGCCGGATCGTCCACGACGATGTCGACGCCCGACCTGGTCTCGCCCTCCGCCAGTTCGATCACGGACGCGGATGCGAGGTCCGTCCCGCCCCAGAAGGCCTCCGCCAAGCCCGACGACAGCACCAGGACGGAGAGCTTGTATCGACCTGCGCTCAGGCAATCGACGAGGAACTGCGCCCCGCCCCGGCCGCACCATCCGCTCGACACGACCCATTCCCCGGCGTCCGCGGACCATGTGTAGAGACGCATCCCGGCGACGTCGGCCGGTGCGACACCGGAGGCGGTCCGCAGCGACACCGTTCCTCCGATCGAGGCACGGGCCGCCTCGAGTACGACGTCACGGGTGGTTCCCTCGGGGGCGACGACGACATCAGGCACCGTGAGCGGGCGGTGCGCGCCGGTCGCGTCCACGAACGAGAGGTCGTACGTGCCGGGCAGGAGCCGGAGGGAGTACTCCCCGGGCACGTCCGACGTACCGATCCGGCCGGGAAGCCACGCGTCGAGTTCGGCGTCGCCGCTCGTGGCGCTCACCCGGATGTCGTCGTCGGTGCGCACGGCCGGCGCGTCGCGTCCGGTCACGGTACCCCGCAGCGCGACCGGGGCCGAGAGCCGCACGTCGAGGTCGATCGTGCCGCCCTCGGCGACGTCGATGAAGGCGCGTTCGGCGGCCCGTCGGGTGTCTCCCCACCACTCCCCGACGTGGAATCGGTTGTGGACGTCGAACTTGACCGAGTACCGCCCCGCGGGCACCGCGGTGATCTCGAACCCTCCGTAGTCGGCCGGGAGGAGATCGGTCGAGAGGACGGGGGTGTCCAGTTCATCACCGCTGTAGAGCGACACGGTGATGTTCGTCTCCTCCCGGATGAGCAGTCCACCGGCCGGGTCGCTGATCGTGCCCCGCACGGTGCCGGTGGACTCCGCCGCATCGGCCGGCACCGCAACGCCGAGTACGAGCGGGATCGCGCAGATGGCGGCAAGGAGGGACCGGCTGATGGAACGCGACATCGGGCTCGCTTCGGGGTAGGGCCAGCGGAGAGTACCGCCACCGTATCAGCGCTCCAGACCGAGACGACACGCGCGGCCTCGACCTGCGCAGCCACGCCCTGGAGCCGCGATGCGACGGCCGCTTCGCAGATGCACGTCAGCGCGCCTCACGGCGTGCGCGGCGGCGCCGTGCGGCGGGGCGCGAGCGCCTCGAACGCGGCCGCGAGGCGCAGCAGGGCCGTGTCGTCGTAGGCGCGACCGGCGAACGTGAGGCCCACCGGCATCCGGATGTCGCTCATGAGCCCCATGGGCACCGTCACGGTCGGGATGCCGAGGTGCCGCGGCACGAGGTTGCCGTTCGCCACCCACACGCCGTTGCGCCAGCCGAGGTCGGCCGAGGCGGGGTCCACGTCCATGTCGGCGGGGCCCACGTCGGCGACGGCGGGGAAGGCGACCGCGTCGAGGCCGAGCTCGTCCATCCACTGCTCGAGGTCGACGCGACGGGTCTCCTCGAGGCCGCGGAGGCCCTCCTCGAGCTCGGGCATGTCGTCCCACGTGGCGCCGGGGTGCGCGCGCACCCACGCGGGGTACTCGGCGATGTCGTCGTCGAAGCCCGTGTACCGGTCGGGCAGGGCGCCCTCGGGCTGCGGGAAGATCCGCGCGCCGTCGACGTCGGCGAGCGTCGAGAGCGCCGGGTCGCCGTTGGCCTGCAGGAAGTCCTCCCAGCCCCACGCCGAGAGGTCGACGATCTCGCGCTTCAGGTACTCCGGCGAGACGAGCCCGCGCGTGGCGATCGTGGGCGCACCGGGGCGGTCGCCCTCGTAGTTCGACACGACCGGGAAGTCGACGAGCACCACTTCGGCGCCCGCCGACTCGAGGTCGCGGCGGGCGTCCTCCCAGAGGTCGATCACCGACGCGCGCGTCTCGATGCGCTGCCCGGTCGACCCGCCGATGCCGACGGTCTCCCCCGGCGCGGCCGTGCCGGCCTCGGGGTCGGCGTTGACGTACATGCGCGGCACGCCGATGCGCTTGCCGGCGAGCACAGCCGATGCGCCGGCGGCATCCGTGGCCAGCGCCGGGTACGACGCGGGGCGCACCGCGGATGCCGCGGGCAGCTCGATCCACGGCTGCGTGCGCCAGAAGTCGCCGCGCGTCTCCGGGTCGTCGTCGACGATGACGTCGAGCACCTCGAGCAGGTCGGCCATCGTGCGCGTCTGCGGCACGACGACGTCCATGGTCGGCACGAGCGGCCAGTTGCCGCGGGTCGAGATGACCCCGCGCGAGGGCGTGTAGGCGCAGAGCGCGTTGTTCGACGCCGGCGCGCGGCCCGACGACCAGGTCTCCTCCCCGAGGCCGAACGCCGCGAACGAGGCCGCGGTCGCCGTGCCCGAACCGTTCGACGAGCCCGAGCCGAACGCGGCCGTGAGGAAGTCGGCGTTGTACGGGCTCTCGGCGCGGCCGTAGACGCCGCGCTGCATGCCGCCGTTGGCCATGGGCGGCATGTTCGTGAGCCCGAGGCAGATCGCGCCGGAGCCCCGGAGGCGCTCGATCGTGAACGCGTCGCGCTGCGCGACGAGGTCGGCGAACGCCGGCGACCCGGATGCCGCGGTGAGTCCCTGCACGAGGTAGGAGTCCTTCGCGGTGTACGGGATCCCGTCGAGCGGGCCGAGGAGCTCGCCGCGCGCGCGGCGGGCATCGGAGGCGCGGGCCTCGTCGAGCGCGTCGGGGTTGCGGACCACGACGGCGTTCAGTGCCGTCTCGGTGTCGGGCCCGTCGTACGCGTCGATGCGCGCGAGGTACGCCTCGACGAGTGCGACCGAGGTCGTGCGACCGGACTCGAGCGCGGCACGCAGGTCGGCGATCGAGGCCTCGACGACGTCGAACGGCCGGGCGTCGGACACGGCGCTCATCGGGTCACCTCCGGCTGCTGCTGGGTGATGCAGTGGATGCCGCCGCCGCGGGCGAACAGCGGCCGGGCGTCGACCGTCACGGCCGTCCGGCCGGGGTAGGCCGCCTCGAGGATGTCGCGCGCGGCGGCATCCGCCCGCTCGTCGCCGAAGCCGCACGCGATGACGCCGCCGTTCACGACGAGGTGGTTGACGTAGCTCCAGTCGACGAAGTCGTCGCCGTCGCGGATCTCCGCCGGTGCGGGCAGGTCGAGGATCTCGAAGCGCCGGCCCGCGGCATCCGTCTGCTCGGAGAGCTGCGCGCGCAGGTCGCGCGTGACCTCGAAGTCGGGGTGCTCGGGCGAGTCCTGGCGGTGGAGGAGCATGCGGCCGGGAGCGGCGAGCGTCGCGACGATGTCGACGTGGCCGTTCGTGCCGAACTCGTCGTAGTCGCGCGTGAGGCCGCGCGGGAGCCAGACGGCCTTCGTCGCACCGATCGTGCGGGCCATCTCGGCCTCGACGCGGGCGCGGTCGGCGTAGGGGTTGCGACGCGGGTCGAGCTGCACGGTCTCGGTGAGGAGCACCGTGCCCTCGCCGTCGACGTGGATGCCGCCGCCCTCGTTCACGAGCATGCTCGACACGACCTCGGCGCCGACGAGCTCGGCGATGATGCGCGCGTGCTCTGCGGACTTGCGCCACGCCGACCACTCGTGGTCGCCCCAGCCGTTGAAGGTCCAGTCCACCGCGCCGAGCACGCCGGGGCGCTCGTCGTCGACGACGAAGGTCGGGCCGTGGTCGCGCATCCAGTACTCGTCGACGGGCGCTTCGACCCGGGCGATGCCGTCGCCGAGCATCCCCGCGGCGCGGTCGCGCTCGGTCGGGTCGACGAGCATGGTCACGGGTTCGAACTCGGCGACCGCGTGGGCGACCGCGGTCCACGCCGCGTACGCCTCCTCGCGTTCGATGGCGCTCTCGCCGAGGGTGGGCCCCTCGCTCGGGAAGGCCATCCAGGTGCGCTCGTGCCGAGCGGTCTCGGCGGGCATGCGCCAGTTCATGCGTGGTCTCCGTTCGTGCGTGCGGATGCCGCGGCATCCGTCTCGATGATGGCAGTGGTCTCGGCCGGCGCAGCGGATGCCGCGTGGCGAGCGGACGCCGCGCCCGGGCGCTTCGCGGGGTCGCGGTACGGGTCGGTGGTCAGCCACAGCAGGGCGTAGACGCCGGCGCCGAGCACCGGTCCGACGAGGGCCGACAGGTCGGCGCCGCCGAGGGCGTTCGAGATCGGCCCGACGTAGAGGGTCGTGTTGGCCGAGAGCACGGCGATCGTGATCGCGGTCGCCATCGCGACGACGCCCGGCAGGAACACGCCGCCGTGGTACCAGAAGGGGCCGCCGCGGCGCGTGTCGTCGAGCGCGGCGCCGTCGTAGCGGTTGCGGCGCAGCACGATGTCGATGGCGTAGATCGACACGAGCGGACCGAAGACCGTGACGGCGAGTTCGAGCGAGGCGCTCAGCGCGTCGAGGAAGCTCGGTGAGAGGAAGAGGACCCAGCCCGCGGCCGCCGTCGCGACGACGCCGGTCACGATCGTGGTCGCTGCACGGGAGATGCGCTCGGCCAGTGCCTGCGCGTAGAAGCCCGTCGAGTAGGCGACCAGCACGTTGTTGGTGATGCTCGAGAGCACGATCATGCCGAGGAAGAGCGGCGTGAACCAGGCCGGCACGATCTCGCCGATCGTGAGCTCGGGGTCGGACATGTCGATCGCGGTGCCGGCGACGACGCCGAGCGCACCGATGAGCACCGCCGGCACGAAGCCGCCGAGCGCCGTGTACCACGCGACGGCCCTCTTCGAGACGTCCGCAGGCAGGTAGCGCGCGTAGTCGGCGCCGATGCCCCACGACAGCGGGCTCGAGGCGACGATCGCGAGGCCCAGCATGACGAGCGCCCAATGGTCGGCGATCGGGAGCGGCTCGACGTCGTAGGTCCAGTCGGCGGCGCCGAACACGAAGACGGCGAGGACCACGAACACCACGGCGAGCGCGGCGGAGAACCACGGCGCGAGCGCCAGGATCGTCGCGTGGCCGTAGACGCCGATCACGAAGCTGAGCACGCCGATGACGGCGAGCACGGCCCACTCGCCGCCGGCCGGGAGGGCGATGCCGACGTGCGCGAGCAGCGCGATGGCGCCGAGCGTGGCGAAGGCGACGTTGATGATCTCGTAGAAGAGGCCGATCAGCACGCCGAGGCCGGCGCCGAAGACCTTGTTGCCGCGGATGCCGAACATGGCGCGCATGATCGACACGCTCGGCGAGCCCGAGACCGGTCCGCTGACGGCGAGCCAGCCGACGAGCGCCCACCAGAGGTTGCCCACGACGGTGATCGCGAGCGCCTCCCACAGCGGCAGGCCGAGGAGCATCAGCACGCCGCCGACGACGAAGTAGAGGTAGCCGACGTTGGCCGACATCCATACCCAGAAGAGGCTCGACGGGCGGCCGTGGCGTTCGGATGCGGGGACGTGCTCGGTGCCGTGCTGCTCGACGTGGCCGACGCGGTCGGCGGCCGGTGCGGCGGGAGCGACGGGGTCGTGGGCGCGGGCGGATGCCGCGGGCGCGGCGTGCACGGAGGGCGTCGCGGCGGCGTCGGCGCGGATCTCCTCCGGGGTCTGGATGCTCATGTGCGGAACCTCGTCGTTCGACGGCGGGATGTTCGATCGAGGGGATCGATATATTGATCATGCGATCAATAACGTTGGAGACTACCTAGACTGGCCTGACGATGTCAACACCCGTGCGAACCCGAGCCTCGCGGAAGAGCCCCGCCGAGCGATCCGCCGAGATCGCCGAGGCCGCGCGCCTGCTCGCACTCGATCAGGGGCTGACGGCCATCACGCTGCGCGCCATCGCGGCCCGCGCCGGCGTCGCCCCCGCGCTCGTCGCGCACTACCAGCCGAGCATGGACGCCCTCGTCGCCGACACGTTCGCGGCGATCGTCGCGGCCGAGATCGACGAGGTCTCCGAGTTCCTCGCGGCACGTCCCGGCCCGCGGGAACGACTCGGCGCCCTGCTCGACACGCTCCTCGACGGCACGCGCGACGACGTGACGGTCGTCTGGGTCGAGGCGTGGGCGATGGGCCGCCGCAACGAGGCGCTCGCGGCATCCGTGCGCGTGCAGATGGACGCCTGGCAGGTCGTCGTCCAGGGGGTCATCGAGGACGGCGTCGCGACGGCCGGGTTCCGCACGGAGGATGCCGCGGCGGCCGCCTGGCAGCTGCTCGGCATGATCGACGGGCTGAACGCGCAGGCACTCGTCCGCTGGGGCGACGCGAGCGATCGCGGGTCGCTCATCCACGGCGCCGTCGAGGGGATGCTCGGCCTCGACCGGGGGACGCTCGCCGCACGCGAATGACTCCGGCACCGCGCGTCGGAGCCCGTGGCATCCGGAGCAGGCCCTCGATCTTTCCCTGAGCGACCCTCGGATCCGTGACAGACTGACCGCATGGGGGCCGACCCGCCGCGACTCGCAGGGCGCGAGCGAGAACTCGCGGCGCTGTCGCACGAACTCGATGCGGTGCTGCGCCGCGAGGCGCGCACGGTCGTTCTCCGCGGTGAACCGGGGATCGGCAAGACCGCGCTCATGTCCGCCGCGTGCCGCGCCGTCGAGGGCCGCGCGATCATCCTCTCCGCCCGGAACCTCCCACTCACGACGAGGGTGCCGAACCTCGCCGTCCGCTCCCTGCTCGCACAGGCCGAAGGCGTACCCGACGATGCGGCGGTCCGGTCTCCCGTGCCGGTTCGGCTCGACACCGCCGTGCAGCGCCTGCTCGACGAGCGGCCGGTCGTCATCGCGATGGACGACCTCCAGTGGGCGGACTCCAGCACGCTCGACGCGCTGATGTTCCTCGCCGGAGGCGCCGAGGATCGGCCGCTCGGCGTCATCGCGACGGTTCGCTCCGGCAACGCTCGCGAGGTCGATCGCTGGTGCGCCGACCTGCTCCGACTGCCCGGCACGCGCTCGCTGGAGGTCGGAGCGCTCGACCGCCTCGGCGTCCGCGACCTGCTGGCCGGGCTGCTCGACGAGACGCCGCACGAGACGCTCGTGACCGACGTGCTCTCCCGCACCGGAGGCAACCCGTACCATGCTCGGCTCCTCGTGGAGGGCCTCGATCCCGCGGCGCTCGCTGCTCCGACGACGGCCGCCGACCTCGATTCCGCACTGCTGCAGTCGTGGTCGCAGATGCCCGAGCGCACCCGAGAGCTCACCGTGATGCTGGCCATCCACGGCAAGCCGGTCCGGCCGGCCGGCCTCGCCGAGATCCACGCCGCGTGGCGCGACACGTGGCGCGACCTGCGCCCGGCGATCGCCGTCCGGGTGCTCGACCAGGACTCCGAGGGCCGGGTCTGGTTCCACCACCCGCTCATCGCGGAGCTCCTGGTCGCCTCGGTCCCCGAGGTCGAGCGCCGTGAACGCCACGCGGTGCTCGCCCGCAGCACCGCACTCGCCATCGAGAGCGGGCTCGACGGAGCGGACGTGCTCGTCGACCTCGCCGACCACCTCGCGGCGGCGGGCGACGCGGCCGCGTGCATCGTCGCGAGTCGTCGGGCGATCGAGGCGCTCGAGGGCGTCGACGACGCGACCCGACTGCGACTCGCCCGCCGGAACGCGGAACTGGCCGGGGCCGCGCCCGACGTCGACCGCATGGACGAGCTGGCGGTGCTCGCGGCCTGGGCCGATGCCGCGGCGGCGGTCGCCGAGGACGAGGACGAGTACGCCGCCGTGTCCGCCCTGCTCGACCGGGTCGACCGGGACGCCGACCCGGTGGCCACCGCCGAACTGCTCCTCAGACGGCAGCGGCTGCAGTTCCGCATCGGCGGCGAGCTGAACACCGTCGCCAACGCGAAGGAGATCCTCGAGTACGCATCGTCGGACGTGAACGGGCGGCAGTACGCCCTCGCGCTCGGCGACCTCGCGCATGCGGAGAACCTCGAGGGCGACCCCGCGTGCATCGCCCATGCCGCGCAGGCACTCGAGCTGGCACGACGCATCGACGACGGCGAAGCGCTCGCCTACGCACTCGCCGCGGCGGGTCAGGTCGCCGCGACGACCCGCGACCTCGCGGCCGCGACGCGTCTGGCCGAGGAGACGTTCGCCGTCGCCATCCCCGGCCGGCACTTCTGGCCGGCCGCACTCGCCTCGTTCTGGGTGGCGTACTCCATGCCCGGCTACCGCCAGGCGGCGACCCGGCTCCGCGAGCTCCGGGAGATCCTCGTCGAGGCCGGCGCTCCGCACCGCGTGACCACGGCGATGGCCGTGACCGAGGCCGCGAGCTGGCTCACCATCGGCGAGGTCGGCGGCGTGGGATCGGCGCTGCGGTTCGTGCGCACCGAGCATCCGCCCGACTTCGTCGACCTGAGCCTGCGCGGCGTCGCCGCGCGGCTCGCGGCCTACCAGGGTCGCGTCGAGGAGGCCGAGGCCGAACTGCAGCGCGCACGTGAGCGATTCCCCACCGTCCCGTCGTACGTCGTCCCGGCCCGGGCGGTCGCTGAGGGCGCCACCATGATCGCCGCCGGCGAGCCCGAGGCGGCGCTCGCCGTGCTCGGACCGGCCATCGAGGCGTACACCGGCACCCACGCCACCGAGTGGCTCGTACCGCTCGCCGCACGAGCCCACGCCGATCTCATCGACGCCGCGCGGGACCGCCGCGAATCCCCCGGCCGAGCGCTCGACGACCTCGAGGCGTTCCGCGAGGCGCACCCGCGAGTGCTTCCTCGACGGATGGGCACCTCGTATCCCCGCGACCTCGTCGCACTCGACGCGCTCTACGACGCGGAGGTCGCCCGCTCGCGGGACGACGACGAGGCCTTCGAACGGTGGAGTGCCGCGGCCGACGCCTGCGCGGCCGCCGAGCTCGCCTGGGAGGAGGCGTATGCGTGCCGGCGGGGTGCCGAACGAGGGCTCGTCCGCGACCACGGCAGTCGTTCCAAGGCGGTCGCACTGCTCCGGCGCGGTGCGGCGATCGCCGAGCGCACGCAGTCCGAGGGGCTCGCCGCCGAGCTCGAGTCGCTCGCCGCGTGGTCGCGCGTCCGGCTGCACCCGGACGGGGCGGTCGACGACGACGAGGTGAGCGACTTCCCCCTCACGCGCCGCGAGCGCGAACTGCTGCCGTACATCGTCGACGGTCGCACGTACGCCGAGATCGCCGCGCTGCTGACGATCAGCGAGAAGACGGTCAGCTCGCACATCTCGAACCTGCTGCGCAAGACGGGCGCCGCCAACCGCGTGGACCTCGCTCGGATGGTGCAGCGTCGCGAGCGCTCGGCCTGAAGGAGGCCGGCCGGGCCCGGCCACCGACTCGCGGCGATGTCGGATGCCGCGGATACGGTGGTCTCGACCGAAGCGGCGGAGGGAGCCCGATGTACCTGGCCGACGGCATGGTGGTCACGAGCGCGAGCGACCTCAAGAAGGCCTCCGACTGCGAGTTCGCGTTCCTCCGCGAGCTCGACGTGAAGCTCGGCCGCGACACGCGGTTCGAGCCCGTGGCCGACGCCATGCTCGAGCGGGCGGGGCGGATGGGCGATGCACACGAGCTCCGGGTCCTCGACCGCTACCGGGCCGAGTTCGGCGACGGCGTCGTCGAGATCGCCCGGCCCGACCTGCGCGATCCGGCGCAGCTCGAGGCAGCGGTCGCGGCCACTCGCGCCGCGTTCGAGTCGGGTGCGCCCGTCGTCTTCCAGGCGACCTTCGTCGACGACGGGTTCGTCGGCTTCGCCGACTTCATCGTGCGGCAACCCGACGGGCGCTACCTCGTGCAGGACTCCAAGCTCGCGCGCCGTGCGCGCGTCACGGCGCTCCTCCAGCTCGCGGCGTACGCCGCCCAGCTCGACCGCATCGGCGTGCCGCGTGCCGACACCGTCGAGCTGCTGCTCGGCGACGGCACGACGAGCACCCACCGGCTCGAGGACATCGAGCCCGTGTTCCTGCTCCGCCGCGAACGCCTGCGGCAGATCGTCGAGGAGCGCGTGACCGCCGACGGCCCTGTCGAGTGGGGTGACCCGCGCTATGCGTTCGACGGGCGGTGCCCGACCTGCGACCTCGAGGTGCAGGCGAACCGCGACCTGCTGCTCGTCGCGGGGCTCCGCATCACCCAGCGCGCGCACTTCCACGCTGCGGGCATCACGACGATCGACGAGCTCGCGGCCTCGGCCGGCCCGGTCGACGGCGTGCTCGAGGCCACGCTGGAGGGCCTGCGCGTGCAGGCTCGACTGCAGCTCGTCGCCGAGGTCGAGGCGCGCGACGCCGAGGCATCAGGCGACCGTTCGCCCGACGACCCGCCGCTGCCGCCGCCCGTCGAGGTGCGCGAGCCGGGTGCACTGGCGGCGATCCCCGAGCCCGACGCGGGCGACCTGTTCTTCGACTTCGAAGGCGATCCGCTCTACACCGAGGGTGCGGCGACCGAGTGGGGTCTCGACTACCTGTTCGGCATGGTCGACGTCGACGAGGTGTTCACGCCGATCTGGGCGCACGGCTTCGCCGAGGAGCGCGAGGCGCTCGTGCGATTCCTCGAGCTCGTCAAGGAGCGGCGGGAGCGTCACCCGAACCTGCACATCTACCACTACGCGAGCTACGAGCGCACGCACCTCACGTCGATCGCCGCACGCCACGGCGTCGGCGAGGCCGAGGTCGACCAGCTGCTCGCCGACGGGGTGCTCGTCGACCTCTACCCGATCGTGAAGCGAGCAGTGCGGGTCGGGAGCCGCTCGTACTCGATCAAGAAGCTCGAGCCGCTATACATGGGCGACACGCTGCGCGAGGCCGACGTGAAGTCGGGCGGCGACTCGATCCTCGAGTACGTCCGCGCTCGCGAGCTCGCCGCGACGGGCGATGCGGAGGCCGCACAGCTCGTGCTCGACGACCTCGCGGAGTACAACGAGTACGACTGCGTCTCGACGCTTCGGCTCCGCGATTGGCTGCTCGGCCTCGCGCGGTCGCACGGCGTCGCGCCGGTGCCGGCGCTCCTGCTCGTCGAGCCGACCGCGAAGCAGTACGCGGCGAGCCCGCTCGCGACCGAGCTGTCCGCGCTCGCCGGCGGCGCCGACGAACGCCGTGACGACCCCGACCGCACGGCACTGGCCCTCGCCGCCGCCGCGATCGACTACCACGAGCGCGAGCTCAAGACGTTCTGGTGGGGCCACTTCTTCCGCGTCGAGCAGCCGCTCGAGGCCTGGGAGGACCACCGCGACGTCCTCGTCGTCGACCCGGCGCGCACCGTGGTGCTGCACGACTGGTACCGCGAGGGGCGGCAGCAGTTCGATCGGCGCGAGCTGCTCCTCCGCGGCCGCATCGCACCGGGATCGCGGTTCAGCGCCGGCGCCGAGCTGTACCTGCTCTACGACTGGCCGGCGCCGTTCCCGTCGTTCTCACGGCGACCGGGCTCGCGCGCCTGGGCGAAGGCGACGGTACTCGAGGCCACGGCCGACGGCGTGCGGATCGAGGAGCGGTCGACGGTCGACGACACGTGGCGCGATCTCCCCTTCGCGCTGGTGCCTGGCAACCCGCCGCCGGCCGGGCGCCAGAAGGCCGCGATCGCCGAGTGGGCGCGCCCGATCGTCGACCGCCTTCCGGCCTGGCCGAAGGACGCCGCGGTCGACCTGCTGCGACGTATCCCGCCGCGCACGCGATCCGGCGCCCTCGCGCCGCTGCCCGACCACGAGTACGTCGGCGCGGTCGTCCGTTCCCTCGGCGACCTCGACGACTCCTACCTCGCCGTGCAGGGCCCTCCCGGCACCGGCAAGACCTACGTCGCGGCGCACGTCATCGCCCGCCTCGTCGGCCACCACGGTTGGAAGGTCGGGGTCGTCGCACAGTCGCACGCGGTCGTCGAGCACCTGCTCGACGCGGTCGTCGCGGCAGGACTCGACCCGCGACGCATCGCCAAGGCGCCGAAGGATCGCGGCGACGACGCGATGCGCGGCTGGACGGCGATCGAGAAGGACGGCATGTCGGCCTTCATCGCCGCGAACCGCGACGCCGGGTTCGTCGTCGGCGGCACGGCCTGGGACTTCGCGAATGCCGACCGCGTCGGTCGACGCGCGCTCGACGTCCTGGTCGTCGACGAGGCGGGCCAGTTCTCGCTCGCCTCGACGATCGCCGCGTCGGTCGCCGCGCGACGACTGCTGCTCCTCGGCGACCCGCAGCAACTGCCGCAGGTGAGCCAGGGCACGCACCCCGAACCCGTCGACATGTCCGCGCTCGGGTGGATCGCCGACGGTCACGACGTGCTGCGCGCCGAGTTCGGCTACTTCCTCGCCGAGAGCCGGAGGATGCATCCGGCGCTCGCCGAATCCGTCTCGGCGCTGTCATACGAGGGAGAGCTCGCATCGCATCCTTCAGCCGGGCTCCGCGGCATCGAGGGCGTCGAGCCCGGCCTGACCCCGGTTCCGATCGAGCACGAGGGCAACACGACCGAGTCGCTCGAGGAGGCCGCGGAGGTCGTCCGCATCGTCAGGTCGCTGCTCGGTCGCGCCTTCACGGGCATCGCGCACGGCGAGGGCGACCCCGTCGCCGCGGAGCCGCGACCGCTCGGGCAGGGCGACGTGATCGTCGTCACCCCGTACAACGCACAGCTCGCGGTCGTGCGCGCGGCGCTCGACCACGCGGGCTACACGGCGGTCCCGGTCGGCACGGTCGACAAGTTCCAGGGCCAGGAGGCCGCGGTCGCGATCGTCTCGCTCGCCGCGTCGTCGGCGGCCGCGGCACCGCGCGGCGTCGAGTTCCTGCTGCTCAAGAACCGCCTGAACGTCGCGATCTCACGCGCGCAGGTCGCCGCCTACCTGATCCACTCGCCCGGACTGCTCGACGCGCTGCCCCGCACGCCCCAAGGAGTCGCGCAGCTCAGCGCCTTCGCGCGGCTCGTCGGCGTCGAACTGCCCGCGTGGGAGCGCGAGCCGGTCGGCTAGCGGCCGGCCCGTCGCCGCTCGCGATGCCGACCCGGTCGCCGCCCGGCGCCAGCGCGGTCACGCTCCGACGAGCTTCTCGATCGCCTTCGCGATGCGCCGCGCCCGCGTCTCGGGCGCCTTCGCCTCGGTGATCGCGGTCACGTGCGCCTTCTGATGGCTCGGCGCCAGCCGGTCGAACGCCTCTCGTGCGCCGGGCGTCGCATCCAGCGCCGCCGCGAAGTCCTCGGGCACGTCGACCGTCCGTGGCGCGGCATCGAGTTCGATCTCGACCGCGATCGGATCGCCGCCCGAGATCCCGGTCGCCGCGCGCTTGTCGGAGCTGAACGGGATCATGTGCCGCCCGCCCATCACGGCGAGCGTGCTGCGGTACTCGTATCCGTTGACCGTCACGACGACCGGAGCGCGCCGGCCGCCGCCGAGCGCCTCGACGACCTCGGCCGGCACTTCGATCCCGGTGTTGTTCCCGGTCTGCGACATCGTGGTCTCGAACTGCATGACCCCGAGCCTCGCACCCGATCGACGACACCGGAACCCCACGCGAGGACCGTTCCCCGAGGCATCCGCCACTGCTGGGAATCTCGCACAGGATACCCACGTAGGTTATGCATATGACCTCCCCTGCCACCGACCTCAACCCTGCCCGCATCACCATGTACGGCGCCGAGTGGTGCGGCGACTGCCGCCGATCGAAGGCGCTGCTCGACGGCCGCGGCGTCGACTACGAGTACATCGACCTCATGGTCGTCGCCGACGGCGCCGACCGCGCGAAGGCGATCTCGGGCCGGACCAACATCCCCGTCGTGGTCTTCCCCGACGGCACCCACTTCACCGAGCCGACCGACGCCGAGCTCGGCGCGAAGCTCGACGCCGTCGCCTCCGACCGCGCCGCCTGAGCTCGGGCATCCGCTCGAGCGATCATCGAATCCACTCGCACCGAACGGTCGCGGATGCCAGGTCCCACCCGGCATCCGCGACCGTTCGCCGTTGCGCCCCGCGTGCGCCGATTCCGATCGCGCCCCGCTCAGGCGAGCGCGGGCATGACCTCGCGCTCGTAGAGTTCGAGGCCCGAGCGGTCGTACGCCGCCTCGGGGAAGTAGTGGATGGCGTAACCGAGGCCGCGCGAGCGCATGTCGAGCATTCGCTCGACCACCTGCTCGGGCGTGCCGACCGCGATCGCCGCGTCGGACCGGAAGTCGTGGATGAACTTCGCCGCGGCCTTCGGGCCGGCCGAGCCCGCCACGCGCGCCTCGATGGTCGCCAGGCGACGCTCCACGTCGGCCTCGTCCTCGCCGATCACGGTGTTGAAGTTCGCGCTGCGCACGATCGAGCCGAAGTCGCGGCCGAGCCGGTCGGCGTGCCCGCGGAGCACCTCGCTCTTGTGGCTGAACTCCTCGGGGCTGCCGTAGAAGTTCGTGTATGCCGCATACTCGGCCGCGATCTTCAGCGTGACCTTCTCGCCGCCGCCGGCGACCCACATCGGCACGCCGCCCTCCTGCAACGGGCGCGGCTGGACGATGGCCTCGTCGATTCGGTAGAACTCGCCGTCGAGGCTGGCCCGCCCGGTGGTCCACGCCTGGTGCATGATCTCGACGCCCTCGCGCAGCATCCGGAGCCGCTCGGGGGCATGCGGGAACCCGTACCCGTACGCCCGCCACTCGTGCTCGTACCATCCGGCGCCGATGCCCATCTCGAGGCGGCCGCCCGAGATCAGGTCGACGGTTGCGGCGACCTTCGCGAGGTAGGCCGGGTTGCGGTACGCCATGCAGGTGCACATCTGGCCCAGTCGCACGTGCGAGGTCGACGCCGCATAGGCGGCCATGAGCGACCACGCCTCGTGGGTCGCCTCGGTCTCGCTCGGCACGGGCACCGTGTGGAAGTGGTCGTACACCCAGATCGACTCCCACGGAGAGCCGTCGCGGTCCGCGAACGCGGCGAGGCCGTGCATCGTCGACCAGTGGTCGGCGGGCTCGATGCCGACGAGGTCGTGACGCCAGCCCTGGGGAACGAAGAATCCGAATCGCATTCCGTCAGCCTAGGGTCGCGATCTCAGCGTCAGCACTGATGTCGGCGGCATCCGAGGTCCGTACCGTCGGCGAACATGGCCCACACGATCGATCACGCGCACGTCATCGTCGACGACCTCGCCGCCGTCGCGGTCACGAGCGGCGGTATCCGCGTCATCCATCTCTCCGGTGTCGCGACCTGCCCGAGCGAGCTGTGGCGGGTCGACGTCGTCGCCGTGGCGCGCACGCCGTTCGGGGGCACGCCGGCCGACCGCCTCGCCATCGGCCTGAAGTCGGCGCCGCCTCGTCGTCGGGGACGCTTCCGCACGGTCCGCGTGCCGTTCGAGGCGATCATCGAGGACGAGCGCACCCACGAGGTCGAGGTGCACCTCGAGTGCCAGCCCGCCGTCGTGCTCCCCGTCCTCGAGGCCGACGACTCCTTCGGCGCGGGCGCACGCGCGACCACGCGCCGGCGTGCCGGCATCGCGGGTCGGGCACTGCCCGTCGGCGCGAATGCGATGACGGATGCCGCGGTGCGGATGATCGAGGCGCTGCGCGACCGGTTCGCGAGGGTCACCCCGCGGTTCTCGCTCGCCGTCTGAGAGGCCGTGGCGGCCAACGGCGCCGGTCGGCCACGACCGGCGCCGCGGGCCGATCAGGCGAGGGCGAAGCGCAGCTCCGCCATCGCGGGTCCCGTCCAGACCGCGTGTTCGAGGTCGTCGCCGCGCACGGTGACCACCTTGCCGCCGCGCGCGATGACGAGCATCGCGAGCTGGGGCAGGAGATCGCCGGCACGCCGGCCGTCCGAGAGGGCGTCGCCCTCGCCGTGGTCGGTCGCGAACTCGATCGCACCCGAGTCGTGGTCGAGCGTGCCGTTGACCGAGGTCGTGAAGTCGAACCACAGCCGCTCGACGGCGCCGTCGGCGGCGAGCCGCCCGATCGCCGCCAGGTCGCGCTCGACTCGCCCGGCACTGCCGTCGGCGAGCCCCGTGAGGGCCGTCTTCGCCTCGTTCACGTTCAGCTGGGCGAGCTGCTGGCGGAGCTCGCCGTCGATCTCGGCGGCGCCGAGCCGATCGGGGCCGCCCTGCACGCCGACCACGCGGCGCCCGTTGTGCGCCCGATCGAGGAACGAGCTGAGCAGCGGTTCCGCCGCGAAGACGAAGAGCGGCACCTTCGCATCCGGGTCGTGCTCCTGCAGCTCGTGCCAGACGGCGTCGGCGACGCGCTTGGCGTAGATGTCGTGGATCTCGGGGCGCCGGTCGCCCTCGTTCGTCCCCCGATCGCCGTGCCCGCCGCCGCGGCGACGCAGCCCCTCGCCGGCTTCGCGGTTCGCGGCGTCGTCGAGGTTGCGCGGCAGTTCGGGGTCGAGCGGCATCTGCTCGGCGCGCGCGGTGGGGAGCGCGTGCCACAGCGCCCACTCGTTGGAGGAGAGCGTGACCGCGAACGCCTCCTGGTCCTGGCTGGGCGCGCGCAGCAACTGCCCGAGCACGAAGTGCGAGCCGACGTGGACGGCGTCGTCGAGACGGTTCGGCAGCACGTAGACGTCGGTGAAGCCGGGCGCGACGAAGATCGCGAGCGAGCGCGAGAGCCCCGCCCAGAGCGCGCGGTCGGCGAGCACGGCATCGCGCTCGGCCTTGAGGGCGTCGACCTCGGCCGTCTCGGCGCCGTCGGTGCGGATGCGGTCGATGGCCTCGTCGAACGCGCTCTTCACGACGACCTCGGAGCGTTCGCGCTCGCTGACCACGGGTGACGTGGCCGCGTAGATCGTGATCGCGGGGTGGTGCTCACCAGCCAGAGTCGCGAAATCGGTCGTGGTGGGCAGCTCGTGGTGAACCGTCATACGTCCCTCCCCCAGGTCCGGCGACGACGTCGTCGCGTGTCCCCCAGCCTAGGAACCTCGGCGCGGAACCGACAGACCCATTCGTCCTTCGACGGTGCGCTCGGCGGGTGGCGCGACGCGGGGGCGTCCGCACCGGCGCGGTACCGGCGGACGGGCCCGACGATCCGTCGGGCCCGTCCGCCGCGTGGTCGCGTCAGCGGCCGACCGGGTGGTTCGAGCGGATGACGCCCGAGGGGTCGACCGCGTGCTTGATCGCGCGCAGCCGCGCGAGCCGGCCGTCGTCGCCGAAGAACCGCGAACCCGTCGTCTGGCGCTCGGCGAAGTTCAGGTACTCGATCGGAGCGCGCCACGGCTCGATGCGCGAGAGCAGCCGACCGAGCGAGGCCACGACGGACTCGATGGTCTCCGGAACCGCGATGCCGACGGCGTAGACGAGGTACTCGGCCTCCAGGCCGCCGACCGCGCCGGGGATCGGCAGGCCCCGATCCGCGGCGACCTCGAGCGCGGCCGACGGCGAGAACGCCCCGCCGAGGTGGCGGATCTCGGCCGACAGGAGCGCCGTCTCGGAGCCGGGTCCGACCGCCGCGGCGAACGCGCGGATCGCGTCGGAGGGCAGTTCGGTGAGCATCATGCCGTCGCCGTGACCCGGCGTCGGTCCGGGCGGGTCCATGTGCAGCTGCAGCAGTTCGGCCGGCGCCTGCGGGTGCACGCTGTCCATCGCCGGTCCCAGCTCGCGGAGCGGGGCGAGCAGCGCGTCGGCGCGCTCGGGCGACTCCTGGATGACGGCCTCGACGAGCACGAACGACTGCCCGGAGAGGAACGGCGGCAGCTCGGGCATCGGCGGGAACCGGAGCACCCGACCGACCGAGGTCACGGTGTCGGGCACCGAGCGCGTCCACTCGCCCCACGCCTGCAGCACCTCCTCGGTGCGCTCGATCGGGAAGAACAGCGCGCCGGCCACGACCTGGTCGAGCTCGAACAGGCCGAACTCGAGCGCGGTCACGACGCCGAAGTCTCCGCCGCCGCCGCGCACCGCCCAGAACAGCTCCGGGTCGTGCTGCGCGTCGACCCGGCGGAACTCGCCGTCGGCGGTCACGAGCTCGACCGCCGTGACGTGGTTGGCGGCGAGGCCGTGCGCACGCCCGAGGAACGAGACGCCTCCGCCGAGCGTGTAGCCGACCACGCCGACGTCGTGCGAGGAGCCGGCGAGCGCGGCGAGGCCGTGCGGTGCGGCCGCGGCGACGACGTCGCCCCAGAGCACGCCGGGCTCGACCCGTGCCAGGCGCTGCGTGGGACGGATCTCGACGGCGCGGAGCTCGTGGGTCCGGAGCAGGATCGCGTCGGCGAGGCCCCGGCCCTCGGCGAGCGGTCCGGCGTTGTGGCCGGTGGCCTGCGGCGCGACCGCGAGGCCGAGCTCGCGTGCGGTGCGCACGGTGCGCGCGACGTCGGCGACGGATGCCGCGACCACGACCGCGGCGGGTCGCTGGTCGACGGCGAGGTTCCAGGCGAGGCGGTCGGCGTCGTAGCCGGGCTCCCCCGGCAGCGAGAGACGGCCGTCGAGGCGCTCGGCGAGGATCGCGAACGACTCGCGGAGCGACATGGCGGGCATGGCCGGAGCGGCCGAGTCGGCCGGAGCGGGGGTATCGGTGGCTGCCGCGGTCTCGGCTGCGACGGTCTCGGAGGCAAGCGGGTTCACTGGTGGTCCTTTCACGGGTGGTGGTCGCGGGCCGGGCGGCGGCCGTTCAGGCCAGGTCCGACGGCCGCCCGGATCACCGGGGGCGCTCACGACACGAGTTCCATCCAATGCCGCGGCAGGCCCTCGAGGATCAGGAGGATCCCGCCGATCCGCTCAGGGTTATCCCGAGCATCCGACGGGGATCCGGCCCTCGCCCCGTCGCCCGGAATAGCGCGCCTGCGCGCCCGGTTGGACTGGGGGATGCCTCTCTCGCCACGCCTCTCGGTCCTCGATCTCATCCCCGTGCGGAGCGGGCAGTCCACGGCCGAGGCCGTCGCGGCATCCGTCGCCCTCGCACAGGCCGCCGACCGGCTCGGCTTCACCCGGTACTGGTTCGCCGAGCACCACAACATGCCCTCGGTGGCGTCGACGACGCCGCCCGTGCTCATCGCCGCGACGGCCGCGCGCACCGACCGCATCCGCGTCGGCTCGGGCGGCGTGATGCTGCCGAACCACGCGCCGCTCGTCGTGGCCGAGCAGTTCGCGGCGCTCGAGGCGCTCGCACCGGGCCGCATCGACCTCGGCATCGGGCGGGCCCCGGGCAGCGACCCGGTGATCACTCAGCTCCTGCGCGTGAGCGGCCCGACCGCCGACGTCGACCGGTTCCCCGACCACGTCGCCGACATCCTGAGCCTGCTCTCGCCCGACGGGGCGATGCTGCGACTGACGAGCGGACGCGAGTACCCGATCCAGGCCACGCCGGCGGCCACCGCCGTGCCCGAGCTGTGGCTGCTCGGCAGCTCCGACTACTCGGCACGGCTCGCCGCCGAGCTCGGGCTGCCGTACGTGTTCGCGAACCACTTCTCGGGCGAGGGCCTCGAGCAGGCGCTCGAGCTCTACCGCTCGGGCTACCGGCCGAGCGAGCGCCATCCGTCGCCGCAGACGATCCTCACCCTGAACGCCGTCGTCGCCGACACCCTCGACGAGGCCGAGGCGCGGGCGCTGCCGCAGCTGCGCGCCATGGCACGGCTGCGCCTCAACCGGCCGATGCGCCCGCTCGAGACCGTCGAGGAGGCGCAGGCCGCGCCGCGCGACTCCGACGCCGAGGACGTGATCGCGCGCATGCGCACCCGGTGGGTGATCGGCGAGGCGGATGCCGCGGCATCCGCGGTGCGCACCCTCGCCGAACGCCACGGCATCGACGAGGTCATGCTCACCCCGATCGCGGGTGCGCGCGCGGATGAGCCGGCCGACGCGTCGCCCGGCCGGGTGCGCACGCTCGAGCTGCTCGCGGACGGCACGGCCGCGTAGCGCGGCGCCGGCGGCTCGATCAGCCGGTGAGCGAGGTGACCCGCGCCTCCCACGGCCCGAGCGGCGCGTCGAACCCGCCGGGCGCGTCGGGCAGCGTGTTCGTCAGCAGCGGCAGCGAGTCGCGCCACCGGTGCGCGAACTCCTCGGCGAAGACCGGGTCGTGCTCGGCCGAGGAGAGGTTCACCACGACCAGCAGGCGGTCCTCGTCGAGCACGCGCTCGAACGCGAAGATCGCCGGGTGCCCGGCGTCCACCCGTTCGAACGACCCGTGGGCGACCACGGGTCGTCCGTGGCGCAGCGCGATGAGCTGCCGGTGGTACTCGAACACCGAGCCGGGGTCGCCGACCTGCGCGGCCGCGTTGATCGTCGAGTGGTTCGGGTTGACCGCGAGCCACGGGATGCCGGTCGTGAAGCCGGCGTTCGGCGTCGCGTCCCACTGCACGGGCGTGCGGGCGTGGTCTCGGCTCATGAGGCTGAGCCCGTCGAGCGCGTCGGCGACGGCCGTGCCGCTCGCGACGGCCTCGGCGTACGCGTTCAGCGACTCGACGTCGCGGTACTCGTCGAGGCTCGCGAACGGCGCGTTCGTCATGCCGAGCTCCTGGCCCTGGTAGACGTAGGGCGTGCCGCGCTGCAGGTGCAGCACGGTCGCGAGCGCGGTCGCCGACGAGTACCAGTGCGCCTCCGCGTCGCCGAAGCGGCTGACCGAGCGCGGCTGGTCGTGGTTCTCGAGGTAGAGGCTGTTCCACCCGCGCTCGGCGAGGCCCTCCTGCCACTTCGCGAGGGATGCCGCGAGCTCGCCGGGCGCGAGCGGCCGAGGGTGGAACTTCGTCGCGCCGTGGTCGAGGCCCACGTGCTCGAAGTGGAAGACCATGTCGACCTCGCGCCGCTCGGGATCGGTGAAGAGGATCGCCTCCTCGATCGTCGCGCCGGGCGTCTCGCCGACCGTGATGAGGCCCTCGCGCCCGTCGAACACCTCGCGGTGCATCTCCTGCATGAACTCGTGCAGGCGCGGCCCGTTCGTGTACGCCGCGCCGCCGTCGCCGAAGCGCCGACCCGAGCGCACGGGGCCGTCGGGCAGGTGCGGATGCTTCGAGATGAGGTTGATCACGTCCATGCGGAAGCCGTCGACACCCCGGTCGAGCCACCAGCGCATCATCTCGTACACCGCCTGCCGCACCTCGGGGTTCTCCCAGTTGAGGTCGGGCTGCTTCACGTCGAACAGGTGCAGGTAGTACTCCCCGGTCGACTCGTCCCACTCCCAGGTCGAGCCGGAGAAGAACGACTCCCAGTTGGTCGGCTCGGCGCCGGGGTCGCCGCCGTGCGTGCCCTCGCGTGGCGGACGCCACCAGTACCAGTTCCGCTTCGGGTTGTCACGGCTCGACCGCGACTCGACGAACCACGGATGCTCGTCGGAGGTGTGGTTCACGACGAGGTCCATGACGAGGCGGATGCCGCGCTCGTGCATCGCCGTCACCAGCGCGTCGAAGTCCTCCAGCGTGCCGAAGGTCGGGTCGATGTCGCGGTAGTCGCTGATGTCGTACCCGTTGTCGGCCTGCGGTGAGCGGTGGATCGGCGAGAGCCACACCACGTCGACGCCGAGGCGTTCGAGGTGGTCGAGACGCTGGAGGATCCCGCGGAGGTCGCCGATCCCGTCGCCGTCGGAGTCCTGGAAGCTGCGCGGGTACACCTGGTAGACCACGGCGGACTTCCACCAGTCCGGGGCGGTCGACGGATGCCTGGGCTCGCGTTCGTTCGCCATGCCCCGATCCTCGCAGGACGAGCGCGCCGCGTCATCCGTCGAAGGTGCGAGTCGGCCATGCATCGGGCCGGCCGGACACGACGATGCCCCGGGCACGCGCCCGGGGCATCCGTTGCTGCGACGCGGCTCAGGCCGCGAGGCCGAGGCGGCGGAGGTCGTCGCCCGAGGCGCGATGCTCCGCCCCCTCGGGGACGGTCGCCTCGCGCGGCACGCGCGCGCCGTTCTGCACGCGGGCGCCCGCGCCGACGGCCGCGTACGGCCCGACGACGGCGAAGCGGCCGACGACGGCACCGCGGCCCACGCGCGCGTTGACCCCGACCGTCGCGTTCTCCGCGACGATCGCGTCCTGCTCCACCCAGGCGCCGTGCGACAGGGTCGCGCCCCGCTGCACCTCCGCGCCCGGATCGACGTATGCGGTCGGGTCGACGAACGCCGTCGCATCCACCTTCGCGGTCGTCGCCACGAGGCCGCGACCGTTCACGTGCTTGCGGTAGCGGCGCAGGATGCCGGCATCGTCTTCGAACTCGACGTAGCTGATGCCCACTCGTCCTCCATTCCGTCCGGCCATAGGGGTGCCGGATACAGGTACAACACCCGCGCTGATCTGGGCATTCCCCAGCTTCGGCGCCCTCCCTCGCGAATTCCATGGATTTCCCTGATCACTCGCTGCACGCGCGTCCGTAGCGTCGGCCCCATGTCCACCTACCTGCTCTGCGCGAGCCCCATCCAGGGCCACGCCGCCCCGATCATCGCCATCGCCCGCGACCTGGTCTCGCGCGGCCACGACGTGACCGTGCTCACCGGCTCGCGCTTCCGCGCCGCGGTCGAGGCCGCCGGTGCCGGCCATCGCGCGCTCGACGGAATCGCCGACTTCGACGACCGCGCGATCCAGGACCACCTGCCGGAGCGCGACCGCCACCGCGGCATCGCGAGACTCGAGTACGACGTGCAGCGCATCTTCGTCCGCCCCCTCGCCGCGCAGTTCCGCGCGCTCGAGGCGCTCGTCGCGGAGCTCGAGCCCGACGCGATCCTCGTCGAGGCCGCGTTCACCGGGGTGATCCCGCTGCTCCTCGACGCCCCGGCTCGCGACCGCCGATCATCGCCGTCGGCGTCATCCCCCTCTCGCACCAGAGCATCGATGCCGCCCCCGGCGGGTTCGGCCTCCCGCCGCGATCCGACGCCCTCGGTCGCCTCAGGAACCGGATGCTGAACACGCTCGTCACGACGGTGGTGTTCCGGAAGACCCAGGCGCTCGCCGACCGCATCCTGGACGGACTCGGCCGACCGCCGCTCGATCGATTCCTGTTCGACGCGTCGACGCTCTGCGACCGGTTCCTGCAGCTCTCGCCCGCCGAGTTCGAGTACCCGCGCAGCGACCTCGGCCCGAACGTGCGCTTCGTCGGCACCGTGCTGCCGCCCGCGCCCGTCGCCGGCCCGCTGCCCGACTGGTGGCACGAACTCGACGGCGACCGCCCGGTGGTGCACGTCAGCCAGGGCACGATCGACAACCGGGACTTCGACCGGCTGATGCGCCCGACGCTCGACGCGCTCGCCGATCGCGATGTGCTCGTCGTGGCCGCGACGGGAGGCCGACCGGTCGCCGAGCTCGGCGAGCTGCCCGCGAACGCACGCGCCGCGGAGTTCCTCCCCTACGACCTGCTCCTGCCGAAGACCGCCGTGTTCGTGACGAACGCGGGCTTCGGGGGCACGCAGTACGCGCTCAGCCACGGCGTGCCGATCGTCGCCGCGGGCGACACCGAGGACAAGCCCGACGTCGCGATGCGCGTCCAGTGGTCTGGGACGGGACTGACCCTTCGCACGGGCACTCCGACGGCGGCCGCCGTCGGGGCGGCGGTCGACCGGCTGCTCGCGGAGCCGTCGTTCCGCGACCGCGCGCGGGCGATGGCGCGCCGCATCGCCGAGTACGACACCGCGGGCCTCATCGCGGCCGAGCTCGAGGCGGCGGCCGCGCGCCGGCCGGCGTCCGAGACGGCGCGCTGAACGCCGGGAACGACCGCGCCCGCGGCATCCGCCCTCGAGGGGGATGCCGCGGGCGCGGCCGGTGCGGTCCGGATCAGCCGTCGGTGCGGGTCTCCGTGATCTCGACGTAGAAGACGAGGGTCTGGCCGCCGAGGCCGTTCGAGGACTCGCCCTCGCCGTAGCCGAGGGCCGGCGGGATGGTGACGAGCAGCTTGGTGCCGACCGGCTGGCCGACGAGCGCCGCACCGAAGCCGGGGATGACCCCCGAGATCGAGAACGGCACGGGCGTCTTGCCGAAGCTCTGGTCGAAGACCTCGCCGGTCTCCCAGACCACGCCCTGGTAGTCGACGGTGACGGTGTCCTGCTCGGTGACGACGTCGCCGTCGCCCTCCTCGAGGACCTTCACCAGCAGTTCGTCCGACGGCTCCGCATCGGGGATCGTGACGGTCGGCGCGCCGTCGGCGTCGTACTCGACGGTCGGGACGTCCTCGGTCCACTCGCCCGGGACGGGCAGCTCGACGAGCTCCTGCACGTCGGTCACGATCACGAGCGTCTCGCCCGGCGCGACGCCGATGCCCTCGTTGCCCTCGTCGCCGTAGATCGACGACGCCGGTGCGACGGTCACGACGCGCGAGCCCACCGGCACGCAGTCGGCGCCCGCGCGGAAGCCGTCGTACAGGGTGCCCTCGATCAGTTCGAGGGTCGCCGGCTGCGAGAAGAGCTGCTCGCCGGTGCTGCCGGAGAACGCGGTCACCTGGGCGCTGACCTTGTCGCCGGGCACGGTCGGGTCGCCGTCGCCCTCGGTCACGACGGTGCGCTGGAGCTCCTCGGCCTCGAGCGGCGCATCGAAGGTCGCGGTCGGAGTGCCGCCGAAGTCGCCCGAGACCTCGACGGCGTCGCTCTGCTCGCCGGCGTCGACCTCGAGGCACGCGGCCGCGGCATCCGTCGACGTGGGCTCGGGCGTCTCGCTGCCGGCGGCGCATCCGGCCAGGAGCAGGGCGGTCACGGAGACGAGTGCGATGGGCGCGCCACGACGCAGGGCACGATTCATGGAGGGGTACTCGATTCAGATTCGAAGCAGACGTGAACCACAAGTCTGCCTCCCGGATGTCTCGATTCCCTGAGTCTTCACGAATGCGCGGGCGCGGGTCACAATGTGCACATGGGGGAAACTGGGGTCGAGCCCGACGTCGCGACCGCGTCCACCGACGCGGACGGCACGTCCACCGAGCTCGACGAGGTGCTGTGGGATCCGATCTCGCGTGCGACGGTCCTGCGGGCCGCGCCGCGATTCGACGAGCGCGTGCTCGACGCATGCGCGGGCACGGGCACGTCGGCGCTGCCGACCGCCGAGCTGGTCGGGCCGGGCGGCCTGGTCGACGCGGTCGACGTCTCCGGCGCCAGGCTGGCGACGCTCGCCGATCGCACCGGCACGCACGTGCCCTGGCTCCGGGTGCACGCGGCCGACGCGACGACCTGGCCGTACACGGGCTACGACCTCGTGCAGTGCGTGCTGGGTGCCTCCTCGTTCGAGGATGCGTCGGCGGGGGTCGAGCACCTCGTGCAGTGCGCCCGGCCGGGCGGCCGCGTGGCCGTGACGGTCTGGGCGGATGGCGCGTTCGCGCCGCTCCCGGAGCTGCTCGCCTCCGCGCTCGCCGAGGGCGAGGACCTGGAGCCCGCGCTCGACGGGGACGGGGACGGGGTCGTCTCCGGCGCCGGGACGGCGGGCGGCTTCGCGCACTGGCTCGCCGAACGCGGGCTCGTCGACGTGCGGGCCGAGGCCGTGCCGCGCCACCTCGACCTGACCCGCGAACGGTCGTGGGCACTCGTCGGCGGGACGCGCATGCGCGCGCTGCTCGGCGACCTCGACGACGAGGCGATCGAGGCGGTCCGCGAACGCTACCTCGCGGCGATCGAGGAGCGGGGCGTCGCCTCCGTCGACCTCACGACGCTCATCGGGGTCGGCCACCGTCCGGATCGGGCGGCCGCCGGCGACTGACCGCCGCTACGCCTTCCCGTCGGGTGAGGATCCCGTCGCGACCGGTCGCTCGGAGTGGTTCGACCACTGGCTGAACGAGCCCGGGTAGAGCGCCGCCTCGATCCCCGCGATCTCGAGCGCGGCCACGGCGTGCGCGGCGGTGACGCCCGAGCCGCAGTACGCCGCGACCGGATGCCGCCCGTCCGCGCCGAGCCGGACGAACCGCTCGTGCAGCGCCTCGGCGGGGAGGAACCGACCGTCCGCGTCGAGGTTGCCGGTCGCGGGTGCCGAGACGGCGCCGGGGATGTGCCCGGCCCTCGGGTCGATCGGCTCGACCTCGCCCCGGTAGCGCTCGGCGGCGCGCACGTCGAGCAGCACTCCGCCGTCGGCCGCCCCGAGCGCGTCGGCCTCGTCGAGGTCGATCACGGGCATGGCGCCGAAGTGCGCGCTCGCGTCCCCCGGCTCCGGCACGACGTCGCCCCGCTCGAGGGGGAGGCCGGCCGAACGCCACGCGCCGAGGCCGCCGTCGAGGATGCGGACGTCGCCGAATCCCGCGTGCCGCAGCAGCCACCACGCGCGCGCGGCCGACATCCCGGCCGCATCGTCGACGACGACCGCGGTGTCGTCGTCGTGGAGCCCCCAGCGTCGCATCGCGCGCTCGAAGGCCGCCTCGTCCGGCAGCGGGTGCCGCCCCTCCCCCGTGGCGGAGTGATCGGCGAGCTCGGTGTCGAGGTCGACGTACACGGCTCCGGGGACATGCCCCGCGCGGTATGCGCCGCTCCCGTCGGGTTCGGCGAGCGTCCATCGGACATCGAGCACGCGCGTGCGCGGTGCGTCGGAGCGTGCATCGCCCATGGCGTCGAGGCGCGCGGCGAGCTCGATCGGATCGATGAGGATCGGCATGCGCCCATCCTCGCAGCCCGGTCGCGACGAGGCATCCGCCCGCCCGTTCCGGGCCCGTCGGTGCGCGTCCCCGGGCCCCGGATGCAGTCCCGCGCCTCGCCTAGACTGGACGGACGGCCGAAGCGCATGCGGGGGGGAGCACGGATGATCCTCTCCCTGCTGGCGTTCGCCGCAGTGGCCCTGGTCACGCCGTTCGCCGCACGGGTGATGGGCCGCCGGGTCTTCCCCGTCATCGCGATCGTGCCGACCGTCGTGTTCGCCTGGCTGCTGACCTTCGTCCCGGCCGTGGCCGGGGGCGAGGTCGTGACCGAGCGCATCGAGTGGATCCGGGCGCTCGACATCGCGCTCTCGTTCCGACTCGACCCGCTCTCGCTCCTGCTCGCGCTGATCGTCACCGGTATCGGCGCGCTCGTGCTGCTCTACTGCACCTGGTACTTCCGCGACGACGAGCCCTCGCTCGGCCGGTTCGCGGCGCTGCTGCTCGGCTTCGCGGGCGTCATGCTCGGCCTCGTCACCTCCGACGACGTGTTCGTGCTGTTCACGTTCTGGGAGGCCACGAGCGTGCTCTCGTACCTCCTCATCGGGCACGACGCGGCCAAGCGCGAGGCGCGAGGCGCGGCCCTGCAGGCGCTCACGGTGACCACGTTCGGCGGCCTCGCGATGCTCGTCGGCCTCGTGATCCTCACCGTCGCGGGCGGCACGACCTCCCTCGCCGCGCTCGTCGCCGACCCGGTGACCGGCGCGGCCGCCGAGGTCGGCGTCGCACTCGTCCTCGTCGGTGCCATCTCGAAGAGCGCGCTCGTGCCCTTCCACTTCTGGCTGCCGGCCGCGATGGCGGCCCCGACGCCCGTGTCGGCCTACCTGCACGCGGCCGCGATGGTGAAGGCGGGCGTGTACCTCGTGGCGGTGCTCGCACCGGCGTACGCGGGGCTCGCGGTGTGGCATCCGATCGTCATCGGCGTCGGCGGGTTCACGATGCTGGTCGGCGGATGGCGCGCACTCCGGCAGACCGACCTCAAGCTCGTGCTCGCCTACGGCACCGTCAGCCAGCTCGGGTTCCTGATCCTCGTCGTCGGCCAGGGCACGCGCGACGCGGCGCTCGCGGGCACCGCGCTCCTGCTCGCGCACGCCCTCTTCAAGGCGGCGCTGTTCCTCACGGTCGGCATCGTCGACCACGCCGCGGGCACGCGCGACAAGCGCCGGCTGTCGGGCCTCGCGCGACGGATGCCGTGGCTCGCCGCCTTCGCCACGGTCGCCGCGGCGTCGATGGCCGGGCTTCCGCCGCTCCTCGGCTTCGTGGCCAAGGAGGCGGTGTTCACGGCGCAACTCGAGGCCGGCGCCGCCGGCGGGCCCGACTCGACGTGGGCGTGGGTCGCGCTCGCGGCGGCCGTGCTGGGCTCGATGCTGACGTTCGCCTACAGCGCGCGGTTCGTGTGGGGCGCGTTCGGTTCGCGCCGCGATTCCGAACCGACGCCGCTGCACCGCGAGCCCGCGATGATGTCGTTCGCCCCCGGCGTGCTCGCCGCCGCCTCGCTCGCGACGGCGTTCGCCCTCCCGCTCGTCGAGCCGCTGCTCGATGCCTACGCGACGGCGCTGCCGGGACCGACCGAGTACCACCTCGGGCTCTGGCACGGCCTCGAGCCGGCGCTCGCGATCTCGGCGCTCGTGTTCGGCGTCGGCACGCTGCTCGTGTGGCAGCGCGATGCCGTCGCGCACGCGCAGGCCTCGGTGCCCGACACGATCGACGCGGCGCGCGGCTACGTGCGCCTCGTCGGCGCGATCGACCGCGGAGCGGCGCGGGTCACGACGCTGATCCAGTCCGGCGGGCTGCCCGGCTACCTCGCCATGATCGTCGCCGTGTTCATCCTCGGCATCGGCGGTGCGGCGGCGGCCAACGGCTCGTGGCCGACGGGGATCCGCCTCGCCGACGGCTGGGCGCAACCCGTGATCGGCCTGACCATGGTCGTCGCCGCGGCGGCGGCCGTCGTGGTGCGGCAGCGGCTGACCGCCGTCCTGCTGGTGGGCGCGACCGGCTACGGCATGGTGCTGATCTTCGGCATGGGCGGCGCGCCCGACCTCGCGCTCACCCAGGCGCTCGTCGAGACGATCACGATCGTGGTCGTCGTGCTCGTCCTCCGGCGCCTTCCGCGCCAGGTGACCGGGCGTCGCGCAGTCGTCAGGGCGCCGCTGCGGATCGCGCTCGGCGCCCTCGCCGGCATCGTCATGGCCGTCGTCGGCGTCGTCGCACTCGGGTCGCGCGTGCAGCCGACCGTCGCCGGAGGGCTGCCCGCACTCGCGGAGGAGGCGCATGCGAAGAACCTCGTGAACGCGCTCCTCGTCGACATCCGCGCGTGGGACACGCTCGGCGAGATCTCGGTGCTCGTCGCGGTCGCGACGGGCGTGGCGAGCCTCATCTTCGTCTCGGGCCGCCAGGGCGGTGCGCCGCGCCTGGATGACGTCGACCGGCGGCGCCGCCTCCGCCCGGTTCCCGAGCCGGCCGACAGCATGCGCGCCGCGCGCCGCCGCCTCGCCGACGTCGAGCACGAGACCGACGCCGCCGCCGAGGCCGCCGCGACCCGCCAGACCTGGCTCATCGCCGGTCGGACGCTGTCGCCGCGCAACCGGTCGATCCTCATCGAGGTCCTCGTGCGCCTGCTCTTCCACCCGGCCATCGTGGTCTCGGTGTTCCTCCTGTTCGTCGGCCACAACGCCCCGGGCGGCGGCTTCGCGGGCGGGCTGCTCGCGGGGCTCGCACTCGTCGCGCGCTATCTCGCGGGCGGTCGGTACGAGCTCGGCGAGGCCGCCCCCATCGATGCGGGCGTGCTGCTCGGCACGGGGCTCCTCGTGGCCGCCGGCACCGCGGCATCCTCGCTCGTCTTCGGGCTCACGGTCTTCGAGTCGTCGTGGTTCGAGACCGAGGTCCCGGTGCTCGGCACGCTCTCGATCGGCACGTCGACGCTCTTCGACATCGGCGTCTACCTCGTGGTGGTCGGGCTCGTGCTCGACATCCTCCGCACGCTCGGCGCCGAGATCGACCGGCAGATCGACGAGGCCGGCCCCGACGCCGTGCCGGCCGACCCCGCGGAGGTGCGCGCATGACCGCCTCCCTCACCCTCGTGATCGTCGCCGCCGTGCTCTTCGGCTCCGGCATCGCGGTCATGCTCGAACGGAGCCTCACGCGCGTGCTCATCGGGTTCCTGCTCGTCGGCAACGGCGTGAACCTGTTCATGTTCGTGATGGGCGGCATGCCGGGGCTCGCGCCGATCCTCGGAGCGGGCGCGGACCCCGAGGCGATGTCCGACCCGCTGCCGCAGGCGTTCGTGCTCACCGCGATCGTGATCAACCTCGGCATCACCGCGTTCATGCTCGCGCTCATCTACCGCAGCTGGTGGCTCGCCCAGCTCGGCGAGCGCGGCGACCTCATCGGCGACGAGGACGAGATGGCCGAGGACGCCGAGGAGACCGCGGACCTCTACCGCAGCTCCGAGGAGGACGACCGCGCGGTGCAGGCCGTGCTCGACGCGAGCGACGAGGACGGGGGTCGCGGATGACCGACGCGCTCGTGCCCCTGATGGTGCTGCTGCCGCTCATCGGCGCCGCCGTGGCGCTCATGCTCGGTCGGCGCCAGCGCGCTCAGATGGCGGTCAGCACGGCGGTCCTCGCCGCGGTCGCGGCGATCGCCGCGGTGCTGCTGGCGCAGGTCGACGCGTCGGGCTCGGGCATCGCGGTCGCCGTGGGCGCCTGGCCGCCGCCGTTCGGCATCGTGCTCGTCGTCGACCGGCTGTCGGCGATCATGATCATCATCTCGGCGCTCATGCTGCTCGGCGTGCTCGTCTACGCGGTCGGCCAGGGGATCGCCGACCAGCACCGCGAGACGCCGGTGTCGATCTTCCATCCCACCTACCTGATCCTGTCGGCGGGCGTCTTCAACGCGTTCATCGCGGGCGACCTGTTCAACCTCTACGTCGGGTTCGAGATCCTGCTGTCGGCCAGCTACGTGCTGCTGACGCTCGGCGGCACGGGCGAGCGCATCCGTGCGGGCGTCACCTACATCATCGTGAGCCTCGTCTCGTCGCTGTTCTTCCTCAGCGCGATCGCGCTCGTCTACGGAGCGACGGGCACCGCGAACATCGCGCAGCTGTCGGTGCGCCTGGCCGAACTGCCGCAGGACGTCCAGCTGATCCTGCACCTGCTCCTGCTCATCGCGTTCGGCATCAAGGCCGCCGTCTTCCCGCTGTCGTTCTGGCTGCCCGACTCGTACCCGACCGCGCCCGCCCCGGTCACCGCCGTGTTCGCGGGCCTGCTCACGAAGGTCGGCGTCTACGCGATCATCCGCACCGAGACCGTGCTCTTCCCCGAATCCGACCTGTCGACGCTGTTCCTCGTGATCGGGGGGCTCACCCTCTCGGTCGGCATCCTCGGTGCGCTCACGCAGGCCGACATCAAGCGACTGCTCTCGTTCACGCTCGTGAGCCACATCGGCTACATGATCTTCGGCATCGGGCTCGCGAGCGTCGCCGGCCTCGCCGCGACGATCTACTACGTCATCCACCACATCAGCGTGCAGACGACCCTCTTCCTCACGACCGGGCTCATCGAACGCTTCGGCGGGTCGACGTCGATCACGCGCCTCGGCGGGCTGCGCCGCGCGTCGCCGATGCTCGCCGTGCTGTTCTTCGTTCCGGCGATGAACCTCGGCGGCATCCCGCCGTTCTCGGGCTTCCTCGGCAAGGTGGGCCTGTTCGTCTCGGGTGCGGACGCCGCGGGCGGCACCCCGGCGGCAGAGACCCTGGGCACCTCCTCGCCGGGGCCCGCCTGGCTCATCTGGACGGTCGTCGCGATCGGCACCGCGACCTCGCTCGTGACCCTCTACGCCCTCGCGCGCTTCTGGAACCTCGCGTTCTGGCGCCCGAAGGCCGAGCTCGAGGGCTACCGCTCGCGGCTGATCGACTCGGTGCAGGAGGCGCCCGCCGGCGCCACCCTCGTCGCGACCCGCACGACGCCCGTGCTCATGCTCGCCGCGACCGCCGCGCTGGTCGCGCTCACGCTCGCCCTCACGGTGTTCGCGGGTCCGCTGTTCGAGCTCTCGAGCCGGGCGGCGGAGAACCTCCGCGACGCGACCGTGTACGTCTCGATCGTCTTCCCCGGGGGTGTGCGATGACGGATGCCGCGCACGACCCGGCCACGGCGGCAGCCGGCTCCGGCGCCTCGCCGCCCCCGCCCCCTCCGCCCCGCCCGACCCGACCCGAGGAACTCAGCCGATGGCAGGCGGTGTGGCGGCAGCTGCCGCTCCTCGTCGCACTCGTCGCACTGTGGATCTTCCTGTGGGACCACGTCGACGTGCTCACCGTCACGACCGGCGTGATCCTCGCGATCGCGGTGACGCGCGGGTTCTACCTGCCACCCGTCCTGCTCAGCGGCCGGTTCAATCCCTGGCGCGGGCTGCTGCTCGGCCTCCGCATGATGTTCGACGTGGCGGTCGCATCGGTGCAGGTCGCGATGGGCGCCGTCTCGCCGGGCTGGAAGCCGATGAACGCGATCATCGCGGTGCAGCTGCTCACGCGCTCCGACCTGGTCACGACCCTCACCGCCGAGGCGATCACGGTCGTGCCCGGCACGGTCGTGGTCGACATCGACCGCGAACGCGGACTGCTCTACCTGCACGCCCTCGGCACGCGCACCGCGGCCGACCTGGAGCGCGTGCGACGCGAGGTGCTCGGCACCGAGGAGCGGATCGTGCTCGCCATCGGCACGCACGAGCAGGCCGAGGCCGTCCGCGCGGCGCGCCGGCATCGCCGCGCGACCGGGCGCGGGCTCGAGGGCGCGCGCCCGGAGCCGGAGGAGATCGCCGAACGGGAGGACGACGCATGAGCCCACTGGCCGTCATGGGGATCCTCGCCGGCGCGATGTTCGGCATCGGCGCGATCGCCGCGCTCGTCCGCATCATCCGCGGTCCCACGATCCTCGACCGCGCCCTCGCGACCGACGTCCTCCTCGCCATCGCGATGTGCGCGCTCGCCGCCGAGATGGCGATCAACCGCCACACCGAGACCCTCGTGGTGCTGCTCGTGCTCGCGATGTTCGCGATCGTCGGCTCGATCGCGATCGCGCGCTTCATCGGGAAGGAGGACCGCTCGTGACCCCCGTCGAGATCGGGATCGGAGCGCTCATCCTGCTGAGCGGGTTCCTGTCGATGGCCGCGGGCATCGGCGCGCTCCGCTTCCCCGACGTGCTGACCCGCCTGCACGCGGCGACCAAGCCGCAGGTGCTCGGCCTCGCGGTCGTGCTCCTCGCGGTCATCCTGCGCGTGCCGGCATGGGGCGTCGTCTCGACGATCGTGCTCATCATGACGTTCCAGCTGCTCACCCAGCCGATGACCGCGCACATGCTCGGCCGCGCCGCCTACCGCACCGACGCGCTGCGCCGCGACCTCCTCATCGAGGACGACCTCGGCCACGACATCGCCGAGCACGAGGAGGAGCACCCGGGCGGCCCCGACCTCGGCGCCCGCTGACGGAGCTCAGCACGGGCGCGGCAGGTCGCGCGACCTCAGCCGGCCGATCCGGGAACGTACTGCCACTCGGCGGGCGGGTCGTCGAGCCACGGAAGCTCGGGACGCAGGCTCGGGTCGGCGTACTCGGTGTCCGGACCCGTGTCGGGAACCGTCGGGTCGTTCGGCTGGGCCCGGCGAGCCACCGGAGCCTCGAACGGCGTGGCGTCGGGCGCGAACAGGGCCGCCACCTGCTGGGCCACGCTGTCGGGGATCGCCCCCTGGAGACCCGAGAGCAGCACGACGCGCGGATCCGATCGGACGAGCTCCTCGGCGAGCTCCGGAGTCACCGACCCGCCCACGAGCAGCAGCGAACCTCCGGACGCCGCGACCACGGGTCCGGCCGCGAGGGCGTCAGGGAAGCTCAGTGCGGTCGCGAGCCCCACGGTGTCTGCGAACGCTGGTCCGGCGAGGTCGCGCGCCACCAACATCGCCGTCTCGTACCGGTTGACGCCGCCGAGCCTCGTCACCTGGGGGGCGAGCGGCGTCAGCCGCGATCGGACGCCCTCGGAGACCGCTCCCGTCCCGCCGACGACGACGATGCGCTGCGGGTCGAGCCGGTCGAGCTCGGCGAGCGTCGCGTCGGGGAGCGCGTTCGGCGCCGTGAGCAGGACGGGCCCGCCGAGCTGCGCCGCCGCGGTCCCTGCCGACAGCGCGTCGGGGAAGTCGGTGCCCGCGGCGACGTAGGCCACCGGGACGCCCGGGGCGAACGTGCGCTCCGAGACATCCGCCGCGGTGACGTACCGGTCGGCGCCCGATGCCCGAACGGCGGCGACGCCGGCCGCCTCCGATGCCCGATCGAGGACGTCGTTCGAGACCACGGACGGGCCCCCCGAGACGACGAGGCTCGCGGGCCGGAGGCGTGCGAGTTCGTCGAGCACCGCCTGCGGGATCGTCTGCCCGGGAACCAGCAGGACGGGGCCGGCTCCGCCGGTGGCCGCGGCCGCGGCGAGCGCGTCCGGGAAGTTCGCACCCGTCGCCAGGAACGCGACGGGGACATCGCCGGCGGGGAAGCCGTGCTTCGAGAGGGCGACGGCGGTGCCGTACCGGTCGCTGCCGCCGACGCGCTCGGTCGACGCGTCGACCCGCATGCCGGTGAAGCGGGCGAGCAGGTTGGTCGTCATCGTGCGCACGCTCTGCTGGGGCGTGATGTCCCCGCCCATCAGTCCCTGCGTCCAGTTCAACGTGCCTGCGCTGAAGACGCGGGCGGATGACGGCGCCTGGTACAACGTCGACTCCTGGATGCCCTGAAGCCCGTTGCGGGCGACGAACGGCGACTGGGCGAGCACGGCGAGCGAGGTCCCGTCGAGGACCGTCGGCGCCGGCTGCTGCGGGAGCCGGCGGTCGATCTCGATGCCGACGAGGCCGGGAATGGTCGACCCGTCGCGCAGGCCGGTACCGCGGTACATCCAGTGATCGGACTGCCGGACGCGCCACGCCGCGTCCGAGCCGACCAGGCCCGTGCCGTCGATGTTGGGGAACGCCTGCCCGACGACCGGCTGCTCCGGTCGCGGCAGCTCCCGGAACATGACGGTCCGGGTCTCGTCCTTCACCGGGTCGAGCTCGGCGCTGCGGTAGCAGACGAGGACGCGGTCGGCGACCTCCGTCGTCTCGGACGGCTCGAGCCGCACCTGCCAGTACATGTTGTTGGCGCCGAGGTACCCGAGGTCGACGCCGGCGTCCCTGGCACGTTCGGCGGCGGTGAACATCTCGCCGGTCCAGTACTCGTCGTGCCCGACGGAGAGCATCCCCTCCTGCCCGCCGAGGAGGCCGGGGTCGAGGTGCAGGTCGAGGTCGGTCGCGTACGTGACGTCGAAGCCCCGCGACTCCGCGTAGCGGATCATCGGGGCTTCCTCCGCGACGATCAGCGCGGCGCCGGCGTTGGCGTACGGACGATCGAAGCTCGCCTTGACGCCGCTGGTGTCCCCAGCGATCGTGGTCGCGCCGAACGAGTTGAACGAGTACAGGCTCTTGCCCGTTCGCCCGTCGGCCGGGAAGTTGTTGTACGCCTGGTAGGTGAACGTGGGTTGGAGGTGCACGAGCGCCCCGGTCCGGTCGCCGTCGCGGACGACGAACGAGGCGTAGTTCTGCTTCGTTCCGCGCGTCAGCACGACGACGTAGACCCCGCTGGCCCACGCCTCCGAGGTGTGCAGTTCGACCGACCTCGCCCAGTCGCACGTGATCGTCCCCTCGGGCATGAGCGTCCCGCACGCCGGCTGCGGCGTCGCGTTGAACGTCCCGCCCGTGATGCGCCGTCCGCCGATTCCCTGGTACCAGCCGAGCCGGTAGACGTCGTAGCGGGTCGACCCCGCGGACGCGACGTGGACGTGGAGCCCGACCGACTCGCCCTGTTCGACGCTGACCGCAGACGCGTAGCCCTTGACGGCGAGGTCGGTGTCGGTGGCGAGCGAGTATCCGGCCCACGGGATCCGCCAGGACGAGTCGCCGCCGAGCCGATTCTCGAGCACGACCTCGTTGACGGGCGGCGGCACGGCGGCGTTCACCGCGGTCGCGACCCCGGCAGGCTGGGCGAACGCCGCGCGCGGCTCGGGCAGCGGTCCCGACACGGCTGCGGTCAGGAGTACGGCGAGGAGGACGAGTACGGTTCTCACGAGTCTGCTCAGGTACGAACTCGGCGCCGGTGACGCCGGTCCCCGTGATCGTACGGGCGGATGCGGCGGGCGGTCTGCCCCCCGTACGGGGCGAAAATCCTCAGCCGCGACCCGTGAACTGCGGCGTGCGCTTCTCCTGGAACGCGGCGAAGCCCTCCCGGTAGTCGTCGGTGTCGCAGAGCGCCGCCTGCGCCCGGTTCTCGTCGGACATCGACGCCCACAGCCCGTGCCGGTGGTCGCGCAGGTCGGCCACGAGGCGCTTGGAGGCGATGAAGGCCTGGGTGGGACCGGATGCCGCCTCCCGAGCCGCCGCTCGCGTCGCCTCGAGCACCTCGTCGGCCGGGAACACCCTCGAGAAGAGGCCGGCGGCGACCGCCTCGGCGCCCGACATGAGCCGACCGGTGACGATGAGGTCCATCGTGCGGTGCGCGCCGAGGCGCTCGACGAAGAGCGCGTGCCCGCCGGAGTCGAGGGTCGCGCCGAGGTTCTTGAACGGCGAGCCGACCTTCGCGGTGTCGGCCACGTACACGATGTCGCTCGCGATGAGGAGGCCGAGGCCCACGCCGAGGCACGCTCCGTGCGCGACGGCGAACGTGGGCGCGGGGAAGCGCGACATCCGCTTCAGCAGCGGCTCGACGCGGCCGCCGAGGTAGCCCTGCACGTCGTCGTCGCGCGGGTCGACGCCCGCGATGTCGCGTCCGGCGCAGAACGCGCGGCCCTCGCCGCGCAGCACGAGCGCGCGCACGCTCGCGTACTCGGCCTGGTCGTACGCCTCGCCGAGCTCGGCGAGCGCCGCCTCGTCCAGTGCGTTCAGCTTGGCGGGGGCGTTCAGCGTGATCTCGGCGACGCCGTCCTGGATCTCGAGCTCGATCATCCGTGTCCTTCTCCTCATCGAGTGCGCGGTTCGCGACGGCGCGCGGCCCGGGCGGCGCGGTCGTCGCGGAAGCGCGCAGCGGGCGGTCGGGTGGGTGGTCAGCCGCTCACACGTCGTAGTCGACCACGACGCGGTCGGATGTCGCGTGCGACTGGCAGGTGAGCACGTATCCGCGCTCGAGCTCCTCGGGTTCGAGTGCGTAGTTCTCGGTCATGTTCACGCTGCCGTCGACGACGCGTGCACGGCAGGTGCCGCAGACGCCGCCCGCGCAGGCGAACGGAACGTCGGAACGCACGCGGAGCGCCGCGTTGAGGATCGACTCGTTCGCGCTGACGGGACTCTCCACACTCGAGGAGAGGCCGTCGAGCGTGAACTCGATCGCGACGGTCGGCTCGCCGCGCTCGACCGTGACCGGGCGACCGTGCCGGGGCTCGGTCGCCCGGTCGGCGTCGGTCGTGAAGAGCTCGTACCGCACCCGGCCGGCGGGCACGTCGCGCGCCTCGAGCGTGTCGCGTGCGAGCTGCACGAGCTCGAACGGCCCGCACAGGAACCACTCGTCGACCGTCGCCGGCGGGATGAGCGCGTCGAGCATGCGCTCGAGCTTGTCGGCGTCGATGCGGCCCGAGAGCAGCGGCGCGGTGCGCTGCTCGCGCGAGAGCACGTGGTGCAGCGCGAGCCGTGCCGGGTAGCGGTCCTTCAGCTCGGCGAGCTCCTCGAGGAACATCACGTCGCGCGTCGAGCGGTTCGTGTAGACGAGCGTGAACCGCGCGTCATCCGACCGGGCGAGCACGGTGTGCGCGAGCGCCATGAGCGGGGTGATGCCCGAACCCGCGGCGATGCCGACGACGTGCTTGCCGTCGAGCGAGTCGAGGCCCGACGTGAAGGTGCCCTGCGGGCTCATGACGTCGATGCGGTCGCCGGCCGCGAGCTCGCTGTTCGCCCACGTCGAGAAGCGCCCGCCGAGGTCGCGCTTGATCGCGACCGACACGCTCCCGCGCACCGGTGGCCGGCAGATCGAGTAGGAGCGGCGCAGCTCGTGCCCGTCGAAGTCGCGCCGCAGCGCGACGTACTGCCCGGGGAGGTAGGCGTAGTCGTCGGCGAGCTCGTCGGGCACCGCGAAGGTGACCTCGACCGAGTCGTCCGTCAGCGGACGCACCTCGGCGACCTCGAGCGAGTGGAACCGCGCCCGACGGCGCTTGGGAGCGGTGTCGCCGCCGACCGCGCTCTGGAGGAACGCGTCGGCGATCGCGGCATCCGTCGTCAGCGTGCCCGCGGCGTCGCGGGCGGGGGCTCCCGTGGAGCCCAGGTTGATCGCGGCCATCAGAGCACCTTGAAGTAGTCGAAGGGCTCGAGGCAATCGCGGCACTCGTAGAGCGCCTTGCACGAGGTCGAGCCGAAGCGGGCGAGTTCGCGGGTGTTCAGGGAGTCGCAGCGCGGGCACTTGACCGCCATCTGCAGGCGGATGGGCCCGGCGTCGCGCACGGGCGCCTGGCCCGACGGCGCCTGGATGCCGTACTTCCGGAGCTTGTCCTTGCCGGACTCGCTCATCCAGTCGGTGGTCCAGGCGGGCGCGAGCACCATGCGCACGTCGACCTCGTCGTACCCGGCGTGCGTGAGCGCGAGCACGACGTCGTCGCGCATGGCGTCCATCGCGGGGCACCCGCTGTACGTCGGCGTGAGCTCGACGTGCACGGCGCCGTCGTCGTCGACGGCGACCGAGCGCAGCACGCCGAGGTCCTCGATCGTGAGCACCGGCACTTCGGGATCGGTCACGGTCGCGGCGACGTCCCAGGCTGCCCGCGCGGCGGGGTCGCTCGGCACGGGTCGCGCGACGGATGCCGCGGCATCCGGGTCGACGCCGGCGCCGGGCCGTGCCTCGGCCGCGGTCACCACGACGCCCCCGGGTGCACGCGTGCGAGCACCTGCATCTCGGCGAGGAGCGGCCCGAGGTGCTCGGTGTGCCGGCCCTCGCGACCGCGGCCGTCGACGGTGAACGCGAGCCGCCCCTCGGGGCGTGCGAGCTCCGCCTCGGCGAACACGGCGTCGATCACGGCGTCGAAGGGCTCGCGGAGCGACGAGGGCAGCGGCGCCACGCCCTCCTCGGCGAGCCGCACGACGACCTCGTCGTCGCGGAAGAGCTCCTCGACGTAGGGCCAGGTCTGCTCGACCGCGCGGATCATGCGGCGGCGCGACTCGTCGGTGCCGCCCGCGAGGCGGAGCGTCCACTGGATCGCGTGGTCGCGGTGGTAGTCGACCTCCTTCGACGCCTTCGCGGCGATCGCGGCGAGCGTGGCGTCCGTCGACGCCTCGAGGCGCCGGTGGAGCTCGACCAGGTAGGTGGACGCGACGAGCTGCCGGGCGATGGTGTGCGCGAAGTCGCCGTTGGGCTGCTCGAACAGCCAGAGGTTGCGGAACTCGGGCTCGTCGCGGAAGTACGCGAGGTCGTCCTCGCTGCGGCCGTCGTGCGTGCCCGCGTAGTGAAGCAGCGAGCGCGCGTGGCCGAGCAGGTCGAGCGCGATGTTGCCGAGCGCGACGTCCTCCTCGAGCTCGGGGGCGCGGGTGATCCAGTCGCCGAGGCGCTGGGCGAGCACGAGCGCGTCGTCGCCGAGGCCGAGCGCGTACGCCGCGACGTCGGCGGAGGCTGCGCGGCCGGCACCGGCCGCGGCACCCGCGAGCTCCTCGGCGAGGGCGACGCGGTCGACCGTGACGTCGCCGTGCGGGTCGAGGTCGCCGCCGTGGGTCTCGGCGCTCACAGGTGCTTCACCCCTTCGGACTTGGTGTAGTACACCGCGTGCCGGTAGTTCTTGCCGGCCGGGCTCTCGAAGAACGCGCCCTTGGCGTCGGGGTCGCTCGTGGTGACGGCGTCGGCGGGCACGACCCAGATCGACACGCCCTCGTTGCGTCGGGTGTACAGGTCGCGGGCGTTGCGCACGGCCATGTCGGCGTCGGGCGCGTGCAGCGACCCGACGTGCACGTGGCTCAGTCCGCGGTTGGCGCGCACGAAGACCTCCCACAGGGGCCAGGCCTCGGTGCCGGTCTCGCCGGGGGTGCTCATCTCGTCTCCTCGTCTCGGTCCGCTCCGTCGCGGATCGCGGGTCTGGTGGGGCCGGCGCCGTTCTGCGCCGGCCGCGGGTCAGGCGGCGGCCGCGGCCTTCGCGGCCTGCTTGCGGGCGTACTCGGCGGCGGCCTCGCGCACCCACGCGCCCTCCTCGTGGGCCTCGCGGCGGCGGCGCAGGCGCTCGGCGTTCGCGGGACCGCGGCCGGCGAGCACCTCGTGGAACTCGTGCCAGTCGATCTCGCTCATGTCGTACGCCTGGCGCTCCTCGTTCCACTTCAGGTTCGGATCGGGGAGCGTGACGCCGAGCACCTCGGCCTGCGGCACGAGCATGCCGACGAAGCGCTGGCGCAGGTCGTCGTTGGAGAACCGCTTGATGTTCCACGCCATCGACTGCGCCGAGTTCGGCGACTCGTCGTCGGGCGGCCCGAACATCATCAGCGAGGGCCAGTACCAGCGGTCGACCGCGTCCTGCGCCATCTCGCGCTGGGCTTCGGTGCCCTGCATGAGCTCCAGCAGGATCTCGAAGCCCTGCCGCTGGTGGAAGGACTCCTCCTTGCAGATGCGCACCATGGCGCGGCCGTACGGGCCGTACGACGCGCGGCAGAGCGGCACCTGGTTGCAGATCGCCGCGCCGTCGACGAGCCATCCGATGGCTCCCATGTCGGCCCAGGTCGGCGTCGTGTAGTTGAAGATCGACGAGTAGCGCGCGCGGCCCTCGATGAGCTGCTGCATCATCTCCTCGCGGCCGATGCCGAGCGTCTGGGCGGCGGAGTAGAGGTAGAGGCCGTGGCCCGCTTCGTCCTGCACCTTGGCCATGAGGATGGCCTTGCGCTTGAGGCTCGGGGCGCGCGAGATCCAGTTGGACTCCGGCTGCATGCCGATGATCTCGGAGTGCGCGTGCTGGCTGATCTGGCGGATCAGCGTCTTGCGGTACGCGTCGGGCATCCAGTCGCGCGGCTCGATGCGCGAGTCCTGCGCGATGAGGTCGTCGAAGCGCGCCTGCGCTTCCTCGTTCTCGACCACGGTCAGGTCGGCGGGTGCGGTCATCGTCGACTCCAATGCTCTCGGGACCGGCGGGTGCGGTGTCGGACCACTTTACCAACCGATCGTTCAGTTAGTATATGCTGAGGATCTGCGCCGGGGCAATCAGGGCCGCCGGCGACTCCCCCGCACTCGATGAGGAGCAGCGCATGACGGATGTCGCGACCGAACGCCACGGCGCCGATCGACCCGCCGACGAGCAGGCGGATGCCGCGGCATCCGATCGCCTCAACCGCGAGATGATGCAGCGCGACCTCGCCTCGGCCATGCTCGGCATGGTCGTCGAGCGCGACGACCCCGGTCACGCGGTCGTCTCGATGCGCGTCCGGGAGGACATGACCAACGGGTTCGCCATCACCCACGGCGGACTCGTCTTCACGCTGGCCGACACGGCCTTCGCGATCGCCTGCAACGAGGACCACCGGGTCACCGTCGCCGCGGGCGCCGACATCACCTTCCTGAAGTCCACCGTCGCCGGGCAGACGCTCACCGCCACCGCGGTGCGCCGGGCCCGCAGCGGCCGCACGGGCCTCTACGACGTGACGGTCGTCGACGAGCTGGGCGACGCCGTCGCCGAGTTCCGCGGCCGCTCGATCTCCACCAACCGCACCATCTGACCCCCGGGAGCCACCGTGTCGACGACGACCCTTCCGCACAGCACCGACGAGATCCGGCCCATCGTGTCGGGCCTCGTGCCGCCCGCGCTCGACGAGCTCGACCCCGAGGAGCGCCTGTCGCGCGCCGGGATCGAGGCCCTCCAGCTCGAGCGCCTGCAGTGGACCGTGCGCCACGCCTACGAGAACGTGCCCCTGTACCGCCGCAAGTTCGACGAGCACGGCGTGCACCCCGACGACATCCAGACGCTGGCGGATGTCGCGAAGCTCCCCTTCACGACGAAGGAGGACCTGCGGCAGACCTACCCGTTCGGCATGTTCGCCGTGCCGATGGAGCAGGTCGCCCGCATCCACGCCTCCTCCGGCACGACCGGCCGGCCCACGGTCGTCGGCTACACGCACGACGACCTCGACCGCTGGGCGACGCTCGTCGCCCGCTGCCTGCGCGCCTCCGGCGTGCGCCCCGGCATGAAGGTGCACAACGCCTACGGCTACGGCCTCTTCACGGGCGGGCTCGGCGCGCACGCCGGCATCGAGAAGCTCGGCGCGACCGTCATCCCGATGTCGGGCGGCCAGACCGCGCGCCAGGTGCAGCTCATCCGCGACTTCGAGCCGGACGCGATCATGTGCACGCCGAGCTACCTGCTCACGATCGCCGACGCGATGGAGGAGGCGGGCATCGACCCGCGCTCGACGTCGCTGAAGACCGCGATCCTGGGCGCCGAGCCGTGGACGAACGAGATGCGCCGCCGCATCGAGGAGCGCATGGGGATCGACGCCGTCGACATCTTCGGCCTCAGCGAGGTCATGGGCCCCGGCGTCGCGAACGAGTGCATCGAGACGAAGGACGGCCCGCACGTCTGGGAGGACCACTTCCTGCCCGAGGTCATCGACGGCGAGACCGGGGAGCCGCTGCCCGACGGCGAGAAGGGCGAACTCGTCTTCACGTCTCTGACGAAGGAGGCGTTCCCGGTCATCCGCTACCGCACGCGCGACCTGACCCGGCTCCTGCCGGGCACGGCGCGCCCCGGGATGCGCCGCATCGAGAAGATCACGGGCCGGAACGACGACATGATCATCCTGCGCGGCGTGAACCTCTTCCCGACGCAGATCGAGGAGCTCGTGCTCGGCATCGAGCACCTGACGCCGCACTTCATCCTCGAGCTCACGCGTACCGGGCACATGGACGACCTCACGGTCCGCATCGAACGCCACCCCGACCTCGAGGTCGAGGCGTGCCGGGCGGCGACCGTCGTGCTCGCCGGGCGGATCAAGGAGTTCGTCGGCTCGTCGGTGACGGTCCGACTCGAGGAGCCGGGCACGCTGCCGCGCAGCGAGGGCAAGTACAAGCGCGTCTACGACCTTCGCGAGCCGAACTGATGTGCGGCCTCGCCGCCGGCGCCGCGGGCGCCGCACTTCGGACGGAAGCGGGCGTTCGAGCGCCGCTCCCGACACCGAATCGCGTCCTTTCTCCGCGTGCGCCGGCGGGGATGCGAGACTGACGGGATGTCAGGCAACGCGACGCTCCGACGGGGACGCCCCGGGTACGACCAGCAGGGCATCCTCGAGGTCGCCGTCGCCGCCTTCAACGAGTACGGCTACGACGCGACCTCGATGGGCGTGCTCGCCGACCGCCTCGGCCTGTCGAAGTCGGCGATCTACCACCACTTCACCTCGAAGGACGAGATCCTCGATCGTGCGCTCGACCAGGCGCTGAGCTCGCTCGAGGGCGTGCTCGACGAGACCGAGGCCGCGGGGGGCAGCGCCGCCGACCGGCTCGACGGCGTGCTCCGCGGCGCGGTCCGTGTGCTCGTCGACCAGCTGCCGTATGTGACGCTGCTGCTGCGCGTGCGCGGCAACACCGAGGTCGAGCGGCGCGCGCTCGCTCGTCGGCGCGCGTTCGACAAGCGGGTCACCTCGCTCGTGGCCGAGGCGCAGGCCGAGGGCTCGCTGCGCTCAGACATCGACGTGCGCATCGTCGAGCGACTGCTGTTCGGCATGATCAACTCGATCGTCGAGTGGTACCGGCCCGGTGGCCGCGAGGATGCCGCGCGGCTTGCCGACGACGTCGTGGCCGTCGCGCTCGACGGCATCCGCGTGCCGGCGGGTGCCCCGCGCGCCTGACCTCCGCCGGCGCCGTCCGGCCCCATCATCCGGTTCGTCGTCACGATCGGCGGGTCGCGTCGGCCCGGCACCCGCCGATGCTGACGACGACCCGGCACCGGCGCCAGGCGCCGGGCACGTCGTCCGGCCTCAGCGGCTGCCGGCGCCGCTCGCCACGTCGGGATGCTCGGGCGGCAGCCCGTGGCGCTCGCCCGCGCGGAGCAGGTCGAGGTTGCGCCGCTCCCAGTCGAGCATCTCCTGCCGCACTCCCTCGAGCACGCGGCTCTCGCCGCACGCCGGCAGCGAGCGGCCGCACGTGCAGGTCCCCGGCTTCCGCGGGTCGGGGTGGTGGAACGCCTGCAGGCGCCACAGCGCGACCATCGCGGTGTCGACGCGCTTCGCGATGAGCTGCGTCGCCCGCTCGGCGCGGCGGACGCGGTCATCTCGGAGCTGCTCGCCGAGGGCGGCACCGGCCTCGGTCGTGCCGTCGAGGGCCCCGGCGCGCAACTGGTCGCGCTCGGCGGTGAGCCGTGCGACGGTCTCGGCCGCCGCGGCGGACGCCTCCGCCGCTGCGTCGGCCGCCGCTCCCGCCTCACGATCGTGCGCCTCGAGGATGCCGCGCCAGAGCGCGATGTGCTCGCGGTCGCGCTGCTCCGCCCGCTCCGGGCCGAGGTGCGACCGGCAGTGGGCGCACACCACCTGGTCGGACGACGAGGCGAACCGGAAGCGCTGGACGCTCCCGCAGCAGAGGCAGGGCACGTCGACGTCGGCGTGGAGCGGGTGCTGGTGGGGCATGCGGTCCAGCGTGACCGGCGGGGAGGGCGCGGTCAAGTTCGGGCGATGTCCCGGGAAGGCCGAGGCGCGCCCGGCGTCGGGCCGATGCCCCCTCAGCGATCCAGCTGCAGCCGCGACCACGCGAGCATGCACAGCGCACCGAACACGAGCGGCACCGATGGCACGACGAGCAGGGCCGCGGCGGGCACGGCGTCGGGCGCGATCGCCCAGAGCGCGGGTGCGACGAACGGCACCCATGCGCCGACGTCGGCGATCGCGGAGACCTGCGCCACCACGATGATGCCGACGGTCGCGGCGATCCCGGGGAGCAGGCCCCGCCCGATCGTCGCGACCCACCCGGCCGGCACGGCGATGAGCGCGGAGAGCACCACGAGCACCGGGAGGCGGACGAGCTCGGCGACGCCCGCGGCATCCGTCGCACCGAAGCTCATCGCGAACCCGACGATCGCGACGACGCCCGTGAGCGCGGCCGCGACGACGACCGACCACGCGACGTAGACGGTGAGCTTGCCGAGCGCGATCGCGGGCCGCGACACCGGCAGGCCGAAGAGCGCCGCGACGGTGCCGTCGGCGAACTCGCGGCCGAACATCCAGCTGAGCGCGACGCCGAAGGCGAGCACCCCGGCCGCTGCGGTGATCTGCAGCACGACGCCGACGAGGCCGGCCCACCCGGGCACGCCGGCGAGCGGGCCGAGCTTGGCGACCACCTGTTCGTCGCCGGATGCCGCGGCCAGCAGCATCCCGAGCGCGAGTACGCCCACGCCGACGACGAGGAGCACCGTGATCGAGGCCATGACGCGCGAGGCCGTGGCCTTGCGCCGCTCGACGACCACCGCGATCGCGAAGCCGGAGAGCGCTGCGCGGCGCGGGCCCGCCTCGGAACCGAGGCGACGAGTGCTGGCGCTCTTCATGCCGCGGCCCTCCGGGTCTCGTCGTCGCCGTGGACGAGGGCGAAGAACGCCCGCTCGAGGTCGAAGCCGGCAGGGTCGAGCGACCCGATGACCCGACCGTCGTTGACGACCGTGATCCGGTCGGCGACGCGCGCGACCTCGTCGAGGTGGTGGCTCGAGACGAGGATGCCCGCACCCGTCGCCGCCCGGCGGAGCAGCGACTCGCGCAGGACGATCACGCCCGCCGGGTCGAGCCCGTTCGTCGGCTCGTCGAGCACGATCGCCTCGGGCTCGTGCAGCAGCGCGCCCGCGATGCCGACGCGCTGGCGGTTGCCGAGCGAGAGGCGGCTCGCCCGGACCCCGGCGTAGCGCCCGAGGTCGAACTCCTCGATCGCCAGGTCGACCGCCGCCGCCGCGCCCCGGCGGTCGACCCCGTGCAGCCGCGCCGCGACCTCGAGGTTCGCGCGGCCGGTCAGCTCCGCATAGGCGAGCGGGTGCTCGACCAGCTGGCCGACGCGTGCCCATGTCGCGGCATCCGCTCGGCCGGCCTCGACGCCGCACACGCGCACGGTGCCGGTGTCGGGCCGCAGCATGCCGAGGAGCAGCCGCATGAGCGTGGTCTTGCCGGCGCCGTTGAGCCCGACGAGCGCGTGGATCTCGCCCGCGGCGACGTCGAGGTCGATGCCGTGCACGCCCGCGCCGCCGCGGAACTCACGCGAGACGTCGCGTGCCTCGAACCGGAGTGCGGCGCTCATGACTCGCCCGCCACGACGTCGAGGGCGCGCTCGATGGCCGCGCCGAGCGTGTCGATCTCGCCGTCGGCCCACGCGTAGAGGCCCGCGACGAGCGCCGCGATCACGGCCGATGCCGCGGCGCGCGCCTCGAACGCGGGCGCCCCGTCGGCGACGAGCCGCGCGACGATCGCCTGCTCGGTGTTGCCGGTGCTCCGCCACATGGCGCCTCGAAGCGCCGGGGTGCGCGCCGCGATGCGCACGCGCCGCCGGATCTCGGGCTGCTCGGGTTCGGGCAGCGCGCGCCAGGCCGCCCGGATGCCGCGTGCGGCGCGTCGCAGCGGCGGCAGGTCGCGCGGCTGGTCGCCGATGCCCTCGGCGAGGAACGGGTCGTACGGGTCCTCGAGCACGAGCTGCTCCTTCGTGGCGAAGTGCCGGAAGAACGTCATCTCGGTGACGCCCGCGGCCCGCGCGATCTCGGCGGCCGAGGTCTGGTCGTATCCCTGCCGCTCGATGAGGTCGAGTCCGTGGTCGATGAGGCGCTGCCGCGTGCGGAGGCGTCTCGCCGTGGGCGTGGTGGTCATGCGTGAATGTTAGTCACTAACATCCGTGTTCCGCAAGGGTGCCCGCCGGGCTGTCAGCCGCATGCGGAAGGCTGGTCGCATGCCCACCCCCGACCCGGCCAGCTCCTCCGACCTCCGCGCCGAGGCGCTCGCCGCGCTCCGCGAGCTCGTGGGCCGCGACGACGCCGAGTTCCACGACGGCCAGTTCGAGGCGATCGAGGCGCTCGTCGCCGGCCGTCGGCGGGCACTCGTCGTGCAGCGCACGGGGTGGGGCAAGTCGGCCGTCTACTTCGTCGCGACGCTTCTGCTCCGCCGTCGTGGCGGCGGTCCGACGATCCTCGTCTCGCCGCTGCTCGCCCTCATGCGCGACCAGGTCGCGGCCGCCGAGCGCGCGGGCGTGCGGGCCGTCTCGATCAACTCGGCCAACGCGCACGAGTGGCAGGAGGTCCTCGCCCGTCTCGACGCCGACGAGGTCGACGTGCTGCTCGTCTCGCCCGAGCGGCTGAACAACCCGTCCTTCCGCGAACAGCAGCTGCCCTCGCTCGTGCGCCGGCTCGGCATGCTGGTGGTCGACGAGGCGCACTGCATCAGCGACTGGGGGCACGATTTCCGGCCCGACTACCGGCGCCTCCGCGACCTGATCGCCGAGATCCCGGCCGACGTGCCGGTGCTCGCGACGACGGCGACCGCGAACAGCCGGGTCGTTGCGGATGTCGCGGAGCAGCTGGGTTCCGACGTGCTCACGATCCGCGGCCCGCTCGCCCGATCCTCGTTGCGGCTCGGCGTGCTTCGGCTTCCCGACTCGACGGGCCGCCTGGCGTGGCTCATCGACCACCTCGACGACCTCCCGGGCTCGGGCATCGTCTACGCGCTGACGGTGTCGGCGGCCGTCGACACCGCGCGCGTCCTGCGCGAGCGCGGCCACGACGTGCGCGCCTACACGGGGCAGACCGACCCCGAGGAGCGCGAGGAGTCGGAAGGACTGCTGAAGCGCAACGAGGTCAAGGCGCTCATCGCGACGAGCGCGCTCGGCATGGGCTTCGACAAGCCCGACCTCGGCTTCGTCGTGCACCTCGGCGCACCGTCGTCACCGGTGGCGTACTACCAGCAGGTCGGCCGCGCGGGCCGCGCGAGCGAGAACGCCGACGTGCTGCTCCTCCCCGGCCGGGAGGACCCGGCGATCTGGCACTACTTCGCGACTGCGTCGATGCCCGACGAGGAGCGTGCGCGTCGCGTCATCGACGAGCTCTCCGACGTGCCGCTCTCGACGCCGGCGCTCGAGGCGCGCGTCGACCTCCGCCGAACGCCGCTGGAGCTGCTGCTCAAGGTGCTCGACGTCGACGGCGCGGTGCGCCGCGTGCAGGGCGGATGGGTCGCCACCGGCGAGGCGTGGAGCTACGACGCCGAGCGCTACCGGCGCATCGCCGAGGAACGCGAGGCCGAGCAGCGCCACATGCTCGAGTACGAGCAGACCGACGGGTGCCGCATGGCCTTCCTCCAGCGCTCCCTCGACGACGACACGGCCGCACCGTGCGGCCGCTGCGACCGATGCGCGGGCGCCTGGTACCCGGGCGAGGTCGATGCGGATGCCGCGGCCGCCGCCGCGTCCGCCCTCGACCGGGTGGGTGTGCCGATCGAACCTCGCCGTGCGTGGCCCACCGGGGCCGACCGGCTGGGCGTGCCCGTGAAGGGGCGCATCGCTCCGGGCGAGCAGGCCGCGGAGGGCCGCGCGCTCGCGCGACTCACCGACCTCGGCTGGGGTTCGACGCTCCGCGAGCTCTTCGCACCGAATGCCCCTGACGCGCCTCTGCCGCCGCGCGTGCTCGACGCGTGCGTTCGCGTGCTCGCCGAGTGGGGCTGGGGCGAGCGGCCCGTGGCGGTGGCATCCGTCGCGTCGCGCTCGCGCCCGCAGCTCGTCGGCTCGCTCGCGCTCGGGCTCGCGGAGGTCGGCCGCCTGCCCTACCTCGGCGAACTCGCCCTCGTCGATGGCGGCCCGACGGGCGGCCCGGGCGGCAACAGCGCGTTCCGGCTCGCCGGGACCTGGAACCGCTTCTCGGCCGACGCCCTCGACGTGCCGGCCGCCGGCGTACTGCTCGTCGACGACCTCGCCGACAGCCGCTGGACCCTCACGATCGCGGCCCGCGAGCTCCGCCGTGCGGGCGCGACCGACGTGCTGCCGTTCGCGCTCGCGCTGCGCGGCTGAGCGTTCCCGGCGGTCGAGTCGCGAGCGCGGTGAGCGCGGCGCGACCCGCCCGACGGCCCGCTCACCGGGTCACGCCGGCTGCGCCTCCGCCTGCGCGACCTCGGCACGGTCGGCGGCCGCGTCGTCGGGCGCCTGCTCCTTCGCCACGAGCGTCAGCACGTCGTAGGTCGCGACGATCTCGTCGCGCTGGTTCTTCAGCACCGCGTCCCAGCGCACCTCGCCGTACTCGTCGGTCTCGCGCGGCGTGATCTGCTTCGCCGTGAGCTCGACGCGGATCTCGTCGCCGGGCGAGACCGGCGTGATGAAGCGCAGGTTCTCGAGGCCCGAGTTCGCGAGCACCGGCCCGGGCGCGGCGTCCACGAACAGGCCGGCAGCCCACGACACGAGCAGGTAGCCGTGCGCGACGCGACCGGGGAAGAACGGGTTCGCCGCCGCGGCCGCCTCGTCCATGTGCGCGTAGAACGTGTCGCCCGTGAAGTTCGCGAACGTCTCGATGTCCTCGAGCGTCACGGTGCGCGAGGGCGACGCGACCTGGTCGCCGATGCGCAGCTCTGCGAGCGACTTGCGGAACGGGTGCACGTCGCCCGACTCCGCGTACGGTCGCGCTGCGGCGCCCGAGTGCCAGACGCCCGTGAGCGCGGTCAGCATCGCGGGCGAGCCCTGCACGGCCGTGCGCTGCATGTGGTGGAAGACGGCGCGGATGCCGCCGAGCTCCTCGCCGCCGCCGGCGCGGCCGGGGCCGCCGTGCACGAGGTGCGGCACGGGCGAGCCGTGGCCGGTCGACGTGCGCGCGTCGTCGCGGTCGAGGAAGAGGAGGCGGCCGTTCATCGCGGCGATCCCGGACGCGAGTGCGACCGCGACGTCCGGGTCGTGGGTGGCGACGCTCGTCACGAGCGAGCCGCCTCCGCGGGCGACGAGGTCGACCGCCTGGTCGATGGTGTCGTAGGCGATGACGGATGCCACGGGGCCGAACGCCTCGACCTCGTGCACCGCGTCGGCCGTGGCATCCGTGAAGCTCAGGAGCATCGGCGCGACGAAGGCGCCGTCGGCGCCCACGCCCTCGGGCGCCTCGATCGAGCCGATCACGAGCTCGCCGCCGGCCTCCTGAAGCCGGCGCACCTGGCGGAGCACCTCGTCGCGCTGCGCGAGCGACGCGAGCGGCCCCATCGTGACGCCCTCGGTGCGCGGGTCGCCGACGACGACCTTCTCGGCCAGTCGCGCCCGAACCGCGTCGACGACCGCATCGACGGACGCGGCGGGCACGATCGCGCGGCGGATCGCCGTGCACTTCTGCCCGGCCTTCGAGGTCATCTCGACGACGAGCTGCGTGACGTACGCGTCGAACTCCGGCGTGCCGGGCACGGCGTCGGTGCCGAGCACCGACGCGTTGATCGAGTCGGTCTCGCTGGTGAACCGGACGCCGCCGGTCTGGACCGAATCGTGGGCGCGGAGACGCTCGGCGGTCGACGCCGACCCGGTGAAGGCGACGAGGTCGCCCACGCGCAGGTGGTCGAACAGGTCGGGCACGCTGCCCGACACGAGCTGGAGGGAGCCCGCAGGCAGGAGGCCCGACTCGACGAGGATCCGCACGAACGCCTCGGCGAGGTAGCCGGTCGGCGTCGCGGGCTTCACGACCGTCGGCACGCCGGCGAGGAACGCGGGCGCGAACTTCTCGAGCGAGCCCCACACGGGGAAGTTGAAGGCGTTGATCTGCACGGCCACGCCGGGCAGGCGCGTGTAGACGTGGCGGCCGATGAACGAACCGTCCTTCGAGAGCGGCTCGACGGGGCCGTCGACGACGACCTTCGCGTTCGGCAGTTCACGGCGACCCTTCGACGAGTAGGTGAAGAGCACGCCGATGCCGCCGTCGATGTCGACCCACGAGTCGCGCTTGGTCGCGCCGGTACGTGCGGAGAGCTCGTACAGTTCGGCCTTGCGCTCGGTGAGCACGAGGGCCATCTGCTTCAGCAGCACGGCGCGCTGGTGGAACGTGAGCTCGCCGAGCGAGCGCTGGCCGACCGTGCGGGCGTGCTCGAGCACCGCGCCGAGGTCGAGGCCCTCGGTCGAGACGCGCGCGACGACCTCGCCGGTCGAGGCGTCGCGCACCTCGGTGGCGGATGCCTCGGCCGAGGCGTCGGGCGTCCACCACGCGTCGCGGACGTAGCTGGGCAGGATGCCGGTCATGTGGGTCTCCTCGGTCGTGTCGGTCGTGTCGGCGACGCGCGTCACTGCGCGTCCCACAGGTGGAAGCCCTCGCCGGTCTTGCGACCGAGCTTGCCCTCGGCGACCCTGCGGCGCAGGAGGGCGGGCGGCTCGAATCGCTCGCCGAGCTCGCCCGCGAGGTACTCGGCGATGCCGAGCCGCACGTCGAGTCCGACGAGGTCGGTGAGCCGCAGCGGGCCCACGGGGTGCTTGTAGCCGAGCACCATCGCGGTGTCGATGTCCTCGGCCGAGGCGACGCCCTCCTCGAGCATGCGGATCGCCTCGAGCCCGAGCGCGACGCCGAGCCGGCTCGAGGCGAAGCCCGGGGCGTCGTGCACGATGATGGGCGCCTTGCCGATCGCCTCGACCCAGCCGCGCGCCTCCTCGACCAGCGCGCCGTCGGTGCCGGTGCCGCGCACGATCTCGACGAGCGACGACGCGGGAACCGGGTTGAAGAAGTGCAGGCCGAGGAATCGCTCGGGCCGGTCGAGCCGCCCGGCGAGCTCGTCGATGGAGATCGACGACGTGTTCGACGCGAGCGCGGCATCCGCCCCCAGTACGGCCTCGACGCGGGTGAGCGCATCGACCTTCAGGCCGAGGTCCTCGGGCACGGCCTCGACGACGAGGTCGGAGCCGTCGAACCCGGCGACATCGGTCGCGACGGCGAATCGATCGGCGAGCGCGTCGGCGGTCGCATCGGTCGTGCCGCGCGCGACGGAGGCTGCGACGGAGTCGAGCACCCGCGTGCGGGCCGCATCGGCGGCATCCGCGTCCCGTTCGACCACGGTGACGTGCGATCCGGCGAGGAGGAACGCGTGCGCGATGCCCGCGCCCATGCGGCCGCCGCCGAGGACGCCGACCCGCTCGGGTGCCGTCGTGGTGGTGTCGTTCACTTCGCGCTCCTCTTCGCCGACCGCCGCTCGAGGAACTCGGTCATGCGGCGGTGCTTCTCCGGGCTCTCGAAGAGCACGGCCTGCTCCTCGAGGTCGACGTGGGGGTGGTCGGCGCGCGGCGCGCGCATGACGCGCTTGGTCGCCATGGTCGCGGCCGGGTCGTTCCTCGCGATGCGGTCGGCGATCGCGTGGGCCTCCGCGACCAGGTCGGCTGCGGGGTGGACCGCGGTGACCAGCCCGATCGAGAGCGCCTCGGCGGCGTCGACGATGCGACCGGTCAGGAGCAGTTCGGCGGCACGCGCCTCGCCGACGATCTCCTTCAGCCGCCAGGTCGCCCCCGCGGCCGGGATGATGCCGAGCCCGGTCTCGGGGTTGCCGAACTTCGCGTCGGGCGTGGCGATGCGGATGTCGGCGGCGAACGCCAGCTCGGCGCCCCCGCCGAGCGCCCAGCCGTCGACCGCGGCGATGACGGGCATCGGCAGTTCGTTGATGCGGATGAACGCGTTCGCGTTGATGCCGGCGCGCGCGTCGGCGGCGGTGCGCTCGCGCATCTGGGCGATGTCGGCGCCCGACGCGAACACGCCGTCGGCACCGGTGACGATGAGGATGCGCGGGTCGGCCTCGAGCTCCGCGCACAGCGCGTGGATCGCGTCGATCGTCGCCTGGTCGATCGCGTTGCGCTTGTCGGGGCGGTTGAGCGTCGCGACCACGCGGTCGTCGCGGCGCTCGACGAGGAGCGGCTTCGGCGCGTCGGGCGACACCGCGACATCCGGCGGGGTCATCGCACGCCCTCGACGATCAGGGCACTGCCCTGGCCGACGCCCACGCACATCGTCGCGAGGCCGTAGCGCGAGCCCTCGCGCTCCATGCGGCCGAGCAGCGTCACGACGAGGCGCGCCCCCGACGAGCCGAGTGGATGCCCCAGGGCGATCGCGCCGCCGTCGGCGTTGACCCGCTCGGGGTCGAGTCCCAGTCGGCGCATCGAGGCGAGCGACTGCGTCGCGAACGCCTCGTTGAGCTCGATCGAGCCGATGTCGTCGAGCGAGACGCCGGAGCGCTCGAGCGCCTTCTCGGTCGCCGGCACCGGGCCGAGGCCCATGATCTCGGGCGCGAGCCCGGCGGAGGCGCCGACGACGACCCGGGCGCGCGGCGTGAGGCCGTAGCGCTCGACGGCCGACGCGCTCGCGACGACGATCGCGCTGGCGCCGTCGTTCAGCGAGCTCGAGTTGCCGGCGGTGACCACGCTGCCACCCTTCACGACCGGGCGGAGCCCGGCGAGCACGTCGAGCGACGTGTCGCGGCGCGGCCCCTCGTCGACGAGCACCTCGCCGCGCGCGGTCGGCACGGCGACGATCTCGGCCTCGAACCGGCCCGCGTCGATCGCCGCGGCTGCACGTTGCTGGCTGCGGAGCGCGAACGCGTCGGCCTCCTCGCGCGTGATGCCGTCGATGCGCGCGACCTCCTCGGCCGTCTCGGGCATCGAGTACGTGGCCTTGTCGCGCGCGAGCAGCTTGGCGTTCGGGAAGCGCCACCCGATCGACGTGTCGTAGGCCTCGCCGGGCTTCGCCCACGGCTTCTCGGGCTTGGCCTGGACCCACGGCGCACGGGTCATCGACTCGACGCCGCCGGCGACGATGAGGTCGGCGTCGCCTGCCCGGATCGCCTGCGCGGCCATCGTGATGGCCGACATGCCGGACGCGCACAGGCGGTTCACGGTCATCCCGGGCACCGAGTCGGGGAGCCCGGCGAGCAGCACCGACATGCGGGCGACGTTGCGGTTGTCCTCACCGGCCTGGTTCGCGGCGCCGAGGATCACCTCGTCGATCGCGCCCTCCTCGATCGCGTCGAGCTCGAGCCCGGCACGGCGGATCGCCTCGCCGACGACGAGGCTCGCGAGGTCGTCGGGCCGCACGCTCGCGAGCGCGCCTCCGTACCGACCCACCGGGGTCCGCACCCCGCCGACGAGATACGCCTCCGCCATGCTCTACTCCTGACCGCGTTGTCGGGACCGTCGCACGCCGCCGTGCGGCGTCCGCGTCATCCGTTCCGGCTGCATTCACAACCGACCGTTCAGTCAGTAAGTATGCCCAACGGATGCCGCATCCGCCAGTCGAGCACGTCGTGGTCCGACGACGAAGGCCCCGACCGGGTGGTCGGGGCCTTCGTGCGGTGGGGGCAGGCGGATGCCGCGGGACGACGCCCGCGACGGGTCGCCGTTACGCGACCGGTGCGTCCTCGTCGGCCGCCGCAGAGGGGGCGGGGGCCGCCGTGCGGATCGGGCCGAGGTCGGCGAGGAGCTCGTCGCCGAGGCGGACGTCCTCGAAGTCGACCTCGATCTCGGCGCGGCCGAGGAGGTCGGCCAGGCGACGCTGGCGGTTGCGGGGGATCAGGGTGACGACGCGACCCTCGCGGCCCGCGCGACCCGTGCGGCCGGCACGGTGCAGGTACGTCTTGTACTCGTCGGGCGCGTCGGCCTGGATGACGAGGTCGATGTCGTCGACGTGGATCCCGCGGGCGGCGACATCCGTCGCGACGAGCACGTCGACCCGACCGCTCGTCAGCTGCTGCAGGTTGCGCGTGCGCTTGGCCTGGTTCAGGTCGCCGTGCAGGGCGACGGCGAAGATGCCGGCGTCCTCGAGGTGCATGGTGAGGTCCTCGGCGAACGCGCGGGTGCGCGAGAAGATCAGCGTCTTGCCGTTCCGGTCGGCGAGGCTCGCCACGATGTCGCGCTTGTCGCGGTTGTCGATGACGAACACGCGGTGCTCGATGGTGCTCGACGCCTGGTCCTCGCCGGCGACCTCGTGCACCGCCGGGTCGACGAGGAACTCGTCGACGAGCGCGGCCACGCCGGTGTCGAGCGTCGCCGAGAAGAGGAGGCGCTGGCTTCCCGCCGGGGTGCGACGGAGGATGCGCTGCACGGGCTCCAGGAAGCCGAGGTCGCACATGTGGTCGGCCTCGTCGAGGACCGTGACCATGATCTCGGAGAGGTCGAGGCGGCCCTGCTCGATGAGGTCCTCGACGCGGCCGGGCGTGCCGATCACGATGTCGACGCCGCGCTGGAGCGCGCCGACCTGGCGGCCCTGCGGGACGCCGCCGTAGATCTGCGTCGTGAAGAGGCCCACGCTCTGCGCGATCGGCTGCACGGTGCGGTCGATCTGCAGGGCGAGCTCGCGGGTCGGGGCGAGGATCAGCGCGCGGGGCTTCCGGCCCATCTGGCGCTTGCCGCCGGACTTGCCCGACGCCGCCCAGTCCTGCATGAGGCGCTCGACGGTCGGCGCACCGAACGCGATGGTCTTGCCCGAGCCGGTGCGGCCGCGGCCGAGGACGTCGCGGCCCTCGAGCACGACCGGGATGGTCGCGGCCTGGATGGGGAAGGGCGACTCCGCGCCGAGCTCGCTCAGGGCGCGGACGATGTTGCCTCCGAGCCCGAGGTCGGCGAAGCGGATGCCGTCGACGGCCTCGGCCGCGATGGCGTCGGCCTCGAGCCGCTCGAGCACCACGTCGTCGGCCGGCTGGAATCGGTCGGCTCGATCGCTGCGGTCGGCGCGGGCGGTGCGGTCGTTCGCGGGGTAGAACGACGACGGGCGGCGCTCGGAGTCGCGGAAGCCGGGGCGGTCGAACTCGCGGCTGCGCCGGGGCGCGCGGTCGTCGCGGTCGAACGAACGGGCGGGACGGTCATCGCGGTCGTACCGACGCGAACCCCGGTCATCCCGATCGAACGAACGAGCCGGACGGTCGTCGCGGTCGTACCGACGCGAACCCCGGTCATCCCGATCGAACGAACGAGCCGGACGGTCGTCGCGGTCGAACCGGCGCGAACCCCGGTCGTCGCGCTCGTACGGGCGCGACGGGCGGTCGTCGCGGCCGGAGCGCCGCGGCGCGCGGTCGCCCCGGTCGAACGAACGGGCCGGACGGTCGTCGCGGTCGAACCGACGCGAACCCCGGTCATCCCGATCGAACGAACGGGCCGGACGGTCGTCACGGTCGGACCGACGCGGCGCACGCTCGTCACGGCCGAAGGACCGCGGCCCGCGGTCGTCGCGACCGGCGCGCTCATCGCGTCCTGCGCGCTCCGCGCGGTGCGGCGTGCGACCGCTGGCCACGCGCTCCTCACGCGTCCAGCGGTTCTTCGGGGCGTCGGCCTCCTCGGGACGGTAGCCGCGGTGGCCGGGGCTGCGAGAGCCCGGCTTGTGCGAGCCGCCCGCGCGAGTGGCGCTGCGGCGCGAGCTCTTCGCGTACGAGGGGTCGAAGTTCTTGGCGGGGCGACCGCCGGCGGGCTTCTTGTTCTTGGGCATCGGGGCTTCCTGGGTTGTGGTTGCGTGTACATGGCAACCGGCCGCGCGAGCGCGGCACGACTGAGAACCCGGGAGCATCGTCGACCGGGGCCGTTCACATACGGTGACTATCCGCGCGCGGACTGCGCGTGGAACCGGCCCTCAAGACTCACAAACCCATCCGTGCGACGTGCACGGTGCCTGGAACCGACCTGCCAACGATACCGGACACCCCCCTGTGAATACGCCCCACGTCGCATTCCGCCGCAGGAACGTAACGGAGCGGTAACGCGACTGACGTACGCTCTCGTCGTGACCACACCGCCGTCGATCTCCATCGAGCCGCCGCACGCGGCCGGGGTCGCGCGCCTGCTCGAGGCAGGCTCGTCGTACTCGCGTGCGCTCTATCCCGCGGGCGGCGGGTGCGTGCAGCTCGATGCGGCCGAGCTCGCGCGCCCGGGCGCGACCGTCTACGTGGCACGCACCGACGACGGCACCGCGGTCGGCATGATCGCGCTCATCGACGACGGCACGCACGATCAGGGGCGCGCGGAGATCGTCCGCATGTACGTCGACGAGCCGGCACGCGGAACCGGCATCGCGGGCCGGCTGCTGCATCGGGTCGAGACGGATGCCTGCGCTCGAGGCATCCGCGAACTGGTGCTGCAGACCGGCACGCAGCACCTTCCCGCGCAGGCGTTCTACGCCAAGCACGGCTACCGCCGGGTGGAGCCGTTCGGTCGCTACGTGGGCGTGCCCGCGAGCATCTGCATGGCCAAGTCGCTCGTGGGCTTCGGGGCGGCGCCGCTCGCCGGGTTCGGCTCGGAGCCGCTCGACGAGCGCCCGCTGGCCGTCGGCGAGTAGCGGCGGTCGTCACCGGGCCGGGGCTCGGGCAACCGTCCACCGATCGGGTGGGTGCGCGACGTCGCCATGACGGGGCATGCTGATCGGACCACGTACCCGGAGGTTCCGCATGCTCGCGCTCCTCGCCGCCGTCGCCGCGGGTGTCACCGTCGGCGGCGTGCTCGGCGCGATCGCGACCGGCGATCCGCGGTACATCATCCTCTGGTCGCTGTCCCTCCCCGTCGCGATCGTCGCGGCGGTCTTCGCCGGGCTCCGCAGCGCGGGTGCGTTCGATCCGGCCCGCGCGGCGGCCGTGCCGGCCGGGGTCGGCGACGCGGGCGAGCCCGCGCTCGCCCGCGTCGAGCGCGTGCACCGCTCCGGCGACCGCACGGGCGGCCGGAGCGGAGCCGACCGCAGCGAGGTCGACCTGACCCTGACGGTGGCGCCGGCCGACCGGGCCGCCTACTCGACGACGCATCGCGCGTCCGTCGCCCGGGCTGCGCTCGACGAACTCCAGCCGGGCTCGATCATCGTGGTGCGTCGACCGGATGCGGCGTCGGCCGACGTCGTGCTCGACCTCGACCCGACTCCCGACCTGGCGGCGCGTCGCGACGCCGAGCAGTTGCGCAGCGGAGCCGAGCGGACGGTCCCGCTCGGCTCGGCCGTGTCGTCGTGGGTGACGTCTCCGGCGCGCACGTCGAGCCGCTCGGCCTCCGCGCCGGGTCGACGCTCGGCGCGCCACGTCTGGCGCTCGGTGCTGCTCGGAACCGTCGCCGTCGTCGCGGCGGTGGCGGTGCTGGTCCCGGCGTTCGACTCGATCCACCGCATCACCCGCGCGCTCGCGTCCGGAGATCCGGCCTCGGCGGGCGTCGCGCTCGGCGACCGCCACCAGGAGATCGTCGAGGCGCTCGCCCACGAGACCGGTGGCACGGTGTTCGTCCGGATCGGCTTCTACGACGACTACGCCCTGGCGTCCGCGCCGAGCGAGCCCGGAGCGCTCACGATCGACGGCTACGAGTACCGCTACGACCGAACCGAGCACGGCGGACCCGACCCGATCCAGCCCGACGACCCGCGCGGCGACCTGTTCGATGTCGACGAGGTCGACTTCTCCCGCATCCCGGACTTCATCGACGCCGCGCGCGAGCACTCCGGCATCCTCGACCCGGATTCGGTGATCGTCCTCGTCGAGCGCTGGACCGTGGCGGACGAGGAGGGCCGGCGACCGGTCCGCGTCCTGGTCCTGCTCGACGCGCCGTACGAGGACGCGTCGGTCGCGATCGATCCGCTGACGGGCGACCCCGTCGGCTGAACCCGCACGGCACGCCGGCTCAGGCGACGGGGCGGCAGCCGTCGAGCACCCGCTCGATCGCGTCGTGCTCGGGCGGCGTCACCCAGAGCCCGTGCGCGAGCTTGACGGCGACCTGGCGCGCGACGTACTCGCATCGGAAGGAACGGTTCGACGGCAGCCAGGTCGCGGCGTCGCCCGCGCCCTTCTGCTGGTTGGCCGACCCGTCGACCGCGAGCAGGTTGAGCGGGTCGTTGGCGAACGCCACGCGTTCCTCGTCGGTGAGCTGCTGCGCGCCGGTCACCCAGGCGTTCGCGAGCGGCACCAGGTGATCGATCTGCACGAGCTGCGACGTGCCCTGCCCGCGCACGAACTCGATCACGGCGCCCGTGTACGGGTCGTCGAGGACCCCGGAGAGCACGCGGCATCCGGCCGGCCGGTCGGGGTCGACGAGATCCCTCGCGAGCACGTCGTTGCGGGTGTCGCAGCCGTTCCGATCGACGTCGATCCAGCCGTGGCCGAACGCGTCGCGCTCGTATCCGGTCATGGGCGCACGACCCTTCACCGGCAGCGCCGCAAGCGCCTCGCGCGCTGCGTCCAACTCCTCCGCGGTGAGGTCGCCGTCGGGGGCGGAGGGTCCCGGGTCCGCAGTCGCGCCCGGTTCGCCGTCCGACGCCTGCTCGACGAGCTCGGCCGCGATCACCTCGACGACGTCGAGGAGCTCGTCGGCGGAGCATCCGGTGAGCGCGCAGGACAGGGAGATGCCGATGATCGCGGCGAGCGCGCGCGTCGTGCGTCGCCGGGCGGGGCGGGGTCGGGTCACGGGTGCCTTCGGGTCTCGGGGGGTCGGCTCGCGGGGGATCGGATGGCGGATCGATGCGCCCGCGAGGTCGAGGGGCGACCCGAGCGTACCGGTGCCCGCCCACCCCGCCGACCGGCCTCGGGGGGCCCGCGGACACCACCCGATCCGGTGTCGGCATCGCGCCGATCCTGGGGTAGCATCACCTCACCCCAGAACCCCGGAGCCCCCCACCCATGACCCGACCCTCCGGCTTCCGCGGCAGCCGGCGTCGCCGGCCGGTGCGGATCGCCCTCGCCGTGAGCGCAGCGCTGGCGGTCGCCGCCGTGGCGTCCGCGTTCCACCAGCCGCTGCGCGAGCTGGACCCGAGCGCGCGGCAGGCGTCGAGCGAGGTCGCGGGCAACGAGATCATCGGCATCCGGACGTTCGAGGCGCCCGCCGACCTCCGCGTCGACGCCGACCTCGAGTACGCGGTCGCCGAGGACGGCACGGTCCTGACGCTCGACGTGTGCCGCCCGGCGGCATCCGCCATCGCCGGCGCGAACGCGGCGGTCGTCTCGGTGCACGGGGGCAGCTGGGCGCGCGGCGACAAGGCGAACGCCGACTGGCGCAACGTCTGCCTGTGGCTCGCGAGCGAGGGCTTCGTCGCGGCATCCGTCAATTACCGGCTCGTGCCCGACGCGGTCTACCCGGCGCAGATCGACGACGTCGCGGCCGCGGTCGCGTGGCTGCGCGAACCGGAGCAGCTCGAGCGGTTCGACATCGACCCCGCCCGCATCGGCGCGTTCGGCGGTTCCGCCGGCGGGCACCTCGCGGCGCTCCTCGGCACGCTCGGCGAGGGACCGCTCGACGTGGGCTCGCGCGTCGCCGCGGTCGCCGAGCTCTCCGGCCCGGTCGGGCTCGGCCTGCCCGAGCTCGACGCGGATGCCGCGTCCGACTGGCTGCGCAGCATCGTGGGCGACTTCCTCGGGTGCGAGCCGGGGACGCCCGACGAGCGATGCCCGCAGGCGATCGATGCGTCGGCGACGGCGCAGGTCGACCCCACCGACCCGCCGTTCTTCATCGGGCACGCCGAGTCAGAGATCATCCCGCTCGCCCAGTCGCAGCGATTCGCCGACACGCTCGGCGCGTCGGCGGTGGAGGTCGAGCTCGCGGTGGTGCCGGGCGGGGCGCACTCGATCGGAATCCTCGACGAGGGCCTCCGGGAACGGGTCGCGGCCTTCCTGCACGCGCACCTCGGCTGACCGGCGAGCGACGCGCCGACGCGATCCGGCGAGCGCGGCCCGTCCGCCGGGACCCGCCGAGCGCGGCGCTCCCGAACGCGACTCCGCCCCGCAATGCGCCTGACATGCGCATGCGCTGTGATGGAGGCATGGGCACCGAACCGATCACCGTGTCGATCCGCCGCGAGGTCGATCCCGACCGCATCGCGGAGGCGACGGTCTGGGTGCAGACCGGCGTGAACCTCGCCAATCGCTACCCGGGCTTCCTCGGGTCGGGATGGGTGCGCGCCGGCGAGGACTCGGACGTGTGGCACATGCTCTACCGCTTCGCGAACGAGGAGACCCTCGAGGCCTGGGAGCGATCGCCCGAGCGCTCGTGGTGGCTCGAGATGGGCCGGGGGTTCGTGCGGGCGGAGAGGGCGAAGCGCCGAACCGGCATCGAGGGGTGGTTCGACGACCCCGCCACGGGCTCGGTGCCGGCGGTGACGGATGACTCGGGGCCGGCGGATGCCGCGCTCCCGCCCGCTCCCCCGCGCTGGAAGCAGGCGGTCAGCATCTGGCTCGGCTTCTTCCCCGTGAACCTCGCGTTCACGCTGCTCGTCGCGCTCGCGCCGTGGTGGGAGGACGTGCCGCTCGCGCTGCGGGTGCTCGTCACGACGCTCGTGCTCACGCCGATCATGACGTATTGGGTGCTGCCCTGGGTGACGCGGATGCTCCGGCCATGGCTGACGCCCGCAGGATGACGCGGCCAGCCCCGCCGCGCGGGACCCCCTCGCCCGTGCGAGCCCCCGGGTCCGTCGCCGAGGGCGTGCCTCCCGACGGACTGCCGGCGGGTCGGCAGCTCGCGATCACGTGGGCCATCCCCGATTCGCCCGGCGGGATGACGGCCGCCCTGCTCCACCGGTCCCGGAGCTTCGTCGAGCTCGGCGGCGCGGAGGTCGACGTGCTCACGTTCGACGCCCGGCCGGACCACATCGCGATCGCGGAACGACTGACCCGCCAGGGCCGGCTCGTGCCGGGCGTACGCCTCCGCAACCTGTACGACGACGTCCGCGGCGACGTCCGCGTGGCGGGTCCCGGGACGGTCGAGACCCACGAGGTCGACGGCGGCCTCCGCATCGAGCATCGTCGCGCCGACGGCTCCCTCGCGCTCATCGACGAGCGGCATCGTTCCGGGCGGATCCGGCGCGTCATGACCGCGCTCGACGCCGACGAGCGCCCCCTGCGCACCTGGCGATCGGCATGGTCGTGCTACGCGGACTGGATCTCGGACGTCGCGGGCGACGGCCCCGCCTTCGCGATCGTCGACAGCAAGACGGCCGCTCGCTTCGTCGCGGCGGTCCGTCGGCCCGAGCTCGTCACGATCCACGTCGTGCACAACTCGCACCTCGCAGGAGCGGAGCGCCCCCTCGGCGTGATCCGCGCCTCGCGGCGGGACGCGCTCACCCACCCGGAGGCATTCGACGCCGTCGTGTTCCTCACCGAACGCCAGCGAGCCGATGCCGATGCACTGCTCGTCGGCGCCGGCACCTTCGCGGTCGTCCCGAACGCCACGCCGGAGGTCCGCCGTCCGGCGGATCCCGGCGCGGGACCGCGTCGCGATCCCGCCTCCATCGTCGTGGTCGCGGGACTGACCTCGCGCAAGCGCATCGACCACGCGATCGAATGCGTCCGAGTGGCGCGGTCCCGCGGGGCGTCCGTCCGGCTCACGGTGATCGGGGACGGACCGGAACGCGAGCGGCTGCGCGATGCCGCCGACCGTGCGGGGCTCGAGGATTCGGTCGCCTTCGTCGGCTATCGCGCCCACGCTGCGGACGCGTTCGCCGAGGCGTCGCTGACCCTGCTCACGAGCACGTCGGAGGGCGCGCCGCTCGTGCTCCTCGAGGCGATGGCGAGGGGATGCGTGCCGGTCGCCTACGACGTGCCGTACGGTCCGGCGGACGTCATCGAGGACGGCGTGACCGGGTTCCTCGCGCGGCCGGGCGACGTCGCCGCACTCGCGGACGCGGTCGTCGCGTTCGCGACGCTGCCCGAAGCCGAGCGTCGGCGCATGCGCGAGGCCGCACGCCGTGCTGCGGCCTCCTCGGACGCCGCCTCCACCGTCGCACGATGGGCCGAGGTGCAGCGTTCCGCGCAGGCGCGCCATCGAGGTCGGTTCGAGACGTCGGGCGGCCTTCCATCGCCCGCCCCGGTCGTCCGACGGCTCCGCCTCCGACGGCCCGGCGCGCGTCTGCGCGTGTCCGCGCACCTCGACGGACTTCCCGACGGCGCGAGCGTGCTCGTGCGGCTCGAGCATCGGTCGGGTCCGGTCATCCGTCGCAGCGCCGTGGTGGCGCGTTCCGGCCGCGTCCGGCTCCGTCTCGACGCGGACGCGACCGCCTTCCTGGGTGGGGGACGCCTCCGCGTCGGATTCGTCATCCTGAACTCGTCGGGCGCGGTGGACGTGCCGGCCGGGACTCGGCATCCGGATACCCGGAGTCTGGCCGCACGTCTCCGGGACCGGATCCGTCGTGCGACCCGTCGCAGCGCCGGCGGCTCGCCCGGCGCCTGATCTGCGGGAGCCGGTACAGCGGGCGCGGATTCAGCGAGCGCCGATCCGTCGCGAGAGCGTCGCGGCTGCGTCGATGACGGCTCCGCTCGCCGCGTCCACCAGTTCGTCGGACGCGCCCTCGGCGAACGTGACCGCGATCGCGGCTGCGGGCCAGCCGAGGTGGTCGAGCACGGGTGCACCGACGGAGGCGAGCCCCCGCGTGACCTCGCCGTGCTCGCCGGCGACGCCCGCGGCCCGCGCCTCGGCGAGCACGGACTTCAGGCGCGCGTACGTCCAGGGGGCGGCATCCGTCGTCGAGGGGAGGTCGGCGAACGCGGCCCGGTCGGGGTAGAGCGCGCGCAGCTGCGCGGGCGGGAGCGCCTGCAGCATCGCGCGACCCGAGGCGGTCAGGTGGGCCGGGAGACGCACGCCGACGTCGGAGACGAGCGACGGCCGTCGCGGGGCGCGCTCCTCCACGAGGTACAGCACGTCGCGGCCGTGCAGCACGGCGAGGTGGCCCGACTCGCCGAGGCGGTCGACGAGGGCCGCGACGAGCGGGCGGCCGAGCCGCGTGAGCGGCTGCTGGCGACTGAACCCGCTGGAGAGCTCGAACGCGGCGACGCCGAGGCCGTAGCGGCGTTCCTCGGGCAGGTGCACGACGAAGCCCCGCTCCTGGAGCACGCCGAGCAGGTGGTAGGTGGTCGAGCGGGGGAGCCCGAGCGCGGACGCGATCGAGGCGGCGGGCACCGGGCCGCGCTGGGTCGCGAGGTGGCTGAGGATCCGCAGCACCTGGTCGGCCGCAGGCACCTTCGATGCGTCCGACATGCCCTCGCCCTTCGTCCGGTATCCCGGACGGCAGCGTACTCCCCCGCGTTCCGACCCGCGCGACGACGGTGTGGAATCGGACGTATGAGCACGATCGCGCCCGCACCAGCCCGCACCGCGGCATCCGTCACCGTCGGCACCGGACCGCTGTCGATCGACGACGTCGTCGCCGTCGCCCGCCACGACGCCCGCGTCGAGCTCGACCCGGGCGCGATCGACGAGGTCGCCGCGAGCCGTGCGATCATCGACGACCTGGCGGCCGACCCGCAGCCGCACTACGGCATCTCGACGGGATTCGGCGCGCTCGCGACGACCTTCATCGCCGAGGACCGCCGCCCGCAGCTGCAGGCGAGCCTCGTCCGCTCGCACGCCGCGGGCTCCGGTCCCGAGGTCGAGCGCGAGGTCGTGCGCGCGCTCATGCTGCTGCGCCTCTCGACGCTCATGACCGGCCGCACGGGCGTGCGCCGCGAGACCGCCGAGACCTACGCCGCCATCCTGAACGCCGGCATCACCCCGGTCGTGCGCGAGTACGGCTCGCTCGGCTGCTCGGGCGACCTCGCGCCGCTCGCGCACTGCGCGCTGGTCGCGATGGGCGAAGGCGACGTGCGCGTGCGCGGCACCGCATCCGAGGGGTCGCACACGGCGCCGACGGATGCCGCCACCGCCCTCGACGCGGCCGGCATCGCCCCGCTCCACCTCGGCGAGAAGGAGGGCCTCGCCCTCATCAACGGCACCGACGGCATGCTCGGCATGCTCGCCCTGGCGATCCACGACCTCAGGATGCTGCTCGCCACCGCCGACGTCGCCGCGGCGATGAGCGTCGAGGGACTCATGGGCACCGACGCCGTGTTCGCCGCAGACCTGCACGCGCTCCGGCCGCAGCGCGGCCAGGCCGTCTCGGCCGCCAACATCCGGAGCCTGCTCGCGGGCTCGCCCATCGTGGCGAGCCACAAGGGCCCCGAGTGCACGCGGGTGCAGGACGCGTACTCGCTGCGTTGCGCGCCGCAAGTGCACGGCGCCGCGCGCGACACGCTCGCGCACGCCGCATCCGTCGCCGAGGCCGAGCTGGCGAGCGCCGTCGACAACCCGGTGCTGACCGCCGATGGTCGCGTCGAGTCGAACGGCAACTTCCACGGCGCGCCCGTCGCGTACGTGCTCGACTTCCTCGCGATCGCGGTGGCGGATGTCGCCTCCATGAGCGAACGTCGCACCGACCGGTTCCTCGACAAGGCCCGCAACCACGGCCTTCCGCCCTTCCTCGCGCACGAGGTCGGCGTCGACTCCGGGCTCATGATCGCCCAGTACACCGCCGCGGGGATCGTCTCGGAGCTCAAGCGCCTCGCCGTCCCCGCGTCGGTCGACTCGATCCCGTCGTCGGCCATGCAGGAGGACCACGTGTCGATGGGCTGGGCCGCCGCGCGCAAGCTCCGTCGCGCGATCGACGGGCTCACCCGTGTCGTCGCGATCGAGGTCCTGACGGCCGCTCGCGGCCTCGCGCTCCGGGCGCCGCTGGAGCCCGGAGCCGCGACCGGCCGGGTCGTCGAACTCGTCGCCTCCAGCGGGGCGATCCCGGGCGCGGACCGCTTCCTCTCCCCTGAGATCGAGCGGGTCGTGGATGCGGTCCGATCGGGCGCGGTGCTCGAGCGCGCGGGAGCGGGCGCCGCGCTCGCCTGACCCGAGCGCGCGCTGAGCCCCGAACGGGGGAGCACCGCGGGGACCGGGGTCCTTGTGCGCCGTTCCCGGAACAGGGCAGACTTGGGGGGTGCCGGCGAGGATTGCCGGCCGAGGAAGCCCTATGTTCCAAACCCGAGACATCGACGAACGAGACCCGTTCCGAGCGAGGCCCGCTCGGAGGTGCACCGCTGCGATCGCGGCGATCGCCGGCGGCCTGCTGTTCAGCCTCTCGGCGATCGCGCCGGCCGGCGCGGAGGAACTCGTCACGACGACCTCGGTCTCGAGCGAAGCCGACGGCACGGCCACGACCGCCGATCCGACGGCCGACGCGACCGGCGATCCCGCACCGACCGATCCACCGGCGACCGGGGAGCCGGCGCCGACGCCGGATCCGACACCCACTCCCGACCCGACGCCGACCCCCGACCCGACGCCCACTCCCGACCCGACACCCACTCCCGACCCGACACCCACTCCCGACCCGACGCCGACCCCCGACCCGACGCCCACGCCGGATCCCACGCCCACGCCGGACCCCACGCCGACGCCCAGCCCGGCGCCGGCGCCCGCTCCGGCGCCGCAGGCGCCCGGCGTCTCGGCACCCTTCGTCCTCGTCGGCGACGGCCCGGTCGCGCAGATGCTCAGGGTCACGACGGTCGGCACGGCCGACTCGCGGACGTCGGCGATCTCCGGCCTCCGCACGAAGCTCACGCTCGCGATGACGGAGCTCCGGAGTGCCGAGGCGGCGCTCGCCTCCGCACGCAGCACTCGCACCGTCGCCCGCGCGGTCGCGGAGCGCCTCGACGAGCAGGCCGCCGACGCCCGCCACGCGGCCGAGACCGCGGCCAGCGTCTACCTCGACGCGGTCGAGGGCGACGGCGCGGCGATGCGCTCGATGGCGGCCGCGATGGGCTCCGGCAAGGACCTGCTCGCGGGCCTCGCCGGCATGGATCGCGTGCAGAAGCTCGCCGGCGACTCCGATCGCCTGCGTGCGATCGCCGAGCGTCGCGACGCCGACGCCGATGCGGCCGAGGAGCGCGCCGCGGCCGCCTGGGAGGCGGTCGACGCCATCCCGATCGACGAGTTCGAGAACGACGTCGTCGTCGCCGAAGGCGTCGTGGCGGCCGCTCGTGCGGCACTGAGTGGAGCGCAGACGCGACTCGCCGCCTCCGACGTGACCTCGGCGTTCTCGAACATCCCGGCCGACGGCGGTCAGCTGAGCGAACAGGGCTGGGCCTCGCCCGCCTCCGGGTCGATCACCGACGGCTTCGGCCCGCGGCCCGACAAGCCGCTTCCCGGCGTGAACGAGTTCCACCGGGGCACCGACATCGCCGCGCAATGCGGGACGGGCGTCTTCGCCGCGACCGGCGGCGTCGTCGTCACGGCCGGTCGCAACGGCTCGTACGGCAACTGGATCCTCCTCGACCACGGCGACGGCGTCACGACCGGCTACGCGCACCTGCGCGACGGCGGCATCCTCGTCGGCGAGGGCCAGGTCGTCGCAGCGGGCGAGCTGATCGGCGCGGTCGGCAGCACCGGCGCCTCGACGGGGTGCCACCTCCACTTCGAGGTGCGGCTCGACGGCGTCGCCACCGACGCGGTCCCGTTCATGGCGGCACGCGGCGTCAGCCTCGGCTGAGTCGCCCGCGCCGCTGCGACGTCCCGCCCGCCAGTCGGGCGTGCCGACCCGGCGAGTCCGGGATCCCGGACGCGAGCCCGGCGGCATCCGTTGTCGACGCCCCCGCGAGGGTGTGGGATCGGAACATGACCACCGCCGCACCCACCGAGGCCGACGCCGTCGCCGGCCCCCGCACCGTCCGCGCCGCCCACGGCACCGAGCTCTCGGCGAAGAGCTGGCAGACCGAGGCGCCGCTGCGCATGCTCATGAACAACCTCGACCCCGAGGTCGCCGAACGTCCCGAGGACCTCATCGTCTACGGCGGCACCGGCAAGGCCGCCCGCAATTGGGAGGCGTTCGACGCGATCACGCGCACGCTCCGCGAGCTCGAGCCCGACGAGACGCTGCTGGTGCAGTCCGGCAAGCCCGTCGGCGTCTTCCGCACCCACGAGTGGGCGCCCCGCGTGCTCATCGCCAACTCGAACCTCGTCGGCGACTGGGCGACCTGGCCCGAGTTCCGCCGGCTCGAGCAGCTCGGCCTCACGATGTACGGCCAGATGACGGCCGGGTCGTGGATCTACATCGGCACGCAGGGCATCCTGCAGGGCACCTACGAGACCTTCGGCGCCGTCGCCCGCTCGCTCGCGGCGAAGCGCGGCGCCTCGGCCGACGAGGTCGCCGACGCGTCGCTCGCGGGCACCCTGACCCTCACCGCCGGCTGCGGCGGCATGGGCGGCGCGCAGCCGCTCGCCGTGACGATGAACGGCGGCGCCGTGCTCATCGTCGACGTCGATGAGACCCGCCTCACCCGCCGGGTCGAGCACGGCTACCTCGACGAGGTCGCGCCGTCGCTGGACGCCGCGGTCGAGCGAGTGCTCGCCGCGAAGGCCGAGGGTCGCGCGCTCAGCGTCGGCGTCGTCGGCAACGCGGCATCCGTCTTCCCCGAGCTGCTCGAGCGCGGCGTCGCGATCGACATCGTCACCGACCAGACGAGCGCGCACGACCCGCTCTCGTACCTGCCCGTCGGCGTCTCCGTCGAGGAGTGGCACGCGCTCGCGGCCTCCGACCCGCACGAGTTCACCGAGCTCGCGCGCCGGTCGATGGCGGCGCACGTCGAGGCCATGGTCGGCTTCCAGGCGCGGGGCGCCGAGGTCTTCGACTACGGCAACTCGATCCGGCGCGAGGCCGAGCTCGGCGGCTACGAGCACGCCTTCGACTTCCCGGGCTTCGTCCCGGCGTACATCCGCCCGCTCTTCGCCGAGGGCAAGGGCCCGTTCCGCTGGGCGGCGCTCTCGGGCGACCCGGCCGACATCGCCGCGACCGACCGCGCCATCCTCGAGCTGTTCCCCGAGGACGCGCACCTCCGCCGCTGGATCGAGCAGGCCGGCGAGAAGGTCCACTTCGAGGGCCTGCCCGCGCGCATCTGCTGGCTGGGCTACAAGGAGCGCCACCTCGCGGGCCTGAAGTTCAACGAGATGGTCGCCTCGGGCGAGCTCTCCGCGCCGATCGTCATCGGTCGCGACCACCTCGACTCCGGCTCGGTGGCGTCGCCGTACCGCGAGACCGAGTCGATGGCCGACGGCTCCGACGCGATCGCCGACTGGCCGCTGCTGAACGCGCTGCTGAACACCGCCTCGGGTGCGACCTGGGTGTCGATCCACCACGGCGGCGGCGTCGGCATCGGCCGTTCGATCCACGCCGGCCAGGTCGTGGTCGCCGACGGCACCGACCTCGCTGCCGAGAAGATCGCCCGCGTGCTGGTCAACGACCCCGGCACGGGCGTGATGCGCCACGTCGACGCGGGCTACGACCGAGCCGTCGAGGTGGCTCGCGAGCGCGGCCTGAACGTGCCCATGATGGACGCATGACAGACGGCGGTGCGGTGCGGTGGATGCTGCTGACGAACATCGGCGAGCTGGTCACGAACGAGCCGACCGAAGGACGCGACGGCGGGACGTCGGGCATCGTCCGCGATGCGGCCGTACTCGTCGAGGACGGTCGCGTCGTCTGGGCGGGGCCGGCGGCCAACGCACCGTCGCACGCTGACGAGGTCCGGCACGACCGCGAGGATCGCCGAGACGGCGACGAGCACCGCACCGCGTGGGACGCCGAGGTCGAGGTCGTCGACCTCGGCGGTCGGGCCGTCATCCCGGGCTTCGTCGACAGCCACACCCACCTCGTGTTCGGTGGCGACCGCGCCGCGGAGTTCGCGGCTCGTATGGCCGGACGGGCATACGAGGCCGGCGGCATCCGTTCGACCGTCGCGGCGACACGTGCAGCGACCGACGATGAGCTGCGGTCCCGGCTCGCGGGCTTCGTCGATGAACTGCACCGCCAGGGCACCACGACGTTCGAGATCAAGACGGGCTACGGGCTCGGCGTCGCCGACGAGGCACGGCTGGCTCGGCTCGCGGCCGAGGTGACCGACGAGGTCACATTCCTCGGCGCGCATGTGGTCCCGTTCGAGTTCCGGGAGCCCGACGGCCCGGGCGCCGACGCGTACGTCGACCTCGTCGTCGGCGAGATGCTGGAGGCGTGCACGCCGTACTCGCGCTGGGTCGACGCCTTCTGCGAACGCGGTGCGTTCACCGCGGAGCAGTCGAGGCGCGTGCTCGAGGCAGGCCGAGCGGCCGGGCTCGGCGTGCGGGTGCACGGCAACCAGCTCGGCGAAGGCCCGGGGGTCAGGCTGGCCGTCGAACTCGGCGCGGCATCCGTCGACCACTGCACCTACCTCGCCGACGCGGACGTCTCGGCGCTCGCGGCTTCGTCGACCGTGGCGACGCTGCTGCCGGGTGTCGAGTTCTCGACCCGGCAGCCCTACCCCGATGCGCGTCGACTCATCGACGCGGGCGTGACGGTCGCGCTCGCGAGCGACTGCAATCCCGGGTCGAGCTTCACGAGCTCGATGCCGTTCTGCATCGCTGTCGCGGTCCGCGACATGGGCATGACGCCTGCAGAAGCCGTATGGGCCGCGACCGCCGGCGGTGCGGCAGCGCTGCGGCGTGCGGATGTCGGCGCCATCCGGCCGGGAATGCGCGCAGATCTGGCGGTACTGGACGCCCCGAGCCACGTGCACCTCGCCTACCGTCCGGGCGTGCCGCTCGTCGCGGAGACCTGGAAGGACGGCGTGCGCGTCGCCTGATCGACGTGCGCGCGGCGCGTCAGTCGTCGTCGGAGCGCCGAAGCCGGCGTCGCGCGCCGAGGAGCGTCACCTCGGGTCGCGACGCCACGAGACGCTCCGACCGATCGAGCACCTCGGTGACCCGTTCCGCTCCGGCCGCCGCGACCGCCACGCCGAGCTCGGCCCGGCGATGCAGGTCATGGGCGCCGACCTCGGCGACGGATGCCTCGGTCGCACGACGCAAGTCGGCGAGGATCGGCCGGACGACGGCGCGCTTCTCCTTCAGCGAGTGCACATCGCCGAGCAGCAGGTCGAACTCGATCCACCCGATCCACATGCCGCCAGCCTCGCACGCGGGCCCTCCCGAGGCGAGCGTCACCGACGGGCGAACCCCGCCTACTCGCGCGCGCGGATCGCAGCCTCGATCCGAGACCTCGCGGGCAGGCCGGCGGGCCCGTGCTCGGTGCGGTAGATCCGGCAGGCGAGCGCACCGACCGCGCCGACCCCGGCGGCGTCGACGGGGTCGGCGGCATCCGCTCCGGCGACATCCGCACCGTCGACGAGCACGGTCGGCGATCCGGCGAAGCCGGTCCGCGCGGCCTGCTCCTCCGTCTCGATCAGCACGGACTCGACCGGCACGTCCGGGCGGCCGAACTCATCGAGGACCGACCGCGCGAGCGCAGCGGCATCCCGCCAGTTCCCGCAGTCGTCGATGTGCAGCACCTGGACCCGCATGCGTCCATTGTCACGCCGTTCGCCGTCGGCCGCGCCGACTCCTCGAACCGGTGACAACGGACCCGATGGGGAGGACGATGGACTCGAGGACACCTCCGGGAGGTGGGGATCATGGATCTCGCCATCGACCGAGCGGCCGGAACCGAGCAGGTCCGCATCTGGGCGGGGCTGCAGGGGTTCGTGAGTCTCGCGTCGCTCGTCGCGCTCATCCTGTTCTTCGTGCTCGCGACGCCCTTCTCGAACCCGCAGTCGAGGTGGTCGTGGCTCGGCCCGGTGAACGACTGGCTCACGGCCATCGGCGCCCTGCCGTGGATCGTCGCGATGGTGCTGCTCGCCCGCTACGTCGCCGCGGGTCCATGGCTGTGGGCGCTGACCGTCGTCGCCTGCGCGGGCGCCGCAGCGCTCGCGATCGTGACACTCCTCATGCTCGGCGGACTCGCCGACCTGCGGGCGCAGTCGGTGGTTGCGGTCGTGGCGACCGTCGTGGCCTTCGCATGGGCCGCCGTCGCCGCGGGTGTCGCCCGCGACGCGGGCGCGCTGCCGGGCTGGCTCACGGTGCTCGCCATCGCGATCGCCGCCGCACTCGCGGCCTGCGCGGTCATCGGCGGCATCGGGTTCCTCGCGGCCGACGGCTCGGCGCTCAGGTCGGCGCTCTTCGGAATCGCCGTCGTGCTCGGCGGGCTCGCCTGGATCGCGTTCCCGGTGTGGTGGCTCGCGGTCGCGTCGACCGTGACGTGAGGGGGTCGCCGCGTCCGAGGCGCAGGTCGCGGGGCTGCGCACTGAGGTCGCCGGGCTCGAGGAGATGATCCGGGAGCTCCGTCTCGCCCACACGACGCCGGCTCGACCTCGACCGAACGGCTCGTCCGGCCCATGCGCCTCGCGCGGACACTAGCGTCGAACGTCCTGCCGAACGTCGGTGGTGGGATCGGCCGCGACGACCGGGACTCGCGGCCACGTCCAGGCGGAGCGCAGGATGAACGCGAGCAGCAGCAGCTCGAGCCCGATGGAGAGCCCGTAGAAGACGGCCCAGTCCCAGGTCTCGCCGACCGCGTTGAACGCCGTGACGGGGATGTAGAGCGCTGCCACGACGAGGTTGGCGGCGCGGTTCATGCGCGCGGGGAGCGTCATGGAGAGCATCACCATCAGCGCCGGGATCGAGATCAGCGCGAGGAACGCGGTCAGCAACGCCGAGCTGACGTCGAACTCGAAGACGACGCCCGCCAGGATGCCGTCGACGGTGCCGGGCCGGTACAGGTGGAGGTAGTCGACGTAGAGGTAGAGGAACATGAAGCTCGTCCAGGCGGCGGCGAGCTTGGCCTGCACCGGGATCGGCAGGGTGTCGAGCGGGTTGGAGGTGTTGGTCCGCATGGTCATCGGTAGGTCCTTTCGAGGTGAGCGGTCCGTCCGCCGGAGTGGCGGCGGGTTGGACGTGCACGCCCACGGGATGGGTCGTCGTCGGTGCGTATGTCAGACGGTGATCACGACCTTCCCCCGGGTGTGCCCGGCTCCGACGTGGCGGAGGGCGTCGGCGGCGTCGTCGAGGGCGTAGGTGCGGTCGATGACGGGCGTGACCTGCCCGGCCGTCAGCAGCTCGGCCAGCGCGAGCAGGTCCTGCCGCTTCCCGAACGACGTGAAGGGCCTCAGCTTCTGGCGGGTGAACCCCGACCGCACGCGCGCCGTGACGACCCGGCCGATCGGGCCGAGCCAGCGGCCGCCTCGTCCGCTGTTGGGGATCACGACGCCCGTGGGTGCCAGTGCTCGGCGGACCGCCGCCAGCGGCTGAGCCTCCACGTTGTCGAGGATGACGTCGTAGCGTTTGCCGGAACGGGTGAAGTCGGCTTCCGTGTAGTCGATGACGTGGTCGGCTCCGAGCGATCGGGCGAGGTCGAGGTTGCGGGTGCTGCACACTCCCGTCACCTCGGCGCCGAACGCCGTGGCGATCTGCACGGCGAAGGAGCCCACGCCGCCCGAAGCCCCGGTGACCAGCACGTTCTGGCCCGGTCGAACGTTCGCGATGTCGCGCAGCGCCTGCAACGCCGTCATGGCCGAGGTGGGCACGGCCGCCGCCTCGACGAGCGAGACGCCGGCAGGCACGGGCACGAGGTCGTCCGCGGGCACCGCGGCGTACTCGGCGAGCGACCCCGTGGTACTCCAGCCGAACACCTCGTCACCGGGACGGAGCGCGGTGACTCCCTCCCCGACCGCCGACACCACGCCGGCGAGGTCCATGCCGGGAATGCCCCGGCGCGGCCGACGGAGCCCGAACGCCAGGCGCACCACGTACGGCTCACCGGTCATGATGAAGTAGTCGCCGGGATGCACCGAGGCCGCACGCACGCGGACGAGCACCTCGCCCCGGCCGGGCGACGGCCGCCCGACCTCCGACGACTCGAGCACCGAGGGCGGGCCGTAGCGGTGCTGGACGGCGGCGCGCATCGTCGCCGCCCCGGCCGGACCCGCACCCCGCGCCGGGGACGTGTCGGGATCCGATCGCTGTTCGATTCCCATGGAGCCCTCCTCACGCACGAGCCGCGACTCCCGCTGGCTCGTACACCGTACGTCGTACGCTGTACTATGACCGTACGCTGTACGATTGTCAAGCCGTTCGAACGAGGAGAGCCGTGTCTGCGAGGGACCAACGCCAGGCCGCGACAGACGCGGGCCTCAGCAAGGAGCGGGTGGTGGCCGAGGCGATCCGGCTCGCCGACCGCGAGGGCGCCGAGGGGATGAGCATGCGCCAGCTCGCGCGCACGCTCGGCGCGGGGGCGATGTCGCTGTACCACTACGTGGCGAGCAAGGAGGAACTCCTCGACGCGATGATCGACGTGGTGTTCGACGAGATCGAGCTCCCGCGCGACGGGATCGACTGGCAGTCGGCGATGCGCGGGAGGGCGGCATCCGCCCGCCGGGTTCTCGCACGCCACCCGTGGGCGATCGGCCTGATGGAGTCGCGGACCTCGCCGGGGCCCGCGAACCTCCGCCATCACGAGGCGGTCCTGGCCTGCCTGCGAACGGCCGGATTCCCGGTCTCGATGGCGACCCACGCGAATTGGCTGCTCGACAGCTACGTCTACGGCTTCGCCCTGCAGGAGGCCAGCCTGCCGTTCGACACCGCCGGCGAGTTCGCGGACCTCGCCGAGGACGTCTACCTGCCCCAGCTCCCTCGCGAGCAGTTCCCCCACCTCAACGAATCCGCCGCGGCGCTCGTCGCGGCCGGCTTCGACCCGGCGGACGAGTTCGTCTTCGGCCTCGACCTCATCCTCGACGCCCTGGAGCCGCTGAGAACCCCTGCATGACGTCGCTCACCGGATGAAGCCCCCGGTACGTGGGGTCGACGAGCCTGCCGGCGATTCCGTCGACACCCCGGACCCTCACGACCCAGGCTGCGAGCTCAGCCTAGGCCGAACCGCAGCGGGCGAAGCCGGGAGGTTCCTGCGAACTCCCGGGCAGGCGTCGCCGTCGCGGCAGGACGCGCTCCGCTAGCGTCGCACCTCGATCGCGGTCACGCCGCCGAGGTCGATCCACGCCCGCTCGCCGATGTCGACGAGCACCGCGAGCACGTGGTCGCACGTCGAGCACCGCACGACCGTGCCCGCGCCGCTGACGTACACCATCGCCCTGGCGAGCTCGGCGACCGTGCCGCAGGCGCGACAGCGCCCGGTCGCCATCGTGACGTCGAACGAGAAGAAGTCGGCGAGCGGTCCAGCGATCGCGTTGCCGTCGACGTGACCGGTCATCAGGTGCCTCCGAATCGCTCGGTGCGGATGTCCCGGGCGTCGTGCCCGAGCTCGATGAGCCACGAGGCGACCCGCTCGACGAACCCCGTCGAACCGCAGACGAACACGACGGGGCGATCGGCGGCCGGGATCACCGCCGCCTCGAGCTGCTCGCGCGTGATCCGCCCCGGCGGCGTCGACGAGCCGTCGGGGGCGCGGCGCGAGTACACGACGTCGAGCCGGAACGGCGCGCCCGCCGCCGAGAGCGCCGACAGCTCGTCGTCGAAGTACACGTCGTCGGGCGTGCGCACCGCGTACAGCATCCGGAACGGCGTCGGATCGTCGGCATCGGCGTGCGCCTGCGCCATCGCGTAGAGCGGCACGATGCCCGATCCGCCCGCGATGAGCTGGACGGGGCGTGCAGTGCCGCCGTTCGGGCTCGGTCGCCAGACGAAGAACGCCCCGAGCGGCCCGTGCACCTCGAGCATGTCGCCGGCGCGCACCGCCTCCACGAGGAACGGCGACACCTCTCCGTCGGGCAGCTCGTCGACCGCGAGCACGACCCGCGAGCCGTCGCCCGACGAGGCGATCGAGTACGACCGCGTCGCCGTGTAGCCGTCCTCCGCGGTCAGCCGCACGTCGAGGTGCTGACCGGCGGCGTTGCCGGGCCATCCGTCGACGTCGAGCTCGAGTCGGGCGGCGCTCGGCGTCTCGCGAGCGGTGCGCGCGACGGTCGCGACGTGCCAGCCCGCACGCGGCACGGCCGGCGCCTCGGCGGCGTCGCTCACCAGTACCGCTCCTCCTTCCACGGGTCGCCGCGGAGGTGGTAGCCGTTCTGCTCCCAGAACCCGGGCTCGTCGTCCTCCATCATCACGAGGCCGCGCACCCACTTCGCGCTCTTCCAGAAGTACAGGTGCGGCACGACCAAGCGGGCCGGGCCCCCGTGCTCCGGGTCGAGCGGTTCGCCGTCGAACTCGAACGCGATCCACGCCTTGCCGTCGAGCAGGTCGTCGAGCGGCACGTTCGTCGTGTACCCGCCGTAGCTGTGGGCCATCGTGTACGCGTAGTCGGTGTCGACGCCCTCGAAGAGGGTGTCGAGGGCGACCCCGCGCCATCCGGTCCCGAGCTTCGACCAGTGCGTGACGCAGTGGATGTCGGTCGTGACGTCCTCGATCGGCAACGCCATCAACTGATCCCAGTTCCACGAGTGCTGCGCACCCGACTCGGTGCGGATCGTGAACTCCCAGTCCGCGGTGTCGACGTCGGGCGTCGGACCGGCCGACAGCACCGGGAAGTCGCCGACGAGGGTCTGGCCCGGCGGCAGCCGATCGTCGCGCTCGCGCGAACGTCCCGAGAAGCCCCTCGTGATGAACGACATGGCGCCCCCTCCCCCGTCGGTCTCACGATAGTGAGGGCGGGGCCGGATGTCACCGGTGGATCCGCTTCGTCATCTTCACGAAACGTCCGACGCCCCCGATCGGGCGGGGTGCTGCGTAGGGTGGGGTCATGGCTGCCATCGCGCTCGGCATCCCGGCGATCCGCCGGGCGGATGCCGCTGCGCCCTCGACGGCCGGCCGCCCCGACGTCACCGGCCTCGTCGACCGGTTCGGGCGCGTCGCCCACGACCTCAGGATCTCGATCACGTCGGCCTGCTCGCTGCGGTGCACGTACTGCATGCCCGCCGAGGGCCTGCCGGTCATCCCGCGCGACGAGCTGCTGTCCGCCGACGAGATCGGCCGCCTCGTCGGGATCGCGGTCCGCGACCTCGGCGTCCGCGAGGTGCGCTTCACCGGCGGCGAGCCGCTGACCCGCGGCGACCTCGTCGACATCGTGCGCCGGAGCGCCGAGGCGGCGCCCGGTACGCCGCTCGCGCTCACGACGAACGGCATCGGCCTCGACAAGCGTGCGGAGGCGTTGCGCGACGCGGGGCTGACGCGGGTCAACGTCTCGCTCGACACGCTCGACCGCGAGCACTTCGCCCGCCTGACCCGGCGCGACCGCCTTCCCGCGGTGCTGGCCGGCATCGCGGGCGCGCACCGGGCCGGCCTCGGGCCGCTGAAGGTGAACGCCGTGCTCATGCGGCAGACCCTGCACGATGCGCCCGCACTGCTCGCCTGGGCGATCGAGCACGGATGCCGGCTCCGCTTCATCGAGCAGATGCCGCTCGACGCCGAGGAGGCGTGGCGCCGCGCGAACATGGTCGACGCCGACGAACTGCTCGGCGTGCTCGGCGCGCGCTTCGATCTGACGCCCGTCGGTCGCGAGGATCCGGCCGCGCCGGCCGAGGAGTGGCTGGTCGACGGCGGCCCGGCGACGGTCGGCGTCATCGCGTCGGTGACCCGCCCGTTCTGCGGCGCGTGCGACCGGACCCGACTCACCGCCGAGGGCTCGGTCCGCTCGTGCCTGTTCGGCGACGACGAGACCGACCTGCGCGAGCTGCTCCGCTCCGGCGCGGGCGACGACGAGATCGCCGACCGGTGGCGGGCGGCGATGTGGGCGAAGAAGGCCGGCCACGGGATCGACGACGTCGACTTCGTCCGCCCCGTCCGGACGATGGGAGGCATCGGTGGCTGAGGCGGCGACGACCGGCACCACGACCGTGCTCGTGCGCTACTTCGCCGCGGCGGCCGAGGCCGCCGGAGTCGAGGAGGAGCGCCTGGAGCTCGAGGGCGATGCGACGACGGTCGGCGCGCTCGGCGCCCTGCTCGTCGACCGGTACGGCCCGCAGATGGCCCGCGTGGTCGCGAACGGCTCGTTCCTCGTCGACGGCGTCGTGCGTCGCGACTCTGCCGCCCGCGTCGGGGCGCAGGTCGACGTGCTGCCGCCGTTCGCCGGCGGCTGAGCGGCGAACTCCGCCGCGCACCCCTGCGTCAGAGGTTCACCCACTCGCTCGCGCCGGCGGCGAGGTGCTGCCGCTTCCAGATCGGGGTGCGCTCCTTGATGCGGTCGACGAGCAGGGCGCATGCGGCGAAGGCCTCGGCGCGGTGCGGTGCGGCGACGGATGCCACGAGGGCGACGTCGCCGATCGCGAGCGCGCCGACGCGGTGGGCCGCCGCGACGGCGAGCCCGGTCTCGTGGGCGACCTCGATGCACGTCTCGCGCAGGAACCGCTCGGCGTCGGGGTGGGCGGAGTAGTCGAGGGCCGACACGCTCTCGCCGTGGTCGTGGTCGCGGATCACGCCCTCGAACGTCACGAGCGCGCCGTCGCGTCGCGAGAGCACGAACGACTCGACCTCCGCGCGATCGATGACGGCATCGGTGACGACGGCGTAGACGTCCGGATCCGCTCCGGGCCTCGCGGTACCGGGCTCAGGCATGCGGCGCTCCCCCGTGCTCCATGCGCTCCGACTCGCCGACGGGCTCGTCTCCGACGGCGCCCGCGATCGGGCGTCGGGCATGGTCGCCGCCGGCGACCTGGTCGACGAGGTGCGGCAGCAGTTCGTCGAGCACCGCGAGCCCGTCGCCCACGCCACCGCGCGATCCGGGGAGGTTGACCACGACGGTCCGGCCCGCGACCCCGGCCAGTGCACGGCTGAGCGCCGCCGTCGGGGTGGCCGCGCGCCCGGCCGTGCGGATGGCCTCCGCCACGCCGGGGAGCTCGCGATCGAGGAATGCCGCCGTCGCCTCCGGAGTGCGGTCGGTCGGGCTGACGCCCGTGCCGCCGGTGGTGAGGATCACGGCCGGCTGCTCGTCGACGGCGGCGCGCAGCGCCTCGGCGACGTCGGCATCGGCGACCACGCGCGGCGCGGCCGCGTCGAAGCCGCGCGAGCCGAGCCATCCGGCGATCACCGGCCCGGTCGTGTCGTCGGCGGTGCCGGCTGCGGCGCGGGTCGAGGCGACGAGCACGATCGCGCGGCGCGCGCCCGCGGCATCCGTCGTCGAAGCGTCGACCTCGATGCCGGGGGAGGATGCCTCGCCGCCGGTGCCGTCCGCCCGCCACACGCCGCGCTTGCCGCCGCGCTTCTCGACGAGCCGGATGCCGCCGAGCTGCGCGGCGGGGTCGACGGCCTTGACCATGTCGTGCAGCGTCAGGCCGGCGACGGCGACGGCGGTGAGCGCCTCCATCTCGACGCCCGTGCGCCCGGTCGTCGACGCGGTCGCACGGATCGTGACGGAGGACACCCCGAAGCCGAAGTCGATCGAGACGGCGTCGAGCGGCACGATGTGCGCCAGGGGGATCAGCTCGCTCGTGCGCTTGGCCGCCGAGATCCCGGCGATCCGGGCGGTCGGCAGCACGTCGGCCTTCTTCAGCCCGTCGGATCGGACGAGCCCGACGACCTCGGCGGTCGTGTCGAGGCGCCCCTCGGCGATGGCGACACGGCGCGTGACGGGCTTGCCGCCGACGTCGACCATGCGCGCTCGGCCGTCGTCGTCCAGGTGCGTGAGTTCGCTCATCCGACCCTCGCTCATAGGTACACGGTATCGACCTCGTCGCCGGCCGCCAGCGCCTCGGTCGTCTCGGGGATCACGATGAGGAGTTCGGATGCGGCGAGCGCGGCGACCAGGTGCGAACCGGGGCCGCCGACGGCAAGCGCACGACCGCCGTCGGTCGCGCGGCCGCGGAGGAACTGCCGCTTCCCGGGAACGGACGAGACGTCCTCGGCGAGCGGCATCCGCTCGGTCCGGGCGGGCGGCAGGCCCGCGATCGCGCGGAGGGACGGCGCGACGAACAGCGCGAACGAGAGCTGGGCGCTGACCGGGTTGCCCGGGAACCCGATGAGCGGCACTCCTCGGAAGACGCCGGTCGCCTGCGGACCGCCGGGCTGCATCGCCACCGAGCCGACCCACGCGCCGAGCGGTTCGATCAGTTCGCGCACCACCTCGTACGCGCCCTTCGAGATGCCGCCGCTCGTGAGGATGAGCTCGGCACCCTCATCGACCGCAGCATCCAGCTCGGCGCGGAGCGCCGCGACGTCGTCGCGGACGCGTCCGGTGTGCACGACGACGGCACCGCACGCGGCGACCGCGGCGCGCAGCGCGACGCCGTTCGCGTCGGGCAGTTCGCCGGGCCCGAGCGGCGTGCCCGGCTCGACGAGCTCGCTGCCCGTGCTCACGACCGCGACGCGCAGGCGCTCGCGCACGAGCAGCTCGGTCAGCCCGGAAGCCGCAGCCGCCGCGAGATGGCGCGGCGCGAGGCGGATGCCGGCGGGCAGCACGTCGTCTCCGGCCGCGAGGTCGGATCCGGCCTCGCGGACGAACTCGCCCGCGGCGCGCGGCCGCAGGATGCGGACCGAGCCCGAGCCGTCGACCTCCTCCGTGTCCTCGACGGGCACGACCGCGTCGGCGCCGTCCGGTACGGGCGCGCCGGTCATGATCCGCACGGCGGTGCCCGGGCCGAGTGGGGCAGGCGCTCCCGGCGCCGCAGCGGACTCGCCGACGACGGGCAGCTCGACCGGAGCACCGGCGACCTCCGCGGCCCGCACCGCCACCCCGTCCATCTGCGAGTTCCGGAACGGCGGGAGTGCGATCGGCGACTCGACCGGCGAGGCCGTGATGCGACCGAGCGCATCGGCGACCGCGACCCGCTCGGTCGGCCGGGCGCCGAGCGGAGCCAGCAGGGATCGCACGAACCGTGCGTGCTCGTCGAACGGGATCCGCGTCATCAGTACCTCGTCAGGTCGGGGTCCACGGCCACCGACCACGCGTCGATGCCGCCGACCAGGTTGCGCACGTCGGCGAAGCCCGCGGCCGCGAGGTGCTCGGCTGCGAGGCGCGACCGCACGCCGAGGTGGCAGTACACGACGACGGATGCCGAGGGGTCGAGCTCGCGCGTGCGGGCGCCGAGCTCGTGCAGGGGGATCAGCCTCGAACCCGCGATCCCGACCAGGTCGGCCTCCCACGGCTCGCGGACGTCGAGCAGCAGCGGGGGGCGGTCGGAGGCGAGCTCCGCGGCGAGCGCGAGGGCGTCGACCTCGCCGACCGGGGACGCGGCGGTGCCACGAGTCGCCGCCGGTGCCTGGGCCGCCGCCGACGCGGTGGGCGGCCCCGGTGCGGCGCGGACGGGTGCGTCGTCGGCCCGGGCGTACACGATCTCGCGCGTGCGCCCGGAGAGCGCGTCGTACACGGCCGCCCGCCCGAGCATCGGATCGCCGAGGCCGGTGAGGAGCTTCAGCGCCTCGCCGGCCATAAGCCCGCCGGTCACGGTGCACACGCTGGGCAGGATGCCGTCGATCTCGCAGCTGAGGCCTGCGTCGGCCGGAGGCTCGGGGAAGAGGTCGCGGTACGAGACGCCGCGCCCCTCCCACGACACCCCGACCTGGCCGGAGAACCTCGCCGCCGACCCCCAGACGAGCGGGATCCCGGCGCGGGCCGCGGCGTCGTCGGCGATGTAGCGGGTGAGGATGTCGTCGGTGCCGTCGACGACGAGGTCGGCCGCGACGAGCAGGTCGTCGGCGTTGCCGGCGTCGAACCGTGCGCGCACCCCGCGAACCTCCGCGTCGGGTGCGAGGAGCAGCGCGGCATCCGTCGCCGAATCGACCTTCGGCCGGCCGACGTCGGCGTCGTGGTGGAGCGTCTGGCGATGGAGGTTCGTGGGCTCGACCACGTCGTCGTCGACGATCGTGAGCCGCCCGACGCCCGCCGCGGCGAGCGCGGGGATCACGGCGCTGCCGAGGCCGCCCGCGCCGAGCACGACCACGTGGGCCCCCGCGAGCCGCTGCTGGCCGGCGGCACCCATGCCGGGCAGCACGCGCTGCCGTGCGAACCGAGGCGAATCGGGATCGATGGGCATGGATCGATTCTCGCAGCCGACCTACGCCATCGGGTCGCCACAGGCAATCCCTACCGTCCTCACAGGATCGCCGCATACGGTCGAACGCAGGCCGTGCCGGTGGGGTGCCGCGGTCGCACCGTCGGCAGGCGACCGGTCAGGGGGCCTTGCGCGGCGTCGACGAACGCGGAAGCGTGATGGGGGGCCTCGATGAGCCGCACGACAGGAGCACCGCCCGGCACCGGGCGGTTCGCACCCACCGACGTGCTGCGACTGCTTCGCGACCTCGTCCCGCAGCGCCCGCGCTTCATGCGCGGGCCACGGATCCCGGACGGCGTCCGCTCCCCCGTCATCGTCACGCCGCGCCTCCGACTCCGACCGCACCGGCTGGCGGATGCCGCGGCCTGGTACGAGCTGCAGTCCGATCCGGCCGTGGTCGAGCACCTCTCATGGCCGCTGCGCACGCGCGCCGAATCGTTCGTGCACCTCCTCAACCGCACGCACCACGACCGGCTCGAGCAGCGCGACGACTTCCTCGCGCTCGCCGTCGTGCTGGAGGATCGCCTCATCGGCGACGCATCGCTGCACCTGCGCTCGCTCGAGCCCGGCGCGCGCCGGGTGGACGTCGGCTGGGTCGTCGGCCCGCGCTGGCAGGGCAAGGGGTACGCCGCCGAGGCGGGGCTCGCGATGCTCGGGCTCGCCTTCGACGACCTGAAGGCCTCAGAGGCCGAGGCGCACATGACGGTCGGCAACACCGCCTCGAAGGCGCTCGCCGAGCGGCTCGGCTTCGAGGAGGAGCGCAACGACGGGACCACGCGGGTCATGGCCCTCGACGCGGAACGGTACCGAGCGCTGCACGGCCGCTGAGTCGTCGTGCGCGCAGGCCCCGGCTCGAGGCGCGCCTCGCACTGGTTCGGACCCGCATACGCGGGTATGTTCGTTACATGGCGACGCATCTGCGGAGAAGAGCATGAACTCGTTCCGCATCAGCGAGGCGGCCGCACTGCTCGGCGTGAGCGATGACACGATCCGGCGCTGGGCCGACGCCGGACGCCTCGAGCTCGAGCGCGGGCCGAACGGCATGCGCATGGTCGCCGGCACCGAGCTCGTCCGACTGCTCGGCGACGAAGCCGACGACGGGGCGCTCGCGCAGGCGTTCCCCCTCGCCCGGGCGTCGACGCGCAACCGCTTCGTCGGACTCGTCACCGCCGTCGAACGCGACGGCGTGATGGCCCAGGTCGAGCTGCGCGCCGGCCCCTTCCGCATCGTGTCGCTCATGAGCCGCGAGGCCGCCGACGAACTCGGACTCGAGCCCGGGGTGCTCGCGGCGGCGAGCGCGAAGGCGACCGTCGTCTCCATCGAGCTGCCGAGCGGCGGCGACGCGTGAACCGAGTCGCCCGAGGGGTCCGGCGTGTCCGACGGCGGATGCCCCGCTCCCGCGTCGTGCGCACTCCGCGGGTGGCGCGCATCGCGGTCGCGATCGCGGGCGTGGGCGTGCTCGCGGCGTGCGCGAGCGGCCCGACCGGTACCGCCGATGGGGGCGCCTCCGACCCCGGAACCGGTGGCTCGGCGGCGGCGACCTCCGAGACGCCCGAAGCCGGCACGATCACGATCTTCGCCGCCGCGTCGCTCACCGAGGCGTTCGAGGAACTCGCCGCCGGCTTCGAGGCGCGGCATCCCGAGGTCGAGGTCGCGCTGAACCTCGGCGGCAGCGCCGCGCTCGCCGAGCAGGTCGTCGCGGGCGCGCCGGCCGACGTCTTCGCCGCCGCGGCCGAGTCGCCCATGCGGGTCGTCGTCGACGCCGGGCTCGCCGACGCCGTCACGGTCTTCGCCACGAACACCCTCGAGCTGGTCGTGCCCGCCGGCAACCCCGCCGGAGTGACCGGACTCGACGACCTGGCGCGTCCCGAACTCCGGATCGCGCTGTGCGATCCCAGCGTGCCCTGCGGCTCCGCCGCGGCGACCCTGCTCGCCGAGGAGGGCATCGACGCCGCTCCCGACACGCTGGAGTCCGACGTGAAGGCCGTGCTCACGAAGGTCGCGCTCGACGAGGTCGACGCCGGACTCGTGTACCGGACCGACGTGCGGTCGGCCGGAGACGCGGTCGAGGGAATCGCGGTGCCCGCGGCGGCATCCGTCGTCAATCGGTACCCGATCACCGCACTCGCCGACGCGCCGCATCCGACCGCGGCCATCGCGTTCACGGCGTTCGTGACGGGCCCGGAGGGGCGCGAGGTGCTCGGCCGACTCGGGTTCGGCGCGCCGTGACCATGCGGCCGGTTGCGCCGAACGCGCCGCCGCGTCGCGGCCCCGTCCGCCCGCACGGCGGGCTCGCGTGGCCCGTCGCCCTGCTCGCCGGCATCGGGCTCGCGGTACTCGTGCTCCCGCTCGTCGCGCTCGTGGTGCGCGCGCCGTGGGGCGAGCTGGGCGGGCTGCTCGCGCGCGAGTCCGTGCTCGAGGCGCTCCTGCTCTCGCTCGGCACTGCGATCGTCGCGACGGGCGCGTGCCTCGTCCTCGGGGTGCCGCTCGCCGCGCTGCTCGCACGCGCGGTCGAGTGGCCGACCCCCGCCCGACGCCTGCTGCGGGCCGCCGTGACCGTGCCGCTCGTCCTGCCGCCCGTCGTCGGCGGGATCGCGCTGCTGCTGCTCCTCGGTCGACGCGGGCTGCTCGGCGGCCTGCTGGACGACCTGTTCGGCATCACGGTGCCGTTCACCACCGGCGCCGTCGTCATCGCGCAGGTGTTCGTGGCGCTCCCGTTCCTCGTGTTCGCGGTCGAGGGCGCCCTGCGATCGACCGACCGTCGCACCGAGCTCGCGGCCGCGACCCTCGGGGCGTCGCGCTGGCAGGTGTTCCGCCACGTCACCCTGCCCCTCGTTGCACCCGGCGTCGCTGCCGGCGCCGTGCTCTGCTTCACGCGCGCCCTCGGCGAGTTCGGGGCGACGATCACCTTCGCCGGCTCGCTGCCCGGTGTCACGCGGACCCTTCCGATCGCGAGCTACCTGGCGATGCAGACCGATCCCGACGAGGCGATCGCGCTCGCGCTGCTCCTGCTCGCCGTGTCCGTGGGGGTGCTGCTGCTCCTCCGCGACCGGTGGCTGCCGGGAGTGCGCGGATGACGCCCCCCGACCGGCCGCCGACCGAGCCGAATCCGCAGACCCCGCCGAGCCCGTTGCCCCGGGGGCCGGTGCCGGCCGCGCGACGGCCCGCTCTGCACGCGGATGTGACGGTCACGCGCGGCGCGCACCGCGTCGAGGCCGCCTTCGACGCGGTGCCGGGGCATCCGCTCGCCGTCATCGGGCCGAACGGCGCCGGCAAGTCGACGTTGCTCGCGGCGATCGCCGGCCTCGTGCCGATCGACGCCGGCTCGGTGCGCATCGGCGACCGCGGCGTCGACCGCCTCCCCCCGGAGCGGCGGCGGGTCGGCGTGCTGTTCCAGGACTACGTGCTCTTCCCCCACCTCACGGTCCGCGACAACGTCGCGTTCGCCGCACGCATGCGCGGATCGCGCCATGCCGCTCGCGCCGCCGCCGAGCCGTGGCTCGAGCGCTACGGCCTCGGGCCGCTCGCCGATCGCCTGCCCGCCCAGCTCTCGGGCGGGCAGGCGCAGCGCGTCGCCCTCGCCCGGGCGCTCGCGGCGGAGCCCGAGGTGCTCCTGCTCGACGAGCCGATGTCGGCCCTCGACGTCGAGCTCCGGCACGACACCCGCGCCGAGCTCGCCCGGCACGTGCGCGAGTTCGGCGGCGCGACCGTCGTGGTCACGCACAGCCGGGCCGACGCCGCGACGCTCGCCGATCACGTGCTCGTGCTCGAGGACGGACGCGTCACCCAGCGGGGCACGCTCGCGGAACTCGCGGCGGCACCCGCGACCCCGTACGTGCGGCGGATGCTCGCGACTCCCGGCGACGATTCGTGAACGCCGGGCGGCCGGCTCCGACGGAGCGCTGACGCACGCCGACCGTCCGGTGCCGGGCGGACCGGGCGAACCGGGTCAGTGCGGTGTGTCGAGGTGCACCGCGACCGCGTCGGCCTCGGCGAGCTCGGACCACGACCACACCGCGAACCGGAACTCCGCCACGGCGCACGTCGGCATGTGCTCGATCTCGCCCGACAGCCGGAACGCGAGGTCGGACATGCCCGGATCGTGCGCCACGACCATGACGGTTCCGGGCTCCTCGCCGAGCTCCGCGACGACGGCGAGGATCGCGTCGGGGCCCGCGCCGTAGAGCCGCTCGTCGAGCACGAGCGCGTCGGCGGGCAGGTCGAGCTCGGCCGCCATGGCCTCCGCCGTCGTCCGGGCCCGCACCGCCGTGCTCGCCCGGATCGCGTCGGGCACGACCCCGCGCTCGCGGAGCCGCCTCGCCATCTCCGGGGCATCGCGCCGCCCGCGTTCGTTCAGCGGGCGGTCGTGGTCGGCGAGCGTCGGGTCACCCCACGCCGACTTCGCGTGGCGCACGAGCACGAGCGTCTTCATGCGGCCGAGTCTGCCACTCTGCGAGGGCCGTGGCGAGACACCGCGACCGCGCGGTGCTACTCGGGTACGACCACCGGCTCCGCGGGTCCGGGCAGGCTCCGCAGCGCCACGCCCGCGGCGAACTCGAGCACGCAGAGGGCCGCGAGGCGCACGGTGCGCCCGTCGGCAGCGTCGGCGGTCGCGTCGATCTCGACGAGGTCGGCGCTGCGCACTCGAGGGTCGGATGCCGCGGCGCGGACGAGCGCGCGGAGCTCCCACGCCGCGAGGCCCCCGGGCACCGACGCCGGGCATGCGGGCACGACCGATCGGTCGCACGCGTCGACGTCGACGTCGAGGTGCACGGGCCCGCCGGCCGCGCCGGCGATCTCGAGCGCCTCCGCCATCGCGAGGTGCGGGAGGCGATGATGCAGCTCGTTCCGGTGGATCACCGTGATCCCGAGGTCGGCGGCGCGGCGCGCGTACGCGGCCGAGTTCGCGAAGTCCTGGATGCCGATCTGCACGATCCGGCTCGGGTCGAGCCCGGCCTCGATGAGCCGGCGCACGGGCGAGCCGTTCGAGACGCCGTCGCGCAGGTCGTAGTGCGCGTCGATCGTGACGATCCCCGCGGTGCCGAGGTCGGCGCCCCAGGCGCCGAGCGCCGTCGCGAACGTGACCGAGTTGTCGCCGCCGAGGGCGACGAGCGCCTCCGATCGCGCGAGCACCTCGCCGACACGGGCGCGCGTGCGCGACTCGCCGGCGTCGCCGTCGGGTTCCTCGATGTCGCCGGCGTCGACGAGGTCGAGCACGCCGAGGTCCATCGCGTCCGCGAGCGGGGAGTCCAACGGGTCGCGCGAGCGGTCGGGCACGAGCGCCGGACTGTACCGCCGCAGCGCGGCGCGGATCGCGGCGGGCGTCGCGTGGGCCGCGGTGGGCGAGAGCGACGTCCGCCACGCGGGGACGCCGAGGATCGCGAGCGCGGCGCGCGCGCCATCCGCCATCGACTCGAACGCCGGCCAGTCGCCGGCTCGCGGCCAGAGCGGGTCGTACGAGAGTGCGGCAGCCTCGGTCATGCTGCCGACGATAGCGACGACGGATGCCGCGGGCCCATGGTTCAGCGCGAGCGCGTGTCTCCGATCCCGGACGGACCGGATGCCGCGGCATCCCCGACGGCACCGGCGCCGGTGCCGCCCGTCGCCCGCCGACGCGCGATCATCCGGATGCCGATCTTGCGCAGCTCCTCGACCCACAGCACCGACGAGGCCATCGCGACGCACAGCGCCCAGTGCGCGGCGTCGAGCGGCCTCGTGCCGAACGCGACCTGCAGCGGCGCCCACGACACGACCGCGACCTGCAGCACCACCGCGAGCGCGACCGCGCCCCACAGCCAGCGGTTCGCGAAGACCCCGCGGAACGCGCTCGACGTCGCCGATCGGGCGTTGAACGCCGTGAAGAGCCCCGCGAACACGAGCGTCGTGAACCCGGCGGTGCGCGCGGTCTCGAACGTGTCGGTTCCGCCCGGGACGAACCCGCCGGGCAGGAGTGCGTCCATGGTGAGCAGGGTCGCGATCGCGATCACGATGCCCGTCGTGGCGATGCCGATCCACATGCCGAGGTCGATCGCACGGTCGTGCAGGCCGCGCGGCGGCCGCGCCATGACGTCGTCGACCTCGGGGTCGACGCCCATCGCGAGCGCGGGGCCCGAGTCGGTGACGAGGTTGATCCAGAGGATCTGGGTCGCGAGCAGCGGCAGCACCACGGCCTCGTCGGAGGCGCCGGCGAAGCCGAGGGCGCCCGCGAGCACGACGCCGAGGAACACCGTGAGCACCTCGCCCATGTTCGAGTAGAGCAGGTAGCGCAGGAACTTGCGGATGTTGTCGAAGATCACCCGGCCCTCCCGGACCGCGTGCACGATGGTCGCGAAGTCGTCGTCGGCGAGCACCATTTTCGCCGCCTCCTTGGTGACCTCGGTGCCCGTGATGCCCATCGCGATCCCGATGTCGGCCGACTTCAGCGCGGGCGCGTCGTTCACGCCGTCGCCGGTCATCGCGACGACGAGGCCCTCGGCCTGCAGCGCGTCGACGATGCGGAGCTTGTGCTCGGGCGCGACCCGGGCGAACACCGACACCGTCCGCACCGCGTCGCGGAGCTGCCGGTCGTCCATGCCGTCGAGGCGCGCGCCCGGGAGGGCGATGCCGTCCTCGCCGATGATGCCGAGGTCGCGCGCGATGCGCGCCGCGGTCGCCGGATGGTCGCCGGTGATCATGACCACGCGGATGCCGGCCGCCCGCGCCTCCGCGATGGCGGGTCGCACCTCGGGGCGCGGCGGATCGATGATGCCCACGACCCCCGCGTAGACGAGGTCCTCCTCGGCGATCTCGTCGGGCCCCGCGGCATCCGCCCGACCCGTGTCGGCCGCGAGCCCGGCCGCGAGCTCGGGCGCCGGCCGGTACGCGACCGCGAGCGTGCGGAAGGCCTCCTCGGAGAGCATCTCGATCTCGGCGAGCGCGTGGGCGCGACGCACCGGATCGAGCGGCACGATCCGGTCGCCGACCTGCAGGCGCGTGCAGTGCTGCAGCAGCACGTCGGGCGCGCCCTTGCTGAGCACGACGACGTCGCCGCCCTCGTGGCGGTGCGCGGTCGACATCATCTTGCGCTCGGAGCTGAACGGCACCTCGCCCACCCGGCCGTACCGGGCGGCCTCCTCGGTCGTGCCCTCGATCTTCCGCGCCGCGACGAGGAACGCCGCCTCGGTCGGGTCGCCCTCGATCTCCCACATCCCGTCGTGCTCGGCGAGCTGCGCATCGTTGACGAGCGACCCCGCGCCGAGCACGAGCCGGGCCTCGGTGCGGAGCGGTCCCTCGGCGAGCTCCCGGCCCTTCGTCGTCGCGGCGCCCACCGGCGCATAGCCGACGCCGCCGAGGTCGACGACGCCCGAGGCCGACACGACGCGCTGGATGGTCATCTGGTTCGTCGTCAGCGTGCCGGTCTTGTCGGTGCAGACCACGGATGCCGATCCGAGCGTCTCCACGCTCGAGAGCTTCTTGACGACGGCGTTCCGGCGCGCCATGCGCTGCACGCCGAGCGCGAGCACGAGGGACATGATCGCCGGGAGGCCCTCGGGCACGGCCGCCACGGCGAGCGAGACCCCGAGCAGCAGCACGGTCACGAACCCGGAAGCAGTGTCGACGCCCTGGACGATCGTCACCGTGAGCATCACGACGATCGCGATCGCCACGACGATCCGGCCGAGCAGGCGGCCGAGGTGCGCGATCTCGACCTGCAGCGGCGTCGGCTCCTCGACCGTCTCGTCGAGCATGGTCGCGATCGCGCCCATCTCGGTCGCCATGCCGGTCCCCGTCACGATCGCGCGCCCGGTGCCCCGACTGACGGCGGTGCCGGCGAACACCATGTCGCGCCGGTCGCCGAGCGGTACCCGGTCATCGAGCGTGGCCGGGTCCTTCTCGACGGGCTCGCTCTCGCCGGTGAGGGATGCCTCGGCCACGCGCAGCGCGTTCGCGCGCACCAGGCGAGCGTCGGCCCCCACCCGGTCGCCCTCGGCGAGGACCAGCACGTCTCCGGGCACCAGCGCGTCGCTCGCGACGGTCCGGAGTTCGCCGCCGCGCAGCACCGTCGAATGGGCGCGCGTCAGCACGGCCAGCGCTGCGACCGCCCGCTCGGCACGTGATTCCTGCACGAGGCCGAGGGCGGCGTTCAGCACGATGATCGCGAGGATCACGATGGCGTCGATCGGCCAGCCGCGGGCTCCTTCGACGAGCCAGGCGACGACCGAGACGACGACCGCGGCGAGGAGGAGCAGGATCAGCGGGTCCGCGAGCTGCGCGGTGGCCCGTCGCCAGAGCGGCACGCGCGCGGCCGGCCTGAGCTCGTTCGGCCCGTGGGTGCGCAGCCGCTCCTCCGCCTCGGCCGCGTCGAGCCCGGTCTCGGGATCGACGCCCAGCCGCCGGGCGACCTCGTCCGGATCCTCGCAGGCCGGATCGAAGTCGCGGGGGGTCGCCATGTCTCCATCGTGGGCAGGCGCCCGAGCGGGGCGCAACGGTCGAACGACCCGACCGTCGCAGCGCCGGGATCGGAGCCGGCCGCGCGTCGGAACCGGCCCCGCGTCGACGGCGTAGGCTCGCGGCATGGAAGACGAGTCCATCGCCGTCCTCGTGACCGGGGCGGAGCGCCGACTGCTCGAGCCCGAGACCCGCCGCGACTCGGCGGCACTCGAGGACCTGCTCCACGAGTCCTTCCGCGAGATCGGCCGCAGCGGGCGGCTGTGGACGCGGGACGAGCTCATCGACGTCATGACCGGGCCCGACGCGGTCGACGTGCAGACGGCCGTCGTCACCGGGGAGCACGTCGAGCTCGTCGCGCCCGACCTCGCGCTGCTGACCTACACGCTCGACGCCGACGGCATGCGCAGTCGTCGGAGCTCGCTCTGGCAGATCACCGGCGACCGCCCCCGGATGCTGTTCCACCAGGGCACGCCCCTCGGACCGCGCGTGGGGTGAGCGGGTCGGTCCGGTTCAGCGTGCCGGTGCCGCGGGCACCGCGAGCGCGACGAGGTCGTTGACGTCGGAGAGGATCGCGTCATGCAGCACCGACGCGAGCTCCGGCCGACGTGCGGCGCCGCTCAGCACCCCGACGACCCACCCGGCCCCGGCTGCCCTGCCTGCTTCGAGCATCGCGATCGAGTCGCCGGCGACGAGCACCTGGCGCACGTCGAGCGTGCCGGCGAGCTCCATGGCGTGGTGCACGGCGAAGGGCGCGGGCGGGGCGGATGCCACGTCGTCGACGGCCACGACGGCGTCGACCGTGCGCGGTGCGCGCAGGTCTCCCGACACCGACCAGCCGAGACCCGCCAGGGCGGCGCCCGCGTCGCGGTGGCGCCCCTCGCAGACGAACACGACGCGAACGCCCCGCCGGCGCAGCTCGGCGAGCGACGACTCGACGCCCTTGACGAGCAGCGGCGGCGCCGAGGCATCCGTCGATCGCCGGACCACCGCACCTTCGAACGCCAGCACGGCCAGGGTGATCATCGCACCGCCTCGGTCGGGTGCGATCGCGTGAGCGGCGTGCGGCGGTCGACCTCGTTCTCGATGGTGAACGTCGCCAGCTCGGGCCGGTAGCGATCGTCGGCGTACGCGAGCGGGCGGCGGGCCGAGTCGAACGTGATCCGGCGTTCGCGGAGGAGCGGGCTTCCGGCGTCGACCTCGAGCACCTCGGAATCGAGCGGGTTGGCGGCGACCGCGTCGATCGTGTGCCGCGCTCGACGGAGGTCGACGCCGCGCGCGACGAGGTGCGCGTGCAGCGACCCGCGATCGCTGTCGAGGTCATCGAGCAAGGCGCCGATCTCGGGCGGGAAGGAGCTGCGCTCGACCATCGTCGGCACGCCGTCGAGCAGCCGGACCCGCACGACCTGGGTCACCGTGGCGCCCTCGTCGAGCCCGAGGAACCCGGCGACGGTCGACGGCGCGGGGCGCGTGCCCGCCTCGAGCGTCCGCTGCCCGGGCTGCCGGCCGATCGCCCGCGCCCACTCGGTGAACGAGGTGAACGTCGAGAACGGCTGCGTCGGCACGACACGTCCGACGAGCGGCGGCCGCCCACGACCCCCGACGACGTAGCCCTCCTCGCGCAGCACGGCGAGCGCGCGGCGCACCGGCCCCCGACTCGTGCCGAACTCGCGGCACAGCGCCGCCTCGCTCGGCAGCCGCATGCCCGCAGACCAGTCGCCCCGACCGATGCGCTCGCGCAGGGTGTCGTGCACCCGCTCGTGGAGCGGCACCTCGGTTGACATGCATCGACCGTACGGAGTCGGCGCATGCCTCGGGGTGGGCACGATGCGACGGGAGGGTGAAGCTTCGGTGAACCGCGGACGAACCGCTCGAGCGACGACCCGCCCGCCGACCGTCACCCGCCCGAGCTAAGACGCATGGCCACTCGCCGCCGACGCGCGGACGGGCCGATCCGACCGCCCGTCCGGCGGCCGGGTGTTCAGCCCGACCAGGGAAGCGGAAGCGCCTCGACGGACCCGCCCGCCGCGACGCCGCCCGGAGGGATGACGAGCACGACGTCGGCGGCGGCCAGGCCGCGGAGCATCCCCGAGCCGACGTGCGCGACCGGGGTCGCCTCCGCGCCGACGACGGCAGCCGGCACCAATCCGGTCGAGTGCGCGCGGCCGGGCAGCGAACGTGCCGCGGCGACCGTGCGAGGGGCGACCTCCGTCCCGGTCCACGCGCCGAGGAGCGGCGCGCCGAGCGCGACGAGGCCGAGCAGTGCGGCGAGGGGGTTGCCCGGTAGGCCGAGCACGAGGCGACCCTGCGCGCCGGGAAGCCGGGCGAGCAGCGTCGGCCCGCCGGGTCGCGTCGCGAGGCCGGGCACCACGAACGTCGCGCCGTCTGCGGCGAGCGCCGTCCGGACGTGGTCGGCGCTCGAGCGCCCCGTGCCGCCGGTCGTCACGACGAGGTCGACGTCGTCGGCCGCGAGGGCGACGCGGGTCGTCGAGTCGTCGTCGCCGACGCGATGGATCGCGACGACCTCGCCCCCGAGCGCGCTCAGGGCGGCCGGGAGTGCGATGCCGAAGCTGTCGCGCACCTGACCGGTCGCGGGAACGCCGGACTCGACGACCTCGTCACCGGTGAGGACGACCGCCACGCGCGGCCTGCGTCGCACGGCGACGTCGTCGGCGCCGGTCGCAGCGGCGAGCGCGATACGCGGCGGCGTCAGGACCGCGCCGGCATCGAGCAGGCGATCGCCGGCCGCGGCCTCGTCGCCGACCGGACGGATGTGCCGCCGACCCTCGACGTCGTGGCGACCGGTCTCGTCGACGGGTTCGAGGATGCCGCCGCCCACCCGTCCGGCTTCGACCCGGAGCACCGCCTCGGCACCGGTCGGCACCGGCGCGCCCGTGACGATCGGGACGGCCTCGCCGGTCTCGATTCGGGCCGTCGACGCGCCGCCCTGGATGACGGATGCGTGCCCGGCGTCGGCGTCGACGGCATCAGCGCGCAGACGCCACGGCGGCGGGCCGCACACCGCCCAGCCGTCCATCGCCGCGGAAGCGAAGTGCGGCAGGGGGATGGCGGTGACCAGCGGCTCGGCGAGCACGCGCCCGAGCGCCTCGGCGAGCGGCACGCGCTCGGTCGTCGGCGCCGGCGCGGCCGACCGCGCGAGCGCGCGCGCCTCGCTCCACGCGACCGGCCTGCTCACGAGCCGGCGAGCCGACGCGCCCGCTCCAGCGCATCGGTCGCGGCGGCATCCGGATCAGCACCGGCGGCCGCGGCGAGGCCCGCGGCGTAGCCGGCGAGGTACGTCGTCACGGGAGCAGCGGGGCGGACCACCGCGTGCGCGGCGACACCGGCGACACCGAGCACGAGGTCGAGGTCGAGCGGTGCGCCGGCGATGTCGAGCTCGGCGCGCACGCGGTCGGCCCAGTCGGCCAGCACCCGGTGCAGGTCGTCCTGATCGCTCATGTCGCTGCTCCTTCCGTCGGCGGGCCCGGCGCGTCGGTCGCGCTGCGCGAACCGCGATCCGCACTGCCGACCTCGCCCGCGGTCGCGCCGGCGGCGCGCGCGTCGGCCCAGGTGTCCACGTCCATCGTCGCGCGTCCGGGCAGCGCGACGTCGACGAGGCGCAATGCGGCGACCAATCGGCGCATCGACGTGCCCTCGAGCGGGCCGGCCGCCGCGATCGCGTCGTCGAGCGCGGCGCGCCGGACGACGGCGGTCAGATACTGCCCACGCCCGGCCCCGTCGACGATCATCGCGCCGTCCGCACGGTCGGCATCCGCCCCCTCCAACGCGGCGAGCAGCGGCGGGATCGCCTCGGCGACGAACGGGAGGTCGCCGGCGAGGAGCAGCACGGCGTCGGCGGCGACCTCCTCGCCCGCGACGCCCTTCACCCCGGCGGGGCCGGTCCGCGTCGGCAGCGCGCTCACGCCTGCCGCGACCGCGGCCGCCGGTCCGGAGAACGGCGGCTCCTCGCGCACCACGATCACGTCGCCCGGCAGGTCGGACGCGCCTGCATCGCCGACGACCACGCGATGCCGCGCCATCCCGGCCGCGGCCACGACGCGCTCGAGCAGCGTCGTCCCGTCGACACGCAGGTCGCCCTTCGCGATGCCGCCGAGCCGCTCGGCGCGACCGCCCATCAGGATCACCGCATCGACCAGGCCCACGGCTTCACTGTAGATCGCGCGTCCGCGCGCGGCTCGTGATAGGCAGGGGGGCATGGGCAGGATCACCGCGAGGACGCGGGTCACACGGATCACCGTCGGGGGTGCGGCCTCCCGGCGCGAGGACCACCTCGCGGTCGAGGAACCGCTCGAGATCCGCGTCGGCGGGCGGCGGCTCGCCGTCACGATGCGCACGCCCGGGCACGACGTCGACCTCGCCACGGGCTTCCTCGTCTCCGAGGGGGTCGTCTCACGAGGCGACCAGGTCGCCGCCGCGATCCACTGCGGCACCCCGGGCGAGAACACCTACAACGTGCTCGACCTCGGCCTCGCGCCGGGGGTGCCGGCACCGGATGCCTCGACCGAACGCAACTTCACGGTGACGAGCTCGTGCGGCGTGTGCGGTAAGGCGAGCATCGACTCCGTCCGGACGCGGTCGGCGTACGACGTCGCGGGCGACGACCTCCGGCTCGACCCGGCCTGTCTCGCGCGCTTCCCCGACCGGCTCCGAGCCGGGCAGGCGATCTTCGAGCGCACGGGCGGACTGCACGCGGCCGCGCTCTTCGACGGCCGCACGGGCGACCTGCTCGCGCTCCGCGAGGACGTGGGGCGCCACAACGCCGTCGACAAGGTCGTCGGCTGGGCGGCACGCGAGGGCCTGCTGCCGCTCCGCGGCGTCGTCCTCCAGGTCTCAGGCCGCGCGAGCTTCGAGCTCGCCCAGAAGGCGACCATGGCCGGCATCCCGGTGCTCGCGGCCGTCTCGGCCCCGTCGTCGCTCGCGGTCGAGCACGCTGCGGCATCCGGCCTCACCCTCGTCGGGTTCCTGCGCGGCGACTCGATGGTCGTCTATGCGGGCGAGCAGCGCCTCGTCGCGCCATCCGACGCCGAGGCGTACGCCGTCGCGGCAGGACGGGCGGAGGCGGGCCGATGAACGACGACGCCCGCGAGCGCGCGGACGAGCCGTACCCCGACCTCGAGGTCGGGCACCCGAAGGACTGGGCCGTGGGCGTGCCCGGCATCCTGCACTCCATGGAGCCCGCGCTCGCGCGCATGGGACTCTCGCGGACCGCCCGTCTCGCGTTGGCGATCAACCAGAAGGACGGCTTCGACTGCATGAGCTGCGCGTGGCCCGACCCGAGCCACCGCAACGTGCTCGAGTTCTGCGAGAACGGGATGAAGGCGACGACGTGGGAGGCGACCCCGATCACCGTGCCCCGCGCGTTCTGGCGCGAGCACTCGCTCACGTCGCTCGAGGGGCGTGACGAGTACTGGCTCGGCCAGCAGGGCCGACTCGTCGAGCCCGTCCACAAGCCGGCGGGGTCCGACCACTACGAGCCGATCTCGTGGGAGGGCGCGTTCCGGATCGTCGCCGACCGGTTGAACGCGCTCGAGACGCCCGACCGGGCCGCGTTCTACACGAGCGGCCGCACGGCGAACGAGACCGCGTTCCTCTACCAGCTGTTCGTCCGCGCCCTCGGCACGAACAACCTGCCCGACTGCTCGAACATGTGCCACGAGTCCACCGGAACGGCCCTCATCTCCACGATCGGCATCGGCAAGTCGACCGTGCACTACGACGACTTCGCGACGGCCGACCTCGTCATCGTCATGGGCCAGAACCCCGGCACGAACCATCCGCGCATGCTCACCGCGCTCGAGGAGACCAAGCGGGCGGGCGGGCGCGTGGTGAGCGTCAACGTTCTGCCGGAGGCCGGACTCATCCGCTACCGGAACCCGCAGAAGGTGCGGGGCATCATCGGGAAGGGCACGGCGATCGCCGACCGCTTCCTCCAGATCCGCTCCGGCGGCGACATGGCGTTGCTGCAGGCCGTCTCGAGGCGCGTGCTCGACGCGGAGGACGCCGCGCCCGGCACCGTCCTCGACCACGACTTCCTCGACCGGCACACGGTCGGCCTCGAGGCGTTCCGGGCGCACCTCGCCGACCTCGACGAGGCCGCCGTGCTCGCCGCGACCGGACTCGACCCCGACGAGATCGACGCGCTCGCGGCCGACTACCTCGCCGCCGACCGGGTCATCATCACGTGGGCCATGGGCCTCACCCAGCAGCGGAAGGCCGTCGCGACGATCCGCGAGATCGTGAACCTGCTGCTGCTACGCGGCAACATCGGCCGGCCGGGCGCCGGCGCGTCGCCCATCCGCGGCCACAGCAACGTGCAGGGCGACCGCACGATGGGCATCTGGGAGAAGATGCCCGAGCGGTTCCTCGCGGCGCTCGAGGCCGAGTTCGGCTTCGCCGTGCCGCGCGAGCACGGCGCCGACTCGCTGCAGACCGTGCGGGGCCTCCAGCGCGGCGACATCGACGTGTTCATCGCGATGGGCGGCAACTTCGTCGGTGCGATCTCCGACACGGATGCCGCGGAGCGGGCCATGCGCGGCGCGAAGCTCACGGTCCAGGTCTCGACCAAGCTCAACCGATCCCACGTCGTCACGGGCGAGGAGGCGATCATCCTGCCGACCCTCGGCCGGACGGAGATCGACCTCCAGGACGGCCGACCGCAGTTCGTCTCCGTCGAGGACAGCGTGTGCGCCGTGCACGCCAGCCACGGGGCCATCCCGCCCGTGGCCGACGGGCTGCTCTCCGAGGTCGCGATCGTGTGCCGACTCGCCGAGGCCACGCTCGGCGACCGTCATGGCATCCCCTGGCGCGACTTCGAACGCGACTACGACCTGATCCGCGACCGCATCGCTCGGGTCGTGCCCGGGTTCGAGTCGTTCAACGACGACGTCCGTCGGAAGGGCGGATTCGTCCTGCCCAACGGCCCACGCGACGAGCGACGCTTCGACACCCCGACCGGGCGGGCGATCATCACGGTCAACGAGCTCGAGCACCTCGAACGACCCGAGGGCCGGCTGATCCTGCAGACGCTCCGCTCGCACGATCAGTTCAACACCACGATCTACAGCCTGAACGACCGCTACCGCGGCATCCGCAAGGGCCGCGACGTGGTGTTCGTGCACCCCGACGACCTCGCCGAGCTCGGAATCGCCGACGGCCAGCGCGTCGACGTCGTGAGCGAGTGGCCGGGCGAACCCGACCGGCGCATGCCGAACCAGCGGGTCGTCGCCTACCCGACGGCGCGCGGATGCGCCGCGGCCTACTTCCCGGAGGCCAACGTGCTCGTTCCGCTCGCGAGCGCGGCCGAGGAGAGCAACACGCCCGTCTCGAAGGCGGTCATCGTGCGGCTCGACCCGGTGGCACCCGCGGAGACGCCGGGTCGGCCCGTCAGCTGACGGGCTTCGGGCCGGCGGCGGGGTCGTCACCCGCACCCGAGCCCGAGCCCGGGTCGGAGTCCGAGTCCGAGCTCGAGCCGGAGTCGGAGTCCGAGTCCGAGCTCGAGCCGGAGTCGGAGTCCGAGTCCGAGTCCGAGCCGGAGTCGGAGTCCGAGTCCGAGTCCGAGCTCGAGCCGGAGTCGGAGTCCGAGTCGGGGGATGCGGCGCCCGCCTCGGAGCCCGCGGATGCGCTCCCCGAGCCGGAGTCCGCCGATGAGCTGCCCGAGTCGGAGTCCGTGCCGGAGCCGTCGTCGTCCGCGCCCGCACCGCGGCCGGGGCCCGAGTCCGCTCCGGCAGCGGCACCCGGGCCGGCATCCCCTCCCGCGTCGGCGTCGCGCTCCGGGCGGTCGCCGACGATCGCCGGGGCCGTCCCGGCCATCGCGGGCGCGAGGACCGAGTCCTCCGCCGCCGCCCGCTTCGCCGCGCGCTTCTCGCGCCGACGCTCGCGCCCGCCCTCGACGAGGTCGTAGAGCGAGGGCAGCACGAGGAGGGTGAGCACGGTCGACGACAGGAGGCCGCCGATCACGACGAGCGCGAGCGGCTGCGAGATGAAGCCGCCGCTGCCCGTGATGCCGAGCGCGAGCGGCAGCAGCGCGAAGATGGTCGCGAGCGCCGTCATGAGGATCGGTCGGAGACGGCGGGAGGCGCCGTGCAGGAGCGCGTCTCGCACGGTCATGCCCCGATCTCGGTACTGGTTCACGAGGTCGATGAGCACGATCGCGTTCGTCACGACGATGCCGACGAGCATCAGCACGCCGACGAGCGAGGCGACGCCGAGCGGGATCCCCGTGACGACCTGAAGCAGGATGGCGCCCGTCGCCGCGAACGGGACCGACACCAGCAGCAGCAGCGGCTGCAGGAGCGAACGGAATGTCGCGACCATGACCACGTAGACGATCAGGATCGCGGCGAGGAGCGCGAGGCCGAGCTGCGAGAACGACTCCTGCTGGTCGGCCGTGACGCCGCCGAGCGACGCCGAGGTGCCGTCGGGGAGGTCGACCGACGTGATCGCGGCACGGACGTCGGCGCTCGCGGTGCCGAGGTCGTCACCGGCCGGGGTGCCGGCGACGGTCGCGCTGCGCAGCCCCTGAACGGTCGTGACGGACGACGGCCCCTCGACCTGCTCGACCGTGGCGAGCGCGTCGAGGCGCACGGTGCCGGTCGGCGTGGGCACCGCGAGCGCCCGGAGTCCGTCGAGCGAGGTCGGCGGCTCGGCCGATGAGAGGTAGATCGTGACGGTCTGCTCGTCGATGACGATCGAGCCCGCCGATTGCGGCTGCATGGCCGCCGACACGACCGTGCCGAGCGCGACCTCCGAGTAGCCGGCCTCGGCGGCCGCGGCACGGTCGATCTCGATCGCGACGTACGGCTGGGAGGCCTCCAGGTTCGAGGTCACCTGCGACAGCGAGTCGAGTCCCGACAGCTCCTCGACGACGGCGTCGGTCGCATCGCGGAGGTCGGCCTCGTTCGCCGCCGTGATGTCGACCTCGATGTCGTTCGATGCGCCGAAGCCGCTCTGCGCCGCGAGGGTGATCTCGCCGACGTCCTCCAGGTCGGCCAGCTCGGCCCGCACCTCCTCCTGCAGGGCGACCTGGTCGGCGCCGTCATCGGTCGTGACGTTGTAGGCGACCGTGTTCCCGCCGCCGCCGAACGCGGCGAGCGCGCCGCCGCCGGTCGAGTTGCCGATCGAGGTCTGCACGGTCTCGACGCCGTCGACGCCGCGGATCGCCTCTTCGACTGGCTCGGATGCCGCGGCCATGTACTCGAGGCTCGAGCCCACCGGCAGCTCCTGCGTCACGCGGAACGTGTTCTGCCCGCTGTCGCCGAGGAAGTTCGTCTTCATGAAGGGCGCGAGCGCCACGGTGCCGCCGAGGATCAGCACGGCGACGATGATCGTGACGGCGGAGTGCTTCAGCGTCCACGACAGGATCGGCAGGAAGCCCTTCTGCAGGCGCGAGGGGTGCTCCAACTCGTCCTGCGGCGGCGTGGAGCCGGTGCCCGCGATGGGTCCGCCCTCCGTCTCGGCGACGGCGACGGCCGTGCCCGAGGCGACCGGCGCCTCCGATGTCGGGTGGAGCCCGGTCGACCCGTCGGCGTCGCGCAGCTCGGGCGCCAGCCAGACGTCGTCGCTGGGGAGCGACGACGTCCCGGCGGCCGGCGCTGCGCCACCGGCGACGGGCGCGGACGGGGCACCGGTCGGTGCGACCCGCACCTCGTCGACGAACGCCGCCGCGGCGGCGGCATCCGCTTCGGTCTGGCCCTTGCGCGGCTTCGCGGGCTTCAGGAACCAGTACGCCAGCACGGGGACGATCGTGAGCGAGACGAGCAGCGACGCGAGCAGCGCGATCGTCACCGTCAGCGAGAACGGCCGGAACAGCTCGCCCGTGACGCCCTCGACGAGCGCGATCGGGAGGAACACCGCGACCGTGGTGATCGTCGAGGCGGTGATGGCGCCCGCGACCTCGCGAACGGCGTGCACGATCGTCGACGCCTTGTCGACGCCCGCGACGAGGTGGCGCTTGATGTTCTCGATGACGACGATCGAGTCGTCGACGACGCGTCCGATCGAGATCGTGAGCGCGCCGAGGGTGAGGATGTTCAGCGTGTAGTCGGCGGCCTGCAGCCCGATGAGCGTGATGAGCACCGACGTCGGGATCGAGATCGCGGTGACGAGGGTCGCCCGGACCGACATCAGGAACACGAGGATCACGAGCACCGCGAAGACGAGGCCGAGCAGGCCCTCGACCGCCAGCGACTCGATCGAGCGCTCGATGTACGGCGCCTGGTCGAAGACGACGGTGAACTCGGTGCCCGGGTTCGTGGTGTCGAGCGAGGCCTGCAGGTCGGGCAGTGCTGCGGCGACCGCGCTCGAGACCTCGACCGTGTTCGCGGACGGCAGCTTCGTGATGGAGATCGCGAGCGCCGGCTCGCCGTTCACGCGCGAGATGCTCGTCTCGGGGTTCTCGGTGAGCTCGACGGATGCCACGTCGCCGATCGTGAGCGCGACGGGCACGGTGATGGTGGCGATCGTGCCGTCCGCGCCGGTCCCGTCGGTCGTGCCCGTGCCATCCGCGCCGGTGCCGTCGACCCCCGTGTCGGTGCCGGTCCCGTCGGGAAGCGTCCCGTCGGGAAGCGTGCCGTCGGGAAGCGTGCCGTCGGGCACCGGCTGCTGTTCGGTCGCGCCGACGAGCGGCAGGGCGCTGAGGTCGTCGACGCTGCCGAGTCGCGTGCCGGCCTGGACCGCGAAGGTGGAATCGCCCTCCGTGATCTGGCCGGCCGGGAGCAGCACGCCGTTCTGCTGCAGCGCGTCGCGGATCGACTGGGTCGTCAGGCCGTACGTCGCGAGCGCGGCGACATCCGGGGTGATCACGACGCGCCGGCCGCGGTCGCCGACGAGGGTGGCGTCGCTGACGCCGTCGATGTCGCGGATTTCGGGGAGGGTCGTGCGTCGGATCTCGTCGGAGAGGGTCGACCCGTCCTCGGCGCCCGTCACGGCGACCGCCATCACGGGGAGGTCGTCGAAGCTGAAGGCGACGACCTGCGGATCGACGTCGTCGGGCAGCGTGGGCGCGATGCGGTTCACCGACGAGAGCAGCTTCTGCTCGGCGAAGGCGAGGTCGGTGCCGAAGGTGAAGCTCGCGACGACGCGCGAGACGCCGGTCGAGCTCGTGGTCGACGTGGACTCGAGCCCGGTGATGCCCTGGATCGCGGTCTCGATGGGGGTCGAGACATCCGCGTTCACGACATCGGGGGATGCCCCCGGGTACGCCGTGATGATCGACAGCTGCGGCAGCTGGATCGACGGCGCCAGCTCCTGCTTCAGCCCGTTCAGCGCGATGCCGCCGAAGATCGCGACGACGACGGTGACGAGCGCGATGAGGGCGCGGTTGCGCATGCTGAGCCTGGCGAGGAGGGACATGGCATCGATTCTCGCAGCGGACGGGGGCGTCCGGATAACGGGAACCTGTGAAGCGACGCTGATCCGGTGACGGGGCGGTGGGACCTCGTCCCACCGCCCCCTCACCTCCTGCGCGCGCCCGCGACGCGTCGACTACGAGGTCGCGTCGATCGCGAAGAGCGTCGTCGTGCCGGACACCTCGTTCACGACGGCGAGCATCGGCTCACCGCTGGGGCTCGTCTCCGCGGGGATGAACGTCAGCCCCTCGGGTCCCAGGTCCCCCGCCTCCGAGAGCAGTTCGACACCGTCGGCCTCGACCGAGATCGAGAAGTCGCGGTTGGCCAGATACGTGACGAACGTGGCCGCCGCCGGGTCGGTGATGTCGTAGACGATCACGCCGCCGACGCGCTCGAAGCCGATGAACGCGTAGGTACGGCCGTCGACCTCGCCGATCGCGAGGCCCTCCGGCTCCGGGCCCTTGTCGTCGCTGCGACCCTCGAGGTTCGACTCGGAGTGGTTCGAGTTGAAGAACTCGGGAGCCGCCTCGTGCGTGATGCGCTCGAAGTCCTCGCCCGAGTCGAAGACCTGCTCCCCGTCCGTCGTCCAGATCGAGAACGACCGCGATCCGAAGGAGTACAGCTCCTCGTAGCAGCTGCCGTCGGCGCTGAGGCCCATCGCGGTCGAGACGTTGAGGCGCCCCAGGTCCGCGTCGCCCGTGAGGGTCGCCGCCGGGCTCGACGCGCAGATCGGCGCGAGGCCGCCCGTGCCGAGGTCCTTCACGCGGGCCGGTTCGACGTAGTCGCCCCACTCGCGCGCATCGCCCTCGTTCGCCGAGACCAGGTAGGTCTCGCCCGCCGCCCGGTACGCGGCGAGGCCGTCGGGCTGGTACATGCCCTTCACGCCGTCGAACGTGCGGATGGCGAAGGTCGGCGCACCCCGGGGGTCGCGGTCCGACGGGTCGATGCCGTGCCCGGCCGCCGAGTGGTCGACGAATCCGAGCGGGAGGATCTCCTCGACGGTCGCCGAGTCGAGGTCGACGACCGCGAACGCGTTCGCCTCCTGCAGCGCGACGTATGCGGTGTCGCCGTCGACGGCGACGTACTCGGGCTCGAGGTTGCGCGAGACGGGGAGGTCGGCTTCGGGCGTCGGGCCGAAGACGCGCACGCCCTCGGGCAGCGTCTTCGAGCCGCCCTCCTCGAACTCGTGGAAGTCCGCGATGCGGACGTCGGCCTGCGCCGCGGCCGAGACCGTGGCGGGCAGGTCGATGACCGCGACCGAACCCTCGGGATCGCTCGAGAAGTCGTCGGCCGGCTCGCCCTCGTCGGCCACGACCGCGCGCGTGCCGTCGGCGGAGAGCGCGACCATGTCGGGCAGGGCGCCGACCTCGACCGAGCCGAGCACGCGGGGCTTCTTCTTCGTGGCGTCGAAGAACACGACGCGCCCCGGGGCCGTCTTGTCGTCGGCGTCCTCGATCGCGACGACGCCGAGGCCGTCCGCGCGGACCGCGACCGAGTTGGCGATGCCGCCGCCCTGCACCTCGCCGACCTTCTTCGGCTTGGACGGCTTCTTCACGTCGATGACGTCGACGAGCCCGGCCTGGGCGTTGACGACGTAGAGGCGTCCGTCGAACGACGCGACGATCTCGGCGGCGGACTCGTCGAACACGCCGGTCTCGTAGCTGCCGACGGGCGACAGGGTCAGCGCGGCGTCGCCTGCGACGACCTCGACGGGAGCATCGACGATGGCGGTGCGGATGGGCAGCGCGACGGCCGGCACCGCCGCGAGGCAGCCGGCGGCGATGGCGCCCACGAGGATCGGCGCCGCCGCGCGCCGGAGACGGGGTCGGGAGGAGAACATGGATCACCTTCGGTCGGAGGAGACGGGACGCGCCTCACTCTGGCCGTGGCCGGCGAACCGCGGATTACCGGAGGGTGAACGTTCGCTCCCGACTACACGACGGCGGCGAGCACGCTCTGGTCGGGGACGGGCGTGCGGGCGAGCGAGCCCCACGCCCGCGCGAGCGCCTGCACCGCGGCATCCGTCGTCTCGGCGTCGTAGCAGATCGGCAGGCGCAGGAACCGTTCGAAGGCGCCGTCGATGCCGAAGCGCGGCCCGGCCGCGACGATGAGGCCCTCCGTGCGCGCGGCGAGCGCGAGCTGCGAGCTGACCGGGGCGCCGAGGCCGACCCACGTGGCGATGCCGCCGTCGACGTGCGGCACGTGCCACCCCGGGAAGGCCTCGGCGAGCCGGTGCTCGAGGTGGTCGCGGCCGGCGCGGAGCTGCTCGCGCCGCAGGTCGAGGATCTCGTCCATCCGGCCGAGCAGCTGCGCGACCATCAGCTGCTCGAGGATCGGCGTGCCGAGGTCGCCCGGCGAGCGGACCGCGAGGAGCCGCCTGATGAGGGGTCGATCCGCCCGGATCCACCCGACGCGGATGCCGCCCCAGACCGTCTTGCCGACCGAGCCGACCATGACCGCCGGGCCGTAGGCGGCGAGCGGGCGGAGCTCGAGCCCGCGGTCGATGTCGAGCTCGGCCGTGGTCTCGTCGGCGATGACGACCGTGCCCTGGCGCGCGGCGGCGTCGAGCACGCGCTCGCGCGCCTCGACGCCGAGCGAACGCCCGGTCGGGTTGTGGAAGTCGGGCATGAGGTAGGCGGCGACGGGATTCGCGTGGCCCATCGCGCGCACGAGGTCGCCCGCTTCGTCGGCCGCGCCGAATCCGTCGGGCCCACCGTCGTGCGGTGAGGTCGCGACGGTGACGAGCCTCGCGCCTGCCGCGCGGAGCGCCTCGTAGGCATGCGGGTAGGTCGGGGCCTCGATGAGCGCGCGATCGCCGCGCCCGATGAGCGCACGGGAGAGCAGCGCGATGGCGTGCTGCGCGCCGAGGGTCACCATGACCTGCTCGGGGTCGGTGGGCAGGCCGCGCGCCGAGTACCGATCAGCGATGGCGGTCCGCAGTCGCGGGATGCCGATCGGGTCGAATCCCGAGTCGCCGAGGTGCGCGGGAAGGTCGTCGACCGCGTCGCGGGCGACATCCGCGAGCCACGGCAGTGCGGGCAGCGCGGCCTTGGAGAAGTCGACATAGTCGGCCGCGGGCGGCACGGGGAGGACGGCGGGTGCGCCGGGCAGGCGCGCGACACTGCCCGAACCGCGGATGCTGCGGAGCATCCGCTGCTCGCGGAGCTCGCGGTACGCGGCGGTGACGGTCGTGCGGCTGAGCCCGAGCCGTTCGGCGAGGTCGCGCTCGGCGGGCAGGCGGGTGTCGACGGGGATCCGGCCGTCGAGGATCAGGAGGCGGATGCGGTCGGCGAGCGCCCGGTAGGCGCTGCCGCCGTCGCCGCGCCAGGCGCCGAGCAGGGTCTCGAGGGCGCGGGCGCTGAGGGTGGCTTCCATGGTGCGGGCCACTTTAGGCGAATTGGCTTCTTGCCGAAAGGCCAATTCGGGGATTGGATTGCCATCATGCCGTTCCGTCTCCCGCGAACCACCGACTCCGCGCCCGTTTTCGGGCGCCGCCTCGTGCAGCTCTTCGTCGGCCTGTACCTCTACGGGCTCGGCATCGCGCTCATCGTCCGCGGCGAGCTCGGCGTCGCCCCGTGGGACGTACTGACGCAGGGCATTGCGAAGCAGACCGGCCTCGGCTTCGGCCTCATCACCGTCATCACCAGCGGCATCGTGCTGCTGCTGTGGATCCCGATCCGGCAGCGGCCCGGCTTCGGCACGCTCATGAACGCGCTGCTCGTCGGGCCGTTCGCCGACCTGTCGCTCTGGATGATCCCGACCGGACTCGACCTCTGGCTCCGCATCGTCATGCTCTTCGGCGGCATCGTCGTGCTCGCCGCCGCGACCGGCCTCTACATCGGCGCCCACTTCGGCCCCGGCCCGCGCGACGGACTCATGACGGGCCTGCACCGACGGAACGGGTGGAAAATCTGGATCGTCCGCACCGGCATCGAGGTCACGGTGCTCATCACCGGCTTCCTCCTCGGCGGCAACGTCGGCATCGGCACGCTCGCCTTCGCACTGCTCATCGGCCCCCTGTGCGGATGGACGATCCCGCTGTTCGCCGTGCGCCGCGGGCCGGCCGGCCGTCGCCGGGCGCGGGAACGGGACATCCCGCACCCCGCGACGGGCGCCGCGCCCGCGCAGGCCTGACCTCGCGAGGGGGCCGGTGCCTGCGCCCGGCGCCCGGCGTCGAGTGTCCGATCGATGCGGATTCCCGCTCGACCGATCCGCAGGCCGTGGACACTCGATGCCGCATGGACGCCTCGCCGGGGAGCGAGCGCGAGCGGCGTCAGCGCGAGGTCGAAGAGCGGATGCCGCGGGGCGCGCGCCCCGCGGCATCCGTCGTTCGGCAGGCTCACCGGTCGGCCCGGCGCACCGGCGCCTAGAGATTCGCCTCCGCGTACACGCGGAGCGCGTCGCGCACGAACGTCGCGCCCTGCTCGCCGCCGTAGTTGGCCGCGAAGCGCGGGTCCGCGACGTACATCTCGCCGAGTCCGGTGACGTACGCCCGGACGTCGCCGCCGGGCGTGCCCGCCGGCGTCCCGGGGATGCCCGTCAGCCACTCGACGTGGCGCTTCGCGAGCGCCTGCGCCTCCGCGGAGTCCGGCGCGACGCCCGACTCCGCCGCCGCAGTCCAGTCGCGGCCGAGCTCGGCCGTCCGCGCCTTCCACGCGGCGCGGCCCTCGTCGCCGAGGCCCTTCCACCAGCTGTCGCCGGCGGCGTACGCGTCGCGGCCCCAGCGCTCCTCGACCTCCTCGCGGTACTGGGCGTGGTCGAAGCCGTCCAGCATGTCCTTCGCCATGATCTCCTCACCTCCTTCCAATGCCTCGATCGTCCGTTCCACCGACGCGACCTGGCGCGCCAGCCGGTCCTGTTCGTGCCGGAGCCACGCGAGGTGACCCTCGAGGGCGCGGGACTCGCCGGTCTGGCCGGCGAGCACGTCGGCGATCGCCGGCAGTCCGAGGCCGAGCTCGCGCAGCAGCAGGATGCGCTGCAGCCGCACCAGCGCGGGTCGGTCGTAGTAGCGGTAGCCGTTGCCGCCGATGCGGCTCGGCGGCAGCAGGCCGAGGTCGTCGTAGTGCCGCAGCGTGCGGCTCGTCGTCCCGGCGAGCTTCGCGATCTCCTGGATCGACCAGTCCACGTCGTGCCCCCTCCCGTGCTCGGCCCATCGTCGTGGTTCCACGGTAGAACTTGACGTAGCGTCAAGGTCAAGCGGATGTCGGGGGCACGCCCGAATTCGACAAACGCGATATATCTTGACTCGTCCGCAAACGCGATATATCGTGATCTCGAATCGATTGAGAAGGAGCACGCACATGGCCATCGAGAAGTGGGTCGTGAACCCCGGGGAGAGCCGGGTCATCGACCTCGAACTCGTCCGCAAGCTCAAGGTCAGCCTCATCGGCGGCAAGGTCGACGTCATCGCGCACGACGAACCCGGCGCCCGGGTCGAGGTCTCGAACGTCACCGGCAAGGACCTGATGATCCGGATCGACGGCGACTCGCTCGAGATCGACCACCCGCAACTGCGGTGGGACAACTTCCTCGAGGTCTTCAAGGGCTTCACCGGCAGCGCCAAGGCCGAGGTGTCGATCCTCGCGCCGCGACACGTCGCCATGAAGCTGGGCGTCGTCTCGGGCGACGCGCTCGTGTCGGGCTTCGACAACGACGGCAAGTTCAGCTCGGTCTCGGGCGACCTCGTCATCGACAACCACGCGGGCGATGTCGAGTGCTCGAGCGTCTCGGGCGAGGTCTCGGTCGGCGACCACACCGGCAAGGTCACCGCGCACACCGTCTCGGGCGACGTGACCGTCACCGGCGAGGTCGGGTCGTTCAACGTCGACACGGTCTCCGGCGACATGGTGCTCGACGCGAAGGGCACGCCGAGCCGGGTCGACACGAACAGCGTGTCGGGCGACCTCACGCTCCGCTTCGACGCCGGCAGCGGCGCCCGTTACCGCGTCAACACGGTGAGCGGCAAGCTGCTGCTCGACGACACGCAGATCAAGGGCACCCTGGGCAAGGGCTTCGAGCGCGTCACTGGCGAGCTCGAGGGCACCTGGCTCGACCTCGGCGCCAACAGCGTGTCGGGTGACATCTCGGTGATCCGTCGCCAGCCCGCGTCGGCCGGCGCTCCCGCCGACGAGGCATCCGCATGACCCCGCCGGTGTTCGCCCACGGCAACCTGCGCCTCTACCTGCTCGCCCTGCTCGAGGAGCAGCCCCGTCACGGGTACGAACTGATCCAGGCCCTGTCCGATCGCTTCGGCGGCACGTACTCCCCGAGCGCCGGCACGATCTACCCGCGCCTCGCCAAGCTCGAGGAGGAGGGCCTCGTGACCAAGCGCACCGACGGCCGCAAGTCGGTGTACGAGATCACCGACGCAGGCCGGGCCGAACTCGAGTCGCGTCGCCACGAGCTCGACGCCATCGAGGAGGACGTGACCGACTCGATCCGGCGCCTCGCCGAGGGCGTGCGCGCCGAGGTGGACTCCGCCATGCGCACGCTCAGGGCCGAACTCGCGAGCGCCGCCCGCGATGCGCGCAAGGCCGCCACCACCGAGCCGGCGACCCCCCAGCCGACCGCGGAGTCGACGCGCGCGATGCACGAGGCCGACCTCGCCATCACCGAGTTCCGCCAGCAGATCCGGCTCGAACTGCGGAACCAGGCCAACCGCGGCCGTGTGAACAGCGACACGGTGTCGCTGCTGCGCACGCGGCTCGCCGACGTGCGCAGCGAGGTGCTCCGGGAGCTCGCCCAGCGCTGATCCCGAGCGCCGATGTCGGCGGCATCGGCTTGCATGGGGGCATGACGGATGTCGCGCTTCGCCCATGGTCCGAGGGCGACCTCGACCTGCTCCGGCGCAACAACGCGCCAGAGCTCATGGAGCACCTCGGCGGCGCCGAGTCCGACGAGAAGGTCGTCTCGCGGCACGATCGGTACCTGCGCGGATGGCACGACGGTTCGTCGCAGATGTACGCGATCGTGACACCCGGGCACCCCGAGGGCGTCGGCGCGATCGGCTTCTGGCCTCGCGACGAGGGCGGGCGGGCGCTGTTCGAGGTCGGCTGGACCGTCCAGGCAGCGCATCAGGGGCACGGGTTCGCGCGCGCCGCGCTCGCACTCGTGATCGACGAGGCGCGCGCCGCCGACCCGTCCCGCCCGATCGCCGCGTATCCGCGCCTCGACAACGCGCCGTCGAACGCGCTCTGCCGGGGCGCGGGGTTCGTGCTCGAGGGCGTCGAGGAGTTCGAGTACCCCGCGGGCACGTGGCTCGCCTCGAACGTGTGGGTGCTGCCCGCCTCCGACCCGGGCACGGCGTAGCCTCGTCGGGTGCCCCCCTCCCTCGCGGTCTTCGTCGGCGGCCTCGCCGGCACGGGACTCCGCCTCGCGCTCGACACGGTGCTGCCGCATGCGGACGACGGCTTCCCGTGGTCGACCCTGATCGCGAACCTCGTCGGCACGTTCGTACTCGGCTGGCTCGCCGGCGGGCTCTGGACGAGGCCGTCGACGCCGCCCTGGCTCAAGGCCGGCATCGGCTCGGGGCTCATCGGCTCGTTCACCACGCTCTCCGCGGTGATGGGCGCGATCGCGATCCTCGACCGCGAGGGTGCCACGGCCGTCGCCGTGCTCTACCTCGGCGTCTCGCTCGTCGCCGGCCTCGCGCTCGCCGCCGCCGGTCTGAAGCTCGGGTCGTCGCTGGCGCACCGGCCCATGCCGACCGAGGTCACCGACGACGGGGCGACCCTGTGAGCGCGCTCGTCGTCGCGGCGGTGCTCGTCGCGGGCGCCGTCGGCGCCGTCATCCGCTACCTGCTCTCGAAGGCCTATCCCGTCCGCCCGGGGCACCTGCCGGGCGGCATCCTCGTCGTCAACGTCGTGGGGTCGGCGCTGGCCGGGGCCGTCATCGGGCTCGCCGAGCGCACCGCCGTCTCCGATGACCTCCGGCTCGTCCTCGTCACCGGCTTCTGCGGCGGGCTCACGACGTTCAGCACGTGGTGCGTCGAGACGATCGAGCTCGCCGACGGCGGGCGCTGGCGCGCCGCGATCCTCAACGTGCTCGTGACGCTCGCGCTCGGCATCGGCGCCGCGCTCGGGCTCTACCTGCTCGTGCGCTGATCGCGCGCTAGATCATCGCCATGATCTGGCGTGCGATCATGCGGCCGGCTCGGCTCGCACCGATCGTCGAGGCCTGCGGCCCGTAGCCGGCGAGGAAGATCCGCGGATCCTGCCATGCGGCGCCCTGCCCGACGGTGACGCCGCCGGCCCGCTCGCGGAGCTTCAGCGGAGCGAGGTGACGCAGCTCGGGTCGGAAGCCGGTCGCCCAGATGATGGCATCGGCCTTCGCCTCGCTGCCGTCGGACCAGACCACGCGGTCGGCCTCGATGCGGTCGAACATGGGCTTGGCGACCAGCAGGCCCCGATCGATGCCGGCCGCGATGCGCCGGTTCTTGGGTACGCCGGTACCGCTCACGACGGAGGGCAGCGCGCGCCCCGCACGTGCCGCCTCGTCCTGCCGCGAGACCGCGGCCGATGCGCCCTCGAGGTCGAGCTCCTGCCGATCGAGCCAGTCGATCGGGCGGCGCGACACCCAGGTGAGCCCGGAGGCCACGCCCTCGAGCTCGAGCATGAAGCCGATCGCCGAGGTTCCGCCGCCGACGACGATCACGTTCTGGTCGCGGAAGTCCTCGGCCGTCCCGAAGTCGGAGGTGTGGAGATGACGGCCGCGGAACTCGCCCATGCCCGGGTAGTACGGAACGAACGGCGACCCCCACGTTCCCGTCGCGTTGACGAGGAACTGGGCCCGCAGTTCACCGCGCGGAGCGCCCGGCGGCGGCGCCGCCTCGAAGGTCTTGCGCCGCCGGCCGAAGAAGCCGCGGCTCCTCAGCTCCTCGACGGGTTGCGGGCTGAGGTCCTCGTATTCGATGCGCAGGTCGACGCCGTCGTTCGTCACCCGCCGGACGTCGACCGGGCGGTGCACGTTCAGCCGGTAGTGCTCCTCGAACCGGCCGTAGTAGTCCGCGACGACCTCCTTGGCCGGAAGCGAGCGGTCGGCGGTCTCGAAGCTGATGCCGAGCTCCCCCATGCCCGGCAGGTCGTTCACCTTGTGGGCGGTGCCCAGGCGCAGGGACGACCAACGATGCTGCCACGCGCCACCCGGTCCGGGGGCGCGATCGAGCATGACGAAGTCCTCGTCGGCGACGAGTTCGAAGCGTCGCAGGTAAAAGGCGACAGACAGCCCCGCCTGTCCGGCACCGATCACCGCGACCTTCACGCGGTCGGGGATCGCATCCACCCCACCATCCCACCATGTCGGAAGGGGTGCTTCGGGCCACGTCACGGCGTCCTCACGCCCTCCACAGCGCCGCCGTGGCATCCGATCGGCCCCCGAGGCGGTGGTAAACTACCAGCCGGGATTGTTCATATCAAAGAGCCGGGTGACGTCCATCCCATCCGGCCAGACGTCGTAAGGGGGTCACGCATGGGGCGCGGCCGTCAGAAAGCCAAGCACACCAAGGTCGCTCGGGAGCTGAAGTACTTCAGCCCCGCCACCGACTACAGCGCGCTCGAGCGCGAGCTCACGGCTTCGCATGACCACACCGACGAAGAGATGTCGAAGTGGGCGGAATACGCCGACGACGACTCCTACGTCCACGACGACGGGTCCCACCGCTCCTGATCATCCCCGGCTGAGCGGCGCACCCCGAGGGGCCGCCGCGCCGGGTTCTTCACGTGCCCGCGCGATCGCCCCAGTACCGCGTCCCGGCGATGCGGGGGTCGGTTCGCGCCGGGTCAGCCCCGGAGCATCCGCCTGAGGCCTGCGCCGGTCACGAGCGCCATGGTGGCCGCCATCAGCACGCCGGATGCCGCGAAGAGGGCGAACACGATCGGTGCAGGCGTGCCCACGTCGACGAACGGCGACGGCGCGAACGTGAACGGCAGGCCCGCGAGCCAGGCGGCCATGCCGAGCGGCACCCACCGCCATGCGCGCGGGACGTGGGCGGCGGCGAGCATCGGCCACTGCGCGAGCGGGATGCTCGCGAGCAGCACGACGCCGGCGACGCCGATCACCAGCCAGGTGCTCGGCAGCGTCCAGTCGATCGCGACCCCGAGATCGGCGAGCGTCGAGGGCAGCATCCCGATGGCCCAGGCGCCGGATGCCGCGCCCGCCGTCGCCGCGACCCACCGGCCGACCGACACCTCGACCGGTCCCCCGCGCAGCGCGACCGATTGGCCGAGTCCCAGCAGGGCGCCCTCCCCTGCGCCGAAGACGACGAGCAGGAGCCAGGCGGACCACGCGGTGAGGCCGGCGGCGTCGGCGAGCGCGAAGCCCGTCACCGGAACCAGGAACCCGACGCCCTCGCCGAGGACCGTGCCGACGACCCAGCGGACCAGGCGGAATCCGCGCACCGCCGGCACCGTCTCGAATCGTGTCGGGGAGAGGTCGCTCACGGCGCCGACGCTAGCCGCTGCACCGCAGCGAGGCGCGGCCCATGGTCCCCCGGGATGACGGCGCGGGCCGCAGCCGGTCGCCCAGGGGTCGGCGCGGGCGGCCGAGTCAGTCGCCCGGATGCGCCGCGCGCCACTCCGCCGTGGTCTCGGCGAACCGCTCGAGTTCGTCGAGCGTGCCCGCGGCGGTGATCGCCCGGAGCACGACCTCGTCGACCACGCCGTCGTACGCGCGCAGAGCGGACTCGCGATTGATCGTCGCATCGATCGGCTCCACGCCCAGCCGGGCGAAGTTCGCCGCGTACGACACGTACGACCCGTATCGGTCCGCCTCCCTCTGCAGCGCCGCGCGCGCCGCGCCGTCGGAGATCGTGCGGACGTAGAGGACGCCGCGCACCTCCCCGGAACGATCGCCCGCGTCGCGTCGCAGGTCGTCCATGGCGTCGGCCGCGGCGGCGGGGGTCAGCCAGTTCAGCACGACGGCATCGGCCAGTTCGGCGGCGAGTCGCCGCATGCGCGGACCGAGGGCTCCGACGGCGATGCCGGCATCGGTGCGGCCTCGGAGCTCGGCGACGGCGTCGGCCATCGTGCCGACGGGGTGGTGCGCGCCGCCGGAGCCGATGCCGAACGTCGTGCGCTCGGCCGGGATGCCGGCGAGGTCGAGGTTCGCGACCGGTCGTCGGTCGACCGGGATCACGCCCGTCGCGAGTCGGAGCCGCTCGGTCGTCTCGGCGACGACGCGGAGGCCGGCGAGCGAGTCGCCGCCGGGGACGTCGTTCAGCCAGAGCCCGTCGAAGCCGAGGCGCTCGAGCCGCGGGGCGAGCGCCCGCAGCGTCTCCGGGGCCGTGGTGCCCGGGAGCCCGATCGAGACGGCGGCGCGCATCCGATCAGCTCGCGTAGCCGCCGACGAGGCGGACCGCGCCGCCGTCGACGCCCTTGGCGCCCTGCTCCCAGCCGGATGCCGCCGCGTCGCGTTCGCCGGTCGAGACCGTGCCGACCTGCCAGGCGGGCAGGCCGAGCCGGTCGAGTTCGGCGATGACGGATGCCGCGGCATCCGCTGCGACGACCGCGAAGAAGCCGATGCCGAGGTTCCAGGTGCCCTCGGTGGACTCGAGCGTCGTGCCCGCCAGGTCGTTGAGCACGCGGAACACCGGCTGGGGCGACCAGGTTGAACGGTCGACCTCGACCCACGAGCCGCGCGGGAGGACGCGTGCCAGGTTCGCCGCGATGCCGCCGCCCGTGACGTGCGAGAGCGAGTGCACCGCCCCGCCGAGCGTGTCGTGGGCGAGCAGCTTCACGAGCGGCCCGGAGTAGAGCCGCGTGGGCTCGAGGAGGGCCTCGCCCCAGGTCGTGCCGAGGTCGGCCGAGGCATCCGCGTACGAGAGCTTCGCGTTGGAGAGGATGTGCCGGACGAGGGAGTAGCCGTTGGAGTGCAGGCCGGACGACTCGATCGCGATGACGGCATCGCCGTCTCGGACGCGCTCGGCGCCGAGGGCGCGGTCGGCCTCGACGACGCCCACCGCGGCGCCTGCGACGTCGTAGTCGTCGACGCCCATGAGGCCGGGGTGCTCGGCGGTCTCGCCGCCGACCAGCGCCGTGCCGGTCTCGGCGCAGGCGCGCGCGATGCCGGTCACGATCGCGGCGATGCGGTCGGGCACGACCTTGCCGCACGCGATGTAGTCCGTCATGAAGAGCGGGGTCGCGCCCACCACGACGATGTCGTCGACGACCATGCCGACGAGGTCCTGGCCGATCGTGTCGTGGATGTCGAGCGCCTGCGCGATCGCGATCTTGGTGCCGACGCCGTCCGTCGAGGTGGCGAGGAGGGGGTGCGAGTAGTCCTTCGCGAACGAGAAGTCGTAGAGACCGGCGAAGCCGCCCACGCCGCCGAGCACGTTCGGCCCGTGCGTCTTCGCGACCGCTTCCTTCATCAGCTCGACGGCGAGGTCGCCGGCGGCGGTGTCGACTCCGGCAGCGGCATAGGACGAGTTCGCGCTCACCCGTCAAGGGTACCCGCGCGGCGCGCGCCGCTCGGGCCGGCTGTCGGGGGACGGCGGTAGAATCCGTGCATGCACGCGGGGTCCACGCCATCGTGGGTGATTCGCGAGAACGCGAGCACCGGAGCCCTCCTCGCCCTCTACCTGCGAGAGGTGCTGGGCGTCGCGTCGCCCGCCGAACTCCCGCGGCTGCGCGACGTGGGCCGCATCGGTCCCGAGGGGTCGCGCGACGTCGACGCGCACGACACGCTCGAGAAGCAGTGGCGCGCGTGGTGGTCGATGACCGTCGAGCCCGAATCGCACCCCTCGCCGGTGCCGCTCGAACTCGTGGAGGAGTTCGGCACCGCCGTCGCCCTTCCGGTCTCCGGCGCGGAGGCCCTCGCGGCCGCCATCCGCCCGCATGCCGAGGCCGGGCTGGCCTGGGCCGACTGGGCGCACGAGCGCTATCGCACGGCCTCGGCCGCCCGCTCGGGCGACACGTACCGCGCCTACGCGGGCTCGATCGCCGAGCACGAGCGCGAGGTCGGTCGGCGCGCGCACTCGTTCGAGCTCAACGTCGAGGTGCTGCCGCTCGCGGCATCGGGCATCTGGTGGATCGGCGAGAAGACCGTGGCCGTGACCGACACCCTGCGGTCCGATGCAGCGGCCTTCGACGACGCCATCCACCCGATCATCGCCGAGCTCGCCTGACCTCGCGCGGCCCCGGCGACGCCGAAGCGGCCGGGCGTGCCCGGTCGAGCGCGACGGCGGCCGCGAGCAGCACCGTCCCCCCGGCGGCCAGCGCGAGGTCGAGCCCCCGGAGAATCACCGCGAGGAGCGGGATGAGCGCGAGCACCGCCGCGACCACGATCGTCGTCGCCGACGGCCGGCGGGACCCGGGACGGGCCGCCCGGGCGAACCGCTCGAATCGCGCGAGCGGGTACGAGATGAGCCACACCACGACGAGCACGAGGACGAACACGGCGGGTCGTCCGATCCACCACGCGACCTGCGTCGGCGCGGGAGCGAGGGCCGGCACGAGCAGCGACGTCGCCGAGATGACCACGATGACCGGCAGGTGCCAGAGGTAGAGCGTCAGCGCCCGGCTCGCCACCAATCCCACGACGGCCCGAACGGGCCGTGACGCCATGAGCCGCCCGAGCGCGGAGTGGAACAGCGTCAGCAGGCTGACCTGCGCGATGCCGAGCAGCATGAGCGAGACCGTCGGCGGGTCGAGGTTCGTCAGCATGTTCGGCGCATGCCAGCCGGCGGCGACGCCGAGCCAGGCCAGCGCGTACGCCGCCACCGCGATGGCCGCGAGCTGCACGGGCCGGCGACCCGCGAACCACCCGTCGGCGTACCAGAACCCGAGTTGCTGCACGAAGCCGCCGACGAAGAGCAGGTCGATCAGGCCGATCTCACGACTGCCCGTCGCGAACCGGGCGAGGTCGACGAGCGCGGCCGCTCCGGTGAGCACGATGAGCGTGCCGCGCGGCGCGCGCTCGTGCAGCGCGAGGAGCCACGGGACGAGGCACTGCACGAGGAGGTACGCGGCGAGGAACCAGAGCGGCACGCCGATGCCGGCGGCGATCGCGCCGAGCAGTGCGGGGTCGACGCCGGTGAAGGTCGCGATCGGCAGGGCGGCCGCGAGGACGGCGAACAACGGGAGTGCCGGCGCCGCCAGTCGCAGCGTGCGCGAGCGGACGAAGTCGGCGGCGGTGTCGCCCAGTGCCCGCCGACGGCGCCACGAGGTCGCCGCGGTGAAGCCGCCCAGCGCGAAGAAGAGCGGCATGATCTGCCCGACCCACGTCGCCGGGACGAACCAGGGCTGCTCCTCGACGGGGCGGGACAGCACGATGCGACCCGACGGATCGAGGCCGACCCCGACCATGAGCAGGTGCGCCACCACGACCAGGAGGATGCAGGCGACCCGCGCGAGGTCGACGACCGGATCGCGCGACGCCGACGACGCGGCCGGCACCGGAGCGCGCACCGGTACATGCAGCGCGCGGAGGTCGTCGTCGTCTCCCACGGCACCATCATGGCCGCCCGGTCGCCGCCGGCGCAGCATCGGCGCATGGCAGACTCGATGCCCATGAGCATCTGGTTCGGCGAGCCCTCACTGGAGTGGGCGAACTCGCGCGGCGAGCACGCCCTGATCCGCGCCCTCGGCATCGAGATGACCGAGATCACGGACGGCTCGTTGAAGGGGCGGATGCCCGTCGACCACCGCACCCGCCAGCCGGGGGGCGTGCTGCACGGCGGCGCATCCGTCGCCCTCGCCGAGACGCTCGCGAGCTGGGGCGCATCGTTCACGGTCGATCCGGCGCAGAACTACTGCGTCGGCATGGAGATCAACGCGAACCACGTCCGCCCGGTCTCCGAGGGGTGGGTGTACGCGGAGGCGAGCCCGATCACGCGCGGCCGCACGACGCAGGTGTGGGACATCCGGATCACCGACGAGCAGGGGCGGCTCGTGTGCGTGTCGCGCTGCACCATGGCCGTGCTGCCCACGCCCTCGCAGTACTGACACGCGGCGAGCGCCGCGCGTATCGTGGGGCCGTGAAGCCGTTCGTGCTCCTCGCCACCCGAGCAGAGGACCAGCCCGCCGACGAGGAGTACGCGCTCTTCCTCCGCGGCACCGGGCTCGACGAGCGCGACCTCATCCGCGTCCGGCTCGAGGCCGAGCCGATGCCGCGGCTCGACCTCGATGCGCTGTCGGGAATCTTCGTCGGCGGCGGGCCGTTCAACGCGTCCGACCCCGCCGAGCGCAAGTCGGCGGTGCAGCGCCGCGTCGAGGCCGAGTTCGCGACGCTGCTCGACGAGGTCGTCGCCCGGGACTTCCCGTTCCTCGGCGCCTGCTACGGCGTCGGCACGCTCGGCGCGCACCAGGGCGCGCTGATCGACGACCACTTCTCGGAGAAGATCGGCGTGGTCCCCGTGACGATGACGGAGGCCGGTGCCGACGACCCGCTGCTCGCCGGGATGCCGGGGACGTTCAACGCGTTCGTCGGGCACAAGGAGGCGATTCGTGCGCTGCCCCCGTCGGCGACGCTGCTCGGATCGTCGCCGACCTGCCCGGTGCAGGTGTTCCGCGTCGGCGCCAACGTCTATGCGACGCAGTTCCACCCCGAACTCGACCTCGAGGGCATCCAGGTGCGCATCCGCGCCTACGCGAGCTACGGCTACTTCGCGCCCGACGAGCTCGAGCTCACGCTGGCCGCCGCCGCGCGCGCGGTCGTGTCGGAGCCGAGCCGGATGCTGCGGCGGTTCGTGGAGCTGCACGCGCGGTAGGGCACGGCCGTAGTCGGGAAGGCGACGCCGTTCGACGGTCGCGACCGTACCGCGAGCGGATCGCGACCGGGATCGCGGAGGGTCGGATCGAGCCGGACCCGCGGACGTGCGACCGGCCATCGAGGAGGACGCATGCTCGCGGCCGGGAGACCTTACAGTGACACCGTGGACTTCGGTGTACTGGGTCCCCTCCGGGTGGAGGGGCCCGACGGGGCGATCGAGATCCGGGGAGCCAAGGAGAGACTCCTGCTCGCCCGGCTCCTCGCCGCGCGCGGCAGGGTGATCCCCACGAGCGACCTGATCGACAGCCTCTGGCGAGAGGAACCGCCGACGTCGGCCGCCAAGTCGCTGCAGACCTTCGTCCTGCGCCTGCGCAACACCCTCGAGCCGGACCGCGAGGGCAGTCCCCGGCTGCTGCTCACCGACGGTCCCGGATATCGGCTCGCCGTGGACGCCGGCCGGGTGGATGCCGAGCGCTTCACCAGGCTCGCCCGGATGGGCGAGCGCGCGTTGGCCGACGCGCGCCCCGAGCGGGCCATCGCCGCCGTGAGCGAAGCGCTCGACCTCTGGCGCGGCCCCGCATACGCCGGGTTCGAGTCGACGCCGGCCATCGCGGCCGAGGCACGCACCCTCGAGGAGTTGCGCATCACGGCGACCGAGGTGCGTCTCGCGGCCCAGCTCGCACTCGGCGAGGTGTCCGGTGCCATCCCGGACCTCGAGCGCATGGTTCTCGAGCACCCCCTCCGGGAACGGCTCTGGGAGATGCTCATGACCGCGCTGTACCGCAGCGGCCGTCAGGGCGAGGCGCTCGGAGCCTTCGATCGGGCCCGCGCCATCCTCGCCGAGGAACTGGGAGTGGACCCCGATGCCGGCCTGAGGGCCGTCCACGCCCGTGTGCTCGCCCACGACCCGGCACTCGGGCGGCCGAACCTTCGCTCCGCACTTCCTCCAGCCCTTCAGCCGCCGAGTCGGTTCGTCGGGCGAGAGGCCGAGCTGGCCCGTCTCCACGGACTCTGGGACGACGCGATCCGGGGGGCCTCTCGGATCGTGGTGGTGCGCGGTCCCCGAGGAAGCGGGGGACGAGCGCTCGCCGCAACCTTCGCCGCCGAGGTCGTCCGGGACGGCGCGACCGTGCACTACCTCTCCTCATCGATCCGCGACGACGGCGCGGCCGTCACGGTCCCCGGGGCCGCGGTCCTGGTCGTCGCCGACCACACCGACGCCGTCCTCCCTGCGACGTTGACGATCCGGTTGACCGGGCGACTCGGACCGGTGCCCGCGGGGGCGGACGTGCTCGACCTCGGCCCGCTCTCACCGCAGGACACGCGGCAGATCGTCGCCGACTACGTCGCCGTCGACGAGGTGACCTCGGTCACTGCCGAGGTGCTCGAGCGAAGCGGCGGCTGGCCCGGCGCGATCCACGCGGCGGCGCTCGAGGCCGCACGCGAGCGCGCCATGCGCCGGGTCGAGGTCGCAGCCGGCGCCCTCGGTTCCACCGGCGCCGAGCTCTCGCGAGTTCGGACCGAGCTCGCCGACGGCATCGAGGTGCTGCAAGGGGCACAGTCCGCACTCAGCGCTCCCGACCCCGGCAGGTGTCCGTGGCGCGGCCTCGAGGCCTACGACGTCGGAGACGCGCGCTGGTTCGCCGGCCGCGAGCGCCTCGTCGCCGAACTCGTCGCGAGCCTCGCGGCATCGCGAGTGCTCGCCCTCGTCGGCAGTTCCGGCTCGGGCAAGTCGTCCCTGCTCCGTGCGGGCCTGCTGGCTGCGCTCGGCGCGGACGCCCTGCCCGGCAGCTCCGGATGGCGGGTGGTCGCACTGCGGCCGGGCGAGCACCCGATGCGCGAGCTCGCCCGCGAGGCACTCGGGCAGGCAGGACGTGAGTCGGTCGGCGAGCTCCTCACCCACCTCGTCACCGCCGCGGTCGACGACCTCAGTCGTGTCGTCGTGGTCATCGACCAGTTCGAGGAGGTGTGGACGGTCTGCACCGACGAGTCCGAGCGGCGCCAGTTCCTCGACTCCGTGAGCGAACTCGCGACCGACGCCCGCTCCAACGTGAGCATCGTCCTCGCGATGCGGGCGGACTTCATGGGGAGATTGGCCGAGCACGAGGCCCTGCGGGGCCTCGTGCGCGACGGGACGGTCCTCGTCGGGCCGATGACCCGAGCCGAGGTGCACCGTGCCGTCGAACGTCCCGCCCGCGCGGCCGGCCTCGTCCTCGACGACGGCCTCGTCGACACCGTCGTCAGCGACGCCGGCGAGGAACCCGGACTGCTTCCGCTGCTCTCGGTGACCCTCGCCCAGCTCTGGGAGCAGAGGGACGAGCGCGCCCTGACCTACGCCGCGTACGTCCGGATGGGTGGGTTGAGCGGCTCCATCGCCAGCCTCGCCGAGGAGTGCTGGACCGCGATGACCGACTCCGAGCGGGATGCGGCCCGGCTCGTGCTCATGCGGCTGACCGGTCCGGGCGACGGAGCAGGGGTGACCCGCCGACGCGTCGCGATCAGCGAACTGGAGTCGTTGTCCCGCCCCGACGTGCGCGAGGCCGTCGAGGCGATGTCCCGAGGTCGCCTCCTCACGGTCTCCGACGGCACCGTCGAGGTCGCCCACGAGGCGCTGTTCCGGGAGTGGCCGCGGTTGCGCACGTGGCTCGTCGAGGACGCCACGGGGCGCGCGATCCAGCGCCGGCTCGCGGTCGCCGCCGCCGAGTGGGAGGCCGAGGGACGGGAACCGTCCGCGCTGTGGTCCGGCACCAGGCTCGCCTCCGGCCTCGAGATCGCCGAGTCGCGCCCCGAGGAACTGACCCCGGTCGAGCACGACTTCCTGCGAGCGGGGCACGACGCGTTGGACGCCGACCGACGAGCGACCGAGGAACGCGCCAGGCAGAGCACCCGCCAGAACCGCCGACTGCGCCGACTCGTCGCCGGAATCGCACTGGTGCTGATCGTGGCCCTCGTGGCCGGCGTCGCGGCGTGGCGGGCCCAGCAGAGCGCCCAGGCCGCCTCGCTCTCGGCAGAGGCGAAGGGACTGGCCGCCACGGCGCTCAACATCGAGTACCCGGACCTGGCACTGCTCGCCGCCGTCGAGTCGACGAGGATCGAGCAGAGCCCGGAGACCTACGGCGCCCTGCTCACCCTGTTGGCCAGACAGCCCGCCGTCGCCCACCGGGTGCGCACCGAGAACCGGTTCCTCCGCATCGCGGCGAGCCCGGACGGCGGCTTCGTCGTCGTCACCGAGAACCACCCGTTCATCCGCGCGATCGATGCCGACACCGGTCAGACGCTGTGGAACGTCGAGATGCCGCAGCGCGGCCAGGCCGGCCAGCCGACCGTGACCGCCGACGGGGCCGGGGTCATCGTGCCGGAGTTCTCCGATGAGCCGGGCCTCGTCCGCCTCGACGCGGAGACGGGCGAGGTCGACTGGGAACTCCGTGGCGTCGACGCCCTGGTCCCCGGCTCGGTCGAGGAGATCGATGGTGGCGGCATGCGGAGCGACGGGCGGTACCTCGCGGCGAACGGCAGCCATGTCCTCACGATCGACGCCGCCACCGGGGAGCTTCTCGACGCGGTTCCGTGGCCCGAGGCGGCGCCCTTCACCGACTTCTTCCTCGTCTGGCCGGACGGTCGGGTGAGCCGCGCCGACGAGGATGAGGCGACGGGCGAGGTCTTCGACCTCCGCCGCCCGGAGCTCGGTTCCGTGCAGGTCGCGGGGATCCCGACCTCGGTGTCGCCGGATGGCTCACGACTCGTCATGGTCCACCACGACGACACCGGGTCGAACGTGGAGATCGTCCCGACCGGCGACGTCGAGGCGCAGACGCCGACGGTGCGCGTCGAGAGCTACGTTCGCGGAGCGCCGTGGTCATCCGACGGTACGCTCGTCGCCCTGACCGCGGAACGCGGAATCCAGGTTCTCGACGTCGCGACCATGCGGCTCGGTCGTACCGCCGTGGCGCACAGCGGTTCGGTGTTGGACGCCCGGTTCGCCGGACTCGACGGCCGGATGGTCTGGACCGCGGGACGGGACGGGACGTCGGTCGGGTTCGACCTCTCGGGCCGGACGACGCCGATCGCGACGAGCACGGTCGGCCTGAGCCCTTCCCTCGGCGCCTCGAGCCACTCGGCACAGCGAGGTGCGCACATCAAGCTCGTCTTCACGGGCACCCCTCACCTCGCCTACGTGACCGACCTGCGTACCGGCTCCAATCTCGGGGAACTGCTCCCCGACATCGGCGGACCCGGCGGCGCATGGCCGCCCGACACCGGGTTCGAGCCGGGCTCGGTCGCCATCACCCCGGACGGCGACGTGGCGGTCGTCGGGGTCAACGCGTACACGCCGGCCCTCGCCTATCTCGAGGACCGTGGGGCGGTCGTCCTCTTCGACGCTGCGACGCAGCACCAGCTCTCCGTGATCGAGGTCCCCTGGATGGTGCACAGCGTGGCCGTCACCCCGGACGGACGACACGCGGTCGTCAACGGTCGGGGCGGGTTCGCCGTGATCGACCTCGCCGATGCGACCCTGACCTACGGGCCGACGGAGCTCGAGGAGTCGGAGGGCATCGACGGCACCACGGCGACGGCGGTCTCGCCGGACGGCCGTTTCGCGGCGCTCGCGCGCAACGACGAGATCGTGCTCATCAGCATGGAGGACGGGCACGTCGTCCGCCGGGCGGCGGTCGCCAGCGACGACGACCAGTTCGTGCAGGCACTCGCGTGGTCGAACGATTCCCGCACGCTCGTGGCCGGGGCCGACGACGGTCGGCTCCACGTCGTCTCCGCCGCGACGCTCGAACCGGTGGCGCCGTCTCGGCTCATCACCGGGGGATGGGTGATCGACCTCGAGACGGCACCGGACGGCCGCACGCTGGCGAGCATGGGTTCCGACGGCGACATCATCCTCTGGGACACCTCGACCTGGCGGCCGTATGGCCAACCCGTCACCGACGACCGCACGTGGGGGTGGCTGACCTTCTCGGAGGACGGGCGGAGCCTCCGCGCGTTCTTCGAGGAGGGCGACCTGGTGCAGGTCTCGGTGGACCCGTCCGATTGGGTGGCCGCGGCGTGCGCCGCCGCGGGGCGCAACCTCACGGCAGAGGAGGCGGCCGTCATCGTCCCGGATCGGCCGCTCCAGCCGAGCTGCCCCGAGGAGTGAGTCGACCCGCATCGCGAACCGCCCGTCGCCCGCGCGTCACCGCGACCAGGTCGCGACCGAGCCGCGACCGCCCGCATCCACGCTGGGATCAGCGCCGCCGCAGGGGCGGGGCCAGACGCGAGGAGAGCGACAGATGAGAAGACGCATGCGATTGCTCCGGTCCGGAGCGGTGGTCGTCGTGGCAGTGGTTGCCGGCGGAGGGCTGGCTGCGGCCACCAGCGCGAGCGCCGACCCCCTGAGCGCCACGGTGGACGGGTGCCGGCTCGTGGAGCTCCCCCTGCCCGAGGGCGGATACGACGGGGGCGTGATGGATATCGAGGTCGTGGACGGCGAGACCGTCTACTACGGCAGCTACCACGTCCGCGACGAGAGCGGCGAGGAGCACCAGCGGGTCGCACTGTGGCGCGGGCTCGAGGGTGGGCCGGAGCCGGTGGACCCGGGTTTCGGGGCGTGGTCGGACATCGCGTTCGAACTCACGGAGTCCGGCCTCATCAGCGGGGTCAGCGAGGACGCGGACCGTGGCAACCCGAAGCCGTGGGTCATCGACCTCGCGACCGGCGCAGTCGCGCTGATCGATACGACTCGGGGATCGGCCGGTGACGGCAGCGAGATGTGGGTGCGACGGATCAACGACGCCGGGGCGGTCGTCGGAAGCGACGCACCGGGGGTCGGCTCCAAGGGGAACATGCGGGCGTACGGCTGGGAGCACTTCACCGGCGACGCGGTGCGCCTCGATGCATCCTCCTTCGCCAGCCAGGGCTGGGGCATCAACAATCTCGGCGACCGCTCCGGCTTCATGGCGAAGGGGAAGCAGCCGAAGTACCCTCACTGGACGGACTACAACCCGGTCGTCTGGCACGCCGACGGCAGCACCACGCCCCTTCCTCGCGTCGGCATCGACGCCGTCGCCCGGATGGTCAAGGACGACCGGACTGCTGCCGGCGACGGATGGTGGGGGTGGAGCATCGACACCGGCCACGTCGAACCGGTGTTCTGGCCGTCCTACGACGAGGTCGTCGGACTCGGCGTCCTCGACGGCGGCGGGTGGGGCCGGGTCTTCGGCATGGACGAGGGCGGATGGCTCGTCGGAGCCGTCGACCGCTGGACCGAGGAGACACCTGTCACCCCGTTCGGCTTCACCGACCACGCCTTCCTCTACATCCACGGCACGACGGCGCCCGGGCACCTGCGCATCCTCCCCTCGCTCCACGCGGTCGAGACGGGGGAGAGCGACTGGCGGGAGTGGCACGGCAGTGCCGTGCACGCCGTCAACGCCGGCCTCGACCAGGCGGCCAGCGGCTCGCACAGCGGCTTCGCCGACGATGGCACCCCGACGTGGGGCGCCACGGTCTGGGTGAACGCCTCCCAGTGCGGTGTCGAGGTCGAGACGACCCACGACCCATGGCACCTCACCGATCTCGAGTCCGCACGTGCGGAGTCGGCGGAGGCGGGCTCCTGACGACGAAGCGCCCCGCACCGGTCCCTCGGTGCGGGGCGCTCCGCGATCGGACGGCCGCGCTCAGCGGCCTCTGCGTGCGATCAGGATGCCGCCGCCGTGGCGTACGTCGACTGGGCGACCGAGCCGTAGTACGGCCCGAACATCACGTTCGGGATGTTGTTGTAGCCGAAGCTGTTCAGCGAGTTCTGCGAGCCGTTGCCGAGGAACCAGGGACCACCCGACGAGCCGCCCGTCATGTCGCACGGAATGCCCTGCGACTGCGTCTGGCCGTACGGGTCGGCGGTCGCGGTGCCGGCGCACGACTTCAGCGTCTGGCCGTTGAAGGGCGCGGCGGCCGGGTACCCGAACGCCTCGTAGGAGAGCCCGCGAGCCTGGTTGAACGAGATCGCGGTGCCGCCGACGGTGGCCTGCAGCGTCCTGCCGCCGACCGTGCCGACCGTGGCGAAGGCCGTGTCGTAGGTGATGTCGCCGCCCTTGGTCCACTGCTGCGGCGCGGCGAGCTTCGTCGCGACCCACTGGCCGTAGGGCGCGGCGCCGTTCTCGTAGGCCGGCACGAAGGTCCAGTTCGTCGCGTACTTGCCCTTGCCGCCGTGCACGCAGTGCGCGGCGGTCGCGACGACGCTGCCGTTCGCCGAGCTCACCGAGTTGCCGGAGCACACGTAGTTGCGGCCGTTCAGCGTGAAGAACACCTTGCCGATGTTCGGCACGGGCGACTCGCTCGCCGCCATCGGGGTGACCTCGGGCGTCGGCGCGGGCTTGCCGTACGTCACGGGTGCGCCCGCGGCGACGTCGGCGGCCGGCGTCGACGCCGACTTGCCGGCGAGCAGCGCCTCGGCCGGAGTCGCCGAGCGCATGCGCTCGGCCGTCCAGTACCCGGCGGCTGCCGCACGCTCGGCCGCCGGCACCGCGCGCTGGTCGACGCCCGGCGGCACCGCGGGCGGCGCGGCCGACGCGGCGGTCGGCGCGGCGAGGAGCCCGCAGGCGACGAGGGCGGCGCCGGCGAGCGCCGCGCGCAAGGAGGTGAGCTTCATGGTGAGCCCTTTCTGAGCAGGCGGCGGCGGTCCCCCCAAAGGTCGCCGCGCCGCAGATGTGCGAATGCGGGAGAGCGTGGCACACGTCCCCCGTTCGGGGGGAGAGCCGCAGGCATCCTTCGGGGAAATCGACAACTCGCCAGAGGGATCCGAGGAATCTCCCGCAGGACGATGGCGCGCGGGATAGGTTCATCGTTTGGCCGTCGGCGGCCCTCATCGACCGCCGAGCTTGCTTCGCTCGCTCCCTCGGGCTCCCCGCCGCTCACGTGAGCAGCGGCATCCGTTCAGCCGGCTCACACGCGCGCGTATGCGAGGATGTATCGTCCAGCTCGGACGCTTCACCACACCTCCCGAGGAGCCATCGCTCGCATGTGCGGCATCGTCGGCATCGTCTCCACCGAGCCCGTCAACCAGCAGATCTACGACAGCCTCCTCCTCCTGCAGCACCGTGGGCAGGACTCGACGGGCATCGCGACGGCCGACGGCCCCGTGTTCCACATCCACAAGGCTCGCGGCCAGGTGCGCGAGGCGTTCCGCACCCGCGACATGCGCTCGCTGCTCGGATCCATGGGCCTCGGCCACGTGCGCTACACGACCAAGGGCGCCGCCGAGCGCGAGGAGGAGGCCCAGCCGTTCTACGTGAACGCGCCGTACGGCATCATCCTCGTCCACAACGGCAACCTCACGAACACGCGCGAGCTCTCGGAGGACCTGTTCCGCATCGACCGACGCCACGTCAACTCGACGAGCGACACCGAGATGCTGCTCAACGTGCTCGCGACCGAGCTGCAGGGCCAGATCACGGGACTCGACCTCGATCCCGACCAGGTCTTCCAGGCCGTCTCGCACGTGCACGAGCGCGTCGAGGGCTCGTACGCCGTCATCGCCATGATCGCGGGCTACGGCCTGCTCGCGTTCCGCGACCCGTTCGGCATCCGGCCCCTCATCCTCGGCAAGCGCACCACGGACGCCGGCAAGGACGAGTGGATCGTGGCCTCCGAGTCGCTCGTGCTCGAGAACGGCGACTACGAGATCGTGCGCGACGTCGAGCCCGGCGAGGCCGTGTTCATCACCCTCGACGGCGAGATGATCTCGCGACAGTGCGCCGCGAACCCGCGGCTGGTGCCGTGCTCGTTCGAGTACGTCTACCTCGCGCGCCCCGACTCGATCATGAACGGCATCTCGGTCTACGAGGCGCGCCTGCGCATGGGCGACCGGCTCGCGAACACGATCGCGACCCACATGGACCAGGGCGACATCGACGTGGTGATGCCGATCCCCGACTCGTCGCGCCCGGCCGCGATGCAGGTCGCGCAGAAGCTCGGCATCGAGTACCGCGAGGGCTTCTACAAGAACCGATACGTCGGTCGCACGTTCATCATGCCCGGCCAGGCCGCGCGCAAGCGCTCGGTGCGGCAGAAGCTCAACGCCATGGGCACCGAGTTCAAGGGCAAGAACGTGCTCATCGTCGACGACTCGATCGTGCGCGGCACGACCTCGAAGCAGATCGTCGAGATGGCCCGCGCCGCGGGCGCGAACAAGGTCACGTTCACCTCGGCCGCTCCGCCGGTGCGCTTCCCCCACGTCTACGGGATCAACATGCCGAGCCGTGCCGAGCTCGTCGCGCACGACCGGAAGATCCCCGAGATCGCCCGCGAGCTCGGGGCCGACCACATGATCTACCAGGAGGTCGAGGACCTCCAGGCCGCGATCACCGAGGGGACGTCGATCGACCGCCTCGACCTGTCGTGCTTCACCGGCGAGTACGTGACCGGCACGGTCACGCCCGAGTACCTCGACTGGGTCGAGCGCACCCAGCTCAGCTGACGGTCGGCCCTGCCGGGGCCCTGCGACGGCCGGACGGCGAGGTCGCGGCCGGCGCGATCAGGACGTCGGGTCGTCGTCGACGTAGCGCGTCGACTCGTGCTCGGCGACGGCCGTGCCGCGCCGCCTCGCGAGCATCCGGTCGATGACGAGCGCGGCGACGCCGCCGAGCGCGAGCCCTCCGGCACCGCACCACAGCAGCAGGAAGCCGAACACCTGACCGCGGTCGAACTGCTCGTTCTCGGGGAACGCGAACGTGAGGACCAGCGCGACCAGCACCCCGAGCGCGGCGCCGAGCAGGAGGAAGCTGCCGTATCGCGGCGAGCGCCGCACGGTCACGGCATCGCTGGTCAACGCGGTCTCGAGGTGCTCGACCGCCTCGGGGTCGACATCCATGCGCTCGACCTTGGGGCCGGATGCGTCGCCGGCGACGTCACGGTCGACGGGAGCGACGGATGCGTCGGGCTCGACGGATGCGTCGGGCTCGACTGGCCCCGACTCTGCGGAATCGGCGGGCTCGGGACGGTTCGCATCGCTCACCCGTCCATTCTCCCGCATGCGGCCGGCGCCCCGAGCGCGTCAGGCGAGGCGTGCGGCGTCGATCACGGGCACGACGCCCTCGAGGTCGGCGCGTTGCCCCGACGCGTGCACCCGCCCCGCGGCACGGGCGTCGACCCACGCGAGCGAACCCGTCGCGAGCCCCAGCCAGGTCGCGGCATCCGTCTCGACGACGTTCGGCGGTGTGCCCCGCGTGTGCCGCGGGCCCTCGATGCACTGGACCGCCCCGAACGGCGGCACGCGCACCTCGACGGTGCTGCCGGGTGCGCGGTCGGCGAGCAGCTGCAGCGTGTATCGCACCGCCAGCGCGAGCGTGCTCCGGTCGACGGATGCCGCGGCATCCGCCCTCATGAACGCGGCGACCGCGTCGCGGCCCTCGACGTCTCCGATCCTGCGCGGCATGCTCCCATCCTCCCCCACGCACGGCGGCCGGCGGCGGCCAGTCGGCCGCCGTCACGCGCCCGATCCGGCGGGAGGGGGTCCGGTAGCCTGAGCGGGTGAGAATCCTCGTCCTCGGTTCGGGCGCGCGCGAGCACGCCATCATCCTCGCCCTGCTCGACGAGGAGGCCGGCCACGAGATCGTGGCGGCGCCCGGCAACGCGGGCATCGCGGCGTCCCCCACTTCGTCGGCGCGCGGCAGCGTCGAGACGATCGCGCTCGATCCGACCGACCCGGTGATCGTCGCCGACTACGCGATGGACAACGACATCGAGCTCGTCGTCATCGGCCCCGAGGCGCCGCTCGTCGCCGGCGTCGCCGACGCGCTGCGCACGCGGGGCATCGCGGCGTTCGGTCCGGGCAAGGCCGCCGCCGCGCTCGAGGGCTCGAAGACGTTCGCCAAGCGCGTCATGGAGGCGGCGGGCGTGCCGACCGGCCGTGCGAGCCTCGTCGACTCGCTGCCGAAGGTGACCGCGGTGCTCGACGAGTTCGGCGCGCCCTACGTCGTGAAGGCCGACGGCCTGGCCGCCGGCAAGGGCGTGCTCGTCACCGACGATCGCGAGGCGGCGCTCGCCCACGCTGCGCACTACCTGCAGCAGGGCCCGGTGCTCATCGAGGAGTTCCTCGACGGCCAGGAGGTCTCGCTCTTCCTGCTCGCCGACGGCACGAACGTGCTGCCGCTCTCGCCCGCGCAGGACTACAAGCGGCTCCGCGACGGCGACGAGGGTCCGAACACCGGCGGCATGGGCGCGTACTCGCCCCTGCCGTGGCTCGACGAGCGGTTCGGCAGCGAGGAGGCGTTCGTCGACGAGGTCATCGAGACGATCGCCCGGCCCACGGTGAAGCAGCTCGCCGAGGAGCAGACGCCGTTCATCGGGCTGCTCTACGCCGGACTGATCCTCACGAGCCGCGGCATCCGCGTCATCGAGTTCAACGCGCGCTTCGGCGACCCCGAGACGCAGGTCGTGCTGCCGCGGCTGGCGACGCCGCTCTCCGGTCTGCTCTACGCGGCCGCCACCGGCGGGCTCGGCGAGCTGCCGCGGCCGGAGTTCCGGCCCGACGCGGCCGTCACGGTCGTGCTCGCCAGCGAGGGCTACCCCGAGTCCCCCGAGACCGGGCGCCGGCTCGACGGCCTCGACGCCGCGGCATCGGTGCCGGGCGTCCACCTCGCCCACGCGGCGACGGCGGTCGGCTCGACCAGCGACGACGCCGAGCCGCACCTCATCGCGACGGGCGGCCGCGTGCTCAACGTGGTCGCCCTGGGCGACGACTTCGCCGAGGCGCGCCGACGCGCGTACGAGGCCATCGGGCAGCTCCGCCTCGACGGCGGCCAGTACCGCACCGACATCGCCGCGCGAGTCGCGGACTGAACGGGTGCGAAGCGTGCCGGGCGACGGCATCCGCGACGCGAAGGAGACGGACATGACCGACGTGAACGACCTCACCGGCTGGACCCTCGTCTACTCGGGCAAGGTGCGCGACCTCTACGTGCCCACCGACCTCATGACCGACGACGACACCTGGACCGGCGACCCCATGGGGCTCTCACCCGTCGTCCTCGTCGTCGCGAGCGATCGCGTGAGCGCGTTCGACGAGGTGCTTGAGCCCGAGATCCCGGGCAAGGGCGCGCTGCTCACCTCGCTCACGCGGTGGTGGTTCGACCGGCTGCCAGAGGTGCCGAACCACCTCGCGTACGCCGAGGACGACCGCTACCACGACCTGCCGGAGATCCCGGCCTCGGTCGCCGACCGCGCGATGCTCTGCCGGACGCTCGACATGTTCCCGATCGAGTGCGTCGTGCGCGGCTACCTCACCGGCAGCGGCTACGCGGAGTACGTGGCCACGGGCGCGATCGGCGGGCTGCCGCTGCCCGAGGGGCTGCAGGACGGCGACCGGCTCCCCGAGCCGGTGTACACGCCGGCGTGGAAGGCCCCCCTCGGCCAGCACGACGAGAACATCTCGTACGAGCGCACCGTGGAACTCGTCGGCGAGACCGTCGCCGAGCAGTTGCGCGCGATCTCGCTCTCGGTCTTCCAGCACGCCTCCGAGGTCGCCGAGGAGCGCGGCCTGATCCTCGCGGACACGAAGTTCGAGTTCGGCGCCGACCGGGAGCTCGGCATCGTGACGCTCGCCGACGAGGTGCTGACGAGCGACTCGAGTCGCTACTGGGACCTGGAGGCGTACCTGACCGGGGCGACGCCCGAGATCCGCATGGCGAGCTTCGACAAGCAGATCGTCCGCGACTGGCTCGCGGCGAACTGGGACCGGGCGTCCCAGTCGGCGCCGCCGAGCCTTCCGTCCGAGATCGTCGAGCAGACGGCCGAACGCTACCGGGCGCTCGTGGAGCGGCTGACGCTCGGGCTGTAGCGCGGTCGGGTCGGGCGGAGACGCGTTCCCGCGAGCGGGAATAGCCGCCGAGAGGACGTGGTTGAAATAGTTGTGCCTACAACTGATTCTGGTGCCGCAGCCGGCGCCGCCTCCGACCGGCTCGCCGCCGACACCGCGATGGGGCCCGTGACCCTCCGCGTCGCCGACCTCGACGCCATGATCCGGTACTACCGCGACGGCGTCACCCTCGAACTCCTGAGCCACGACGGGCCCGTGGCGGTCCTCGGCCGCGGCGGCCTGCCCGCCGTCATCCTCCAGCACGCGCCCGAGCTGAGGCACGCGTCGCCCCGCAGCGCGGGGCTGTTCCACACCGCCATCCTGTTCGACACCCGCGAAGCGCTCGCCACCGCCCTGCTCTCCGTCGCGTCGAAGTACCCGGGCACCTTCACGGGCAGCGCCGACCACCTCGTGAGCGAGGCGTTCTACTTCGACGACCCCGAGGGCAACGGCGTCGAGCTCTACTTCGACCGCGACCGCTCGACGTGGAGCTGGACGCACGGCACGGTCGAGATGGCCACGATCTTCCTCGACCCCAACGGCTACCTGCGCGAGCACCTGACCGAACGAGGGGCGGATGCCGCGGCGGCAGGCACCGGGCTCGGCAGCGCCGGCGTCGGCCACGTCCACCTGTCGGTCGGCGACGTCGCGAGCGCGCGCGAGTTCTACGTCGACCGCCTGGGCTTCGACCAGACCGCGACCTACGGCGACCAGGCGCTCTTCGTCAGCGCCGGCGGCTACCACCACCACATGGCGATGAACACGTGGAAGAGCCTCGGCGCCGGGCGCCGGCAGCTCGCGCTCGGCCTGGGCAAGGTCGAGATCCTGGTGCCGACCGCCGACGACCTCGGCGAGCTGGGCGAGCGGATGGCGCACTTCCGCGTTCCGTCGCGCGACGACGGCCGGACACTCGCGTTCGACGACCCGTGGGCGAACGTCGTCGAAGTGCGCTCGGCGGAGTAGCGGCGCGCGCGACGAGCGAGCTCAGTCCTCGGGACGCTTCCGGTGCGACATGTCGTGGAACTCGCCGAAGTCGAGCGCGGCGCCGGGCAGTTCGGTCGTACCGGGTCGAGCACGCAACCCGTCGAGCACGATGGCCAGCTGCCGACGCCAGAACGGCAGGTAGGTTCCGCCGTACTGGCCGAGCGAGCCGAGCATGTCGACGACGACGCTGATGTCGACGGATGTCACGTCGGGGCGAAGTGCGCCCTCGGCCTGCGCCCGCGCGACGATGCTGTCGGCGACGGCCTGGAACTCGGCGCCGGGGCGGTGCTCGGGGTCGAGTTCGGCGACGCGGCGCATGACCGCCGGCAGGTACGGGCGCTCGATGAGCCACGACGACAGGGCCTCGAGCCAGATCTCGATGGCTCGCCATCCGCTCTCGGCCTGGACGACCTCGGCGGTGAAGGCCCGCAGGTCGTCGACGCCGGTGTCGTAGAGCTCGCGGACCAAGGCGTCGCGCGTCGGGAAGTGGCGGTACACGGTACCTGCGCCGACCTCGGCGCGCGTGGCGAGCTCGTCGAGCGGAGCCTCGATGCCGCGCTCGGCGAAGAGGCGTCGCGCCTCGACCAGCAGGCGCTCATGGTTGCGGCGGGCGTCCCGCCGGGACGACACGGTCGTGGTCACGACACCAGCGTACGCCCGGCGGGTCGACGGACGACGGGACCTAAGCCTTCGTGACGGCAGCGGTTCTCCGGATCGAATAGGATACGGAGTGTCGACTCCGCTTCCCTAGGCGGGAGACGCGCGCCCACTCGGGGGAGGGGCGTCGGTGCGGCGGGCACGGGGTGGGTGCCCTGCTCCGGGGGATGCCCGCCGCACCCGTTCCCACGCCGTCGAGTCGCTATTCGAGCGTCTCGAGGTGCACGTCGACCGTCTCGCCCGCCCCGATGCGCTCCGCGTCGCGGACGGCTCGCTTCAGGGGCAGGGCGTACCGCTGCCGGCCGGGGAAGATCGAGGTGCGCCACGTGGTCGCGCCGATGGTGGCCGACACCCGGACCGACCCGAAGCCGCGCGGCATCCGAGGGCGATCCCTGATCTCCTCGGACAGTTCCTCGGGAACGTCGACGAAGAACCACGAGTCGGCGGCGCGCTCCTCCCATCGGTACACGACCGCGGTGAACCGGTACTCCTCGGGCATGGCACGACCCTACGCCCGACCCCCGACGGCCGGATCCCGGCGACCGCGCTCACGGCCCGCCGTCCGCGTCCGGGTCCCCGGACCCAGCGGGCAGGACGGGCCTGACGGCCGCACGGTCCCGATGGCTAGGCTGGCCGCGTGGCAGCACCGAACGACGACCCGACGACCGAGGCCGACGAGCAGGGCGTCGAGGCGAACACCCGACGCATCGAGGCATCCGTCGTCACCGACTTCAGCGACCGCATGAGCTACGGCGGGTACCTCGACCTCGACACGCTGCTCGCCGCACAGCGGCCGATCTCGCGACCCGAGCACCACGACGAGCTCCTCTTCATCATCCAGCACCAAACCACCGAGCTCTGGCTGAAGCTCGTGCTGCACGAGCTCGAGACCGCGTGCGAGCTCATGCGCGCCGACGACCTCGCACCGGCGCTGAAGTGCATCGCACGCGTGAAGCACATCCAGAAGACGCTGACCGAGCAGTGGTCGGTGCTCGCGACGCTCACCCCGAGCGAGTACGCGCAGTTCCGCGGCGTGCTCGGCAACGCGTCCGGCTTCCAGTCGTACCAGTACCGAGCGGTCGAGTTCACGCTCGGCAACAAGAACGCCAAGATGCTGCAGGTCTTCGAGGCCGACGCCGCGGCGAGCGCGATCGTGCGCCGCGCCCTGGAGTCGCCGAGCCTGTACGACGAGTTCCTGCGCCTGCTCGCCCGGGCCGGGTACGACATCCCCGCCGACGTGCTCGAGCGCGACGTGACCAGGGCCTGGACGTTCCACGAGGACCTCGTGCCGGTGTTCGCGGCGATCTACGCCGACCCCGAGCACAACTGGGCCGCATACGAGACGTGCGAGGAGCTCGTCGACCTCGAGGACAACTTCCAGCTCTGGCGCTTCCGGCACCTGAAGACCGTCGAGCGCATCATCGGCTCGAAGACGGGCACCGGCGGGTCGAGCGGCGCGCCGTTCCTCAAGCGCGCGCTCGAGCTGACGTTCTTCCCCGAGCTGTACGCGGTGCGCACCGAGATCCCCGGGTGAGCGCGATGACGGATGCCGCGAACCCCACCGCGTCCGAGCCGCTCGGCCCGCTCGCACGCCGCGTCCGGCGCTCCCTGAACGGCGCCCACCCCGGCGAGACCGGCACGATGCTGCCGCCGTTCATCGACCACCACGTTCACCTGCAGCTGTCGGATGCCGCGCCCGCCGTCGCTCGCGGCATCGCGGCGGTCGTCGACCTCGGCGCCGACCCCGGCGCGGTCGCGACGATCGCCCGCGCCGACGGGCTGCCCCGCGTACGATACGCCGGCGCGTTCCTCACGGCCCGCGGCGGCTACCCGTCCGGGCGCCCGTGGGCCCCGAGCGGAAGCGTGCGCGAGCTCGACCCCGTCTCCGGAGACGCCGAGGACCAGCGCGAGCAGCGGCATCACGCGCTCAGCAGCCCCGTTGAGACGGCGGTCGACGAGCAGCGGCGGTTCGGGGCATCCGTCGTCAAGGTCGCGCTGAACTCGACCACCGGACCCGTCTTCGACCGGGCGACGCTCGACGCGGTCATCTCAGCGGCCCATGCCGCCGGACTCCCGGTCGCCGTGCACGCCGAAGGGGCGGGGATGGCCGAACTCGCGATCGACGCCGGCGCGGAGGTGCTCGTGCACGCGCCCTTCACCCAGCGGCTCGACGACGACGTGATCGCGCGCGCCGTGGCCGCGGGCCAGGCGTGGATCTCGACGCTCGCGATCCACGTGCGCGACGACGCCTCCGTCGCCGAGACCGCCATCGACAACGTCCGCCGCTTCCACGCGGCCGGTGGGCGCGTGCTCTACGGCACCGACGCGGGCAACGGCGAACTGGAACCGGGCGTGAACCCCGCCGAGGTCGCCGCGCTCGTGCGGGCCGGGCTCGCGGCATCCGACGTCATCGCGGCCCTCGCCGACCCGTGGCCCGACGCGTCGCCCGGCTGGGCGGACGCCGGCGTCGCGACCTTCGTCCCCGACCCCGCCCCCGCCGACGACGACCTCGTCGACCCCGACGCCGTCGCACGATGGCTCGCCACCGCGCGCCTCGTGCCCACCGAGGAACTGGAGCTCCGCTGAACATGGACTCGCTGCTCGCCTACGCCCGCCGCCAGGACCGCGCCGACGGCCTCGCGCACCTGCGCAAGCGCTTCGTCGGCGCCGACACCGACCTCGTCTACTTCGACGGCAACTCGCTCGGGCGCCCGCCGGTCGCCGCGATCGAACGCGTCGAGCGTTTCCTGCGCGAGGAGTGGGGCGGACGACTGATCCGCGGCTGGGACGAGTCGTGGCTCCAGCTGCCCTACGAGATCGGCGACCGCATCGGCCGCGCGGTGATCGAGGCGAAGGCCGGCCAGACCGTCATCGGCGACTCGACGACCGTGCTGCTCTACAAGCTCGCGCGCGCCGCCGTCGACGCGCAGATCGCTCGCGACCCGCAGCGCCGCGAGATCGTCGTCGATCGCGACAACTTCCCGACCGACCGGTACGTGCTCGAGGGCATCGCGCACGAGACCGGCTGCCGGCTCCGCTGGATCGACGTCGACCTCGAGGGCGGCGTCACGCCCGAGCAGCTCGCCGAGGTCGCCGGCCCGCACACGGCGCTCGTCGTCGTGAACCACGTCTCGTACCGGTCCGCCTACCTCGCCGACGCGCAGGAACTCACGCGCATCGCGCACGACGCCGGCGCCCTCATCCTCTGGGACCTCTGCCACTCGGCCGGCTCCGTGCCCGTGCACGCCGACAACTGGGAATTCGACCTCGCCGTCGGGTGCACCTACAAGTACCTCAACGGCGGGCCGGGCTCCCCCGCGTTCGCGTACGTGCGCGACGACCTGCAGCAGGTGCTGCGCCAGCCGATCCAGGGCTGGTTCGGCACGGCCGACCTGTTCGCGATGGGCCCCGAGTACGTGCCCGCGTCCGGCATCCGCCGGTTCGTCAGCGGCACCTCCCCGATCACCGGGATGATCGCGATGCAGGAGACGCTCGCCATGATCGAGGACGTCGGGATGCCGGCCATCCGCGCGAAGTCGGTCGCGCTCACCGCGTACGCGATCGAGCTCGCCGACGAGTGGCTCGCTCCGCTCGGCGTCACGGTCGGGTCCCCGCGCGAGGCCGAGGAGCGCGGCGGGCACGTGATCCTCCAGCACGACGCCATGCGCGAGGTCACCGCCCGGCTCTGGCAGCGCGACGTGATCCCCGACTACCGCGACGTCGGCGGGCTGCGGATCGGCCTCGCGCCGCTGTCGACGAGCTTCGAGGAGGTGCACCGCGGGCTCGACGTCACGCGCGAGGCGCTCCGCGAGGTGCTCGCGGAGCGGGCGGGGCTGGGGTAGCGGGGGACGCGGCGGTCGGCGCCGGAACGGCACGACTGGGCTCGCCGAGCACGATCGCGAGGATCACGGCGAGTGCGAGTCCGGACTCGAACACCGCAGAGAGCCAGAGCTCCGGCGCGGTGATGACGAGCGAGACGCCGAGGACCACGTGCATGGCGGAGACCGTGAGGATGATGGCACGCCCCTCACCGACCCTCGCCCGGCTCACCAGGACGAGTCCGGCGACGACCGCGACGCCCATCAGCATGTTGTACACGCCGACATTCCGCGTCCAGAGCGCGACGGCATCGTATTCGTCGGGCTCGATCAGGAAGATCGGATGCAACTCGGGGCGGCGGTGGAAGAAGGTCTCGAGCACGCCGATCACCAGGAGTGTCAGCGCCTCGATGGCGGCGAGGACCTGTGCGAGGGGTTTCATGGCCGGATCATCGTCGGCGGCCGCGGCTCCCGCATCGGGGTCATCCCCGCCCATCGATGGGGGTACACCGGAGGCATCGCGTGCGCGCGCGTCGGCCACGTGCACTCCAGCTCGACGCCGCGCGCGAGGTGGACCGCGAAGTGTGCTCGCGGAGCGGGCGGGGCTCGGGTCGGGGACCTCGCGCGGCTAGCACGCGACGCACCCCTCGGCAATCCCTCCGGCGCGTTCACGCGCCCGGAACACGTCGCGCGTAGCATGGCCCACCACACGCGACACCGATGGAAGGGATGTTCCATGACGGATGCGACCGACAAGAAGACCGCCGACCTCGACGACCGCGTCGAGGAGGCCGTGGAGAACGCGATGGCAGCGGCGGATGCGGCGGCGGACGACGCGGGCGACCGGATCGACGACCTCGCGGACGCCGCGAGCGACGCGATCGGCAAGGCCACGGCCGCGGCGTCGGAGGCCGCGAGCAAGGCCACGGCCGCGGCATCGGAGGCCGCGAGCAAGGCGACCGCCGCGGCCGCCGACGCCGCGAGCCAGGCGAAGGCGCTCGCCGCCGACGCCGTGGACGACGCGGGCGAGTTCATCGACGACGCGTCGGACTGGATTCAGGACAAGTACCGCGAGAACCCGGCGCTGGTTCTCGGACTCGCGGCTGCGGCCGGCGTGGCGCTCCTCGTCGGCATAGGTGCGATCGTCCGGGCGCTCACGCGCGACTGAGGTCGGCGTGACGCGGGCACCGCAGCTCGAGCGGCGCGCATGACAGGCACGGACCGAGCCCGCGTACCGGGGCTGCGCCCGTGGTCGATGGTGCTCGGGCTCGGCTTCGTGAGCCTGTTCATCGACATGGTCTCCGATGGGGCCATCTCGGTCGGCGGCGCCCTGCTGCAGCAGCTCGGGGCGTCCGCGGCGCTCGTCGGCGCCATCACCGGGACGGCGACGGCCGTGGCGCTGGTGCTGCGGCTCGTGACGGGCCCGTGGGCCGACCGCACCCGCGCGTACTGGGGCTTCTCGATCACCGGCTACGCGATGAGCGCCGTGAGCGTTCCACTGCTCGCACTGACGCCCTCGCTGGGCGCCGCCGCCCTCGCGACGGCGAGCGGGCTGATCCTGGCCGAGCGCACCGGCAAGGGCGTGCGAGGGCCGGCGAAGACCGTGCTGCTCGCGGATGCCGCGGAGGCGGTCGGTCGCGGCCGGGCGTTCGGGGTGCACAAGTTCCTCGACCAGGTCGGGGCGTTCGCGGGGCCGCTCGTCGTCGCGGCCATCGCGGCGGCGACCGGTGAGCTGTGGCCCGCCTTCCTGGCGCTCGCCGTGCCGGCCGCCACCGCCATGGTGCTCCTGTTCTGGCTGCGGGCACGCGTGCCGGACACACGCGTCTACGCGGCTCCGTCGGCGCCTGCGCCTCCGTCGGCGCCTGCGCCTCCGTCGGCGACCGCAACACGCCGGTCGCCCGGTGCGCTCCTCGCCGGACTCGGCGCGGTCCCCGCCCACGTTCGCGCGACCTTCCTCCTCTTCGCCACGTTCGCGGCGCTCACGACGTTCGGCCTGCTGAGCTTCGGCGTCCTGTCGTACCACCTCGTCGCCGCCGAGCTCGTGCCGATCGCGGGCGTGCCGCTCGTCTACGCCGTCGGCATGGCGACCGCGGCGATCGGTGCGGTCGCGACGGGATGGGCGTACGACCGCATCGGCGCCGGCATCCTGTTCTCGGTGCCGGTGCTCACGGCGTTCGTGCCGGGCATGGCGCTCGGCGGCAGCGTCGGCGTCGTCGTGGCCGGCGTGGCGGTCTGGGGGCTCGCGACCGGCATCCAGGACTCGACGGTCAAGGCGCTCGTCGCCGACCTCGTCCCGGCGGGCCAACGCGGATCCGCGTACGGCTGGTTCGCGGTCTTCCAGGGCGTCGGCGCACTCGCCGGCGCGACCGTCGCCGGCCTGCTCTACGCCCAGCTCGCCGCGTTGGTGTGGCTCGTCGTCCTCCTGCAGGCGACCGCCGCCGCCCTGCTCGTCCTCGTCCTGCGCCGCCGGCGCTCCGAGCGGATGCCGGAGCCCGCCTAGCGCGACGGCGTTCAGGCGAGTGCCGCGACCCGCTCGAGCTCCCGCCCGAGCACGACGGCGAACGACGTCGCCGGGATGGCATCCGCATCGCAATGGACCGCGCACCGCAACATGCCGTCGTACGACAGCGCGGCGACGCTGAGCCGCACGTTGCCCTGGATCGCGGAGACCGGCCACACCTGCTCCAGCGGGGCGCCGGCGAGCGCGAGCCGATGGCGCGGCCCCGGCACGTTCGTGACGAACATGACGATGAGCCGCTGGAATCGCACGAGCCGACGGAAGAGCGCGGTGCCGGTGCGAGTCCGCGTGAGCTCGAACTGGCCGCGCGAACGGGCGTCGGCCTTGCGCGCCCGCGTCAGCGCGGCGATCCGGGCGAGACGCATCGTGACATCCGACTCGCCCGTCGGCAACGGCACGAGCATGACGCCGACCGCGTTCCCCGAGCGGCCCCGCGCGCCGAGCGCGACGGGCACGCTCGCCGGGAGCACGGGCGGGATCGGCCGGCCGCGGGAGCGGAGCGCGTCTTCGGCGGCCGCGGCGGCCGCCGCGAGGAGGGCGTCGTTCACGGTGGCGCCGATCGTGCTCGCGCCGGCGGCGAGGGCCTCGAGCGGTACGTCGACGAACGCCACGCCGCGCCGAGGGCCGATGGGGCCGAGGAGGATGGTGCGCGGCACGGCGGGACGGAGCACCGCGGCCGTGCGCTCCCAGCCCGAGGCGAGCATGCGGAACCGGGCCCGCAGGCCGCGTCGCGCCGGCACGACGGACTCCGCGGTCGCGGTCGGCTCGACGCCCTCGCCGCGAGCGGCGACATCCGCCGCCGCCGGCGAGCTTCCGGTCGGACCGAGCAGGAGCTCGACGAGGCCGACCGCGGCGAGCCCGTCGGCCATCGCGTGGTGGATGCGCAGGACGACGCCCAGACGGTCCCGCCCCGCCCCGGGCACGAGCAGGAGCTCCCACAGCGGACGGTCCGTGGGCATGGCGGTCACCATCAGGCGGGCGCAGAGCGACTCCAACCCGGGGAGCCCGTCGACGGGGTCGGCGAGTCGCACATGCGCCTCCAGGTCGACCGGCACGCGCTCCCACGCGAGGCGCCGCCCGTCGCGCACGACCCGCTGCGAGAGCCGCGGCGCCGACGGGATCAGTGCGCCGAGCGCCGCACGGAGCGCCCGGAGATCCACCTCGCCGCCGGGGCCGATCGGGCCGCCGGGCGCGAGCACGCCGGCCATCAGGAACGCGTTGACCTGATCGGGCGCGTCGATCACGATGTTCGACGCATCGGCGGCCGAGAGCCGTTCGCGTCGTGCCGCGGGGCTGCCCACGGCCGCAGTCTACGTCGGGCGACGAGCGGCGTCCGGACGGCGGATAGAATCGAGGCATCCACCCCTCGACACCGAACGGAGAACCGCGGTGCCCACCATCGTCGTCGAAGTGATGCCCAAGGCCGAACTGCTCGACCCGCAGGGGAAGGCCGTCGCCGGCGCGCTCTCCCGCACCGGGCACGAATCGATCAGCGGGGTCCGGGTCGGCAAGCGCTTCGAGCTGACCGTCGAGGGCCCAATCGACGACGCGGTCCGGGCCGAGGTCGCGGCGCTCGCGGAGCACGTCCTGTCCAACTCCGTCATCGAGGACGTCGTCGGCATCCACTACGAGCAGTCGAACGCCGAGCTCGCCGGCGAGGCCGCCGAGCACCACGACGGCTACGACGCCCCCGCGGGCGAGACCCACTGAGGCCGGGGGCTCCAGGCATGCGCATCGGCGTCATCACCTTCCCCGGCTCGCTCGACGACCGCGACGCGCAGCGCGCGGTGCGCCTCGCCGGAGGCGAGCCCGTCGCGCTGTGGCACGGCTCGCACGACCTCGAGGGCGTCGACGCCCTGATCCTGCCCGGCGGGTTCAGCTACGGCGACTACCTGCGCTGCGGCGCGATCGCGTCGCTCAGCCCGATCATGACCGAGGTCGTCGAGGCCGCGAACCGGGGCATGCCGGTCCTCGGCATCTGCAACGGCTTCCAGATGCTCGCCGAGGCGCACCTGCTCGAGGGCGGCCTGATCCGCAACGACCACGGCTCGTTCATCTGCCGCGACCAGGTCCTCCGCGTCGAGAACGCGTCGACCGCCTGGACCTCCGACTTCGAGGCGGGGCAGGAGATCATCATCCCGCTGAAGAACGGCGAGGGCGGGTTCATCGCCTCGGAGGAGGCGCTCGACCGCCTCGAGGGTGAGGGACGGGTGGCGTTCCGCTACGTGGGCGTGAATCCCAACGGGTCGCTCCGCGACATCGCGGGCATCACCAACGCCGCCGGCAACGTGGTCGGCCTCATGCCCCACCCCGAGCACGCGGTCGAGCCCGGCTTCGGTCCCGACACCGCCGCCGCCATGCGCTCCGGAGTCGACGGGCTCGGCTTCTTCACGAGCGTCATCCGCCGCACCCTCGTCGAGGCGTAGGGCGCGATCGGGCGGCCCCGTCGAGTACTCGGTGGAACGCTCGGCCGGCCCGGTCGAGTACCGTCGGCGTCGCGATGCGATACCGCGCGGCGGGACGTGGGCACGTCAGTGGCCGATGCAGACCATGGATACGAGCAGCGGATCGAGCGGGCCGGTGTACGTGTCCTCGGGCCACGGCCCGATGGCCGGATCCGAGGACGGGAAGTACTGAGGCGCGCAGATGGCGTCGACGTCCTCCTGCCGCCACACGCCGTCGACGCGATGCACCGCGACCGCGTCGACCGATCCACGCACCACGAGTGCCATCCAGTCGCCCGCACAGTAGCGGAACTCGCGGTCGATCTCCGCTCCACCGAACAGCGCCCGCGCCGCATCGAGCTGCTCGGCGCTGCAGCTGATGTCGCCGGAGGAGATCGGGCCTCCGAGCGGGACGACGACGAAGTCGTCGACCGGGCATGTCCAGCCCACGTCACCGCCGGGGAAGATGCCGCTGTACTCGCCGGCGCCGCGGAAGTATCCGTCGAGCACGTTGCCATCCAGCACGACCGTGGTGTTGCCGTCGTCCGCGACGACGTTCACTTCCCACGCCCGGCTGATGCGCGAGAGGCTGCCGTGCAGCACCTGCCCGGGTGTCGTCACGCTCGCGTCGCCGCCCGACACGCTCAGCGTCTGTCCGTTCAGCGGGAAGGTGCCGCACTCGGCGTGCGTCTGGATCTCGTACCCTCCGTCCGGCACCGGGCTCGTCTCGGGGGTCGCCGCGACCGGCGCCGCCGTCGCGCGCGGACCAGTCGCAGACGCCGGGTCGAATGAGAGCGACGAGATGATGCGCACGATGGTGCGGTACTCGGGCGTCTCGAGGTACGCCTGCGCGGCATCCGGGCTCGGGAAGTCGATCACGAGCGCCGTCGGCCCGTCTTCGGAGTGCGCGGAGAAGCTGACGGCGCCCACATCGCCGCCCTCGAATACGATGTGGCTCAAAGAGTCCTCGCAGGTCTCGGCGTCGGCGATCTGCGAGGTCGTCGTGCCAAGGCCCGCGATCACATGGTCTCCTGCGTCGAGCACCTCGAACGCGACCGTTGGAACCGCCCCCGAGATCTGGTCGGGCGGAATCGACATCGGCACCTCGTCGAGACGTTCATACGGATATGTCTCCATCGACCCCGGCACGCAGCCTGGACCACCGAGGCCCCAGATCTTGTGCGAGTAGTACAGTCGCGACGCGCCTTCTGCGTCGAGCACCTCGTAGTCCACCTGGCCTTGCGCGTCGGTGCGCGGCGGCAGCACTGTCCAGTCCTCCGGGAGCTGCCACGAGGCGAGTCCGTCGGCAGTCGTGAACGTCGACCACGCGGCAGCGGGCGTCGGCACGGCCGAACTGCTCGGCACCACCACGTCGACCGGGGATGCCGTGCATGCGGAGAGGCAGATGAGCGCGCCCGCGGCGATTCCGGCGGACGGCACGCGAGAGCGCGCGTGCACGGTGGCGAGCCTATCGACGCCACCTCCGAGCGGCAGGACCCCGTCCGGGGGACGCTACGACGGCCGGCTGACGACCGCGCCCTGGCCACGGTCGCCGCCGCCACGCGCTCCGGCGTCGACGGGCTCGGCTTCTTCACGAGCGTCATCCGCCGCACCCTCGTCGAGGCGTAGGGCGCCCGCGCACCTCCCGTAGGCTGACGTCCGGGAGGTGCCGATGCCGACGTCCGACGGAACCCGCCGCTGGTGGGCCACCTTCTCCGAGTCGATCTCGTCCCGGATCTGGCCGCTCCCGGTCGGAGCGATCGTCGCCGCCGTCCTCGCCGGCATCCTGTTGCCGATCCTCGACGCAACGGTCGACGCGCACCTCCCGGCGTGGCTCGGCGCGATCCTGTTCAGCGGCGGTACCGACGCCGCGCGAGCCGTGCTGACGACCATCGCGGGCTCGCTGATCACCGCGACGTCGCTGACGTTCTCGCTCACCGTCGTCGCCCTGCAGCTCGCCAGCAACCAGGCCTCGCCCCGTCTGCTGCGCACCTTCTCGTCCGACCGGATGGTGCACGCGACGCTCGCGGTGTTCCTCGGCACGTTCGCGTACGCGCTCACCGTCCTCCGCACGGTCTCGGACACCGGCGAGTTCGTGCCGCGGATCGCGGTGACCATCGCCTACGCGCTGACCCTCGCGAGCGTGCTCATGCTCGTGCTCTTCCTCGCACACCTCGCGAGTGGACTGCGCGTCGAGACGATGCTGCGCGACGTGCACCGCGAGACGACGCGGACGATCGCGCTCGTCGGCGCCGACGACCGGCCGACGGTGCCGGCGCCCGAACGACCCGCCGACGCCCGGCCCGTGTTCGCGCGTCGATCCGGCTTCGTGACCGGCATCGATCGCGACGCGCTGGTCGAGGCGGCGAGCGACCACGCGGCGGTCGTCCGCGAACTCCGTCAGGTGGGCGCGAGCGTCATCGAGGGCACGCCGGTCGCTGAGTGGTGGCCCGAGCGCGACGCGGCGGCCGCGGCGGATGCCCCCGTCGACCACGGCACGCGCGCCGATCGAGCCGCACTCGAGTCCGCCGTCGTCGAGGCGTACCGGGTGGGGTACGAGCGGACCTCTCCGCAGGACATCGGCTTCGGGCTGAGGCAGCTCGCCGACATCGCGGCGAAGGCCCTCTCGCCCGGGGTGAACGATCCGACGACGGCCGTGCACGCGCTGAGCCACATCGCCGCCGTCCTGAGCGAGCTCGCGGACCTCCCCGATGCTCCGGCGGCGTATGCGGACGCGGACGGCCGCGCGCGCGTCATCCCGGTGCGGCACGAGTTCGCCGAGCTCGTCGAGGTGGGCGTGCAGCAGGTCAGGCGGTACGGCGCAGCCGACCCCGACGTCGCGACGCGGCTGTTCGAACTCGTCGACGACGTCGGGCGCCACGCGAATCGGCCGGAGCACCGACGGGTGCTCGAGGACCAGCTCGATCGCCTGGTGGCGAGCGTCGCCGCCGCGGACTACGACCCGCATGAACGCGCCGAGTTCGCCCGGCTCGCGGATCGCGCCCGTGGCGTGCTCGCTCAGGACGACGCGACGTCGGTGTAGCGACCCGGTTCGCCGACCGCGGCACCGGTGCACGAACCGGGCGAGCCGATGACGGCGTCGACCCGTTCGGCCGGCGCCCGGGCCGCGCTTCCACGCGACCCGGACGCGGTGCCGATCCTGGCGCGGCGGCTAGGCCGCGGCCTCGTCGGCCTCCGGCTGCTGCGGTGCGTCGGCGTTCACGCCCGCGGCGTACGCCTCGCGGAGCGAGGCGCCGAGCCCGGCGTCGACGTTGGTCCAGTACTGGAAGAACCGCTCGCGGATGTCGTCGACCGTGATCGCGTTCGCCTGGCCCGAGAGCGTCTCGAGCAGGCGCGCCTTGGACTCGGCCGAGTAGACGTCGCGGTAGAGCGAGCCGGCCTGGCCGAAGTCGGAGTCGTCGGCGCGCAGCGTGTAGGCGGTGCGGACGAGCGAGCCGTCGGACTCCCAGCCGCCCTCGCCCGCGGCATCCGCCGACGCCACCGGGCCGCCGACCGAGTTCGGCGCGTAGACCGGCGCGGTCGGCGCGTTGAAGTGGTACCGGGCGGCGCCGTCCTGCGAGTAGGTGTGCACGGGGGCCGCGTGCGGCGCGTTCACCGGCAGCTGGGTGTAGTTCGTGCCGACCCGGTAGCGCTGCGCGTCGGGGTAGCTGAACACGCGCGCCATGAGCATCTTGTCGGGGCTGATCGCGATGCCGGGCACCGTGTTCGCGGGCGAGAACGCGGCCTGCTCGATCTCCGCGAAGAAGTTCTGCGGGTTCCGGTCGAGCGTCAGCGTGCCCACGGGGATGAGCGGGTAGTCGGCGTGCGGCCACACCTTCGTGAGGTCGAACGGGTTGAAGCGGTACGTCTTCGCGTCCTCGTACGGCATGACCTGCACGAAGAGGTCCCACTTGGGGTGGTCGCCGCGCTCGATCGCCTCGTACAGGTCGCGGCGGTAGAAGTCGGCGTCGGCGCCGGCGATCGCCTCGGCGGTCTCGGCGTCGAGGTGCAGGTCGCCCTGCTGCGAGCGGAAGTGGTACTTCACCCAGAAGTGCTCGCCATCGGCGTTGGTCCACTGGTACGTGTGCGAGCCGTAGCCCTGCATCTCGCGCCACGACTTCGGCAGGCCGCGGTCGCCCATGAGGTAGGTGACCTGGTGCGCCGACTCGGGCGAGAGGGTCCAGAAGTCCCACTGCATGTCGGCATCGCGGAGGCCCGATCCCGGCAGGCGCTTCTGCGAGTGGATGAAGTCGGGGAACTTGATGGCGTCGCGGATGAAGAACACCGGGGTGTTGTTGCCGACGATGTCGTAGTTGCCCTCGGTCGTGTAGAACTTCAGCGAGAACCCGCGCACGTCGCGCCAGGTGTCGGGCGAGCCCTGCTCACCGGCGACCGACGAGAAGCGCAGGAGCGTCTCGGACTCGGTGCCGGGCTGGAAGACGGCCGCACGGGTGTAGGCCGAGACATCCGCCGTCACCTCGAAGCGGCCGAACGCGCCGCCGCCCTTGGCGTGGACGATCCGCTCCGGGATCCGCTCGCGGTTGAACTGGGCGAGCTTCTCGACGAGGTACCGGTCGTGCAGCACCGTGGCGCCGTCGGCGCCGACCGTGAGCGAGTGCGCGTCGCTGGCGACCGGCGTGCCGGTCTGGGTGGTCGTCACGGGCGGGGTCGTAGGGTTCGACATGTCGTCCTTCTCTTCTCGGTGGGTGGATGCCGCGGCGCGGCGGTGCACGACGTGCGGGCACGACGAGCACCGCCCCGGGCGGGCGGTCGGCGCGCGAGCGCGCCTGTGCGAGCGGATGCCGCCGGGCTAGCCGGCGAGCTCCCGCCGGCAGTCGGCGCAGAGGCCCCAGAAGGTGACCTCGGCGGTGTGGATGGCGAAGCCGGCGCTGTCGGACGGCGCGAGGCAGGGCGGCTCGCCGACGACGCAGTCCACGTCGGCCACGGCGCGGCAGCGGGTGCACACCACATGGTGGTGGTTGTCGCCGGTGCGGCTCTCGTAGAGCGCCGGCGACTCGGCGGGCTCGATGCGCCGGAGGAGGCCCGCGTCGGTGAGCGCACCGAGGACGTTGTAGACCGACTGCAGCGACGTGCCGGGCAGCGTGGCCGTGACGCGCGAGAGCACGGCTTCGGCGTCGAGGTGACCGTGGCCGCTGACGGCGTCGAGGACGGCGAGGCGAGGCGAGGTCACCTTGAGACCCGCGGCGCGGAGACGCGCAGCGGCGGCGTCGCTTCGGGTCTCGGTCGGCATGACTCCACCGTAGCAGTTGTTTTGAGTGACTAAAAACAACTGCCCCAACACGTCCCGGTTCGTGGCGGGCACCGGGCTCGGGCAAAGCCCGTGCATAGCCTCCGCGCGGACCATCGAACGCATACCGGTGCGCCCGCACCGCGCGAGAAGCCCGAAGGACCGATCATGACCTCCCAGCCCACGACCACGGACGCCGGCACCGACGACCCGGCGACGACGCCGGATGCTCCACCGACCGCTCCGACCGAGCCGCTGCCGCCGGCGGCGCAGACGCCGCCCCCGTTCCACCCGGCGGGGCCCGCTGCCGCGACGCCGGCGGCCGCCGCGCCCCCGACGCACGACGGATCGGGTCCGGTCGACGAGCGCACCCCGTGGTACCGCCGGGTCTGGGTGCTCATCGTCGGCGCCCTCGTGGCCGCGCTCGTCTTCTTCGGGGCCGGGTTCGTCGCGGGCAACGCCGCCGCACTGTTCAACGGCGTCAGCGGCGACCGGGCAGGCGTTCCCGTCGGACCCGGCTTCGGCGGCGATCGGGACGGCGACGGCTTCGCCCCCGGCGGCGGGCGCCCCGGCATGGGTGAGCCCGGCGACCGTCCCGGCTTCGGCGACCAGGACGGCGACGACGACGGGGGCACCGGCACCGACTCCTGAGCGCACGCACGCGAAGGGCCGGGTCGCATGACGCGACCCGGCCCTCGGCGTCACGCGACTACGGAACGGGGATCACCCCGGTGTCGGTCTGGTAGCCCGTCACCGGAGCGTGCGGGATCTCCTCCCAGCGGGCGGGGTCCTCCTGCTGCACCTCGCCGGTCGCCATGCCGGTCAGGAGCTCCTGCAGCGCGAGCACGTTCTGCTTGATCGACTTGCCGCGCGCCTTCTGGCCGAGGCTGCCGTCGCTCGTGTTGCCGCTCGTCTCGAAGAAGATCGCCGGGTTGCTGTGGCCCTCGGGGTTCAGCCCGTCGTGGTCGAGTCCGAGCATCATCGCCGAGACCACACCGCCCTTGATGTCGATCTCGAGGCTGCCGCCGACCTGGTAGCGGTCCATGTTGACGTACCCGTACTTGGCGAGTTCGTCGTAGACGTGCACGTGCATCTGCCGCGTGAGCACGTCGTAGGCGCCGCCCTCGACGCCCGGGAGCGTCGGACCCCCGGGTGCGAGCGAGATGCCGAGCGACAGGGTGACGTCGTCGCCCGTGCCGTACTCGCGCTTCAGCCCCTGGTGGTGGATGTCGACGGCGAAGGCCGGGTCGACCATCGTCCAGTACTCGTAGAACGCCTCCGACTCGGCGGCCGCGAACTTGCCCTCGCCCCAGTCGCGGTTCAGGTCGATGCGCGTGCCGGAGCCGTCCTGCAGGACCGTGTGCCGGATGTTGAGCTCCGACCCGTCGGGGTTGTACATCGGGATCACGTGGAACGTGTACGTGTCGCGGAGCAGGGTCCAGTCGGGCGAACCGTTGGTGCCGAGTTCCTTGAGCACCGCGAGCAGCGACTCGGTGCCGTAGGGCTCGTTCCCGTGGATGCGACCCTGCAGCCAGACGGCCTCAGGCCCGTCGCCGACGGTCGCGACGTACAGGTCGCGACCCGACTCGGAGGTCGAGACCGCGGTCCCGACCTCCGCGAGCGTCTGGACGTCGACGCCGAAGCGCGCGGTGTCCTCGAGCCGCTGGAGTTCGGTGACGAGGTCGTCGTACGTCGCGATGCTCGAGGTGTTCGTCTTCCCCTCGGTCGAGGGGAAGTTCGGGTCGGCCACGGCCGGAGCGGCTGCGGCGAACGGAGCCGCCACGGCCAGTGCGCCGGCGGCGGCGAGGATTGCGGTGCGGGATCGGTGGTGCTTCGGCGTCGGGCCAGTGGACATCGATGTCTCCCCTATCGGTGCGACGTGCCGGTGAAGGCGGCACGGGCTCCTGGATCACCCGGAAGGGGCTTTCCCATGAGCGTGCTGTGAGCCTACGGAGGATCGCCTCCGCTCCTCAAGGGACACCCGTCCGCGGTTCGCGGCCGGTCCGCACCGTTCGTCCGGCGCTCGGCACTCGTCGCCCTCGACTCGTGCCGACGCGCCGGCTCGGCCGGCGCCCGGGTCAGCGCGCCGCGTCGCCCCGTGCCCGCGTCAGCGAATCAGCGCGTCGGCTCGTCAGGCTCGCTCGACTCGTCCGCCCGGCCGTCGCCAGCGACGTCGGCCCCTGCTCGCGCATCGTCGGCCTCGTCCTCGCGCTGCACGGGGATCGCCTGCGTGAACTCCGACGCGCGCTGCTCGCCGTCCGCCGTCCCGGAGAAGAGCCCGGCGCGCGGCATGGAGCCCGTCGCCGGCCGCGACTCCGGGGCATCCGCCGGCGACGGATCGGGCCCGGACGCGCCCTCCGTCGCCCCACGACGCTCCGCGCGCTCGACCGCATCCGTCCGCGCGGCCGGATCCGCACCGACGAGCACGCGCTGCTGCGGCAGCGCCCCGGCGTCCTGCTCCCGGATCCACTCGACGAGGTCCTCGCGCACGAGGCACCGGAGGTCCCACAGCGCCGCCGAGTCCGCCGCGCTGACGAGTACCCGGACTCGCACGAGCCCGCCCGTCGCCTCGGTCACCTGCAGCACCTTCGTGCGCCCGTCGAAGAGTTCCTCCCCCTCGAGGATGCGGTCGAGTTCCTCTCGCATCGCATCGGTCGAGATGCGCCAGTCGACGTCGAGCTCCACCGAGCCGATCAACGCACTGCCGTACTTGGTCCAGTTCTGGAACGGCTTCGTCGTGAAGTACGTGCAGGGCAGCACGACGCTCCGCTCGTCCCACGTGACGACCACGACGTAGGTGAGCGTGATCTCGCGGATGCGGCCCCACTCGCCCTCGACGACCACCACGTCGTCGACGCGGATCGCCTCGCTGAAGGCGATCTGGATGCCGGCGAACATGTTGGCGAGCACCGACTGCGCCGCGAGGCCCGCGACGATCGAGGCGATTCCGGCGGAGGCGAGCACGCTGGCGCCCACGGCGCGCACCCCGGGGAAGGTGAGCAGGATGGCGCCCACCGCGAGGATCACGATGACGACGACCACGAGACGGCGCACGATCTGGAACTGCGTGTGCACGCGGCGGGCGACCCGGTTGTCGGCGACATCCATGCGGTACCGGCTCACGCCCACGTCGGCGAGGAACAGGAACAGCTGCGCGACGAGCCACGCGCCTGCGGCGATCATGCCGATGAGGAACGCGTGATCGACCGGCGGGCGCCAGCCCGCATCGGGGAACGCCAGTGCGATCGCGATCCACGTGCCGCCGACGAGCAGCACGGTTCGGAACGGCCACCTGGCGCGACGGATCAGGATCCCCGCCCAGTCGCGTCGTCGCGCGGCCGCGCGCACGATGATCGAGGCGATCGCCGAGACGACGAAGGTCGCGACGACCGCGACGACGAGCGCGATCGCGAAGACCATCACGGTCTCCCAGGTGGTGGCGTCGGGCACGGGGACTCCCTCCGGTCGGGCCCACCAGCGTAGGCCGGGCCCCGGTGGGCAGTGCAAACCGAGGGCCGCGCTCTCGGGGTCTGCCCAGCGCATGCGGAGGCCGCGGCCAGCTGCGGGCCCGCCTGCCGGTCGCCCTCAGCCCGCGTCGCGAGCGGCGATCCAGGCGCGGACCAGCGCCTGCAGGGCGTCGCGCTTCTGCTCCAGCTCGGCGGCGTCCGCGAACTTCGCGACGCGCGAGACCTCGCCGTCGCCCTCGAGGATCCCATCGGGGTCGGGCAGTTCCGCGCCGCGGTGGAACATCAGGCTGGCGTGCGTCCTCGCCTTCGGGTAGAACGACGCGATGTTGCCCCGGTAGGCGAAGGTCGGCGCCTGCCACTTGATGGCCTCGGTCACCCGCTCGTCGGCGCTGAGCACGACGTCGCGGACCGCCATCACGAGGTCGCGCTGCGGGTTGTCGTAGCGTTCGAACCAGGCGTCCACCGTCGGATCGTGACGGACCATACCCGCAGTATCGCACCGGTGCGCCCGCCGCGGCCACCGGGCGGTCGCCCCTCCCGCGCGGGTAGCCTGAACGGATGGCGCTCACCGAGCTCGTCCCCCTCGCCGGCGGCACGTTCCGCATGGGCAGCGACGTCCACTACCCCGAGGAGGCGCCGCAGCACGAGCGGGTCGTCGCGCCGTTCGCGATCGAGCGCCACCCGGTCACCAATGCCCGGTTCGCCGAGTTCGTCGCCGCGACCGGCTACGTGACCACCGCCGAGCGCCCCCTCGACCCGGTCGAGTTCGCCGACGTCCCCGAGGCCGATCGCGCGCCCGGTTCCCTCGTCTTCACGCCGACCGACGGTCCCGTCGACCTGCGCGACTGGCGCCAGTGGTGGCGCTGGGTGCCCGGCGCCGACTGGCGCCATCCGTTCGGGCCCGAGTCGGGCATCGACGACCGGGCCGACCACCCCGTCGTCCACGTCGCGTTCGCGGACGCCACGGCCTACGCGGAATGGGCCGATCGACGCCTGCCCACCGAGGCCGAGTGGGAGTACGCGGCGCGGGGCGGCCTCGACGGCGCCGAGTTCGCGTGGGGCGACGAGCGGACGCCCGACGGCATCGTCATGGCGAACACCTGGCAGGGCAGCTTCCCCTACCGGAACACCGGGTGGGGCGGCACCTCGCCCGTCGGCGCGTTCGCGCCGAACGGGTTCGGACTCGTCGACGTCATCGGCAACGTCTGGGAGTGGACCTCGGACCCCTTCACGCCCCGGCACGTTCCGCCGGGCGCGGCATCCGTCGACCGCGGCGAGCGCGCCGACCTGCTCTCGGGCACGGCCCCGTCGCGTGCGTTGCACGTGACGAAGGGCGGCTCGCACCTCTGCGCGCCCGAGTACTGCCGGCGGTACCGCCCGGCCGCACGGTCGTCGCAGGCCGAGGACTCGTCGACGACGCACCTCGGGTTCCGCTGCGCGGCCGACGTCGCGTAGGCCGCGTAGGGCGGGGCCTCAGCGGTACTCGGGGTTGGGGTGGTCCGGCGTCGGCCGGTAGCCCCAGCGCTCGCCCGAGTCCCACTCGTCGCGGACGTTGCCGACGGCGGGGATCCCGCCGGCGTCCTTCAGCAACCTGGCGAGGTGCATGAGGTTGTACGTCATGAACGTCGTGTTGCGGTTGGTGAAGTCGTTCTCGGGCCCACCGGAGCCCTCGTCGAGATAGCTCGGCCCGGGGCCGGCCTCGCCGATCCAGCCGGCGTCGGCGGCGGGCGGGATCGTGTACCCGATGTGCTGCATCGAGTAGAGCAGGTCCATCGCGCAGTGCTTGATGCCGTCCTCGTTGCCGGTGATGACCACGCCGCCGACCTTGCCGTAGAAGGCGTACTGGCCCTTCGCGTTGCGCTCTCCGCTCATCGCGTAGAGCCGTTCGACGAGGCGCTTGGTCACGGAGGAGTTGTCGCCGAGCCAGATCGGGCCGCCGATCACGAGGATGTCGGCGTCGCGGATGCTCGGCCAGATCTCGTCGGGCCACGCGTCCGCCGCCCAGCCGTACTCGCGCATGTCGGGGAAGACCCCCGTCGCGACGTCGTGGTCGACGAAGCGGAAGGTCTCGACGGCGACGCCGTGCTGCCGCATGAGCGCGATGCTCGCATCCATGAGCCCCTGGGTGTTGCTCACCTCGGGCGATCGCTTGAGCGTGCAGTTCACGTACACCGCGCTGAGGTCGCTGAAATCCGGTGCTGGTGCCATGGAGCCGACGGTACTCCCCCGACGGGCACGCGGCGAGGCATGATGGGTCGCACCCGCAGATCGAAGGAGATCGCATGGTCCACGCCTCGGCACCCGACGTCGACGTCCCGAACCTGTCCGTCCACGAGTACCTCTTCGGCGACCTCGACGAGTCCGGGCTCGATGATCCCGCCCTCATCGACGGGACGAGCGGCGCCGCCACCACGTACCGCCAGTTGCTCGGCCAGATCGACCGCTTCGCCGGCGCGCTCGCCGCCCGCGGCATCGGCGTGGGCGACGTCGTCGCGGTGCTCTGCCCCAACGTGCCCGCCTTCGCCACGGTGTTCCACGGCATCCTCCGCGCGGGAGCGACGGCGACCACGATCAACTCGCTGTACACCCCCGAGGAGATCTCGGCCCAGCTCGAGGACGCGGGCGCCAGGTGGCTCATCACCGTGACCCCGCTCCTGCCCGGCGCGAGCGCCGCCGCCGACCGGCTCGGACTCCCCGCGGAGCAGGTCGTCGTGCTCGACGGCGCGCCGGGGCATCCGTCGCTCGCGGACCTGCTCGGCGAAGGGCGCTCCGCGCCCGACGTGTCGTTCGACCCCGCCACGCACGTCGCCGTGCTGCCCTACTCCTCGGGCACGACCGGGTTGCCGAAGGGGGTCATGCTCACCCACCGCAACCTCGTGGCGAACGTCGCCCAGTGCCGCGCGACGATCGGCCTCGCCGAGGGCGACCGGGTGCTGGCCGTGCTGCCGTTCTTCCACATCTACGGCATGACCGTGCTGCTGAACTTCGCGCTGCGGCAGCGCGCCGTGCTCGTGACGATGCCGAGGTTCGACCTCGCCGAGTTCCTGCGCATCGTGAGCGAGCACCGCGCGACGTGGCTCTTCGTCGCCCCGCCGATCGCGGTCGCGCTGGCGAAGCACCCGATGATCGACGAGTTCGACCTCTCCAGCGTGAAGGTCGTGTTCTCGGGCGCGGCGCCGCTGGACGGCGCCCTCGCCGAGCTCGTCGCCTCCCGGCTCGACTGCACGGTCTGCCAGGGCTACGGCATGACCGAGACCAGCCCGGTGACGCACGTGATCCCCGTCGATCGCACCGACCTCGACCGCTCCAGCATCGGCATGCTCCTGGCGAACACCGAGGCGCGCATCGTCGACCCGGACTCCGGCGAGGACGTCGCGGTCCCCGCCGATGGCACCGCGAGCGCGCCCGGCGAGCTGCTCATCCGCGGACCGCAGGTCATGTCGGGTTACCTGAACCGTCCGGACGCGACCGCCGACATGATCGACGGCGACGGATGGCTCCACACCGGCGACGTCGCGACCGTCACGGCCGACGGCGTGTTCCGCATCGTCGACCGGCTGAAGGAGCTCATCAAGTACCACGGCTACCAGGTCGCCCCGGCCGTGCTCGAGGCCGTGCTGCTCGGCCACCCCGCGATCGCCGACGCCGCGGTCATCGGCACCCTCGACGCGGACGGCCAGGAGGTGCCGAAGGCCTTCGTCGTGGTGCAGTCCGGGCAGTCGCTCGACGAGGAGGACGTCATGTCGTTCGTCGCCGAGCACGTCGCGCCGCACGAGAAGGTGCGCGTGGTCGAGTTCATCGACGCCGTGCCGAAGTCGGCGTCGGGAAAGATCCTCCGCAAGGACCTGCGGGCGCGGGAGGCCGCCGCGCGCGGCTGAGCGCGGCACGGCCGCCGCGGCGGCCGTCAGTACTGCAGGAGGCTGCGGACCTCGTAGCGGTCGCCCAGCCGGGCCCGCCCGCCGAGCGCCTCGAGCTCGATCGCGACCGAGATTCCGGCCACCTGCCATCCGGCCCGCTCGACGAGGCGCACCGTGGCCTCGGTCGTGCCGCCCGTGGCGAGCACGTCGTCGACGATGAGCACGCGCGAGCCCGGCGGAAGCTCGCCCTGGTGGACCTCGAGCGCCGCGGTGCCGTACTCGAGCTCGTACTCCTCGCGGATCACCGCACGCGGCAGCTTGCCCGCCTTCCGAACCGGCAGCACGCCCGCTCCGCAGAGCGCGGAGGCCGCGCCGGCGAGCAGGAAGCCGCGCGCCTCGACGCCGGCGAGGTGGTCGAACCCGCCGGCGAACGGCGTGGTCAGCGCCTCCGAGAGGGCATGGAACGCCGGCCCGTCGGCGAAGACGGGGGTCAGGTCGCGGAACACCACCCCGGGCTCCGGGAAGTCGGGGATCGTCGCGAGCTTCGACTCGACGAGCTCGCGGACCTGCGCGTCGTCCACCGGATCACCCTACTCCGACGCTCCGTCCATCCTTCGTTCGATGCGGCCGCCCGCCGGGCTTGCAAGGATGGGAACGTGAGCTCCCCCGACCCGAACCCCAGGCCCGCCACCATCTCGAACACGCTCCACCTCCCGCCCGTCACGACACCCGTGACCTCGGTCGCACCCGGCCTGACGCCGAAGCGGCTGTTCCGGATGCTCGCGATCGCCGAGGCGATCACCTGGACGGTCCTCATCACCGCGCTCATCATGCGGGCGACGCTCGGCCTCGACTGGGCGGTGCTCGTCGGCGGATCGATCCACGGTTTCGTGTTCCTCGCGTACGCGTTCACGGCCGCGCTCGTCGGCGTGAACCAGCGGTGGCCGTTCGGCCTCATCCTGCTCGGCGTCGTGTTCGCCGTCGTGCCCTATGCCACCATCCCGTTCGAGGTCTGGCTGCTCCGACGCGACAAGCTCGACGGGTCGTGGCGCCGCCAGCCCACCGACCACCCCGCCGACCGCAACGTGGTCAACCGGCTGCTGCACTGGTTCCTCGCCCGCCCGCTGCTGCTGACCATCGCCGCCGTGCTCGGCATCGCCGCCGTCTTCACGGTCCTGCTGCTCATCGGCCCGCCCGGCGGGCGCGACTGACGACTCGCTGCTCCCGGCACGACGAAGGGCGGGGCGGATGCCGCGGCATCCGCCCCGCCCTCGTTCGTCGGGTCAGGAGCGCCGGCTCACTCGACCGTGACGCGGTCGATCGAGACGGTGCCCTTGCCGCCGAACGAGAGGGAGTATCCCTGCACGTCCGTCAGCGTCAGGCCGTCGTCGGGTGCACCCTCGGGCTGCTCGTCGGCCCGCTCGAAGGCGTCGAACGGGATGGTGACCTGCTGCCAACCCGTGCCACGGACCACGGTGCTCGCGGTGAACCGCTCGGCCGTGTCCGGCGCCTGGTACACGCGCACGTAGTCGACCGTGAGCGACTGCGGGAACTCGAGGTCCTCACCGAGCGCGCCTCCGAAGTTGCCGCCGATCGCGACGTTGGTCAACAGCGAGAACGGGTGGTCGAAGACCCATTCGTTGGGCGAGACATCCGCCGGATCGGCCTGGTGGTAGACGATGCCGTCGACCGTCCAGACGATCTGCTCGGGCGTCCACTCGACGGCGAACTCATGCCAGTCGCCGGGCACGGGAGCGCCGAAGTCGTAGATGCCGCCGTACGACTGACCGCCCGAGTAGCCGGGGCCGTGGATGGTGCCGAAGATCTCGTTCGGCAGTCGGCCGACGAACTCCATGACGTCGATCTCGCCGGTCTGCGGCCAGCCGACCTCGCGGAAGTCGGTGCCGAGCGACCACACCGCCGGCCAGATGCCGGAGCCCTCGGGCACCTGCACGCGCGACTCGATGCGGCCGTACTCGAACTCCTGCTTCTGCTCGGTGATCAGGCGCGCCGAGGTGTACTCGCACGGGCCGTACCAGCACTCGAGGTCGGTCGTCGCCGGGTCGATCTCGCGGGCCGTGATGACGAGGTTGCCGTCGCCGTCGAGCGCCGCGTTGTCGGTGCTGTCGGTGTAGTACTGCAGTTCGTCGTTGCCCCAGCCCCAGCCTCCGGTCTCGTAGGTCCAGTTCTCCGGGTCCGCCGGGGCGCCGGCGGGACCGTCGAACTCGTCGCTCCACGCCAGCTCCCACGTGTCGGGGCCGGCGTCGGGTGCAGGGTCGTCGAGGATCTCCACCGTCACCGGGGTGGCCTTGCCGGTCCCCTTCATCCAGAAGCTGAGGCTCTCGGCGTCGGACCAGTCCTGACCGCCCGCGAATTCGCGGCCGAGCGAGGACCGGCCCGTGTAGGCGAAGTCGGCGACGTTCTCGAAATCGTCCTGGCCCGCATAGCCGGCACCCGAGTCGGCGGCGATCTCACGGGTCGTGAGCGCCGACTTGCCGGTCGTGTCGAACAGCCACGGGGTCGATTCGAAGTCGTCGATCAGCGTCGGGTCGGCCGCGTCGTCGTCCTGGATGCTCACCGTGGCGGTGCGCACGAAGCCGAACTCGGCGCCCTGAGGGTCGGACAACCGGACGACGAACGTCTCGTCGACCTCGTGCTTGCCGTCCTGGAGGGTCGGCAGCTCGATGGTCGCCTCGCGCTCGCCGGCCGGGATCGTGACCGACCCGTTGTCGGGCGTGAAGTCGCGGCCCTCGGTGGCGGAGAGGTCCTCCGTCGCAGTGCGCGCCTCGATCGAGAGCGACTCCCAGTCCACCGTGACGTCCTCTTCGGCGATGCGGTTCAGGCGGACGACGGCCGTGAGCGTGTCACCCTCCGTCACCTCGTACCCGGCTCGGTCGAAGCCGACCGAGAGGGCGGGCGGTTCGACCTCGCCGTAGAGCAGCACGTCGTCGTACAGGAAGGTCTGCGGCGTCGTGGTGCGGAGCGAGCCGAACGCGTAGCCGTGCATCTCGGTGAGGGTCAGCCCGTCGTTCGGCGCGTTGTTGCCGATGTTCTTGCGCGAGAAGTCCGCGAAGTCGAACGTGAGGAACTTCCACCCGCGCCAGTCGTCCTCGAACGACACCACGAAGCGCTCGGCGTCGTCGGTCGTCGAACCGGGGTTGCGGTTGTCGAGCAGGTCGAGGAACAGGTCGGTGCCGGAGCCGTTGCCGTACATCCAGAACCCGATGCCCTCGTAGGTCGACCAGTCCTGGGTCGTCCATGCGTCGGCGGCCTCGTTCGTGAAGTTGCGCACGACCACGCCGAAGCTCGTCACGTCGAAGTCGGCGCGCAGCACGTCATTGTCCGCGGCGGCGCCCGGAACCGGAGCCGGCGGGGCATCCGTGCGCTCGAACGCGACGGTGCTGCTCGGGTCCTGCGCCTCGAACCAACCGACGGGGATGCCGCCGGCGTCGCCGCGCACGAGGGGCGACTCGTGGTCGTCGACGATGGTGGTCCGACCGTCCGGCGGGCCGACGACCTCGCCGTCGTCGTCGAGGATCGTGACCGCGAGCGAGGAGAGCGACCCGAGCTGCGCGCCCGACGGGTTCGCGAGCTCGAGCGCGAAGGTCTCGTCGCCCTCGTCGGCGTCGTCACCGGTCGTGGCGACCTGGACGACGCGGCTCGTCTCGCCCGGCGCGAACTCGACGGTCGTCGAGGGGTCGGCGTAGTCGCCGTCGGCGAGGGTCGCGGTGCCGTCGACCGCACCGAGGTCGACGGTGACGGGGGAGGCGGAGGCGAGGTCGAGTCGGATCTCCACGTCGAACGCGTCGCCCTCGATCGCGGAGACCGCGGTCGTGGAGAACGAGACCGACGGCGTGAGGTCCGCCCCGGAGAACGCGACGATGTCGTCGACGCGGATGGTGTCGCTGCCGGTCACCGCGGGGATGGCGTATCCCCAGAGCGACGTCAGGCCGAGCCCGTCGTCGGGGGCGCCCCCGGGCTGGAAGTCGGTGGCGCGGCTGAACGCCGACCAGGGCAGCGTGACCTGCTTCCATCCGTCGGTGTCGTCGACGAGGTCGACGTCGAACCGCTCCGAGCCGTCGGCGTTCGGTCCGCCGTCGAACAGCTCGAACTGGTAGACGGCGCCGTTGCCCGACCCGTCGACGAGGAAGCTCACGCCCTCGAAGGCGCTGAGGTCCCTGGAGGCGGCGAACGTCTGGCCGACGCCGCCGAACGATCCGGGTGCGGTGACGTCCCAGCCGTACGAGACGACCTTGGTCGGCTCGGTCTGCCCGGGCTTCGCGTCGGGGGCGTCGGGGGCGATGTCGACGATGCCGAAGCCGGCCGAGCCGTACGAGAAGAAGCCGTCAGGTGCACCGCCTTCGAAGTCGGCGATCACGGCGATGCTGCCGGCCGCGGTCGCGGTGGCGGTGGCGGCGAGCGGGGCGGCCACGACGGCTCCGGCCACCAGGGCTCCCACGCTTCGGCGTGAGAGCGCTCTCATTCTCGAGTCCATTCTTGCTCCATTGCAGTTGGGGAAGGGATCGACCGAGGTGGTCCCGGACAGGGTAGGCAGACCGACGCCGATCGCACAACCCCCTTGTGGACACTGGTATCGATGACCTGCTGTCCGGTTTCGGCCGCTCGGCGCGCCGGGAGGTGCTCGCCGCGCCGAGACCCAAGAGAGCGCTCCCACAACATATCCTCCGGCCCGTGTCGCCGTTCGCCATTGCCGTGGGCCTCGATCGGACGCGAATGGACGCCTCCCCCGCCCCGGTGCCGCCGAATCGCGTCCGAACGGCGCAGCGCGACGAGAATGGCGGCATGCCGATCCTCAACAAGGACATGCAGGTCTGCATCTCCCTCTCCGGTCGCCCGTCGAACCTCGGCACGAGGTTCCACAACTTCCTCTACGACGAGCTCGGCCTGAACTTCCTCTACAAGGCGTTCACGACCGACGACCTCGAGGGCGCGATCCGCGGCATGCGCGCGCTCGGCTTCCGCGGCTGCTCGGTGTCGATGCCGTTCAAGGAGGCCGTGATCCCGCTCGTCGACGTGATGGAGGACTCCGCCGCCGCGATCGAGTCCGTCAACACGATCGTGAACGACGACGGCCGGCTCACGGCATCCAACACCGACTACGAGGCGGTGGCGCAGCTCATCGCCGAGCACGGGCTCGACCCGGCGGCGCGGGTCGTCGTCCGCGGCTCGGGCGGCATGGCGAAGGCGGTCGTCGCAGCGTTCCGCGGCGCAGGGTTCGGCGATCTCACGGTGCTCGCCCGCAATGCCGAGGCCGGGCCGGCGCTGGCGCAGAAGTACGGCTACGCGTGGGTCGCCGACGAGCCCGAGGCATCCTTCGACGTCATCGTGAACGTCACGCCGCTCGGCATGCAGGGGGCGGATGCCGCTGCGCTCGCATTCGACGAGGCGTACATCGAACGCGCCTCGACGGTCTTCGACGTGGTGGCGTTCCCCGCCGAGACGCCGCTCATCGCGGCCGCCCGCGCCGAGGGCACCCCCGTGATCACGGGCGCCGAGGTCGTCGCACTCCAGGCGGCCCGGCAGTTCGAGCGGTACACGGGCGTCGCGCTCACGCGCGACCAGGTCGAGCGTGCCGCCGCGTTCTCGCGCGCCGACTGATGCCGTGGCGCGGCATCCGCCCGCGCCGTGCTCGCCTGAGCACGCCGGGTAGACTCGGGGGGACCGGCATCCGCCCGCGGCAACCGTCTCGCCGCCGTTTCCAGGAGCTCGCCACACCGTGACTGACGCACCCGCCACGACCGCTGCGCCGACCGCAGCCCCCACGACGCCGGTGCTCGACACCGTCGAGGTCGCGATGGCGACCCCCGAGAAGGAGCAGCCGTACGCGGCGCTCGGCGTGAAGCCCGACGAGTACGAGCGCATCCGCAACATCCTCGGCCGTCGGCCGACGAGCGCCGAACTCGCGATGTACTCCGTGATGTGGAGCGAGCACGCCTCCTACAAGTCGAGCAAGGTGCACCTGCGCCAGTTCGGCAAGAAGGTCACGCCCCAGATGAAGGAGCACCTGATGGTGGGCATCGGCGAGAACGCCGGCGTGCTCGACATCGGCGAGGGCTGGGCGGTCACGTTCAAGATCGAGTCGCACAACCACCCCAGCTTCATCGAGCCGTTCCAGGGCGCCGCGACCGGCGTCGGCGGCATCGTCCGCGACATCATCTCGATGGGCGCCCGCCCCGTCGCCGTCATGGACGCGCTGCGCTTCGGGGCGATCGACGACCCCGACACGGCGCGCGTCGTGCACGGCGTGGTCGCGGGCATCAGCTTCTACGGCAACTGCCTGGGCCTGCCGAACATCGGCGGCGAGACGTGGTTCGACCCGACGTACCAGAAGAACCCGCTCGTGAACGCGCTCGCCGTGGGCGTGCTCCGGCATGAGGACCTCCACCTTGCCAACGCGAAGGGCGTCGGCAACAAGGTCGTGCTGTTCGGCGCCCGCACCGGCGGCGACGGCATCGGCGGCACGTCGATCCTCGCCTCGGACACGTTCGCCGAGGGCGGCCCGACCAAGCGCCCCGCGGTGCAGGTCGGCGACCCGTTCGCCGAGAAGGTGCTCATCGAGTGCTGCCTCGAGCTGTTCGCGGGCGACCTCGTCGAGGGCATCCAGGATCTCGGTGCGGCCGGCATCTCGTGCGCGACCTCCGAGCTCGCGGCCAACGGCGACGGCGGCATGTCGATCGTGCTCGACGACGTGCTGCTGCGCGACCCGTCGCTCACGCCCGAGGAGATCCTCATGTCCGAGAGCCAGGAGCGCATGATGGCCATCGTGCGACCCGAGAAGCTCGCCGGCTTCATGGAGGTCGTCGACAAGTGGGACGTCGAGACGAGCGTGCTCGGCGAGGTCACCGACACCGGCCGCCTCTCGATCACGTGGCGCGGCCAGGAGATCGTGAACGTCGACCCGCGCACGGTCGCCGTCGACGGCCCGGTCTACGAGCGCCCGATGACCGTCCCGTCGTACCTCGACGCGCTGCAGGCCGACACGGCCGCCGCGCTCGAGCGCCCGGCCGACGACGACGCCGATGGACTGCGCGCCCAGTTCCTGCAGCTCGTCGGTTCGGCCAACCAGGCGGATGCCGCGTGGATCACGAACCAGTACGACCACTACGTGCTCGGCAACACCGCGCTCTCCGCGCCCGACGACGCGGGCATGATCCGGGTGGACGAGGAGTCGGGGCTCGGCGTCTCGGTCGCCACCGACGCGAACGGGCGCTACTGCCAGCTCGACCCGCGCCGCGGCGCTCAGCTCGCGCTCGCCGAGGCGTACCGCAACGTCGCCGTGACCGGCGCCACCCCGATGGGCATCTCCGACTGCCTGAACTTCGGCAGCCCCGAGAACCCCGAGGTCATGTGGCAGTTCGCCGAGGCCGTCACGGGCCTGGCCGACGGATGCCTCGAGCTCGGCATCCCCGTCACCGGCGGCAACGTCAGCTTCTACAACCAGACCGGCGACGTGCCGATCCACCCGACCCCGGTGGTCGCGGTGCTCGGCGTGATCGACGATGTCGCCCGCCGCATCCCGTCGGGCTGGCAGGACGACGGCCACAACATCTACCTGCTCGGCGAGACCTACGCCGAGCTCGACGGCTCCGCGTGGGCCGGCGTCGTGCACGACCACCTCGGCGGCATCCCCCCGTTCGTCGACCTCGGCCGCGAGAAGCAGCTCGCCGAGCTGCTCCGGGCGGCGGCGCTCGAGGGCCTCATCGACTCGGCCCACGACCTCTCCGACGGCGGCCTCGCGATCGCGCTGGCCGAGGGCGTCGGCCGCTTCGGCGTGGGCGCCCGCGTGTTCCTCGGCGAGGTCACTGAGGACGCCGGGATCGACCTCGCGACGGCGCTCTTCTCCGAGTCGACGGGTCGAGTCATCGTGACCGTTCCCCGCGAGGACGACGTGAAGTTCCGCGGCCTCTGCGAGGGTCGCGGCTACCCGGTTCGCCGCATCGGCGTGACGGATGCCGCGTCGGGCTCGCTCGAGGTGCAGGGCGCGTTCACGGTGTCGATCGACGAGCTCCGCGGCGTCAACCGCGCCCCGCTCGCCGACGCGTTCGGCCCGGTCGTCGGGTACTGAGCCGGCGGATCGGAGGCCGATGTCTGACGAGCCGCGGCAGTCGTATCCGGCGGCGTACGCCGCCGAGCACGGCACGTTCGCGTTGATCCCCGCGGCCTACGTGTTCCTCGTCGACGGCGCCCGGGTGCTCCTGCAGATGCGAGCGGGCACCGGCTACTACGACGGGTGGTGGGCCGCATCGGCGGCCGGGCACGTCGATCCGGGTGAGACGCTCGTGGCCGGCGCCGTGCGCGAGACGCTCGAGGAGATCGGGGTCGAGGTCGCCGAGTCCGACCTCGAGCCGATCACCGCGATGCACCGCACGGCGCCCACCGGGCTGCCGATCGACCAGCGGCTCGACGTCTTCTTCGTCGCGCGGTCGTGGCGGGGCATCCCGTCGCTGCAGGAACCCGACAAGGCGAGTGCGCTCGAGTGGTTCGCGCTCGACGACCTGCCCGCACGCCTGGTGCACCACGAGCGGTTCGCGCTCGAGGGCTGGCGCGACGGCGGCCTGCCCGCGGTCACGGAGTTCGGGTTCTGATGGAGGGCGTGATCGGAATCCTCGCCGCGCTGTTCGTGGCCGCACTCGTCGTCGGCATGGGCGTGCGCGCCGTGCGAGCGCCGCGCGGGCAACGGGCACGGGCGGCCTTCGGCCCGCTCACGGGCGCCGGCGAGACCTACCAGGAACTGCACACGGGGCAGCGCGGGCTCCACGATTCGGTCGTCGAGTCGATCGCCGAGCAGGAGCAGCGCCCGGGCCGGACGGATGCGGACGGTGAGGGGTCACGAGACTGAGCACCCACGTCAGGCGCCCTGCGGCGGATGCGCCAGCAGCTCGACGCGCTCGGAGAGGTAGGAGCCGAGCGGCAGGATCGCCCCGGCGGAGGTCGGGTTCCAGCGCACGCCGACGTCGACCGTCCCGTCGGCGAACGACGTGAGCAGGAGCGGCCCGACGCCCTCGGCGAGCGCGTCGGCCTCGAGGTGGAGCGGCACGGCGTCGAACACCACGCTCGTCCCCTCGGCGATGCCGCCGCGGATCGCGGCAGCGCGATAGGCGCGCTGCTCGGCGATCGACTCGGCGAGCACGCTCCTCCGCACCGCGCGCTCGGCGCGCACCACGCGCCCGGTCGAGTAGAGCCGCCCGTCGGCGTCGAGCAGGAGCACGCCGAGTCGCCAGATCGGCCCGATCACCCGCATGCGCGGCGCGCGAGGGATGCCGAGCACGCGACGCTCGGGCACGAATTCGGCGAGGGTCTCGGTGCGGGCGGAGGCCTCGACGAGCGCTCGCACCGCCCCGTCCACGGCGTCGCGCGCCCGCTCAGCCGCGGCCGCGGCATCCGTCGACCCCATGCCCCGAGCCTATCCGCGTGCCATTGGTCCCAGCTGCGCCCGATCGTCGACCGCTAGCGTTCGCGCAACACGGGGCGGAATCCCGCACCCGCGAACGAAGGGAACGGCCGTGAACATGGCGCGCGCACAGGAGATGAGCGCCCAGCAGGACGCGTACGTGCGCTCGGTCGCGGGTACGCAGCAGTCGGCCGCAGGCGAGATCGAGTCGGCGAAGAAGCTGCTCGACAGCGGGGCGATCACGGCCGCCGAATACGAGGCGCTCAAGGCGAAGGCGCTGCAGTAGGCCCGGACGGCCGGCCCGCTCCGACCGACCCGGGCCGGCCGCCCGATCACCGGCGCGCCCGATCAGCGCGTGCGCTCGATGAGGGCGAGGAGGGCCATGCCGTAGGCCTCGGCGGCGTCGGGGTGCTCGAAGGCGACCGAGTCGCCGGCGACCTCGATCGCCACCTCGAAGGCGTCGGGCAGGCGACGCAGGCTCCGGAACGTGGCGCGGAGCAGCTCGCGCAGCTGGTCCTCGCGCGGCAGCCACACCGCGTCGGCGAGGGCGACGGAGTCGAGCGCCCACTCGGTCGTCCCGTTGAAGGCGAGGATGGTGCCGGTGGGATAGCGACGCGTCTCGATGGTCATCTCGCTCACCGTGAAGGTGTCGGCCTCAGCCTCGGCCTCGACGTCGCTCGGCAGGTCGAGCTGGAATCGGTCGCCCGAGTCCGGATGCCACGCCAGCCCGGCGTCGCGCAACTGCAGGGCGAGGTCGCGGCTGATCATGCGGACACGCTACGCGCTCGACTCCCGCGGGCCTACTCGCGTCGCTTGCGGATGCGCGCCGGCCCGAGCCCGGCACCCAGCCCGATGATGATGATCCCGGCGAAGAGGAACCCGTAGCGCGCGCTGAACACCCCGAAGACGCCGAGCGCGATCCCGATGACGACGACCACGCGGGCGATGCGCATCCTGACGCCCGGCTGCGACCACCAGCGCGAGACCATTCCCCGGATCACGAGCGGCCGCTCCCGACGTCGAACCTGCGGCCGACGGCGTCCTCGGCGAACGACCACACCCGGGCCCCGATGCGCGCGTCGCGGCTCGTGCGCGTGGGCGTCGCCAGGCGCGGCGGTCCCTTCACCATCCACTGCGGGCCCCAGAACTGGCCGCCCTCGACGTCGTCGGCGGTGACGGCGTGCACGATCGCCTCCGCGCCGCGGTGCTTGCCCTGGGCCCATGCGGCCTGCAGCGCATCGGCGAACCGGTCGGCGGTCGGCGGCTGGTTCACGCCGGGCACACGCGGCGTGCGTCCCGAGATCGCATAGCCCGGGTGGGCCACGACGCTGTGCACCCGGGGCGTGACGGATGCCGCCCCGACCGCCTCCGCGGCATCCGTCGCCGCACGGCGCAGGCGACGATCGAGTTCAAAGGCGAGCGAGGCTGCGGCGATCTTCGACTGCGCGTACGCGCGCCAGGAGTCGTACGACCGGGTCAGCTCCAGGTCGTCGACCCGGAACGTCGAGAGCCGCGTCGACAGGGAGCCCACCGAGACGACCCGGGCGCCGCGCGCGAGGTGGGGCACGACGTCGGCGAGCAGGGCGAAGTGGCCGAGCACGTTGGTGGCGAGCACGAGCTCGTGGCCGTCCTCCGACTCGCGGCGTTCGCTCGGGGTGTGCACCATGCCGGCGTTCAGGACGACCGCATCGAGCGGCGCGCGGTCGAGCAGCCGGTCGGCACCGGCGCGCACCGACTCGAGCGAGGAGGTGTCGATCACCAGCGTGTCGACGGAGGCGCGGGGCATCCTGGTGCGGATCGCGGCGACCGCTGCGGCGAGCCGCTCGGGGTTGCGGCCCGACAACGTGACGTGCGCGCCGGCGCGTGCGAGCCGCGCCGACGTGAAGAACCCGAGTCCGGCGTTCGCCCCCGTGACGAGCACCTGGCGCCCGGCCTGCGGCGGCACCCGCGTCGGGTACCAGTTCACGTGCGGTCCGACCCGGAGCCGTCGGCGATCTCCTCGTGGTGGCGGATCACCTCGGCCACCACGAAGTTGAACCACTTCTCGGCGAACGCCGGGTCGAGGTGCGCGTCCTCCGCGAGCGAGCGGAGCCGTTCGATCTGCCGCTTCTCCCGGTCCGGGTCGCTCGGCGGTAGGCCGTGCTCGGCCTTCAGGCGGCCGACCTGCTGCGTGAACTTGAACCGCTCGGCGAGCAGGTGGATGAGCGCGGCGTCGATGTTGTCGATGCTCGAGCGGATGCCGAGGAGGGTCGTGATCGCGGCGTCGCGTTCGTCGACCGTGCCGCCGCCCCCGGGCGGGGTGGGGTCGGCGGCGCGGTCGGGGGTCTCGGCGGTCATGCTTCGACCCTAGGCGAACCGGGCGGCCCGGCCGACCGCCCGTGTCATCCGTGCGCGCACTTCGTTCGACGTCGCCGCAGCATGGTGCATGAACATCCGCCCGACGACCATCCCGGGCGGCCCTCCGCCCGGATTCTCATGCACGTGCGGTCGGCGACGCGGTCGGGACCGCCGATCGGAACGCGCGCAGGCGCAGGCTGTTGCCGACGACGAACACGCTCGAGAACGCCATGGCCGCTCCGGCGAGCATGGGGTTCAGGAGCCCGAGCGCCGCGAGCGGGATCGCGGCCACGTTGTACGCGAACGCCCAGAACAGGTTGCCCCTGATCACGCCGAGGGTGCGACGCGACAGCCGGATCGCGTCGACCGCGGCGAGCAGGTCGCCCCTGACGAGCGTGAGGTCGGCGGCCTCGATCGCGACGTCGCTGCCCGTGCCCATCGCGATGCCGAGGTCGGCCTGCGCGAGCGCTGCGGCGTCGTTCACCCCGTCGCCGACCATCGCGACCGAGCGGCCCTCGCCCTGCAGGCGGGCGACGACGGCGGCCTTGTCGGCGGGCAGCACCTCGGCGACGACGCGTTCGATGCCGACCTCGGCGGCGACCCTGCGGGCCACGGTCTCGTTGTCGCCCGTGAGCAGGATCGGCTCGAGACCGAGCGCGCGCAGTCGGGCGATCGCGTCGGCGCTCGTCGGCTTCACGGCGTCGTCAACGGTGAGCGCGCCGCGCACCCGGCCGTCCCAGGCGGCGACGACGGCCGTGCGCCCCTGGGCCTCCGCAGCGGCGACGGATGCCGCGACTCCCGCGTCGGGCTCGATCGCCCAGTCGGCGAGCAGCGCGGGCCGGCCGACGACCACCAGGTGCCCGTCGACGACGCCGTGAACGCCGAGCCCCGGATCGCTCTCGAACGACTCGGGCGTCGGCAGGGCGCCGACCCCGGCCGCCGCGCCATCCGCGATCGCCCGCGCGACCGGGTGCTCGGAGGCGTGCTCGAGCGCGCCCGCCAGGCGGAGCAGTTCGGCCTCGTCGACGTCGTCGGCCGCGTGGACGGTCGCGAGCGACATCCGGCCGCTCGTGATCGTACCGGTCTTGTCGAGCACGATCGTGTCGATGCGACGAGTGGATTCCAGGACCTCGGGGCCCTTGATGAGCACGCCGAGCTGGGCGCCGCGACCGGTGCCGACGAGCAGCGCCGTCGGGGTCGCCAACCCGAGTGCACACGGGCAGGCGATGATGAGCACGGCGACCGCCGCGGTGAATGCGGCTGCGGCGGGGAATCCGACGGCGAGCCAGACGCCGAGCGTCGCGCTCGCGACGACGATCACGATCGGCACGAAGACGCCCGCCACGCGGTCGGCGAGCCGCTGCACCTGCGCCTTGCCCGCCTGGGCGTCCTCCACGAGTCGCGCCATCTGCGCGAGCTGCGTGTCTGCGCCGACGCGCGTCGCGCGCACCACCAGTCGGCCGCCGGCGTTCACCGTCGCGCCGATCACCGGGTCGCCCGCCGCGATCTCGACCGGCACCGACTCGCCCGTCACGAGCGACGCGTCGACCGCGCTCCGGCCCTCGATCACGACGCCGTCGGTCGCGATCTTCTCGCCGGGGCGGACGACGAACGCGTCGCCGACCGCGAGTCGCTCGACGGCGATGCGCCTCTCGACGCCGTCGCGGAGCACCGCGACGTCCTTCGCGCCGAGTTCGAGCAGTGCCCGGAGCGCGGCCCCCGCTGCACGCTTCGACCGCTTCTCGAGGTACCGGCCGAGCAGCACGAACATCGTCACCCCCGCGGCGACCTCGAGGTACAGGTTCGACGCGCCGTCGCTCGGCACGACCGTGAGCTCGAATCCGTGCACCATGCCGGGCATGCCAGCGGTGCCGAGGAACAGCGCGTACAGCGACCACAGGAACGCCGCCGTCACGCCGAGCGACACGAGGGTGTCCATGGTCGCAGCGCCGTGCCGGAGGTTGACGAGCGCCGCGCGGTGGAACGGCCAGGCCCCCCACGTAACGACCGGGGCGGCGAGCGCCAGCGATGCCCACTGCCAGTACGTGAACTGCAGCGGTGGGACCATCGCGAGGAGGATCACGGGCACCGAGAGCACGACGGAGGCGATGAGACGCGTACGGAGCGAACGGAGTTCGGCGTCGGCCCTGGTCTCCGCGGTGGCGCCTTCCGGCGCGGCGATCGGACCGTCGGCGCCTCCGGTCGGCGCCGGTGGCGGCGGGAGCTCGGCGCGGTAGCCCGCCGCCTCGACCGTCGCGATGAGCTCGGCGGCGTCGACGCCCTCGGGCGCCGAGACCCGGGCCTTCTCGGTCGCGTAGTTCACGGTCGCCGTGACGCCGTCGAGCCGGTTGAGCTTCTTCTCGATGCGCATGGCGCACGAGGCGCAGGTCATGCCGTCGATCTCGAGCTCGACGATCCGCTCGTCGGCCGATCCGCTCGCGAGGTCCGTCATCGCCGTCAGACGCGCACGGCGGAGTAGCCGGCCTCCTCGACCGCGGCGATCACGCCGGCGTCGTCGAGATCGGTCGGGGCCGAGAGCGCCAGGCGGCCGTCGGCGGCCGAGACCCGGATGCCCGTCACGCCGGACAGCTGCCCGACCTCTTCGCGCACCGACGACTCGCAGTGCCCGCAGGTCATCCCGGTCACCTGGTACTCGCGTTCGGTCATCTCGTTCTCCTCGTCTGGTTCGAATCGTGTCGAGAGTACCCCACTGGGGTACTTGTGCCAACTCGAACGATATACCCCACCGAGGTATTCCACAACCACGGCGGACGGGCGCGGCATTCGGCTCGGGTGCCGCGCCCGACGCGCCGCGAACCCCCTATCGCGGCGTCGCCCGCCGGATCACGAGCAGTCCGGCGACCGCCCAGAGCAGGGCCGTCGCGAGCACGAGCGTGAACACGCCGACGACGCCGATCGAGGCGAGCCAGGCACCGAGCGTCTCCCACGTCTCGCTGAAGGTGAGGACGGCGATGATCGCGAGGATCACGGCGACACCGCCGAAGAGCACGGTCATCATGCCCTTCATGCGCCACCGCATGTAGACGGTCGTGACGCCGGCGCCGATGAAGAGCACCAGGAGCTGGAGCGCGAAGGTGGTGTAGAACGCGGTGCCCCAGTCGGCGCCCACGTACCAGAGCGCATCGAACATCCCCGCGCCGATCCCCCAGCCGTTCGTGCCCCGCTCGACGATCAGCAGGGTCGCGATCGCCGCGGCGTACATCAGCGAGACGTGCACGAACATCAGGCCGGTCCCGAGCCAGTAGTCCCGGCGCGTCGCGCCGAAGCCGAGCGCGAACGGGAACGTATACGACACGGCCTGCACGCCGACGACGATCAGGTACCACTGCGGGGAGATCACGGCCCAGCTGTACTCGAAGCCGGTCTCCGTCTGGTCGAGCGGGCCTGCGGCGCCCTGGATGATGAGCGCGATGATCATGGTGACCGCCCACGCGCCGCCGAGGATCATCCACGGCACGCCGAAGAAGATGGCCGGGTTGACGGTGTGCAGGCGCACGATTCGCAGGATCTCGTTCGGCCGCACCCGGCTCGACGCGTCGGCCGCCGTCGCACGGGAGGAGGAATCGGTGGCGCTGGCGGTGACGGTCATGCCGCGACCTCCCTCTGGGTCGACTCGGCGAGTTCGGCGCCGGTCAGGTGGACGATGAGCTGCTGGAGCGAGACGGGCGCGAGCTCGAGCCCGAGTTCGGCTGCGCGGATGCGCTCGTCGTGGTCGAGGCGGCCGTCGATCGTGACGGATGCGAGTCCGCCGATGCCCTCGCGGCCGATCACGGGCCGTCCGGCGACGAACTGCTCGACCGCGGCACGGGCACCCGCGACCGTGGTCGCACTGCCGCGCACCTCGTCGGCATCGCGGTCGAGCAGGATCCGCCCCTGGTCGATGAGGATCACGTGCTCGAGGAGGTTCGCGACCTCGTCGATCAGGTGCGTGGAGAGGACCACCGTCCTCGGGTGCGCCGCGTAGTCCTCGAGCAGTCGGTCGTAGAAGACATGGCGCGCGACGGCATCGAGGCCGAGGTACGGCTCGTCGAAGAACGTCAGCGGCGCACGCGACGCGAGGCCGACGATGACGCCGACGGCCGAGAGCTGACCGCGGCTGAGCTTCTTGATGCGTCGCTTCACCGGCAACCGGAAGTCATCGATGAGCCGCTCGGCGAACTCCGCGTCCCAGTGCTCGAAGAACCACGGCGCGGAACGGAAGACGTGCGCCGGCGTGAAGTCCTCGGGGTAGCGCTGGGCCTCCGCGATGAAGCACATCCGACGGAGGACGTCGGCGTGCTCGGCCGGCTGCCGGCCGAACACCTCGAGCTCGCCGCCGTTCGCGAAGATCTGCCCGGTGAGCAACTGCATCACGGTCGTCTTGCCGGCGCCGTTGCGGCCCAGCAGGCCGTAGATGCGGCCCTCCTCGAGTGAGAGGTCGATGCCGTCGATCGCGGTGAACGACCCGTAGCGCTTGGTGAGCCCGCGCGCACGGACGACGGTGGTGGTCATGTCAGGATCCTTTCCTCGCGGACCATGCCCGCGAGCTCGTCGACGCCGATGCCGAGCTTGGCGGCCTCGACGATGAGCGGTCGGAGGTACTCGGCCGCGAACTCGGCGCGGCGACGTTCGATGAGCCGATCGCGCGCACCGGGGACGACGAACATGCCGACGCCGCGACGCTTGGCCACGAGCCCTTGCTCGACGAGTCGATTCACGCCCTTCAGCGCGGTCGCGGGGTTGATGCGGTGGAATGCGGCGAGCTCGTTGATCGACGGGATCGCGGCGTCCTCGGCGACGTGGCCGTCGACGATGTCGTTCTCGATCTGCTCCGCGATCTGCAGGAAGATCGGCCGGGATTCGTCCACGACACCTCGCATCGGTTCATTGGTTAGTTACTTTAGTAATTAACCAATCATGCAGGTGATCGGATGTCAAGACCGCGCGGGAAGCAGCGGCACCGCGGCATCCGCCGGCCGTTCGCGCTCCCACCACGCGGCGAGCGCGAGCACCCGCGCGTCCGCGAATCGCGGCCCTGCGATCTGCAGTGCGATCGCGCGCCCGTCCGGCGTCGTGCCCGCGTTGATGCTGACGGCCGGCTGGCCCGACATGTTGTACGGCAGGGTGAACGCGATGTGCGCCATCCCGAGGTCCTCCTCGCCCCACGGCATCGGCCGCTCAGCCGGGAACGCGACCATCGGCGCGACCGGCGAGAGCACCGCGTCGAACGGTGCCGTCGCGAGCACGGTGCGATGCCGGAGCTCGCCGATGTCGTCGTATGCGGCGAGCGCGTCGGTGCCCGAGACGCCGGCACCGGGCGCGACCCAGCGCGCGATGTACGGCAGCACGCGATCGCGCGACTCCGGCGGGAGCTCGTCGAACGTGCGCCGGAACCGCACCCGCCAGAACCGGTCGACCTGCCCGAGCAGCCCGTCGTCGAGGAACGGGGCGAGCTCGACGACCTCCGCGCCGGCTGCGGCGAACCTCCCCGCGGCGGCGCGCACCACGGCGGCGATCCCGGGATCGACGGGCAGTCCCGCCCCGGCGTCGGTGTGGACGCCTATCCGGAGTCCGCGCACGTCGATCAGGGGGTCTGCCCAGTCGATCTCCTCGTACGGCAGCGCCGTGTGGTCGCGCACGTCGGGCCCGGTGACGACGGACATCGCGGCGGCGAGGTCGGCGACGCGGCGTCCGATCGGCCCGCCGGCCCGGCCGAGGTAGGGCGGGTCGATCGGCACCCGCCCGGCGCTGGGCTTCAAGCCCGCGAGGCCCAGCCACGCCGCGGGCAACCGGACCGAGCCGCCGATGTCGGTGCCCATGTGGATCGGCCCGAGGCCCGCGGCGGCGGCCGCACCAGCGCCTGCGCTCGATCCGCCCACCGTGAGCGCCGGGTCGAGCGGACTCCTCGTGATGCCGTGCAGGCTCGAGACGCCGGACGAGAGCATGCCCCAGTCGGGCATCGTCGTCGAGCCCAGGATGATCGCGCCCGCCTCCCTGAGCCTGGCGACGATCGGCGAGTCGGCGTCGGGCACGACCGGGGCGGATGCCGCGGAGCCCGCTCGTGCCGGGATGCCCGCGCGCAGCATGTTCTCCTTGACCGTGACGGGCACGCCGTCGAGCGGGCCGATCGGTGCGCCGCGGAGGAACCGCTCGGCACTCGCCGCGGCATCCGCTCGCACCCGGCTCGGATCGTGGTCCGAGAATGCGTTCACGGACGGCTCGAAGTGCGCGGCACGCGAGAGGGCGTCCTCGGCGACCGCGTCGGGCGTGGTCGCACCGCTGCGGAACGCCGCGGCGAGGTCAGCCGCGGACGAGGTCGCGTCGGCGGTGGGATCGGGGGCGGGCTGCGAGGCGCTCGTCACCTGCTCACCTCATCACATCGCGCGGCGGCTGCACAGGGCCCGGCCGGTCGGCGTCGGACCGGGCCGACCCGGCGGCCGCACGGCGGCGCGCGTCAGGGGGCGGTCGCCGAGCGGCGCGCGAGCGGCATCCGCACCCGCCCCTGGGCCAGCAGGATGCCCAGCATGACGACCAGCGCGCCGACGGGCTCGTTCCAGGAGAGCGGCTCGCCGAGCACGAGCACGCCGAGCACGACGCCGACCACGGGCGTGACGTAGGTGACGGTCGAGGCGTTCGTCGGGCCCCAGTCGCGGATCACGCCGATGTTCCAGACGTAGGCGAGTCCCGTGCCGAGGATGCCGAGGATCGCGAGGCACGCGACGATCGCGGCGTCGAGGCGCACCGGCCCGACCGCGAGCAGCGGCGTGAGGATCAGCATCACGGCGGCGCCCATGCCGACCTGCAGGAACGCGAACGTCGTCTGCGCGATCGGCAGGCCGCTCAGGAACTTGCGCGTGTAGCCGAACATGACGCCGTAGCAGGCCGTCGCGCCGAGGCAGGCGAGCTGGCCCGCGAGGCTGCCCGCGAGCTCGGAACGCCAGGGCGCGATGATGACGACGACGCCCGCGATGCCCACGAGCACGCCGAGCCAGCGCGATGCATCGAGCCGCTCGACGCGGAAGGCGAGCGTCGCGATGATCGCCGTCATGAGCGGCGTCGTCGCGTTGAGGATCGAGGCGAGGCTCGAGGTCACGCTCTGCTGCGCCCACGAGAACAGCAGGAACGGGATGACGCAGCCGAGGACCCCGATCACGAGGAAGTGCAGCCACACGACGGGCCGGCGCGGCAGCACCGGGCCGCCGCCGACGCGCGGCCGGGCGACGAGCACCACGAGGCCGAGCGTGAGTCCGCCGAGCACCGTGCGCGTCCATGCGACCTGGGTGAACGAGATGCCCGTGAGCGCCACGGCCATGAACAGGAAGCTCGCGCCCCAGACGAGTCCGGCCGCGAGGAACTGGGCCCAGGTGCGGATGCCGCCGCGGCGCGACGCGTTCGGGGCGGCCGCGCTCGGGGAGGCCGTGGCGGCGACGTCGACGGGGTCGGCGGCGGGTGCGCTGGAGGTGGTACGGGTGCTCACCGGATCACGGTACGTCGGCCGCCGCACCCCCGCGAGCCCTCCGGAACGCGATGTCCGGAACCCGCCGAACCTTGGCAGGCCCCGCTCGACGCATCGGGGTCGGCAGGCGCATCCCGACGCGCGCGCGGGCGCATCCGACCCGTGCCGATCCGGCGGCCCCCGCCTAGGCTGGGCGCCATGACCAGCCATTTCGACGTCATCGTCCTGGGCGCGGGTCCCGGCGGCTACGTGGCCGCCATCCGCGCCGCGCAGCTCGGCCGGAAGGTCGCCGTCATCGAGGAGAAGTACTGGGGCGGCGTGTGCCTGAACGTGGGCTGCATCCCCTCGAAGGCGCTCCTCCGCAACGCCGAGCTCGCGCACATCTTCCACGCGCAGGCCTCGACCTTCGGCATCTCGGGCGACGTGCACTTCGACTTCGGCGCGGCGTACGACCGCAGCCGACAGGTGTCGGAGAAGCACGTCAAGGGCGTGCACTTCCTCATGAAGAAGAACGGAATCACCGAGTTCGACGGCCGCGGCTCGTTCACCGGCCCGAACGGCATCGACGTCGCGAAGGGCGACGGCACGGTGGAATCGCTGACCTTCGACAACGCGATCATCGCGACCGGCTCGCGGGTGCGCCTGCTGCCGGGCGTCGAGCTCTCGGACAACGTCGTGACGTACGAGACGCAGATCCTGACGCGCGACCTGCCCGGCTCGATCGCGATCGTCGGCGCGGGCGCGATCGGCATGGAGTTCGCGTACGTGCTGCGCAACTACGGCGTCGAGGTCACGGTCGTCGAGTTCCTCGACCGCGCCCTGCCGAACGAGGACGCCGAGGTCTCGAAGGAGATCACCCGCCAGTACCGCAACCTCGGCATCCCGATCCTCACCTCCACGAAGGTCGAGACCGTCACCGACCAGGGCACCCAGGTCACGGTGACCTACACGGGCGCCGACGGCCAGCCCGGCTCGCTCGTCGTCGACAAGGTGCTCATGGCCGTGGGCTTCGCGCCGAACGTCGAGGGATTCGGTCTCGACGCGACCGGCGTGCAGCTCACCGAGCGCGGCGCCATCGCGATCGACGAGCGCATGCGCACGAACGTGCCACACATCTACGCGATCGGCGACGCGACCGCGAAGCTCATGCTCGCGCACGTCGCCGAGGCGCAGGGCGTCGTGGCCGCCGAGACCATCGCCGACGCCGAGACCATGGAGCTCGGCGACTACCGGATGATGCCCCGCGCGACGTTCTGCTCGCCGCAGGTCGCGTCGTTCGGGCTCACCGAGCAGCAGGCGCGCGACGAGGGCTACGACGTGATCACCGCGAAGTTCCCGTTCACCGCGAACGGCAAGGCGAACGGCCTCGGCGATCCGGTCGGCTTCGTGAAGCTCGTCGCCGACAAGACGCACTACGAGCTGCTCGGCGGCCACCTCATCGGCCCCGACGCCTCGGAGCTCCTGCCCGAGCTCACCCTCGCGCAGAAGTGGGACCTCGGCGCGCTCGAGCTCGCTCGCAACGTGCACACCCACCCGACGCTCTCGGAGGCGCTGCAGGAGGCGTTCCACGGCCTCACGGGCCACATGATCAACATGTAGGCCCTCTGGACTGCGGGCGATCTTGCCGTAGATCCCGGTTCAGGGCCGTGATCACTGCTCCTTGGAATGCGCGCGCCCATGGCTTCGCCGCCCTCCTTGCGGACTCCCCTGGCGGCGCGTCGCTCACCCGGGCGCACGCGTCCCGTGGGGCCCCGACCGGCGGGATCCCGTACGCGCTCCGAACGTGGCCCGCGACGCGCCTGTTGCGGGCCTTGCGAGTGGTGTGAAGCGGAGCCCGACGGCCACACCCCACGAGACGATGAGGACCACGGTCGCGACCGCCCAGGACGGCCACCCACGCGAGCCCACAACGTACAGCACCTGGGTGTGGAACAGGACGACCGCGATGCCCGCCCCCGCGATCGTGGACACGTCCCGCATCCGCCACCCGCGGAACATGCTGACCAGGCCCCAGCACACCAGCGACGACGCAACCACCCCGAGAACCGGTGTGCCGTAGTCGGCGAACTTCAGGTCGATGTTCCCCACCCATCCTGACGCGTTCAACACGACCCCCATCGCAAGGACGAGTGCACCCGCCCACGGCGACAGCTCGAACCTTGCCGCCGCCTGCCCGATGAGGACGAACACCAGCGCCGACACCGCGCCACCGATACTCACCGGCAACCCGCTCACCGCCTCAGGTGCGACCCACGCAGCGGCGAGTCCGACGATCGCGACCACCCATGCCACAACCGAGGGGAACCGCTCGAGCACCCGCAACAGCAGCGCCACCCAGAACAGGGCCGTCACGAACCAGAACGCGCCGAACATGCTCGACGCGTGCGTCCCGCCGAGGAGAGCACCCGTCACGGTGCCCCAGTTGAGGTGCCCGACCACCGACAGGACGGCCAATCCCGCGACGAGCCAGACCATGTAGGGCAACAGCAGCGAACGCGTGCGGGTGTCGAACTCGCGCCGCAGAGTGCGGCCGGACGTCCAGAAATAGCCCGAGAGAAAGAAGAACAGCGGGACGTGCCACAGATACACCCATTGGTGCGTGACGGGGCCATCGTAGACATGCGCAAGTACGACCGCGGTGATGCCGATGATCCGAAGGACGTCGATGCCGTGGTTGCGCACCCGACCCAGTCTGCCGCAAAGCGGAGAAGTGACCCCGCACCACCACCAAGCCAGGCCTACTGGACCTGGGGACTGGCATTTTCGTTGTGGTTGCGGGGAACGCGCCGCATGATCGATATCTGGGCCGGTTGAGCCGTCCGAACGGAGAGGGGTGGGTTGCATGAACGTCGTGCTCATGGTCGTCGGCGCGTTGCTGACGTTGACCGGCGTGATATGGACGCTGCAGGGCGTCGGGATCCTGCCCGGATCGGTGATGTCCGGGGTCACGATGTGGGCCGTGATCGGCCCGATCGTCGCGATCGGCGGCCTCGCGCTGCTCTGGGTCGGCCTCGCCCGCCGCCGCCGCTCGCGCTGAGCGCCGGCGGTACCGCACCGCACCGCACCGCACCGCACCGCACCGCGGGCGCATGCTGCGCGCGCTCGGGAGGAACTTCCCGCCGACACGCCGGCAACTCCGAGTGCCGAGCCCGCGTGTCCTCTGGAAGTTCCTCCCGAACGCATGGCGGGCCCGACTCGCGCATGGCGGGCCCGACTCGCGGATGGCGGGCCCGACATCGCGGGTGGTGAGCCCGGCGGCGTGCGGACGGCCGCGGACGGCCGGCGGTGCCGGCCGGCGCAGCGCAACGGGGGCGGATGCCGGGCCGTCGGCCCGAGGCATCCGCCCCCGTCGTGCCGGCGACGAGGTCGTGGGCAGGCGGTCCCACCCCGTCGCAGTCGTGTCCGGCGGCCGCCCCATCACCCCATCCCGGGGCGACCGCCGGAGCCTCTAGTGACTCACCGCCTTCTCGGCGCCGAGCCCGGTGAGCGAGCGGACCTCCATCTCGGCCTGCTTCTCGGGGCTCTCGACCGTCTTGTCGAAGACGCTCACGATCCAGCCGAGGAGGAACGCCAGCGGGATCGAGATGATGCCGGGGTTCGAGAGCGGGAAGATCGCGAAGTCGATCGCCTCGGTCTTCAGCATCGACGTCTCGGAGCCCGAGACGACCGGCGAGAAGATGATGAGCACGATCGCCGAGATGAGTCCGCCGTACATGCTCCAGAGGGCGCCCTTGGTGGTGAACCCCTTCCAGAACAGCGAGTAGACGATCGTCGGAAGGTTCGCCGACGCGGCCACCGCGAATGCGAGCGCCACGAGGAACGCCACGTTCTGGCCGTTCGCCCCGATGCCGCCGATGATCGCGACGACGCCGATGATGACGACCGTGCGACGGGCGACCTTGACCTCGGCGCCCGGCTCGGGCTTGCCCTTCTTCACGACCGACGCGTAGATGTCGTGCGCGAACGAGGCCGCCGCGGTGATCGTGAGCCCGGCGACGACCGCGAGGATCGTCGCGAACGCGATCGCGGAGATCAGGCCGAGGAGGACCGGACCGCCGAGGGCGAACGCCAGCAGCGGGGCCGCCGAGTTCGGGCCGCCGGGCGCGCCGGCGATGACCGACGGGCCGACGAGGGCCGCGGCGCCGTAGCCGAGCACGAGCGTGAAGACGTAGAAGATGCCGATGAGCCAGATCGCCCAGACGACCGATTTGCGCGCCTCCTTGGCGGTCGGGACCGTGTAGAAGCGCATGAGCACGTGCGGGAGGGCGGCGGTGCCGAGCACGAGCGCGAGCCCGAGCGACATGAAGTCGATCTTGCTGACCTCGGAGACGCCGTACTTGAGGCCCGGGTCGAGGATCGCGGGGTTCTCCGCCACGGCGACGGCCTTGTCGAGCAGCGCCGAGAAGTCGAAGCCGTTGAGCGCGAGCACCCAGACCGTCATGACGCCGGCGCCCGCGATGAGCAGCACGGCCTTGATGATCTGCACCCAGGTGGTGCCCTTCATGCCGCCGACGAGCACGTAGAGGATCATGAGCGCGCCGACCACCGTGATGACGACGGCCTGGCCGACCTGGTCGCCGACGCCGAGCAGCAGCGACACGAGGCCGCCGGCGCCCGCCATCTGGGCCAGCAGGTAGAAGAAGCAGACGACGAGCGTCGTCGTCGCCGCCGCGATGCGGACGGGTCGCTGCTTCAGCCGGAACGAGAGCACGTCGGCCATCGTGAACTTGCCGGTGTTGCGGAGGAGCTCGGCGACGAGCAGGAGCGCGACGAGCCAGGCCACGAGGAAGCCGATCGAGTAGAGGAACCCGTCGTAGCCGTTCAGCGCAATCGCCCCGACGATGCCGAGGAAGGATGCCGCCGACAGGTAGTCGCCCGCGATGGCCGAACCGTTCTGGCCGCCCGTGAACGACCGACCGGCCGCGTAGTAGTCGGCCGCGGTCTTGTTGTTCCGGCTCGCACGGAACACGATCACCATGGTGATCGCGACGAACGCGCCGAAGATGCCGATGTTGAGCCAGGGGTTGCCGGGCGAACTGGTCGCCGCTTCGAGGTGGAACATCAGCGCGCCACCCCCTCGGTCTCGAAGTCGCCCGACTCGATCTCGGTGCGGATCTTCTCCGAACGCGGGTCGAGGTGCTTGTTGGCGTAGTGGACGTACCACATCGTCACGGCGAAGGTGGTGACCACCTGTGCCAGGCCGAGGACCATCGCCACGTTCACGCTGCCGAACACGCGCGTCGACATGAAGTCGTGCGCGTAGACGGCGAGCAGCACGTAGGCGAAGTACCAGACCAGGCACGCCGTGAGGACGGGGAACACGAAACTGCGGTGGGTCTTGCGGAGCTCCTGGAACTCCGGGGATTGCTGCACGGCGGGATAGTCGACGTGACTCAGGTCGACGTCCGCACTCAGGGCTTCGTTGCCCATGGCGTCTCTCCTTCGAGGGGTCGCGGCCGGGGCAGGCCCCGCGCCGCTGCGGTCGCATTGCGTCCATGCTGACCGCGCGGATGCCGCGCCGGGGGGCCCGACCGCTCGTCGTCGGCGAACGGCGCCGACGGTGCGACGAACGGCACGGGGCGACGACGAACGACGGCTACAGTCACATGCATGCCCGAGTCGATGCTGCTCGCCGCCGCTGCCGGCGTCGTCGCGGGTGCGCTCGCGGTGGGCGTCGTCGTGCTGCTGCGTCGACTCGCGGTGCAGTCCAAGGAGCTCGGCACCGACGCCGAGCGGGCGACGTACCAGACGCTCCACCTGGCATCCCGCGCCGCGAAGCACCTGCGCGGCGACATGACCGAGGCGGATGCCGCGCGCGCCGCGCGCAACCTCAGGTCGATGCTCGGCGCCGACACGGTCGCGCTCGTGATGACGGGCGGACCGGTCGCGGTCGACGGCGACGAGACACTCGTCTCGGTGGCCGAGCGGCTCGCCGACGAGGCCGTCGGGGCCGGCCGGACGCAGGTCGAGCGCAGCGTCCGCACGCCGTCGGGCGAGACGGATGCCGCGGCCGCGCCGATCCTCGCCGACGGCGTCGCGGTCGGTGCGGTCGTCGCCTTCGCGGGGCGCGTGCGCGCGGGACTCGTCCGCGCGACGGGCGAGGTCGCCGAATGGGTCGCCGCGCAGGTCGAGCTCGGCGAACTCGACGCGTCGCGCGCGGCGCTCGCCGAACTCGAGGTGCGCGCGCTGCGCGCGCAGATCAGCCCGCACTTCATCTACAACTCGCTGAACGCGATCGCGTCGTTCATCAACACCGACCCGGCGAAGGCGCGGGAGCTCGTGCTCGAGTTCGCCGACTTCACGCGCTACTCGTTCCGCCGGCACGGCGACTTCACGACCGTGGCCGAGGAGCTGCGCTCGATCGACTCCTACCTGAAGCTCGAGCGGGCGCGGTTCGGCGACCGGCTGAAGGTGACGCTGCAGATCGCACCCGAGGTGCTCTCGACCGTCATCCCGTTCCTGTCGATCCAGCCGCTCGTCGAGAACGCGGTGCGGCACGGGCTCGAGGCGAAGGAGGGAGGCGGCCGCATCACCATCACCGCGGAGGACCGCGGCGCGGTCGCCGAGATCACGGTCGACGACGACGGCGTCGGCATCGACCCCGAGGTCGCCGCGCAGGTGCTCGCCGGCGGCACCCCGGGCGAGCACGTGGGACTCCGCAACGTCGACGCCCGCCTGCGACAGGTGTACGGCGACGAGCACGGGCTCGTCGTGGAGACGAACGTCGGGGCGGGCACGCTGGTCCGCATGAGCGTGCCGAAGTCTCAGCCGGGCCGCTCCGTGGCATCCGTCGACGCCCGCGCGGGCCGAACCGCCGAGCCGGATGGAAGACTGGTTCCGTGATCTCGGTCCTCATCGCCGACGACGAGCAGCCCGCGGTGGACGAGCTCGCGTTCCTGCTCGGCCAGGACCCGCGGGTCGGCACGATCCATCGCGCGACGTCGGGTGCCGAGGCGATCCGCATCCTCACGCGCGAGCCCGTCGACGCGGCCTTCCTCGACATCCACATGCCCGGCCTGTCGGGCTTCGACCTCGCCCGCGCGCTGCAGCGCTTCGAGCACAAGCCCGCATTCGTGTTCGTGACGGCCGACGAGGAGGGCGCGCTCGAGGCGTTCGACCTCGCCGCCGTCGACTACCTGCTGAAGCCCGTGCGCACCGAGCGGCTGCACCGGTCGGTCACGCGCGTCGTCGAGTCGATGGGCCAGGGGCAGGCGACGGATGCCGCGCCCGCGCGCCCCGAGATGATCGCCGTGACCCTCGGCGGGACGACCCGGATGATCCGCCGCGACGACGTCCGGTACGTCCAGGCGCAGGGCGACTACGCGCGGCTCCACACCGACGAGGCGAGCTACCTCGTCCGCGTGCCGATGTCCGACCTGGAGCGGCAGTGGGCGGACGCCGGCTTCGTCCGCGTGCACCGGTCGTACCTCGTCGCGCTCCCCCACGTCACGCGGGTCCGGCTCGGCGGCGAGCGACCGACGGTCCTGGTCGGCCAGGCCGAACTGCCGGTCAGCAGGCGGTTGCTGCCCGGGCTCCGCGAGCGACTCGAGGCGGCCACGCCGCGGGCGCGGCCGTGAGCGACGAGGCGCCGGGGGGCACCGGCTCCGGGTCCGGCTCCGGGCAGCCGCCCCCGCCACCCCGCGTGCGGGTCACCGCACCGCGCAACGGCCACGCCGCGGCATCCGACCGCCGCCCGGCGGCGCGCACGCGCGGACCGGACACCGACACCGGTCCGACCGACATCCAGTCGGTCTACGTGCGCTCGCTGATCCGGTCGCAGCTGCGCCTCGGGCTGATCTGCGCGGGCGGGTTCGTGCTCGCGACGTTCGCGTTCGTCGGGGTCGTGGTCTTCGCGCCCGCGCTCGACGGCGCATTCGTCGCGGGCGTGCCCGCCTCGTGGCTGCTCCTCGGATTCGGGGTCTACCCGCTCGCGATCAGCGTCGCGGCGCTCTACGTGCGCGCGGCGTCGCGCAACGAGGCCCGCTACCGCTCGCTCGCGGAGGATGCGTGAGCCCCGCGATCGGCTACGCGGCGATCGTCGCCGTCGCCCTCGTGTCGGTGCTCATCGGGTTCTACGGGCTGCGCATCTCGCGCACCACGAGCGACTTCTACGTCGCGAGTCGAACGGTGCGCCCGTGGTGGAACGCGTCGGCGATCGGCGGCGAGTACCTCTCGGCGGCGTCCTTCCTCGGCATCGCCGGGCTGATCCTGCTGACCGGCTCGGGCGGCATGTGGTTCCCGATCGGCTACACCGCCGGCTACCTCATGCTGCTCCTGTTCGTCGCCGCACCGCTGCGCCGCTCGGGCGCGTACACGATCCCCGACTTCACCGAGGCCCGGCTGGAATCGGTGGCGGTGCGCCGGGTCACGAGCGTGCTCGTCGTCGTCATCGGATGGCTCTACATCGTTCCGCAGCTGCAGGGCGCCGCGTTGACCGTGCGGATCACCACGGGGCTGCCGAGCTGGGTCGGCTCGCTCGCCGTGGCCGCACTCGTCGCCGTCGTCGTCGCGTCGGGCGGGATGCGCTCGATCACGTTCGTGCAGGCGTTCCAGTTCTGGCTGAAGCTCGCGGCGATCGGGGTGCCCGTCATCGCGCTGCTCATCGTCACCGGGGCCGTCGAGCCCGAGCTCGCGCCCGCGCAGGCGTTCCCGGCCGCCGACGGCCCCGGCGCGCTCGACGCGTACCGCACCGTTTCGCTCATGGTCGCGCTGCTGCTCGGCACGCTCGGACTCCCCCACGTGCTCGTGCGCTTCTACACGAACCCGGACGGCCCCGCCGCGCGTCGCACGACCGTCATCGTGCTGGTGCTGCTGTCGGTGTTCTACGCGTTCCCGACGCTGTTCGGACTGCTCGGACGCGCCTTCGCACCCGACCTCGCGACGGCGGGCGACGCCGACGCGCTCGTGCTCGTGCTTCCCGACCGCCTGCTGCCGGGGGTGTGGGGCGACCTGCTCACCGCCCTCGTGATCGGCGGCGCGTTCGCCGCATTCCTCTCGACCTCGTCGGGGCTCGTCGTCTCGGTCGCGGGCGTCATCTCGCAGGACCTGCTCGGCGGCAGCGTCCGGGGCTTCCGCATCGCGGCGTTCGCCTCGACGGCCGTGCCGCTCGTGGTCGCGTTCGCGACCGAGCCGGCCGGACTCGCGGGCAGCGTCGGGCTCGTCTTCGCGTTCACGGCGTCGACGCTCTGCCCGGTGCTCCTCCTCGGCATCTGGTGGCGCGGACTCACCGCGCGGGGCGCCATCGCGGGCATGGCCACGGGCGCGTCGCTCTCGGGGGCGGCGATCCTCGGCGGCGCCGTCATCACGGCGGCGGCGCCCGGCATCCGCCCCCTCATCGAGCAGCCGGCCGCCTGGACGGTGCCGATCGCGGTGCTCGTGACCGTGCTCGTCTCGCGGGCCGACCGGCGACGGATGCCGCGCGGTACCGACGCGTTCCTCGCACGCCTGCACCTGCCCGAGCGCGATCGCGGCTGAGCGAGCCGCCCGGCCGGAGGCTTCGACGTCGCATCCGCCCGCTCGTTACGTCTCGCGCAGCGCCACGCTGTCGACGACCCGGCGTTCGCGCGCCTACTCGCCCGACCCGCGCGAGCCGAGCGTCACCGCGCGATCGCCCCATGCGGCGAGCCGCTCCTCGAGCCCCGCACGCACCGCGGGCCAGTGGTCGACGAGGATCGCGTACACCGCCGTGTCGCGCCAGGTTCCGTCGGGGCGGCGCATCGCGCGGCGGTGGATGCCCTCGAAGCTCGCGCCGAGTTTCTCGATCGCGGCCCGCGAGCGCGCGTTGACGGCATCCGCCTGCAGCTTCACGCGGCCGAAGCCGTGGTCGAATGCGAGGCCGAGCATGAGCAGCTTGACCTCGGGGTTCACCGCGGTGCCCCACACCCGCGGGTCGAACCCGGTCCAGCCGATGTGGGCCGACTCGTTCGGCAGGTCGAGGTCGCCGAACTTCGTCGCGCCGACGATGGCGCCGTCGTCGGGGCCGCCGCGCAGGCGCACCGCGAACGGGATCGCGTCGAGGGCCGGCGTGTAGGAGGCGCGGGCGAACGCCTCGAACCCCGCGTCGTCGGCCGGGAGTCCGGACGGGCCGCCGCCGAACCCGCCGGCGAAGACCTCGGGCCGTCCGATCGCCTCACGCAGCGCCGGGAGGTCGAGCTCGCCGAGCGGGGTGAGCGCGACGTTGCGGCCTTCGAGCGTGTGGACGAGCGGACGGCGGGCTGGCACCGGCCCAGTCTGGCACGGTCGGCGGCGCGGTCTCCTCGTGCACTTCGGGAGGAGGAATTCCCCGACGCGCCGAGGCGGGCGGACGCCGCCGCGGCGTGTCGTCCGGAAGTTCCTCCCGTGCGGGCGAGTCGGGCGAGCCGGTCGAGTCGGTCGAGCTAGTCGAGCAGGTCGTGCAGCTGCACGATCTCGTCGCGACCGGGGCCGACGCCGATCGCCGAGATGCGGGCGCCCGACATCGCCTCGAGCTCTCGCACGTAGCTCTGCGCGTTCGGCGGCAGGTCCTCGAAGGACCGCGCTGCCGAGATATCCTCGGTCCAGCCCGGGAACTCCTCGTAGACGGGCTTGGCGTGGTGGAAGTCGGACTGCGAGACCGGAACCTCCTCCATGATCACGCCGTCGACGTCGTAGGCGACCGCGACCGGGATGCGGTCGATGCCGGTGAGCACGTCGAGCTTGGTGAGCACGAAGTCGGTCACGCCGTTGATGCGGGCGGTGTAGCGCGCGATCGGCGCGTCGTACCAGCCGGTGCGGCGGCGACGGCCGGTCGTGGTGCCGAACTCGTGGCCCTTGTCGGCGAGGAACTCGCCCCACTCGTCGAAGAGCTCGGTCGGGAACGGACCCGAGCCGACGCGGGTCGTGTACGCCTTGACGATGCCGATCACGCGGTCGATGCGATTCGGAGCGACGCCCGACCCGGTGACCGCTCCGCCCGAGGTCGCGTTCGATGACGTCACGAACGGGTACGTGCCGTGGTCGACATCGAGCATGGTGGCCTGGCCGCCCTCGAAGAGCACGGTCTCGCCGGCCTCGAGTGCCCGGTGCAGCAGCAGCGACGTGTCGGTGACCATCGGGCGCAGCCGGTCGACGTAGCCGAGCAGGTCGTCGACGATCTCGTCGACGCCGATCGCGCGGCGGTTGTAGACCTTCACGAGGAGGTGGTTCTTCTGGTCGAGCGCGCCCTCGACCTTCTGCCGGAGGATGTTCTCGTCGAAGAGGTCCTGCATGCGGATGCCGACGCGGTTGATCTTGTCGGCATAGCTCGGCCCGATGCCACGACCGGTCGTGCCGATCTGGCGCTTGCCGAGGAAGCGCTCGGTCACCTTGTCGAGCGTTCGGTGGTACTGCGTGATGACGTGCGCGTTCGCCGAGATCTTCAGCTGCGACGTGTCGACGCCACGCGATTCGAGCCCCTCGATCTCCTCGAAGAGCACCTCGATGTCGACGACCACGCCGTTCGCGATCACCGGCGTGACGCCGGGCGTGAGGATGCCGGAGGGCAGCAGGTGCAGGGCGTACTTCTCGTCGCCGACGACGACGGTGTGCCCCGCGTTGTTGCCGCCGTTGAACTTCACGACGTAGTCGAGGCGCGAGGAGAGCAGGTCGGTCGCCTTGCCCTTGCCCTCGTCGCCCCACTGTGCTCCGATCAGCACGACCGCGGGCATGTCAGTCCTCTCGTGCCGCACCCGGCGCGGCGGATTCGTCGGACGGGTCGCCATCCGTCGCCTCGGGCGACGGCAGGGGCGGCAGGGGATCCGTGATGACGCTGATGACCTGCGTGGGCGTGAACTCGGAGGCGATCCGCGCGGGCGCCTCGGCGTCGGCGCCCTCGAGGTCGGATGCGGCGCGCGCGGCGCGGCCGTCGAGCCCGAGTCGAGCTGCGGCGCGACGTTCGGCATCGAGTGCGCGCAGGTAGGCCCGGTTCGACTCCGTCGACCAGGGCACGGGCGAGCCGGCCTGCCATCCGGATGCCTCGAGCGATCCGCGCGCGAGGTCGACGGCGACGACGGCGTAGGCGAACGCGTCGAGCGCACGGCCCTCGGAGTCGGCGAGGTCGGCGAGTTCGGCCCACGCGAGGGGCGACGACGGGTGGTCGGCGACGACTCCGGCGACCGACGCCCGGTCGGCTTCGCCCAGCGCGCGCCTGACCTCTGGTTCGTCGGCGAGCACCGCCTCGGCCTCCGCTGGGGTCTGTTCCTGAGTCACACTCAACCGTAACGCATGGGGTTCCGGCGGCTCGGGAGGGCGTCGCCGGCATCGGAGCGGGCGTCAGCGTCAGCGCTGATCCCGCCGCCGGCCGCCCCGGACGACGGGGATCAGCCCCGCACCGCTGGCGCCGCCCCGGCGAGCGCGGGCCCGAGACCCAGGTCGACGAGCACCACCCGCCCCGCCAGTTCCACCGCCGGCCCGCGCAGCAGCCCGGCCTTCACGGCGCCCATGGTCACGGTCACGTCGGCGGGCAGCACGGTCGGGTCGGGCACGCTCCCGTCGTCCGGCGAGATCCCGCTCGGCAGGTCGACCGCGACGACGAGCGGATGCCGCGTGCCGTGCCCCGCGCGCGCGACCCAGTCGGGCCCGAGCACGGCGCGCACGCGCGCCACGACCTCGCGCGCCGTTCCCCGCAGCGCGGGGCTCGCGGCCGCGCCGATGCCGAGGATCCCGTCGACCAGCACGTCTGCTGCGCCGACGACCTCGTCGAACTCGATCGGATCGCCGGAGAGCCCGGGGTCGAGGTCGCGTGCGCCCGCGGCGTGCGCCGCATCCGCACCTGCCGCGTGCACGCGCGAGCCCACTGCGACGATCCGCACGTCCGCCCCGCGCGCGGCGAGATGGGCGCCCGCGAAGAGCGCATCGCCGCCGTTGTCGCCGGACCCGGCGATGACGATCACGACCGGACGTTCGCCCCCGCGGGTCCCGTGCGCCTCGGCCAGCAGTCGCGATACCTCGTCGGCGAGCGCCTCGGCGGCACGTCGCATGAGCGGTCGACCCGCCGCGAGGAGCGGGCGCTCGGCCGCGCGGACCTGCTCCGCCGTGTAGCCGTCGCGCGGCGACGGCCCGTCCGCTCGGGGTTCGGCTGCGCTCACGTGCCGAGCCTACGCCGAGGCATCCGCCCTGGCAGCGGACCGCTTCCCGGGACCACCCGGCCGCCCGATCATCACCGTCGCGGCACGACATCGGACGGGTTCGCGACGCGCCCGGGCCCGCGGCTCGGCGGGAGCGCCCGGACACGCGAGAGGGGCCGGGCCCGAAGGCCCGACCCCTCACGGTCGATCGCTCAGCGCGTCACTGGACGACGTTGAACGCGTTGACGTTGCCGGCTCCGTAGAAGCCGTTGCGCTCGCCGCCCGTGCAGGTCGCGGGGTAGCCCGGGCGCGGCTCGTAGACGCCGTCCGGGCACTCCAGCGCGGTCGCCGTGCGCTCGAGGAACGACGCGAGCTGGCCGACCTTCATGTCGGGGTGCGCCGAGATCGCGAGCGCCGCGACGCCGGCCGCGTGCGGGCCGGCCATCGAGGTGCCCTGCTTGAAGCCCCAGCCGTCGCCGGTGACGGGGCTCCACGTGGCGGAGAGCACCGCGTCGGTGATCGTCGACATCGCGCCGTTGGTGCGGAAGCGCGTGTCGCCGCCCGGGGCGGTGACGTCGACGACGCCCTGGCCGTACGAGGAGTAGTAGCTCTTCGCCTCGGTCGGGCCGACGGCGGAGACGGTCACGACGCCCGGCGCCTCGGCGGGCAGGTCACGGCACGCCCCGGTGATGGTGCGGTCCTCGACGGGGTAGCTGCCGTCGTTCGGGCTGCCCGAGTCGATGAACTTGTGCTGCAGGTCGACGTTGCTGTTGCCGGCCGACGCGACGGTCAGCGTGCCCTTCGACTGCGAGTAGCTCAGCGCGCGCTGCACGGCCTGCCAGACGGGGCGCTGCCGCGGGTCGTTCACGCAGTTGAACTCCCACGGGTCGATGTAGTAGCTGTTGTTCGTCACCGGCATGCCGTGGTCGGCCGCCCAGAGGTACCCGCAGATCGCGGCCTCGGGGAAGATGTAGCCGTCGTCGTTCACGACCTTGACCGAGGCGACCTTCACGCCGGGCGCGACGCCCGCGATGCCGACGCCGTTGATCGCCGCGGCGATGGTGCCGGCGACGTGCGTGCCGTGGTCGGAGGTCGTCGGGTTCCACGCGGCGACGCTCTGGTCGACCACTCCGCCGAGGCACGAGGCGCTCTGGGCGAAGTCGATCTGCGACGCCAGGTCGGGGTGGGTCGACGAGATGCCCGAGTCGAGCACGCCGACGACGACCGACGAGTCACCCGTCGTGATCGCGTGCGCCTGCGGGACGTCGATCTGCTCCATGTCCCACTGGTAGCTCCAGTAGGGCTCCGCGGTCGGGTCGCCGGTCGCCTCGAGGGTCGACTCGTCGAGCGCGGCGACGGTCTCGTCGTCGATCAGCTCGGTGCCGAGCCCGTCGGTCGAGGCGACCGACTGCACGCCGGAGCCCTTGACCGCGGTCTCGAACGCGGTGTTCGTCGACGATGCGACGAGCACGCCGATCTGGTCGTAGCTGGCGACGACCGTGCCGCCGGCTGCCGCGACGCGCTTGGCCGCGGCCTTCGTGTTCGCGCCCTGGGGTGCGAGCACGAGGTAGGTGCTCTCCGGGCCGACCGCGGCGGCGGGGACGGCGGCTGCCGTCCCGACCAGGCCCACGGCCAGGGCGACGGCGGATGCCGCGCCGATCACCTTGTGGTTCCTCATCCTGTCTCCGTTCGATGTGCGTGGAGTGGTGCACCGACGGCAGCATGGGCCGTCGGACCGGCGTGTCCAGTGGATGCGACGATCGGCGGCGAGGGTGTAGGGCCGCGCTGCCGGTCCGGCGAGCCTATCGGCGACCCCCGTCCAGGGGATAGCCCTTGCCCGTCGGCGCGTCGTCGCGCGCGCACACGCGCAAGTAGGCTTGTCGGCATGTCGAAAGTCCTCTCGAGCCTTCCCGTCGGCGAACGCGTCGGCATCGCCTTCTCCGGGGGTCTCGACACCTCCGTGGCGGTCGCCTGGATGCGCGAGAAGGGCGCCGTGCCCTGCACGTACACCGCCGACCTCGGCCAGCCCGACGAGCCCGACGTCGAGGCCGTGCCCGGCCGCGCGCTCGAGTACGGCGCCGAGATCAGCCGGCTGGTCGACGTGAAGACCGCACTCGTGGAGGAGGGGCTCGTCGCGCTGCAGTGCGGCGCGTTCCACATCCGCTCCGGCGGCAGGACGTACTTCAACACGACGCCGCTCGGCCGGGCGGTCACGGGCACCATGCTCGTCCGCGCGATGATGGAGGACGGCGTCGACATCTGGGGCGACGGCTCGACCTACAAGGGCAACGACATCGAGCGGTTCTACCGCTACGGCCTCATGGCCAACCCCCGCCTGCGCATCTACAAGCCGTGGCTCGACAGCGCCTTCGTCACGGAACTCGGCGGGCGCACGGAGATGAGCGAGTGGATGCAGGCGCGTGACCTGCCCTACCGCGCCTCGGTCGAGAAGGCCTACTCGACCGACGCCAACATCTGGGGCGCCACGCACGAGGCGAAGAAGCTCGAGGACCTCGATGCGGGCGTCACGATCGTCGAGCCCATCATGGGCGTCCGATTCTGGGACGAGTCGGTCGCGATCGCGGCCGAGGACGTCTCGGTGCGCTACGAGCAGGGCCGCCCCGTGGCGCTCAACGGCGTCGAGTTCGACGACCCGGTCGAGCTGGTGCTCGAGGCCAACCGCATCGGCGGCCGTCACGGCCTCGGCATGAGCGACCAGATCGAGAACCGCATCATCGAGGCGAAGTCCCGCGGCATCTACGAGGCGCCGGGCATGGCGCTGCTGCACATCACGTACGAGCGCCTGCTCAACGCCGTGCACAACGAGGACACGGTCGCGAACTACCACAACGAGGGCCGCCGCCTCGGGCGACTGATGTACGAGGGCCGCTGGCTCGACCCGCAGTCGCTCATGCTCCGCGAGTCGATCGTGAAGTGGGTCGCGTCGGCCGTGACCGGCGAGGTCACGCTGCGCCTGCGCCGCGGCGACGACTACACGCTCCTGAACACGACGGGCCCCGCGCTCAGCTACCACCCCGACAAGCTCTCGATGGAGCGCGTCGGCGACCAGGCGTTCGGCCCCGAGGACCGCATCGGGCAGCTCACGATGCGCAACCTCGACATCGCCGACTCGCGGGCGCGCCTCGAACAGTACGCCTCGCTCGGCATCGTGGGCGGTGCGACCGCGCAGCTCGTGGGCGAGATCGCCTCGGGCCAGGCCGCGCAGATCGCGGCCGGCGAGGCCGAGACCGCGCTCGATGCGGCGACGGATGCCGCGAACGAGGCGGCCGCGTTCGACCTCGGCACCGACTGACCCGCGTCGCGCACGACGACCCCCGCATCATTCCGAGATGCGGGGGTCGCGTCGTTCCGGCCGTCGCCTCCGACCTCCGCACCGCCCGACCTCCGGCTCTCGCGCGCGGGCCCTCCTCGGTGCCATACTCGGCGACATCCGCGCGCGGCGGCGACGCTGCGCGCTCGCGACCGCTCGGGAGGCTGCGATGCACGATCTGATCGACCGACGGGGCGACCGGAGATGAGCGGCGGCGAATGGGCCGCGGTCGTCGGCGGTCTCGTGATCCTCCTCGACCTGGCGATCCGCATCACGGCACTCATCATCATCCCGCGCGACCGCAAGCCGACGGCGGCGATGGCGTGGCTGCTGGCGATCTTCCTGATCCCGTTCGTCGGCATCCTGCTGTACCTGCTCATCGGCAACATCCGGTTGCCGAAGCAGCGGATGGCGCGGCAGCAGGAGGCGGATCGGATGATCGCCGAGCGGGCCGACCGCGTCGACCTCGTCGCCGACCACGACGCCTGGCCGGCCTGGTTCGACTCGGCGGTCGCGCAGAACCGACGGCTCACCGGCCTTCCCGCGACCTCCGGCAACCGGGCGACCCTGATCGACGACTACCAGGGCTCGATCGACGCGATGGCGGCCGACATCGCCACCGCGACGCGCTTCGTCCACGTCGAGTTCTTCATCGTGGCGTTCGACGAGACGACGCGCGGGTTCTTCTCGGCCATGGAGGAGGCGGTACGCCGGGGCGTCCGGGTGCGGCTGCTCATGGACCACATCGCCTCGTCGAAGGTCCCGCTGCACAAGGCGACCGTCGCCGAGCTCGACCGGATCGGGGTCGAGTGGCACTACCTGCTGCCGGTGAGGCCGTTCAAGGGCGACTGGCAGCGTCCGGACCTGCGCAACCACCGGAAGATCGTGGTCGTCGACGGGATGGTCGGCCACGCGGGTTCGCAGAACCTGATCGACCGCAGCTACGACTCGCCGAAGAACCTCAAGCGCGGCCTGATGTGGCAGGAGCTCGTGGCCCGCATCACGGGCCCCGCGGTCGCCGAGCTCAACGCGGTCTTCCGCTCCGACTGGTACGCCGAGACCGGCGAGATCCTCGGGGACGACGCGAACGTGCCCGCCACCGAGCTGCCGATCGACACGTCATCCGAGGCGCTCGACTGCCAGGTCGTGCCGAGCGGTCCGGCCTTCGAGAGCGAGAACAACCTCCGGCAGTTCCTCACGCTGGTGAGCGCGGCCCAGGAGCGCGTCATCATCACGAGCCCGTACTTCGTGCCCGACGAGGCGATGGTCTACGCGATCACGTCCGCGAAGCTGCGGGGGCTCGACGTGCAGCTGTTCGTGTCGGAGATCGGCGACCAGGGCGGGGTGTGGCACGCGCAGCGCTCGTACTACCGGGCGCTCCTCACGGCGGGCGTTCGGATCTGGCTGTACCCGGGCCCGTACATCCTGCACGCCAAGCACCTCTCGATCGACGACGACGTCGCCGTCATCGGCTCGAGCAACATGGACATCCGGTCGTTCGCCCTGAACTTCGAGGTGACGGTGCTCGTGCGCGGCGCCTCGTTCGTGGCCGACATGCGCGCGGTGGAGGCGAAGTACCGGGAGCTCGGGCGCGAGTTGACGCTCGAGGAATGGAACCGCGAGCCGGCGACGGCGACGTTCCTGGACGGCATCGCGCGGCTCACCTCGGCGCTGCAGTAGACGCCGGGTGCCGGTGGCGCGGGTCGCACGCGGCATCCGTCGGAACGGGCTCGGCTGGGCGTTCGCTGCGCATCCCCAATAACTTGCACATCGGTGTGCAACTTCGATCTAGACTGGCCACATGCCGTCCGACACCGACGCGGGCCGTCGCACTCCCCGTCGGGACGCGGCGGAGAACCGCGAAGCCCTCCTGAACGCCGCCGTGGCGACGCTCGCCGCCGACCCCGAGGCCTCGCTCGAGGCCATCGCGACGGCGGCCGGCCTCAGCCGCCGGGCCCTGTACGGCCACTTCGCCGGTCGCGACGAGCTCATCGTCGCGCTCATCGAGCGCGGGTCCGAGCGCCTCGTCGCCGCCGCCTCGACCATCGACCACCGCGATTCGACCGTCGCGATCGCGCTGCTCGGCGCCCGCCTCTGGGACGCGGTCGAGCACGTGCGCCTGCTCGCGCAGGTCGCCCTGCGCCAGCCGTACGTCGAACGCGCCGCCTCGGCGCTCGCGCCCGTGCGCGAACGCCTCGCCGCACTCGTGGTCCGCGGTGCCGCCGACGGCACGGTCCGCAGCGACATCCGCCCCGCCGTGCTCGCACGCCTCGTCGAGGAGTCGGCGCTCGCCGTGCTCGCCGAGGCCGCCCGCGTCGGCCTCCCCAACTCCGAGGGCCGGCGGCTCGTCATGCTCTCCGCGCTGGGCACCGCCGGACTCTCGTGGCGCGAGGCGGGCGCACTCATCACCGACACTCCGGAACTCACCGAGGAACCATGAGGATCGACCTCCACGGCGTCGCCAAGGGACGCCAGGGCCGGGCGCTGCCCGCCACCACCATCGGCTACGAGTCGGCGCGCGCCACGCTCGCGCGCGCCGAGACCGAGCAGCGGCCGACCGTGCTCGGACTGCTCGCGTCGGGTCGCATGCGGCCCGGCGCCGGCACCGTCACCATCGACGGACGAGCGGATGCCGCGAGCATCCGCCGCCGGATCGCCCTGGTCGACGCGCCCGACGTCTCCGATCCCGCACCGAACGTGACCGTCGCCGGCGTCGCCGCCGAGGAGCTCATGTTCGCCGGCATCCCGTCGAACCCCGTGTCGGTCTCGCGCTGGCTCGCCGACCTCGGCCTCGACGGGCTCGCGCGCACCCCGATCGCGAACGTCGACCCGATCGACCGCCTGCGGCTGCTCACCGAGCTCGCGCTGCTGCGCGACGGCGTCGAGGGCCTCGTGCTCGTCTCGCCCGACCGACACGGCGGCGACCCCGCCGAGTGGTGGTCGCTCGCGCGCCGCCTGGCCGACCGCGGCTACGCGGTGCTCGTGATCGCGGGCGACGCCGCCGCGGCCGCCATCGCCGCCGCCGACCTGATCGGTCGCCTGCACGGCGCCGACGAGGGCGACGACGAGTTCGCCCTCGCCGAAGGGGGGCTGGCGTGAAGGTCCCCCAGATGATCGCGGCCGAGCTGCGACGGCTCACCTCGACGCGGATGTCGGTGCTGGCGCTCCTCGCGCTCGTCGCCGTGCCCGTCCTCTACGGCGGGCTCTACCTCTGGGCGAACCAGGACCCGTACGCGAGGTTCCCCGACGTGCCGGTCGCCCTCGTCGTCGAGGACGAGGGTGCGCCCGCCACCGACGACGCGCCCGCGCGCAACGTCGGCGACGAGGTCGCCGACGAGCTCATCGCCGACGGGGCGTTCGACTGGCACCGCGTCTCCGCCGAGCAGGCCGCGACCGGCCTCGACGACTCGACGTACGACTTCGCGATCACCCTGCCCGCCGACTTCTCCGACGCGCTCGCCTCGCTCGGCACCGACCAGCCTCGGCAGGCCGAGATCCTGCTCTCCACGAACGACGCCAACAGCTACCTCGCCGGGACCATCGGCGCGCAGGCCGTCGAGCGGATCCGCGCCGCCGTCGCCGAGCAGGTCGGCCAGGAGGCCGCGTCGCTGCTGCTCGATTCCATCGCCGAGATCCGCGGCGGCATCGTCGACGCCGCCGACGGCGCGGCGCAGCTGGCCGACGGCGCCGACACCGCGGTCGACGGTGCGGAGCAGCTCGGCGACGGGGCTTCGCAGCTGGCCGACGGGGCCGCCCGGGCCGCCGACGGCTCGGCGCAGCTCGCCGACGGCAACGCCCGACTCGCCGACGGGTCGGCCGAACTCGCGAGCGGTGCGGCGCAGGTCGCCGACGGCAACGCGCAGCTCGCGGCATCCGCCGACCGGGTCGGCAGCGCGGTCGACGAGGCCGCCTCGGCCGTGCCCGAGGCGCGACAGGCCATCGCCGACGAACTCGCCTCGCGCGGGGTGGACCAGGCGACGATCGACGCCGCCCTCGCGAGGCTCGACCCCGTCGGCGACCGGATCGCGGCGGGCAACGACCGCGTGCAATCCGTCGTCGGCGACATCGACCGACTCGCCGAGGGCAGCCGCCGGGTCGCCGACGGCAGCGCGCAGCTCGCCGCGGGCGCGAGCGACGCCGCCGTAGGGGCCGCACAGCTCGCCGACGGCACCAGGCGACTGGCGGACGGCTCGACGCAGCTGTCCGACGGGCTCGGCACCCTCGAGGACGGGCTCGGCGAGCTCGCCTCCGGGGCGGGCGCGCTCCGCGACGGACTCGACGACGGTGCGGCCGAGATCCCCGACACCGACCAGGCGACGCGCGACGCACAGGCCGACACGATCGCCGACCCCATCGCACTCGAGACCGACTCGGTCACCCACGCCGAGAACTACGGCGCCGGGCTCGCTCCGTTCTTCGCCGCCCTCGCGGGCTGGATCGGCATCTACGCGCTGTTCCTCATCGTCAAGCCGATCTCGCGTCGCGCCGTGACCGCCCTGCACTCGCCGGTGCGGATCACGCTCGCGGGCTGGCTGACGCCCGGCCTCCTCGGCGCCGTGCAGATGGCGGCCCTGTACCTCGTTCTCGCGTTCACGCTCGGCTTCCCGATGAGCAACCCGATCGGCACGCTGGGCGTGATGGTGCTCGCATCCGCGACCTACGCGGCGATCATCCTCGCGCTGAACGTCTGGCTCGGCTCCGTCGGCCAGTTCCTCGGGCTCGTGCTCATGGTGCTCCAGCTCGTGACGGCGGGCGGCACGTTCCCGTGGCAGACGCTGCCGGCGCCGCTCGCGGCGCTGCACCAACTGCTGCCCATGGGCTACGTCGTCGACGCCATGCGCCAGGCGATGTACGGCGGCGACCTCGCGCGGGCCGCGACGGACGCGGTCGTGCTCGCCGCCTGGCTCGTCGGCGCGGTCGTGCTCGCCGCGATCGGCGTGACGCGGATGACGCACTTCCGCACGCTGCGCGACCTGCAGCCGAGCCTGATCGGCTGAGTCGACAGGCGGGTGCCGAGGGCACCCGCGACGGCGATCGGATGCCGCTACGCCGGCGTCTGCTGGTGCGCGGCCACGTGCCACGCGCCGTCGTCGTAGAGGTAGGTCGTCGACATCCGCAGGTCGGCGACGTCGTCGCCTCGGCGAGCGACCGCGCGGTAGGCGAGGATCCCGGCCCGGTCGCCGAGCCGGACGATGGCCGGTTCGTGGATCTCGTACGCCTCCCACGGGGGCGCCCCGCGGAAGGCCGCGATCACGTCGTCGCGGCCGAGCACGGCTCCCTCGACGATCATGACCGCGTCGCGGGTCATGGCGCGGGCGTAGTGCTCGCCTCCGTGGCCGTCGAGGATGGCGCGCCATCCGGCGTGCTCCTCGTGCAGGAGCCGGGCGGGAAGATCATCGGTGATCTCGGTCATGCAGCCACGCTACGCCTACATCCAGTTGCGGCGCTTGAAGATCACGTAGAGCACCACTGCGAAGGCCACCATGCCGAGCAGCGTGAGGGGGTACCCGAGCGGTTGGTGCAGTTCCGGCATGTACCGGAAGTTCATGCCGTAGATGGAGGCGATGAGCGTCGGCGCGAAGATGATCGCCGCCCAGCTGGAGATCTTCTTCACCTCCTCGCTCTGCCGGAGGCTCGTCTCGGTGAGCCGCTGCATCTCGTCGTTCTGCCGCTGGGTGACGAGCGTCGAGTGCACCGCGAGCGCGTTCTGCAGGAGCTGACGGAACGACTCGCCGCGGTCGACGATGCGGAGCACGTGGTCGTCGGCGTCGCGCAGGTAGCGCTGCAGTTCGAGGTCGACGCCGTACTTCTCGAAGCCCCGCTCGAGCGCCTCGAGGATCCCGACGATGGGCTTCGTGGCGCGCTGGAAGTCCATGACCTCCGAGGCGAGGTCGTAGATGCGTCGCGTGACCGCGGGGTCGCCGTCGAAGAGCTGCTGCTCGATCTCGTCGATGTCGTTCTCGAGGCCCGAGACGACCGGTGCGTACTCGTCGACGACCTCGTCGATCACCGCGTAGAGCACGGCTTCCGGACCGCGCGCGAGCAGTTCGGGAGTGCCCTCGAGGCGGCTACGCACGCGAGCGAGGTCGGGCGACTCGGCGTGCCTGATGGTGATCGCGAAGCCCGGCCCCACGAAGACGTGGAGCTCGCCGAACTCCACCTCCTCGACCTCGTCGAGGTACCGGGCGGGCTTCAGGACGGCGAAGAGCGTCTGGCCGTAGCGCTCGAGCTTCGGGCGCTGGTGCCCCTTCCGGGCGTCCTCGACGGCGAGGTGGTGCAGCCCGAACTCGGCGGCCACGGCGTCGAGCTCGGCGTCGGTCGGCCGGTACAGCCCGATCCAGGCGAACCCACCGCCGTGGCGCTCCCGGGTCTCGAAGGTCTCCTCGAGCGACGCCGGCGTCGCGACCCGTCGCCCGTCGCGGTACACGGCGTTGTCGATGATCGGCACGGGACCAGTGTCATCCCGTCGTGCCGTCGCGCTGCGGCGACACGCACGCGGGGTGGCGTCCGCCCGGCGGCCGCGCGCCGGCGACCTCGTCAGTGCGTGGTGGCCCAGCGGCTCCGATCGGGCGTCGCGCGCGAGCGCACCAGCACGCCGGGTGCGAGCCCGAGTCGTGCCTCGGCCGTGCGGAAGGCGATCCGGTCGGCCTCCGCCTCGTCGATGAGGCCGAGCGCATGATGCTGCACGGCGACGCCGTCGATGAGCGCGGTGAGCGTCCGCGCGTCGGCATCGGGATCGGCGCTCGCGCCGTCGCCCGCGTCGACGATGCGACGGATGATCCCCGCGAGGCGGGCGTCGGACTCGCGGTGGTGGCGCGTGAGCGAGGCGTGCAGCTCCGGGTTGCGGGGCGCCTCGCTCCAGGCGTCGATCCAGACGAAGTAGTGGTCGCGCGGAGTGGTCGCGAGCCAGTCGGCGAGCGCGGGGATCGGCTCGAGGCGTGTCGCGAGCTCCTCGTCCTCCTGCGCCTCGGCGAGCACGGCCGCGTCGAACGCGGCGGCGACGAGCTGCTCGCGCGTGGCGAAGTAGTGGCGGATCAGCCCGTGCACCACGCCGACCTCGGCCGCGACGTCGCGCAGCGTGACGCGCGCGAACCCGTCGCGGGCGACGAGGCGCAGCGTGGCGGCGATGATCTGCTCGCGACGCTCGGCGGGGTCCAATCGGGTGGCCATCCTCCGATGGTAGGGCGCTCTTGTCCGCGCGGCCAACCGGATCCGCGTCAGTGACGCGCGTGCCGGCGCGCCCACTCGTGCATGACGATCGCCGCCGCCGCGCTAGCGTTGATGGAGCGCGTCGACCCGTACTGCGTGATCTCGACCACCCGGTCGGCTGCCGCGAGCGCCTCGTCGCTCAGTCCGGGCCCCTCCTGCCCGAAGAGCAGTACGCACCGCTCGGGCAGCTCCACGAGGTCGACCGGTTCGGAGCCCTCGACGTTGTCGACCGCGACCACGGGCAGCCCCTCGGCCGAGGCCCACGCGGTGAAGTCGGCCACGTCGGGGTGGTGCATGAGGTGCTGGTACCGGTCGGTGACCATCGCGCCGCGGCGGTTCCACCGGCGCCGACCGATGATGTGCACGGTCTCGGCCGCGAAGGCGTTCGCCGTGCGCACGATCGAGCCGATGTTGAGGTCGTGCTGCCAGTTCTCGATCGCGACGTGGAACGGATGCCGCCGGGTGTCGAGGTCGGCCACGATCGACTCGAGCGTCCAGTACCGGTAGCGGTCCACCACGTTCCGGCGGTCGCCGTGCTCGAGCAGTTCCACGTCGTAGCGCGGATCGTCGGGCCACGCCGCGCGACCGCCCGGCCAGGGGCCGACGCCGTGCAGTGGGAGCTGCAGCTCATCGTGCTCGTCGCCGCCGGCGCCCGAGGCAGCTGCGCCATCCGCTCGCTCATCGATCACGCGACCACGCTAGCCCCGTCGCGAGCGCGAGCGGCGCCATCGACCGGCCCGCCCGTCGGCGTCGGCACCGGCCCCTCGTCGCGGGGCCGCCGGACGCGCAGTGAAGGTGCTTTCGGCATCCCGAAATCTCGCTATGATTTCGGCATGCCGAAAGCTCCGATCGACACCGAGGTCGACGCGTCGAGACCGAACGCGGGAGCGGCGACCACGCCGCCGACCTCGGCTCCGCCCGCCTCCGTGGCCCGCCTGGCCTGGCTGATCGGCCCGGCGCTCGTCGCGGGCGTCGCCTACCTCGACCCGGGCAACGTCGCGAGCAACATGACCGCCGGCGCCCAGTACGGCTACCTCCTCGTGTGGGTCGTCGTGCTCGGCAACGTCATGGCGTGGCTCATCCAGTACCTCTCGGCCAAGCTCGGCATCGTCACCGGCGAGAGCCTGCCCGAGGTGCTGGGCCGCCGCCTGCGCAACCGATGGGGGCGGCGCGCCTACTGGCTCCAGGCCGAGCTGGTCGCCATGGCCACCGACCTCGCCGAGGTGATCGGCGGCGCGGTCGCGCTCAACCTGCTCTTCGGCATCCCGCTCGTCTGGGGCGGCCTGATCACGGGCGCCGTCTCGATCGCGCTGCTCATGCTGCAGTCGCGCCGAGGCCCGCGCACGTTCGAGTTCGTGATCATGGGCCTGCTCGTCATCATCGCGATCGGGTTCTCGGTCGGGGTCTTCATCGCGCCGCCAGATCCGGCCGGCTTCGCCGCCGGCCTCGTCCCGCGCTTCGAGGACGCGAACTCCGTGCTCCTCGCCGCATCGATCCTGGGCGCGACGATCATGCCGCACGCGATCTACGCGCACTCGGCCCTCAGCCGCGACCGGTTCGTCACCCGTCGCGTCGCGGCCGATGGCCCGGCCGGCGGCGGTGCGGTGCGCCGCGCGTTCGCGCAGCTCCTCACCCGCGAGGGCGCCGGCTCGGGCGAGCGGCCGGGCGGGGCCGAGCCGGGGACGGTCACCGCGCTGCCGACCGACCGGCTCGTGCGCGCCACCCGCTGGGACGTCTCGATCGCGATGGCGATCGCCGGCACCGTGAACCTCTGCATCCTGCTGCTCGCAGCCGTCAACCTCTCGGGCGTCGAGGGAACCGACAGCCTCGAGGGCGCCTATGCGGCACTCGACGTCGCCCTCGGCCCCGTCGTCGCGACGCTGTTCGCCGTGGGCCTGCTGGCATCCGGCCTCGCGTCGACGTCGGTCGGCGCGTACGCGGGCGCCGAGATCATGCACGGACTGCTCCACGTCCGGATCCCGCTGCTCGCCCGCCGACTCGTCACGCTCGTGCCCGCGCTCGTGATCCTCTGGCTCGGGTTCGACCCGACGCTCTCGCTGGTGCTCAGCCAGGTCGTGCTCTCCTTCGGCATCCCGTTCGCCCTCGTGCCGCTCGTCGCGCTCACGGCGCGCAGCGGCGTGCTCGGTCGCTGGCGCAACCACTGGGCGACGACCGCCGCGGGCATCGGCGCATCGATCTTCCTCATCACCCTCAACGGCGTGCTGCTCTGGCTGGTGTTCACGGGCGCCTGAGCCCGGCTCGCCCGAACCGACCCGCCGGCGCGCCGGCTCGACCGGCCCGAACACGGGCACGCGGTGCACGCGGAACCGCCCCGGGAGCGCGGCACGGATCGCGCCCCCGGGGCGGGGTCGTCGGGCGGCGACGGATGCCGCGGCGCGCGGCAGGCGGCATGCGTCACCGCATCGCGGGCTCAGTCGTCGAACGCGACCGACCACTCGGCGTCGGCGCCGTCGGCGATCGACACCCACGCCTTGGGCACGGCCACGACCGTGACCTCGCCCTCGGCGTCGAACTTGCCCTTCTCCACGAGCTTCCCGTCGACGTAGTAGGCGAACGCCGGGTCGTGCGGGATCTGCACCTCGTCGTGGTCGGCGCCCGGGCGGTCCTTGGACTTCGGGCCGACCGGCGTGGACGGAGTCGTCAGCACGGGCACGTCCGCGAAGTCCATGTCGCTCGCCAGGCGGAACGAGGTGTACGACGGCTGGTTGTACGTCGTGTTCTGGCGGGCGACCTCGGCGCGGTACTGAGGGTCGTGCATGAGGGTCGTGAGCTTGTGCCCGGTGACCTCGGTGCTCGTGTAGATGCGCAGGGCGTTCGAGTCGACGGTGCGGACGAGGAGCTCCTCCCGCCAGTCGCCGAACACGTCGGCCACGAGCGAGGGGTTGCCCTTGGTGCCGTTGTTGGTGCGCGTGCCCCCGGCGGTGAGCACCGTGCCGCGCGTCCAGTCGTCGATCGTCGGGGTCGCGTTGCCGCTGCCGTTCACGATCTGCGTCGTGAGGTCGGCCGCCCAGCGGATCGACATGTTGGTGCCGGGCGTCGCCGCCGACAGGATGTCGCCCTCGGTCGAGAGCAGGCCGCTCGCGTCGGTGCCGCCGGGCATGCTCGCCCAGACCTCGGTGCCCGGGACATCCGCGCGCACGTCGCCGATCATGCCGCGACCGGTGTCGCGACCCGAGTAGGCGCCGAACAGGATCTCGCCCGTCGCCGCGTCGCGCATGACCGAGCCGTACGGCGCCCAGGCGGCGCCCTCGTGCACGGTCCAGATCTCGAGCCCCGGCCGGTTCGGGTCGATGTCGGTCACGTGCATGGCGTCGCCGTGTCCGAGGCGCGCGAGCGTGCCGGGCGAGGCGCTGCCATCGGGCAGCACGTCGTACGAGCTGTAGAGCACGCTGCCGTCGTCGTCGATCGTGGCCGCGCCGTAGACGATCTCGTGCTTGCCGTCGCCGTCGACGTCCGCCGCGCTCAGCGAGTGGAAGCCCTGCGTGGTGATGCCGCCGTACTCGGGGTCGGTGCCGTCGACGCCGTGCGGCGAGTCGTTGAACGGGTTCGACATGGGCGCGTGACCGGAGTCGACGAAGAACCGTTCGCTGAGCGCCTCGCCGTCCCAGTCGTAGGCGACCATCGTGGTGCGCGTGTAGTAGCCGCGCGCGAAGACCGCCGACGGGTGCTCGCCGTCGAGGTAGGCGACGCCCGCGAGGAAGCGGTCGACGCGGTTGCCCGGCTCGATGCGGCTCATGGCGTAGTCGCCCCACATGAGGCCGTCGTCGCCGCGGCCGGGCTTGTAGTGGATGGTCTGCAGCTCGGCGCCGGTCGCGCCGTCGAAGACGGTGAGGTACTCGGGGCCGTCGACGATGAAGCCCTCGAACGTCGTGAGGTCGTTCCGGCTGCTTCGGCTCGGCGCGTAGACGTCGATGAAGTGGTCGACGAGTTCCTCGGCGGCCTGCTCGCTGAGGGGGTACTCGTGCACGACGGGGATGCCGAACGCCTCCTCGAGCGTCGCCGGCCAGTTGCCGGCCACGACCTCGGGGTGCTCGCTCCATCCGCGGAACATCTCCACGAGGTGGGCACGGTAGTCGTCGGCGCTCATGCGGTAGTCATCGTCGTGCGAGCTGCCCGCCGCGACATCCGCCTCGGGCATCGTGACGAACGCCTCGGCGGCGACGGAGCCGTCGGCGTCGTAGGTGATCGACTTCGTGCCGGGCGCAGTCTTGAGCATGGTCTCCGCGCGGCCGTCGCCGTCGAAGTCGTAGGTCATGAACTGCGTGTAGTGCGCGCCGGCGCGGATGTTCACGCCGAGGTCGATGCGGTTCAGCAGCGTGCCGTCGAGCTCGTAGGTGTCGAGGTAGACGGTGCCCGTGTAGCCCTTCTGCGAGACGTCCTTGGAGTTCGACGGGTCCCACTTGACCTGGAACTCGTAGGCGCCGTCGCCGTCGACGTCGGCGACGGTGGCGTCGTTGGCCGAATAGGTGAACGCCTCGCCGGCCGGCGTCACGCCGTCGGCGGGCTTCTGCAGCGGCAGGTCGACGTAGCCGTCGGCCCAGGCGGATGCCGCGGCGCTCGCCTCGAGCTCGACGCCGTTCACGATCGGCGCGACGGCGTACTCGGCCGCGGCCGATCCGTCCTCGTCGTGGAGGTTCGTGCTGTCGGCGACGGTCGCGATCCGCTCCCCGTCGCGGTAGACGGCGAAGTCGGGGCCGGCCATGCCGGTGTCGGTGGATCCCGTGGCCTCGGAGCCGAGCAGGCGCCACGAGAGGAACACGCCCTCGTCGGTCGAGACGGCCACGAGGCCGCGGTCGAGGGACTCGAGCTGCGGTGCGCCGGCCGGCGGTCCGGCGTCGGGCGGTGCGGCGTTCGCAGTCGGTGCGACGCCGGCGATCAGGCACCCTGCGGCGGCGACCGCCAGGGCTGCGCGGAACGGATGGGGTCCGAGATTCATCGTCGAATCCTTTGCTGGGCGTAGGGCCCGTCGTGGGATTGAGCCATCCCGTTTGGGATAGCGCTTTCCGTGCCCGAGCGACGCTACCCCCGAACGGGGGCGCGGTCAACCCCGCGTCATCCGATCTCCCCGCGGCATCCCCGGGCCCTCGGCGCGGCGGATCGCATGTCCGCCGGCATGGACGCCGGTAGTCTGGGGCCGATGCCGACGACCAGCAGCCCCGCCGTCGAGGACTACCTCAAGACGGTCTACGGCCACACCGAGTGGCAGCCCGAGGCGATCACGCCGTCCGGGCTCGCCGCCGCGCTGGGCGTCGCGCCCTCCTCCGTCACCGAGATGGTGAAGAAGATGGCCGCGCAGGGCCTCGTGCAGCACGTGCCCTACGGCGCCATCCGGTTGACGGAGGCCGGGCGGGCCCGCGCGCTCGCGGTCGTGCGCCGCCACCGGCTCATCGAGACCTGGCTCGTCCGCGAGATGGGCTACGCGTGGGACGAGGTGCACGACGAGGCCGAGGTGCTCGAGCACGCACTCTCCGACCGGCTCCTCGAGGCGATCGACGTCCGGCTCGGCCGGCCGGAGCGCGACCCGCACGGCGACGCGATCCCCCGCGCCGACGGCACGCTCGTGAGCGAGCCCGCGGTGCGCCTCGACGAGGCGGCGCCGGGGCACGTCGGCCGCGTCATCCGGATCAGCGACCGCGACCCCGCGGTCCTGCGCGAACTCGAGATCGCCGGGGTCGGGCCGGGCAGCGAACTGCGCGTGACGGATCCCGCAGCGCCCGCCGTCGTCGGGGTCGCGCTCGACGGCGCCGATCGCGCGATCCCGCGCGACGCAGCGGCCGGGATCTGGATCACGGCCTGAGCAGTCGCTGAACCCCCTCCCGCAAGCGCCCTCCGTCGGCGAGGATGGGGGGATGGGCGGTGCCGTCGAGAAGACCATCCCGGAACTCACCGACGCGCAGTGGGCGCGACTGAGTCGATACGGCGTGCCGCACGACGTCGCGGCCGGCGACGTCGTGTTCAAGGCGGGTGACCGATGGTACGACCTGATCCTCGTCGAGACCGGCGAGGTCGAGGTCGTGCGAGAGGCGCTGTGGTGGACCGAGGAGACGCAGCTGGCCAGGCTCGGGCCGCGCACGTTCGTGGGCGAGCTGGGCCTGCTCAACGGGCAGCGCGCCTTCCTCACCGCGCGCGTCACCGAGCCGGGGCGGGTGCTCCGGATCGACCACGACGCGCTCCAGAAGATGATGGCCGACGACGACGAACTCTGCGACCTCATGCTCCGCACGCTCTGGGCGCGCCGCGAGCTGCTCCGCCACGGCCCGGCCGCATGGACCCTGAAGCTCGTCGGCTCGCAGAGCCCCGAGTCGCAGGCGCTGCGGCGCTACGCCGAGCGGCTCGAGCTCGTGCACACCTGGATCGACGTCGACGACCCCGAGCTCTCGCACGACATCTGGTCGCACGGCTACACGCGCGACGACCTCCCGGTGGCCATCGTGCAGGGCGAGATCATCCGCAACGCGACACCCGGACGGATCGCCGAGATGCTGGGGCTCGCGTACACGGCCGAGGACGACACCGAGTTCGACCTGGCCGTGGTCGGGGCGGGGCCGGCGGGGCTCGCCGCCGCGATCTACGGCGCATCCGAGGGACTCGGCACCGTGCTGCTCGACGCCGTCGCGCCCGGTGGGCAGTCGGCGACGACGACGCGCATCGAGAACTACCTGGGCTTCCCCTTCGGCGTGAGCGGTGACGCCCTCACCTCCCAGGCCTCGCTGCAGGCGTTCAAGTTCGGCGTGCGCATCGCCTCGCCATGCCCCGTGGTCAAGCTCGACACCGAAGGCGGAGCGCACCGGCTGCTGCTCGCCGACGGCGCGATCGTCCGCGCGCGGGCCGTCGTGGTGACCACCGGCGTCGCCTACCGGGGCCTCCCGATCGATCGCTGGGACGAGTTCGAGGGCGCCGGCATCCATCACGCCGCGACCGCGCTCGAGGTCCGGCAGGCCTCGGGTTCCGACGTGGTCGTCATCGGCGGCGCGAACTCGGCCGGGCAGGCGGCCCTCGCCCTGGCGCAGGGCGGATGCCGCGTGCGGCTCGTCGTGCGATCGGGCGACCTCGCCGACCGGATGTCGAGCTACCTCGTCGACCGGATCCGCGAGGACCCGCGGATCGACGTGCACACCGGCACGCAGGTCTCGGCCCTGCACGGCGACGACGCGCTCGCGCGCGTGACGCTCACCGGCGCCGTCGACGAGACCGTCGACTGCCGAGCGCTCTTCTGCTTCATCGGCGCGGTGCCCGCGACCGACTGGCTCGCCGACCTCGAGCGCGACGACGACGGGTTCGTGCACACCGGCGCCGACGTGCTCGCCCTCGGCGACGCATGGCGCACGGCGGGGCGGATGCCGCTGCCCTTCGAGACCTCGATTCCACGGGTGTTCGCCGCCGGCGACGTGCGTCGAGGGTCGATGAAACGGGTCGCCGCCGCGGTCGGCGAGGGGTCGAGTGCGGTCGCGTCGGTGCATCGGGCGCTCGCGGCGGCGGAGGTGTACGCATGAGCCCGGCAGCGGCGACGGCCCCCGACGCGGATGGCACGCCCGGCGCGGAGCCCACGCCCGAGGAGGCGGTGGAGCCCGTGCTCGCGCCCCCGCCGTCGGGGACCGGCTGCGCGGAGTGCCTCGACCTCGGCGGCTGGTGGTGGCACCTGCGACGCTGCGTCGAGTGCGGGCACATCGGCTGCTGCGATGCCTCCCCTGGCCAGCATGCGCGCCGGCACGCGGAGGAGACCGGTCACCAGGTCGCCGCGTCGTTCGAGCCGGGCGAGGAGTGGTTCTGGGACTACGCCGCGGAACGCGGGGCCCGACACGTGCCGCTCGCCCCGCCGCGCTGGCGGCCGGAGGACCAGTCGTGCCCCGGACCGAACGGCAGCGTCCCCGAGAACTGGCAGGAGCTGCTGCACGACTGAGGCCGGCGCCGTCGCGCGCGCGGCATCCGCTGTTCATCGTCCTGTGATGCGCGCGGCCTAGGCTTGGCCCATGGCGAAGCGTGAAGAGGTCGAGGCCTGGCTCACCGACATGGACGGCGTGCTGGTGCACGAGAACCACGCCCTCCCCGGCGCGGCCGACCTGCTGCGGCAGTGGGAGGACTCGGGCACGCCCTACCTCGTGCTGACCAACAACTCGATCTTCACGGCACGAGACCTGTCGGCCAGGCTCCGCTCCTCGGGCCTCAACGTGCCCGAGGAGCGCATCTGGACCTCGGCGCTCGCCACCGCCGACTTCCTCAAGCAGCAGGTGCCGCACGGGTCGGCGTTCGTCATCGGCGAGGCCGGCATCCTGACCGCGCTGCACGAGGCCGGTTTCATCATGACCGAGACCGATCCCGACTTCGTGGTGGTCGGCGAGACCCGCAACTACTCGTTCGACGCGATCACCAAGGCGATCCGGCTGATCGGCGCCGGCGCCAGGTTCATCGTGACCAACCCGGATGCCACGGGCCCCAGCGCCGACGGTCCGCTGCCCGCGACCGGGGCGATCGCCGCCCTCATCACCAAGGCCACCGGCAAGGAGCCCTACGTCGTGGGCAAGCCGAACCCGATGATGTTCCGGTCGGCCCTGAACAAGATCGGCGCGCACTCCGAGCACACGGCGATGATCGGCGACCGCATGGACACCGACATCGTGGCGGGCATCGAGGCCGGGCTGCACACCGTGCTCGTGCTCACCGGCATCAGCGACCAGCGCGAGATCGAGAAGTACCCGTTCCGGCCCGACGAGATCCTCGACGGCGTGTTCGAGCTCGTCACGGCCGAGCCCGTCGAGAGCGACCTGTAGTCGCGGGGCGACCCGCGCGGCTCAGTCCACGTCGATCTCGCGCGCCCGGTCCCACGGCTCGGTCCAGGCGAGCGCCTCGAACATCGCGTCGAGCACCATCGCGGTGAATCCCCAGACCAGCCGGTCGGCCCCGCCCGAGGTGACGACGAACCCGGGCCCGCGCCACTCGTCGCCGTCGCGTCGCAGCACCGTCGTCAGGCGGTTCGCCGGATGGAGGAGGTCGGCCACCGGGGTGCGGAACACGGCGGAGGACTCGGCGACGTCGACCGCGTGCACGGGCGACGGCTGCGTCCACCAGCCGAGCACCGGGGTCACGAGGTGGCGGGAGTACGCGAGCGGGATGGGATCGAGTTCGCCGAGCACGTCGACGCCCGCGGGATCCAGCCCGGTCTCCTCCCTCGCCTCGCGGAGGGCGGCCTCGACGACGTCGGCGTCGCCGGGCTCCACGCGGCCGCCGGGGAACGCGATCTGGCCGGCGTGCGAGCGCAGCGTGTCGGCGCGAGCGAGCAGCAGCACGTCGAGGTCGCGTGAGACGGCTCCCGCCTGGGCCTCGTGGTCGCTCGGCAGCCCGTCGAGCACGCCGAACAGGATCAGCACGGCGGCCGCCCGGGTCGCCTCGGGATCGATCGGCGGACGCGCCGCCCGCCAGAGGTCGCGCAGCTCCTCGTCGGCGGCCAGCGCGGCCAGCTGCGCACGGGCCGATCCGGTCGCGTCGTCGCGGGAGGTCACCCGACGAGCGTAGCCGCCGCGGCGCCCATCAGCGCGATCGATCGTCGTCCTCCTCGGCGCTCGTCGGCGTACCCGCCGGCGGATCCGAAGGCGCTTCCTCGGGTGCGTCCGAGCCCGGCAGGTCGGCGTCGAACGGCTCCTCCTCGCGCGGCCGACGCGACCACCGGCTCTCGTGGAGGAAGACCTGCGTCACGATCACGAGGCCGACGATGACGACGCCGGCGACCCAGAACGTCCAGTCCATCCGCGCCCCCTCAGGCCAACCGTGCCACGGCGGCCTCGATGTCCGCCCAGAACCGCTCGACGTCGAGCCCGACCGCGACGAAGGCGTTCGGCTCGCGGGCGAGCATGTCGTCGAGGTCGACGCTCGTCGCCCCGACGGTCTCCGACCCGACCAGCTCGACGTCGAGTCGTGTGCGCACGACCTCGACCGAGGCGGGGTCGGCGAGCACCGCCACCGCGACCGGGTCGTGCAGCGGGCCGTCGGGCATGCCGAACACCTCGTCGTTCGTCCGGCAGAAGAACTCGAGCAGCTCGTCGCCGAATCGTGCCGTGCGCGTGCCGATCGCGGCGAGGCGCTCGCGCACCCGGCTCGTCACGAGTGCGCGATGGGTGACGTTGAGTCCGACCATGGTGAAGCGGATTCCGCTCTGCAGCACGAGATCCAGCGCCTCCGGGTCGACCCATGCGTTGAACTCGGCGTAGGGCGTCGCGTTGCCGCGTTCGGTCGAGCCGCCCATCCAGACGACCTCCCGGATCCGCGGCGCGAGGTCGGGGCGATCGCGGAGCAGGACGGCGACGTTCGTGACGGGTCCGGTCGCGATGATCGCCACGGGTTCGGATGCTGCGGCGAGCGTGTCGGCGATGAGCTCCGTCGCGCTGCGCGGGTCGAGCGGAACGGGCGTGGGGCCGTCGTCGGGGTCGGGCAGCTCGGGGCCGCCGAGGCCGTTCTCGCCGTGGATCCACTCGGCGGTCGACAGCTCGCGGGCGAGCGGACCCCGGGCGCCGGCCGCGACCGGGACGTCGACGACGCCGGCGACCGACAGCGCCACCCGCGCGTTCCGGCTGGTGTGCTCGAGGGGGACGTTGCCGCCGACCGTCGTCACGGCGAGCAGGTCGAGCCTCGGATGCCCCGCGGCGAACCAGAGGGCGAAGACGTCGTCGTGCCCGGGGTCGCAGTCCACGATCACGGGAACGGTCATCGGAGCTCCAGCCCGTCGGCGAACGCGAGCACGTCGGCCCGCCCGGCGTACGAGTCCACGGTGCCCCGCGAACGCACGGCGATCGTGCCCGCGGCCACCGCGACGCGCAACGCGTCGGGCAGGCTGCGGCCCTCGGCGAGCATGGCGGCCAGGGCGCCGGTCGCGGCATCCCCCGCACCCGTCGTGTCGACCGCGTCGACCTCGGGCGCCGCGACGATCCATGCCCCGTCGGCGGATGCCGCGACGGCGCCGCGCGGGCCGAGCGTCACGACGACGGATCGGGCGGTCCCGCCGACGACGGATGCCGCGGCGTCCCGCCACGCGTCGGCGCGGGCGTCGTCGGAGAGGCTTCGGCCGATGCCGACCGCGCGTGCCTCGTGGACGTTGACGACCAGCGGGTCGGCGACCGCCGTGGCCTCGTCGGCGATGGGGACCGGCGGCGCGAGGTTCAGCACGAACCGCGTGCCGGCCTCGTCGCAGGCGCGGGCGAGCGCCTCGACGCTCGCCACGGGGAGCTCGCCCTGGGTCAGCACGACCTCGGCGTCCGCGATGCGCCGCGCTTCGGCGGCGACCGCCTCCGGCCCGACCGCGGCGTTCGCCCCGGCCGTCACCACGATCGTGTTCTCCCCCGTCGCCGCCACCGTGATCTGGGCGACGCCGGTCGGCGTTCCGTCCGCGATCGAGATCGCCTCCATCGGCAGCCCGTGCCGGGCGAACGAGTCGCGCGCCACCTCGGCCGCGGCATCGTCGCCGAGCCGCGCGACGAGGCACACGTCGGCCCCGCACAGGTGCGCGGCGATGGCCTGGTTCGCGCCCTTCCCGCCCAGGGAGACCCGGTAGGCGAGCGAGTGGATCGTCTCGCCGGGCTCGGGGAACGCGTCCACGTAGCTCGTCGCGTCGACGTTCACCGAGCCGAGAACGACGAGGCGACTCACTGCGCGGCGGGGCCGGCCCCGGCGATGCTCGCCGCCAGCGGCTCACCGCTCACGAGCTCGACGAAGCAGTAGTAGTTGCGCTGCCCGGCGTCCCACTGCTCGGCGGTCACGGGGAACGCCGTGAGCATCTGCAGGTCGCCGACCCCGGCGGCCGCCGCCGGGTCGATGATGCCCTCGGCGGCGCAGAGCTCCTGCGACTGCGCGGAGAGCGCCTCCTCGCCCGGGAACTCGGCGGCCTCGTCGCCCGCGAAGGTGCCGCGATAGGCGAGCTGCGCGGTGTGCGGGCTCGCGCAGTCGACGACCGTGAACTCCTCGGCCCACGCGGTCTCGAACGGTTCGAGGCACTCGGTGCCGAACAGCGCCTGCCACGGGTGGACGCCGGCCGGCTGGGGCGCGGTCGGCGCCGCGACGGGCTCCTCCGTCGCGACGGGCGCCGCCGTCTCGGCATCGCTCGGCGCGAGGAACCGCGTGCCGAACGCCACGACGGCGACGATGAGCACGACGAGCGCGAGGCCGCCGGCCACCCACGTCAGGATCTTGACCGGCGATCGGCCGCTCGAGTCGTCGCCGGCGGATGTGTCGGGCGCCGCCCGGTACCCGCCCCGATCGCCGTCGCCGGGGCGAGGGCTCGTCGTCCGGGTCGGACCGTACCCGTCGTCCCATCCGCCGCGCTCGTCACGGCTGAACGGGTCGGTGGCGTTCGGCTCGGCGTAGTCGGATTCGCGCGCCGGCGTGCGATCGAAGCCGGCCTCCTCGGATGCCTCGACCACCGACATCGGTCCGGTCGCACCGAAGCCCGCACCGCCGAACAACGCGGCGAGGCCGTCGTCGCCGTTGTTCGCCTCCGGCCGGCCGGTCCCCGGACGCTCGGTCGTGCGCTCGTCCACGTCGTGCGCGCCCCACGGGTCGTCGAACGCCCGCTCGTCGTAGGACCGGCGGTCGTCGACCGCGGGCTGCTCGTCGTGGGCCGGCTGGTCGTCGTAGGCGAGGGGGTCGCCGTACGTCGGCTGGTCGTCGACCCGCTCGTCGTCGACCCGCTCGTCGACGGCGCTGAGGCCGAACGGGTCGGCGTCGCGGGCGGCATCGGCGGCGGCCGGCGCCCCGGCGCCGCGGCGCGGACCCGGCGCAGGCTCGTCGCCCGGGTCCTCGACCGGGACCTTCGGGTCGTGGCCCTCGGGGTCCGGGGTGAGGTTCCACAGGTAACCCGACTGGGCGAACTCCCGCGCCCGCGGCGACTCGTCGGCGCTCCACGGGTCGGCCTCGGCCCGGTCCGCTCCCGTCGGCCGGTCGGGTTCGGCGGCGCGGCGTTCGGCGAGGCCGTCGGCGTACCAGCGGACGTCGTCGGACGCGTCGGCCGTCGGCTGCCCGACGTCCTCGCGCCAGTCGTCGGCCTGGTCGGACCAGGCGCCGTTCGCCTGCCCGCCGTCCTCGCTCTCGCGCCACAGGTCGCGCAGGTCGTACCCGTCGCCGTGCTCCGCGAGATCGTCGTGCGTGCCGAAGCGGTCTCCGCTGTAGTCCCCGGTGTCGGCGTAGGCGTCGGGGCTGAATCCGCCCGCGTCGTTCCCGTCCGCGTCGCCGCCGTATGCGTCGGCGGAGAACGCCACGCCGTCGAAGGGGCTGCGCTCGGTCTCGTCGTCGTCGTAGCCGTAACCCCGGCCGTCGTCGGCGCCGGCGGCGCCGTGGCCGGCCCCGTCGTATGCGGGCCGTGCATAGCCCTGCCGGTCGTACCCGTCGCGGTCGTAGCCGTCCTGGTCGTACCCCTCCCAGTCGTAGCCCTGGGCGTCGAAGCCGTCACCGTAGCCCCGGCCGCCGCCGTCCCCGTCGTACGAGCCGCCGCGGGCGGCGAAGTCCGGTACACGGCCGTCCGCTCCGATCGCGCCCGGAGCCGCGCCCGCGCGGGGACCGAGGGGATCGCCGTGGCCCGCACCGTCGACCCAGCCCTGGTCGGAGCCGACCCGGTCGTAGCCCGTGTCGTCGTGTCCGGCCTGGTCGTAGCCCGCCTGCTCGTAGCCCGCCTGGTCGTAGCCCGCCTGGTCGTAGCCCGCCTGGTCGTAGCCGGTCGGGTCGTACGCGGCCGAACGGTCGTATGCGCCCTGCTCGGCGTACGCCCGCTGTTCGGCGAATGCGCCGCGCTCGTCGTACGCGCCGCGCGGGCCCTGCTGGTCGAACGCCGGTCCGTCGCCGTGGGCGCGCTGGTCGTACCCGTCGGCGCCCTGCTCGGCCTCAGCCGGCTGCTCGTCCTCGTGCAGTGCCGACCACAGCTCGTCCGCGAAGTCGTCGGGCGCTCCGGCCGACGGCGTCGCCGGGGTGAACGAGCGACGGGCGACCGGCGGCGGCGTGAAGCCCTCGAACGGCGATCCCGCCCCGGGCTGCTCCGGTTCCGGCTCGGACCCGACCTCGGGCTCTGGGTCGAGGGGCGAGGTGTTCGACGGGTCCGCGAGCTGCCGGAACGCGGCCCGCAGCCCATCCTCGGTGTCGAGCGAGGGTCGCTCCTGCGGCTCGCCCCAGGTCAGGGCGAAGTTCGCGGGCGGGGTGACCGGCCCGGGCGGAGCCTGCGGCGGCTCGGGCTGTCGCGTGAACGCGGGCGGCACGATGCCGCCGACGGGCGGCTCGACCGAGGTCAGCCGGTCGTCGACCGGCGGCTCGGCGATGCGCGGCGGTTCGGCCGGCGGGGTGTTCCACGCGGGCGCGTTCCAGGCCGGCTGGTTCCAGGCCGGCTGGTTCCAGGCCGGCGGGTTCGGAGCCGGCTCGTTCCACGCGGGCGGCGCGTCGACCGGGCCGGGGGCGGCGCGATCGATCGGGTCGCCCACCACGGGGAGCGCCCGCGTCGGCGCGTCGTCGGCTGCCGCGGGCTCGGCGACCGAGAACCAGTCGAGCGACTCCTCGCTGCGACGGCGGGGGCGCGAGGGCGGCGCGGTCTCGGCGCGCGGGGCCTCGGCCGCGGGTGCGACGGGCGGCTGCGGGGCCTGTCGGCCCTCGAGGTCGGGTCGACGGCCACTGCCGAGCTGGCTCATGAGCCAGTCGGTGTCGTCGTCGAATCCGCTCGGGTCGTAGCGTCCGTCGCGTTCGTTCATGACAATCCCAGATCCTTCAAGCCGATGGCCGCGAGGTAGGGGACGCCCGCGGCTTCGATGACCTCGCGCGCGCCCGTGTCGCGATCGACGACGACCGCGACGGCGGCGATCTCGGCGCCGACGGCGCGCAACGCCTCGATCGCCTTGAGCGGCGAGCCGCCCGTGGTCGAGGTGTCCTCGAGCACGATCACTCGCTTGCCTGCGACATCCGGCCCCTCGACCTGCTTGCCGCGACCATGGTCCTTCGGCTCCTTGCGCACGACGAAGGCGTCGTACGCGAGGCCGCGCGCGGCGCCCTGGTGCAGCACGGCGGTCGCGATGGGGTCGGCGCCCATCGTCATGCCGCCGACGGCGACGACGTCCGGAACGTCGGCGATGAGGTCGAGCATGACCTGGCCGATGAGCGGCGCGACGCGGTGGTCGAGGCTCACCTTGCGGAGGTCGACGTAGTACGACGCCTTCTTGCCGCTGGTCAGCGTGAAGTCACCGTGGAATACCGCCTCGTTCGAGATGTGCTCGATGAGCTGTCGGCGGGCCTCGGCGGACTGGGGATTCCGGGAAGTCACCCGAATACTCTAAGACTCCAGTGCCTGAGAGGAACGTGCGGATGTCTCGGGAACCGCTCCGGCGACCTCGCCCGGGCGCGCGTGCCGGGGGGGGTCGGCGCGCGAGCGGCGCGACGCGCGAGTCGCGCGGCTCGCCCCGGTCAGTCCTCGGGGTCGCGTCGCCGCGGCCTCGGCGCGGCGTCGGCGATGCGCGACAGGACCGAGTTCTCCGACGGACCGAGCACCGACGGCAGGTCGACGTGGAACTCGGCGATGCCGGCTGCGCTGCGGCGGAGGAACCGGTAGGTCGCCGAGCCGATGAACACGCCGAGCGCGATCGACATGACCGTGGCGAACGCGGCGGCGACGTCGTCGACGCCCGCCGACTCCTCGACCGCACCCTCCGTCACGCCGATGAGCCCGGCCGCGCCGGGCACGAGCACCCAGAACGCCGGCAGGAAGGCGATCTGCGACGGCACGCCGCCGCGCGGCAGGTCCTCGACCCAGAGGACGAACGGCGTCACCACGAGCGCCCCGATGAAGCCGCTGACCTGCGGGCCGAGGATGAGCGCGCCGAGCTGCTGCGCGCCGTACGCCACCACGAGCCCGAGGATCACCCAGCCGTAGGAACGCCCGGGTGCGGCGAAGTGGAGGTACACGCCGACCCCGTAGAGCACCAGCCCGATCCCGGCCACCCACCAGGGCAGCGTGTGCTGCACCTCGCGGGGAACGTACTCGTCCTCGCCGATCCCGACGACGGTCCCCGCCGCGAGGATGCCGAGCGCGAGCAGGGCGAGCTGGACGATGCCCGCGCCGAGGCGCGACGAGCCGGCGACCATCTGGCCGGCGGCGAGCTCGCGGACCCCGGTGGTGAGCAGTGCGCCGGGGAGGAAGGTCGCGAGCGGCGCGATCAGCACGCGCAGCGGGTCGCCGATCTCGACCACGGGAGCGAGGAGGAACACGATCACCGCGCAGACGAACGAGGCCGCGACCGGGAGGATCAGCGAGAGCGTCTGGGACCGCGTCAGCTTGGCCACGCCGATGACGACGCCGAGGCCGAAGCCCACGACCGCGGCCTGCCAGCTCGGGGCGAGGAGCAGCGCGAGACCCGCGGTGAGGAGACCGTGCCCCATCGTGCGCATGAACCAGTGCCGCCTCGGCGGCATGGCGCCGATCTCGTTCAGCCGACGGATGCCGTCGGCCGGGTCGATCTCGGCGGCCCGCGCCGACCGCGCCAGGTCGGCCATCGCGGCGATCTGGTCGAACCGGAACGAGGCGCGGACCGAGGTGAGCGAGACCCGCCCCGTCTCGCCCTCGCCGGTCTGGACGAGCGCGATGGTCGGGAGCACCACGACGTCGACCTCGTCGACCCCGTAGGCGCGCGCGATGTCGATGATCTCGGCGCGGATGCGATCGGTCGACTCCGCCGAGGCCGTGAGCCCCTCGGCGAGGCCCAGCAGGAACGTGCGGATCAGGGCGTCATCGCCGGGCGAGCGTTCCGACCGCGATGGCTCGGGCGGCGTCGGGGTCGTCGGGGTCGTCGGCATCCGTTCGCTCCTCGGGTTCACGTCGGAGCGCGGTGCACGGGCGGGCGCCCGGCGCCCCGGCGGTGCGGTCACGCTATCCCCGGACGTGATCGGATGTCGAGCCGAGGGCTCGACGACGGCATCGACCGAGGCCGGCGGGCCGGCCGGGAGCAACGGTCCGAGGTCGGGCGGAACGGTCCGAGGTCGGGCCGGCCCGGGCCTGCCGAACGGACCGGGAATGCGAAGGGCCGCCCTGCGGGGTGTCCCTCCCCCGCACGGCGGCCCTGCTCGGAGACCTTCGGCTCCGCGACGCGCGACCTAGACGGTGCGCGCGAAGGTCTCGCGCGGCTGGCGACGGTAGCCGTCGCGCGCGGTGACGACGATGGAGCTGACGATGCCGGCGATCGAGGCGACGGCGAGCATGGCGAAGACGGTGAACACGGTGGTTCCTTTCGAGAGTTCGTTGGAATGTCGGGCGACTCGGTGCGCCCTTGCACGTGTCCGACATCATCTATTGTGCACCTCGAAACCGTTCAGCACAATCTTACGAAACTTCACTAACCATGTAGCATCACTACATGGATGTACGCCGCCTCGACCTGCTCCGCGAACTCGCCGAACGCGGCAGCGTGACCGCCGTCGCCGACGCCACCGGCCGCACGCCCTCCGCGGTGTCCCAGCAGCTGAAGGTGCTCGAGCGCGAGGCCGGCATGCCGCTCACCGAGCGCAGCGGGCGCGGGGTCGTCTTGACGAGCGCGGGGCACGCGCTCGCGCGCAGCGCGGCCGAGGTCGCCGTGGCCCTCGAGCGCGCCTCGGCGCTGTGGGATCAGTTCCGCAACCACCCGAGCGGCGAGGTCACGCTGCTGACCTTCCCCACCGTCGGCGCGACGCTCCTTCCGCAGGTGCTTACCGACCTCCGCTCGGTCGCCGGCCTCGTGGTGCGGGCGACCGACCTCGACCCCGAGCTGGCGGAGTTCCCCGAGCTGACCAACGAGTACGACATCGTGCTCGCGCACACGATGCCGGGCGAGCTCCCGTGGGGCGGTCGCGGCCTCCGCGCGCTCCCACTCCTCACCGAGCCGCTCGACATCGGCCTCCCGGCCGACCACCGGCTCGCGGGGCGCGCGCACGTGACGCCGGCCGACCTCGTCGATGAGGCCTGGCTCGGCGTGCCGCCGGGCTTCCCCTTCGAGCGGATCCTGCACGCGATCGAGCAGGCCGGCGGCCGGCGCGTCGATGTGAGCCAGCGCTTCAGCGACATGCGCATCGTCGAGGCGTTCATCGCGGCGGGCCTGGGCATCGCCTTCGTGCCGCGGTACACCTCGGGCGCGGTGCCCGAGGGCATCGTGCTGAAGCCCCTGCGCGGCGTCACGTCGGTCCGCCAGATCTTCGCGCTCGTTCGGCCGGATGTCGCGGAGCGACTCGCCGTCCGGACGGTGCTCGAGGTCCTCGTCGACCGGGCCGCACGACTCGAGCACTCGTACCACCATCCGGCGCGCGGCGGCGGAGCGAACGACGACTGACGAGGCCGCGGGTCGGCGTGTTCAGTGCCTCCCCTGACGAGCGCGGGCCGACGGGACACTACGGTGCGGCCATGATGCGACGACGCCTGATCACCGCTGTCCTGCTCCTCGCCGCCACCTCGGCCCTCGCCGGATGCACCGCGCCGGCTGCCTCGGTGACACCCCCGTCCGCATCGACGTCGAGCCCGCCGCCGACGACCGAGGCGGCCGAGCCCACCCCGGCGCTGGTCGCCATCACCGCGGAGTCGATCGCGGTGCTCGACACCGCTGGAGGGATCATCGTGAGCTTCGACTACTTCCAGCCGACCGCCGACGTGGTGTCGGGCCTCACGACGTACCTCGGCGAACCCGTCGCGACGCCGAATCCCGGTGGGCTGGAGACCCCGCCCGGTACCGATCACGTCTGGGGCGGCCTCCGACTCAGCGACACGGACACGCCCGGCCGGGTCCCGGACATCCCCAACCACACGGTGTTCGTCGAGGGACCCGATGCGGGACCGCTCCCCGTGTCGACCGCACCGGGCATCGGGTCGGCGTCGGGAGTCGCGGTGGGCGATCCGGCCGCCAGCCTGACCATCGGCGTCGAGGCCGGCGTGCCGTACACGGATCCGACCACGGGGCGCACGGTCGTCGTCGACCGCGTCGGCATCGTGCCGCTGCCGACCAGCACCCCGAGCACGCCGCTCGACTTCGGGGTGATGATCGTCAGCTACACGGATGATGGCGCGATCGCGAGGATGGTCGCGCCCAGCGCCAACTTCGGCGTGTGATCGTGGCCGACGCATCCGGCCGACCGCGCCTGCCGCACCCGACCCGCCACCAGCCGGCCGGGTAGCATCCGATCATGCCCGACGACGTGATCCTGTTCGACGTGCGCGACGGCCTCGCGCACGTGACGCTGAACCGACCGACCCGGCTCAACGCGGTCGATCCCGAGGCGATCGCCCGGTGGCAGGACCTGGCGCATGAGATCGCCGGGCGCGACGACGTCGGCGCCGTGCTCTTCGACGCCGCGGGCCGAGCGTTCTGCGCGGGCGGCGACGTCGTGGCGATGTCGGAGCTCGCCTCATCGGGCACCGGCGGCGACCGACCCGCCGACGTGGTCCGCCGTCTCGCCGACCGCATCCACGACGGGCACCGGGTGCTGCGCGAGAGCACGAAGCCGATCGTCGCGGCGGTGCAGGGCCCCGTCGCGGGCGGCGGCCTCGGCTTCATGCTGGTCGCCGACGTGATCGTCGCATCCGAGCGGGCGACGTTCGCGAGCCGATACAGCGACGTCGGGCTCACTCCCGACTGCGGCGTGTCGACGCTCCTGCCCGAGGCGGTCGGAGTACGCCGCGCGCTCGAGCTCACGCTCACGTCGCGCACGCTATCGGCCGAGGAGGCGCTCGACTGGGGCCTGGTGGCCGAGGTCGTCGCGCCAGAGGCGCTCGACCCCCGCGTTCGCGCGATCGCCGACGGATGGCTCGCCGGCGCGACGCACGCGTTCGGCCAGGCGAAGCGGCTGGTGCACGCCGGCCGGACTCGCTCGTTCCAGGCGTCGCTCGACGACGAGGCCGCGACCATCGGCGCGGCGATCGAGACCCCCGACGCACGGCGCGCGATCGCCGCCTTCGCGGCTCGCTGACGTCCAGTGGGCGCGCCCGCCCGCGCCCGAGCGCCCCTGAGTGCGGCCACGCCGCCGACCCGACCCGCTCAGGCGTGGTCGTCGTCGAGCGGTCGAGCCATGCCCTGCCCGTGCAGGTACGCGAGCACGGCCGCCACCCGGCGGTGCACGAACGGCTCGTCGTTCAGCTCGAGCTTGGCGAACAGGCTCGACGCGTACTTCTCGATCGACGACTCGGAGAGGTGCAGCTGCTCGGCGATCCCCGCGTTGGTGCGTCCCTCCGCCATCTGCGCGAGCACCTCCCGTTCGCGGTCGGTGAGGGTGCCGAGCGGCGACGAGTCGTCAGGCGCGCCGCGGACGAGCGCGGCGACCACGTCGGGGTCGATGCGCGATCCGCCCGCGGCGACCGCCTCCACGGCACCCACGAGCGCAGCGGGATCCCCGATCCGTTCCTTCAGCAGGTACGCCAGTCCCGCGACGCCGTCGCGCAGCAGCTCCATCGCGTAGGTCGCGTCGTTGTACTGCGACAGCACGACGACGCCGACCCCGGGGTGGCGCTCGCGGATCCGGTGCGTCGCGTCGATGCCGTCGGTCGTGTTGCCGGGAGGCATCCGGATGTCGGTCACCACGGCGTCGGGGACCTCGCGATCGACCACGAGCTCGAGCTCATCGGCCGAACCGACCGCGGCGACGACCTCGATCGCGCCGCTCGATGCCAGCGCTCGACGCACCCCCTCGCGGACCAGGTAGTGGTCGTCGGCGATGACGACGCGCAGCGTGCTCATCGCGCACCGGCCGCCGTGGGCGGCGAGAAGTCGGCCGTCACGGTCGTCCCCGCGCCGGCGGAGCCCGACACGTCGAGCCTGCCGCCCACCGCCGCGACCCGTGCGGCGAGCCCGGCCAGGCCGTTCCCGAGCGGATGCACCGCCCCGATGCCGACACCGTCGTCATGGACGCGGATGGCGAGAGCCGCCCCGTCCAGCGAGAGCGCGACGTCGATGTGCTGCGCCGAGGCGTGCTTCAGGCTGTTCGTGAGCGCCTCGGCGACCACGAAGTACCCGGCACCCTCGAGGTCCTCGGCGAGTCGTCGGTCGCGGAGCCGCGCGTCGGCCCGGACGGTGACGGGAACCGGATGCCGCGCGGCGAGCGCCTCGACCGCAGCGAGCAGGCCGCGATCGCTGAGCACCGCCGGATGGATGCCCTGCGCGAGGTCCCGCACGTCGGCGAGCACCCTGCGCAGGCCCTGCTGGATCGCGTCGAGGTCCTCGTCCACGTCGCCGGTGTCGCGATCGTGCGCCTGGCGCGCCTGCCCGGCCAACCCGATGAGCGCCGTGAGGTCCTGCTGCACGCCGTCGTGGATGTTGCGCTCGATGCGTCGCCGTTCGGCCTCCTGCGCGCGCACCAGGCGGGCGCGTGACTCGGTCAGCAGCCGCGCCTGCTCGGCGAGCTGCTGCGCCATCCGGACGTTGCGCACGGCGAGCCCGGCCTGCCCGGCGAAGGTGGCGATGACCTCGGTGTCGGACGACGAGAGCAGGCCCGTCGACTTGGGGCCGCACTCGATGCGACCCACCCGCTCGCCGTCGACCTCGATCGGGACCACGAGCACGGGCGGGCCGGGGTCGGCCTCCGCCCCGTCCGGATCGGTGCCCTCGCGCGCCGCATCGTCGGCATCGGCGGGTTCGAGGCGCACGCGCGCCCAGGTCAGCCCCATCCCCTCCTCGAGGGTGGCCGCGATCCGCGGCAGCAGGGCATCGAGGTCGTAGGTCCCCGCGAGCGTCTGGCCGAGCCCGACGACGAGCTGGGACGGGTCCGCCCTGGCGCCGAAGACGCGACGATCGGCCAGTCGCTCGATTCGCGTGCGCAGGGGCTGGAACGCCACCGCGGCGACCATCGCGAGCGCGACGGCCCAACCGAGCGGGAGCAGCGTGCCCGCCGCCGCGCCGACCACCGAGCCCGCGAGCACGTACGCCGCCGCGATCACGACCCAGAGGAGCCCGTACATCAGCGTGCCCCTGATCACGCGGTCGGGGTTCAGGCGGGCCGGCTGCAGCAGGCCCAGGGCGATCGACACGGCGAAGACGATCCCGGTCGAGATCCACAGCACCGAGATCAGCCACCGGGGTTCGCCGGACCCGATGAGCAGCTGGGTCGCCGCGGCGATCAGCAGGCAGGCGATCGGCACGAACATCCACCGCATCGGCTGCCGCTGCGATGGCGTCGCCCGCGCGTATCGGACGATCAGGACGACGGCGCCGATCGCCACCGGGATCAGGCCCAGGAGGTCCCCGACGGCCGAGCCGACCGCCGGGTCGATCCCCGCGAACGGCAGCGCGAACGGGCTGGGGATGCCCGGCGCATCGTAGTAGAAGGGGATGGTGATCGTGGGCGAGAGCAGGAAGAGGATCGGCGGGACCGCGGCCAGCGCCCAGGTCGAGGTCACCGTCCCGCGTTCGCCGGGCGTCGCCGAACCGTCGGGGAACAGCCCGACGACATGAGCCGCGCCGATCGCCGCGACCACCACGGCCAGCTGCGAGACGAGGTTCACCAGTGCGAGCCCGGCCGGTGCCGCCTCCGCCTGCAGCATCGCGGCGATGCCCACGCCGGCGAGCGCGCTGACGCCGCTCAGCGAGAGGAGCGTGAACCAGGGGGCGAGCGGATGCCTCGGCCGCCGCGCCATCACGACCATGGCCGCGACCAGGGTCGCCGCCGACGCGGCGAGCCATGGCAGCTCGCCGAATTCGCCGACGACGAGCACGAGCACCAGCTCGACGAGCCAGCATGCGGACGCGACGACCAGGAGCGCCCACGGCCAGTGCGGGGCGGCGACTCGGCGCGACTCGGTGCGACGCGCCTGCTCCCGCACGTCGGGGCTCGGCGCGCCGCCCCCCGGCGAGCGCGTACCCATGGCACTCCCATGATGGCGCAACCCGGGCGCGCGCGACGTCCGGACGGCCTCCGATGCGACTGTGCGAATCCGGAACCGGATCTGAGGTGAACGCGCTGTCGGGCCGGAGCGGGGGCGCCCTAGCCTGACCTGCAACACACACAACGACGACGTCATCCGCCACGGCCGCCCGGTCGCCCTCGGAGGCGTCCAGGGCGTCTGGGGGACCCCATGAAGACCACCTACCGCGTGTTCGCGTGGATCATCGCTGCGCTCGTCGCGGTGCAGGCCGCGGCGATCGTGTTCGCGGTCTCCGGCATGTTCTCGTACATCGACGCCGGCGGCGTGATCGACGCGAGCCTGTCCCAGGACGCGATCCCGGAGGGCGCCGGCATCGGCATCCACGCCATGGTGGGCGCGATGATCCTCCCGGTCATCGCATTGGTCCTGCTGGTCCTCTCCTTCTTCACGCGGAACGGGCGCGCGATCTGGATGGCCGCCGCGCTCCTCGTCCTCGTCCTCGTCCAGGTGCTCCTCGGCTTCAGCGGCTGGTCGTCGCCGGCGGCCGGGGCGGCGCACGGCGCGAACGCACTCCTGATCTTCGGGGTCGCACTCGCGGCCGGCCTCGGGCTCGGCCTCGACCGCGGTCGACGGCAGCCGGCACCGGCGACCGAGGCGGCCGAGGCGGCCCCGGCGCCGACGACGGGCGCCTAGGACGACGCTCCGCCCCCTGACGAGCCGGCGGGGGGCCGGCTGGTCGGGGGGCCGGCGGTCCCCGCGGGGTTCAGTCGTGCTGCGGGAACCCCAGGTTCAGCCCGCCGTGGCTCGGGTCGAGCCAGCGCGAGGTGATCGCCTTCTCCTGCGTGAAGAAGTCGAAGCCGCGGGGGCCGTAGGCCTTCGCGTCGCCGAAGAGCGAGTCCTTCCATCCGCCGAACGAGTGGTACGCGACGGGCACGGGAATCGGAACGTTGATGCCGATCATGCCGACCGTCACCTCGCGCTGGAAGCGCCGCGCGGCGCCGCCGTCGTTGGTGAAGATCGCGGTGCCGTTGCCGTAGCGCGACGCGTTGATCAGCTCGACGCCGTCCTCGTAGCCGTCGACGCGCACGACCGAGAGCACCGGGCCGAAGATCTCGTCGCGGTACACCGCCGACGACGTCGGCACGCGGTCGATGAGCGTCGGGCCCATCCAGAACCCGTCGGGCTCGCCGTCCACCTCGGGGTCGCGGCCGTCGACGACGACGGATGCCCCGTCCTCACCGGCCACGTCGAGGTATCCGGCCACCTTGTCGCGGTGCTCGCGCGTGATGAGCGGGCCCATGTCGCAGCCCCGGGTGCCGTCGCCGGTGACGAGCCGCGACATCCGCTCGCTGATCTTCGCAACGAGCTCGTCGGCGATCGAGTCGACCGCGACGACCGCCGAGATCGCCATGCACCGCTCGCCGGCCGAGCCGAATCCGGCATTCACCGCCGCGTCGGCCGCGAGGTCGAGGTCGGCGTCGGGCAGCACGAGCATGTGGTTCTTCGCGCCGCCGAGCGCCTGGACGCGCTTGCCGTTCGCCGTCGCGGTCGCGTAGATGTACCGCGCGATCGGGGTCGAGCCGACGAACGAGATCGACCGCACGGTCGGGTGCTCGAGCAGCGCATCGACCGCGACCTTGTCGCCGTGCACCACGTTGAACACGCCGTCGGGCAGCCCGGCCTCCTGGAAGAGCCGCGCGAGCCACACCGAGGCCGACGGGTCCTTCTCCGACGGCTTCAGCACGACCGTGTTGCCCGTGGCGATCGCGAGCGGGAAGAACCACAGCGGCACCATGGCGGGGAAGTTGAACGGGCTGATGATGCCCACGACGCCGAGCGGCTGCCGCAGCGAGTAGACGTCGATGCCGGTCGAGACGTTCTCCGAGTACTCGCCCTTCGTGTAGGCGGGCATCGCGCACGCGAGCTCGACGACCTCGAGTCCGCGGGCGATCTCGCCGAGCGCGTCGGCGGTCACCTTGCCGTGCTCGCTGGTGAGGATCGCGGCGAGCTCGTCGGTCCGCGACGCGAGCAGCTCGCGGAAGCGGAACATGACCTGCTGCCGCTTGGCGATCGAGGCGTCCCGCCACGCGGGGAACGCGCGGGCGGCGGCCTCGACCGCGACATCCACGTCATCGGCGGAGGCGAACCGCACGCGGCGCTGCTCGATGCCGTGCGCGGGGTTGTAGACGGGTCCGGTGCGCTCCGAGGCGCCGGACGCGGGAGCGCCGTCGATCCAGTGCTCCACCAGCTCGGCGGTCGCGGTGCCCTCGGCGCTGGGGGCGGTCTGGGTGTCGGTCATGGTCTCGTTCCTTCCGAATCGAGTGTCCGGGTCGTGTTCGCAGGGTGGTGGGTGCCGCGGCACCCCGGACGGATGCCGCGGCATCCGTCTCAGACGTCGACGGTGCCGAGCACCTCGTCGTAGATCGCGGTGGCCTGCTCGACCTCCTCGGCCGTGACGACGCACGGCGGCACGACGTGGATGCGGTTCTCGGCGACGAACGGCAGCAGCCCGCGTTCGACGAGCGCGCCCTTGATGCGGCCCACCTCGGCGGCGGGCAGCGGCTCGCGCGTCTCGGGGTCCGCGACGAGGTCGAGCGCCCAGAAGACGCCCTCGCCGCGCACCTCGCCGATGACGGCGTGCTTGTCGGCCAGCTCGGTGAGCGCGGGCGCGATGGCCTCGGCGCCGACTCGCCGCGCGTGGTCGACGATGCCCTCGGACTCCATCGCATCGAGCGCCCCGACGATCGAGGCCATCGCGAGCGGATGCCCCGAGTAGGTGAGGCCGCCGGGGAAGACCTTCTCGTCGAAGTCGGCGGCGATCTCGTCGGAGATGACGACACCGCCCACGGGCACGTAGCCCGAGTTGACGCCCTTGGCGAAGCTGATCAGGTCGGGGCGCACGTCGTAGCCGTCGAACGCGAACCAGCGCCCGCTCCGGCCGAATCCGCACATGACCTCGTCGAGGATCAGCATGATGCCGTGCCGGTCGCAGAGCTCGCGCACGCCCGCGAGGTATCCGGGCGGCGGCACGAGCACGCCGGCCGTGCCGGGCACGGTCTCGAGGAGGACGGCCGCGATCGTCGTCGGGCCCTCGGCCTCGATCACGCGCCGCAGGTGCCGGAGGGCGCGCTCCGACTCCTCCTCGGGCGTCGTCGCCCAGAACTCGGAGCGGTACAGGAACGGCCCGAAGAAGTGGACGTGCCCGCGCGCGAACTCGTTCGGGATGCGGCGCCAGTCGCCGGTCGACACGATCGCGGCGCCGGTGTTGCCGTGATACGACCGGTACGTCGAGAGCACCTTGTCGCGGCCGGTGTGCAGCCGCGCCATCCGGATCGCGTTCTCGTTCGCGTCGGCCCCGCCGTTGGTGAAGAACACCTTCGACATGCCCTCGGGCGCGCGGTCGGTGATGCGCTTCGCGGCCTCGCCGCGGGCGAGGTTGACGGTGGGCGGGCCGATCGTCGCGAGGAGCTCGGCCTGCTCGCGGATCGCCGAGACGACGGCCGGGTGCTGGTGGCCGATGTTGACGTTGACGAGCTGGCTGGAGAAGTCGAGGTACTCGCGGCCCGAGTGGTCCCAGACCTTCGTGCCGCGCCCGCTCGCGATCACCAGCTGCGGGGGACTCCCCTGCGCCGACCAGGAGTGGAAGACGTGTCCGGCGTCGAGCTCGCGCGCGAGCGCGTCGAGGTCGGCGGTGAGGTTCTCGGTCATCAGCGTCGTCGCCTTTCGTGGGGTGGATGCCGCGGGGCCCGCCGTGCGGGCCGGCCCCGCGGCATCCGTCTGCTAGTTGCCGCCCTCGGTGAGGGTGACCTCGACGGGCTCGTACGACTCGCCCATCACGTCGACGCCGTCGGCCTTCAGGTTCTCGAGGGCCTGGTCAACGTACTCGTTGGTGTACGAGCCGTCCGGCGGGTCGGTCGTGATGACCTGCGCGCCGTCCTGGTTCTTCGTCATGAGGGCCATCTCGACCGTGGCGTCCCACTGGTCCTCGTTGATGTGGCCGATGCCGCTCTTCGAGGGCCAGATGAGCTTGTTGATCTCGTTGGCCATCCAGAGCTGGTGGCTCGTGCCGAGCGTCGAACCGGCGGCCGTGACCGCGTCGGCGGCGGCCTGCGGGTCGTCGCGCTGGTCGATCCAGCCGAGGATCGCGCCCTGGATGAGCTTGACCGCGGTCTCGGCGTACTCCGGGTCGGACTCGAGGCGCTCCGAGTTCGCCCAGATGGCGTCCTGGAGCATGGCCGTGCCGACCTCGTTCCAGTCGATGACCGAGAAGTCCTCGGGCTGGTAGAGCTCGCCCGTCTCGGGGTTCACGGCCTCGAGCAGCTGCGCGTACTCGTTGTAGGTCATCGCCTGCGCGGCGTCGATCTCCTTGTTGAGCAGCGCGTTCATGTCGAAGTTCTGCTGCACGATCGTGTAGCCCGAAGCGTCGACCTCGGTGAGCCCCGCGAAGAGCTCCCATTCGTTGCCGAAGCCCCAGCTGCCGATCTGCTTGCCCGAGAGGTCCTCCGGCCCCTCGATGCCGCTGTCGGCCCAAGCGACCTGCAGCGTGCCGCTGCGCTCGAAGACCTGCGCGATGTTCGTGATGTTCGCGCCGGCCTCGATCGAGGCGAGCGCCTTCGGCACCCACGCGATCGCGAAGTCGACGTCGCCGGCGGCGAGCACGTCCTGGGGGACGATGTCGACGGCGCCCGGGATGATCTCGACGTCGAGGCCGAGGTCCTCCCAGTAGCCGTTCGCCTCGGCCAGGTAGTAGCCGCCGAACTGGGCCTGCGTGAGCCACTGCAGCTGCAGGGTCACGGGCGTGAGCTCGCCGTCGGCGGTGTCGCCGCCGTCGCCCGAGTCGCTGCTCCCGCCGGAGCAGCCGGCGAGCACGAGCGCGGTCGCGGCTGCTGCCGCCGCGCCCGCGAGGATCCGGTTGCGCTTCATGTGCATTCCTCTCTTGGTGGTGGTGCTCGTGGTGCGGGATCCGACCGGCTGGGCCGGTGGCTGGTGCCGGACGGCGTCGGCCGGCGAGGCGCTGGCGGGTTCCCGGGTTCGGGGCCGGGGCCCGGGTCATCGGTGGCGGGAGGCGATCCTCTCGATCAGGCTGGTGAGGACGAAGAAGAACAGGCCGAGCAGGATCGCGCCGATGACGAACGCCCACGCGCGGGCGTACGCGCTCGACGCCGCGGCGGTCGTGATCGCGGAGCCGAGGCCCTGCCGTGGGCCGCCGAAGTACTCGGCGACGAGCGCCGAGATCACGGCGAGCGACGAGGCGATGCGCAGGCCCGTGAAGAAGTGGGGCAGCGCCGACGGGATGGTGACGAGCCGCGTGAGCTGCGACGGGGTCGCGGCGTAGGAGCGCATGAGGTCGCGGTGCACGGGCCGCACCTGGCGGAGGCCGCGCAGCGTGTTGAGGAAGACGGGCACGAACGCGGCGATCGAGGCGATGAGGATCCGCGCGACCTCGGAGGTCGAGCCGAACATCGTGTAGAACACCGGCGCGAGGGCGACGATGGGCACGACCGCGACGGCGGCGACCACGGGTGCGAGCATGCCGTCGACGGGCCTGCCGACGGATGCCGCGATGGCGAGCAGCACGCCGAGGACCGCCCCGATCACGAGGCCGATGAGCGCGTTCATGCCGGTCGCGAGCGTCGCCGCGAGCACCTGGGGGGCGTACTGCACGAGCTGGTCGAGGATCGCGGAGGGGCTGGCGAGCACGAACGGCGGGATGCCGGCGGAGACGACGACGAGCTCGACGAGCAGCACGAGCACGACGAACAGCGCGATCGGCGGCAGCACGAGCTTCGCGAAGCGCGCGAGCGGACCGTCGACACCCGACCGGCGACGACGGGGCGGGGCGGATGCCGCGAGCCCGGGCATCGCGATCGCCGGGTCCGCCGCGGGCGGCGGCGGGCTCTCGACGCGCTCGGGCGCTGCGCTCGTCATCGCACGTCCACCCCCCTCGCGGCGCCGGCGGCCGGCGCGGCCGTCGGGCCGTGGAGCGCCTCGCGCACGGCGGTGACGCCGGCGAAGAACGCGGCGTCCTCGCGGAGGTCCTCGCCGCGGTCCGCCGCGTCGCCGAGGCGCACGTCGATCGCGTCGGTGATCCGGCCCGGCCGCGGCGACATGACCACGACGCGATCGGAGAGGTACACGGCCTCGGGGATCGAGTGGGTCACGAACACGACGGCGGCACCGGTCTCGGCACGGATGCGGAGGAGCTCGGTCTGCATGCGCTCGCGCGTCATCTCGTCGAGCGCGCCGAACGGCTCGTCCATGAGCAGCAGCCTGGGCTGCTCGGCGAGCGACCGCGCGATCGCGACGCGCTGCTGCATGCCGCCCGAGAGCTGGTCGGGGTAGTGCTTCGCGAAGTCGGCGAGGCCCACGAGCTCGAGCAGCTCGGCCACGCGTGCGCGGCGGGTCGCGGCATCCGCCCCGTGCAGTTGCAGCGGCAACTCGATGTTCGCGGCCACCGTGCGCCAGGGCAGGAGCCCGGCCTGCTGGAACGCGATGCCGTACGACTGGTCGATACGGGCCTGCCTGGCGGTCTTGCCGAAGACCCGGATCTCGCCGGCCGTCGGCTCGTCGAGGTCGGCGATGAGGCGGAGCAGCGTCGACTTGCCGCACCCCGAGGGCCCGATGAGCGAGACGAACTCGCCGGCGTGCACGGTGAGCTCGATGCCCGTGAGCGCGGTGACCTCGGCACCCTTGGCGCCCGCGAAGACGCGCTCGACGCCGCGTGCGACGACCGCCGCCTCGGTCGCGTCCGCCGTGGCGGTGCCGGCGACGGCGGGCGGCGTCGGTCCGGGGGCGGGCGTGCTCGGGGTCGGGCTGCTCATGCGACGGTCTCCTGTCGGCGGAACGGGCTGAGGAAGGCGGCGAGGAGGGCGACGAAGCCGGCGGCGACGAGGCCGAGCAGCACCGCGCCGAGGATCGGCGCCCAGGGCTTCGCCGGGTCGCTCGATGCGGCGACCGCGGTCTCGAGGATCAGTCGGCCGATTCCGCCGGTGAAGCCGACGGAGATCTCGGCGACCACGGTGCCGACGACGGCGTTCGCCGCGGCGAGGCGCAGCGCCGGGATCAGGAACGGCACGCTCGCGGGCAGCCGCAGGCGGAACAGCGTGGTCCACCACCCCGCCGCATAGCTGCGCATGAGGTCGAGGTGCGCGGCATCCGGCGACTGCAGACCCCGCAGGGCGCCGACCGCGACCGGGAAGAACGCGAGGTAGCTCGCGATGATGACGACCGACATCCAGCTCTCCCACGAGAACGTGCCGAACTCCAGGCGCGAGCCCCAGTTCCGGATGAGCGGTGCGAGCGCGATGAGCGGCACCGTCTGGCTGAGGATCACGAACGGGAGCACGGCGCGTTCCGCGATCCGGAAGCCGAGCATGAGGAGCGCGAGCGCGAAGCCCACGACGACGCCCACGAGCCATCCGAGCGCCGCGACCCCGAGGCTCGTGAGCGCGGCGAGGAGGACCACGACACCGAGCGGCAGCGCGCCCTGCGCGCGCGTCACCGGTTCGATGACCCTCGCGACCATCTCCCAGGTGTGCGGCATCGCCTGGTCGCTCGTGCGCGGGAGCAGGCGGATGCCGCTGCCCGTGACGCCCTCCTGCGCGCCGACCAGCCATCCGTCCGCGGGTCCGACGAGCTTGTACAGCTCCCACAGCGCGGCGAGCGCGAGGACGCCGACGACGCCCCAGACCACGGCGCGCCAGCGGTGCGCGCGCCTGGCCCGGGGCGTTGCCGCGGTCGTCGTCATGCCTTCGCCGTGAGGTGCTCGGTCATGGCGGGGATCACGGTCTCGCCGTACACCCGCATGGTCTCCTCCTTGTTGTCGTGCTGGAGGTAGCCGGCGAACTGGTCGACGCCGAGCTCGGCGAGCTGCTTCAGCTTCTCGATGTGCTCCTCGGCGGTGCCGAGCACGCAGAAGCGCTCGACGATCTCGTCGGGCACGAAGTCGACGTGGTCGTTGTCGGCCTTGCCGTGCGTGTTGTAGTCGTAGCCCTCGCGACCGCGGATGTACTCGGTGAGCGCGTCGGGCACGCTGCCGTGCTCGCCGTACTTGGCCACGATGTCGGCGACGTGGTTGCCGACCATGCCGCCGAACCAGCGGGACTGCTCGATCATGTGCGCGCGGTCCTCGCCGATGTAGAAGGGCGCGGCCACGCAGAACTTGATCGACATCGGGTCGCGGCCGACGGCCTCGGCGGCATCCCGCACGGTCTTGATCATCCACGCCGCGATGTCGACGTCGGCGAGCTGCAGGATGAAGCCGTCGCCGACCTCGCCCGTCAGCTTCAGGGCCATCGGGCCGTACGCCGCGACCCAGACCTCGAGCTCGGAGCCCGTGGACCAGGGGAAGCGCAGCGTCGAGCCCTTGTACTCGACGGCCCGCGAGTTCGCGAGCTCGCGGATGACGTGGATCGACTCGCGCAGCTCGCGCATGGTGACCGGCTTGCCGTTGGTGACACGGACGGCCGAGTCGCCGCGGCCGATGCCGCAGACGGTGCGGTTGCCGTACATCTCGTTGAGCGTCGCGAACGTCGAGGCGGTGACGGTCCAGTCGCGCGTGGCCGGATTGGTCACGAACGGGCCGACGGTCACGCGTCGCGTCTCGGCGAGGATCTGCGAGTGGATGACGTACGGCTCCTCCCAGAGCAGGTGCGAGTCGAAGGTCCAGACGTGGCTGAACCCGAACTGCTCCGCGAGCTTGGCGAGGTGGACCGCCCGCGAGGCGGGCGGGTTGGTCTGGAGGACGACTCCGAAGTCCATGGCGGGGTTCCTCTCCCGATCAGATGAGGTACTGGCTCAGGCCGCGCTTGAGGTAGCGCCCGTCGCCCTTGGCGCCGACGTAGGCGTCGTCCTCGACGACGACCTTGCCCCGGCTCATGACCGTGTCGACCTTGCCGTCGATCTCGTAGCCCTCCCACGCGGAGTAGTCCATGTTCATGTGGTGGGTCTTGTCGAGGCCGATCGACGTGTGGCCGTTCGGGTCGTAGACGACGATGTCGGCGTCGGCGCCCGGCTGGATGACGCCCTTCGTGCCGTAGAGGCCGAACATGCGGGCGGGCGTGGTCGACGTGAGCTCGACCCAGCGCTCGAGGGTGATCTCCCCCGTCACGACCCCCTGGTACATGAGGTCCATGCGGTGCTCGATCGAGCCGATGCCGTTCGGGATCTTCCGGAAGTCGCCGAGCCCGAGCTCCTTCTGGTCCTTCATGCAGAACGGGCAGTGGTCGGTCGAGACCATCTGCAGGTCGTTCGTGCGGAGGGCCTGCCACATCGAGTCCTGGTGGCCCTCGGCGCGGCTGCGGAGCGGCGTGGAGCACACCCACTTCGCGCCCTCGAACGCGCCCCACTCGTCGCTCCGCGCGCCCAGCTGGTCCTCGAGCGAGAGGTAGAGGTACTGGGGGCAGGTCTCGCCGTAGACGTTCTGGCCCTTGTCGCGCGCCCAGGCGAGCTGCTCGACGGCCTGCTTGGCCGACACGTGCACGACGTAGAGCGGCGCGCCGGTGAGCTTCGCGAGCATGATCGCGCGGTGCGTCGCCTCCTCCTCCATCTCCCAGGCGCGGGCGATGCCGTGGTAGTACGGGTCGGTCTTGCCCTGGTCCACCAGCTGCTGGGCGAGCACGTCGATCGCCGGGCCGTTCTCGGCGTGCATCATCGTGAGCATCCCGGTGTCGCGCGAGACCTGCATGGCCTTCAGGATCTGCGCGTCGTCGGAGTAGAAGACGCCCGGGTAGGCCATGAAGAGCTTGAAGCTCGAGACGCCCTCGTCGGGCAGCCGCTTCATCGCCTCGATCGAGGCCTCGTTGACGTCGCCGACGATCTGGTGGAAGCCGTAGTCGATCGCGCAGTTGCCGCCGGCCTTCTCGTGCCAGGCGGCCAGCCCGTCTTCGATGCGCTGGCCGTAGGTCTGCACGGCGAAGTCGATGATCGAGGTCGTACCGCCGTGGGCGGCGGCGATGGTGCCCGACTCGAACGTGTCGGACGCCTCGGTGCCGCCGAACGGCAGCTGCATGTGGGTGTGGGCGTCGATGCCGCCGGGGATGACGTACTTGCCGGTGGCGTCGACGACGCGGTCGACGGATGCCGCGACATCCGTGCCGAGCAGTTGGCTGCCGGGCTGCAGGACGGCGACGATCTTCTCGCCGTCGACGAGCACGTCGGCCGCGGCGCGGCCGGTGGCGCTGACGACGGTTCCGCCGGAGATGAGGGTGGTGGCCATGCGCTTGGCTCCTTCGCGTCTCGTCGGGTTACGGCTTCGGGATGGACGTGTACGACTCCGGCCGGCGGTCGCGGTAGAACTGCCAGGCGTTGCGCACCTGGCGGATCATGTCCATGTCGAGGTCGCGGACCACGACCTCCTCGTCGCTCTCCGAGCCGTAGTCGCCGACGATGTTGCCCTGCGGGTCGACGAACTGACTCTTGCCGTAGAAGTTCACGGCGAGGTCGCCGTACTCGTTGTCCTCGAGGCCGACGCGGTTCGCGGCGCCGATGAAGTAGCCGTTCGCGGCCGCTGCCGCGGGCTGCTCGATCTCCCACAGGCGGTTGGAGAGGCCGGGCTTGGTCGCGTTGGGGTTGAAGACGATCTGCGCGCCGTTCAGGCCGAGCTCGCGCCACCCCTCGGGGAAGTGCCGGTCGTAGCAGATGTACACGCCGATCGGGCCGACGGCGGTCTGGAAGACGGGGTAGCCGAGGTTGCCGGGGCGGAAGTAGAACTTCTCCCAGAACTTGTCGAGGTTCGGGATGTGGTGCTTGCGGTACGAGCCGAGGATCGTGCCGTCGGCGTCGACGACGACCGCGGTGTTGTAGTAGACGCCGGGCTGCTCCTCCTCGTAGATGGGGAGCACCATGACCATCTCGAGCTCCTTCGCGAGCGCCGCGAAGCGCTGCACGATGGGCCCGTCGGCCGGCTCGGCGTAGTCGTAGTACTTCACGTCCTCCGTGATGCCGAAGTAGGGCCCGTAGAAGAGCTCCTGGAAGCAGATCACCTGGGCGCCCTGCTCCTTGGCCTGGCGTGCGAACTGCTCGTGCTTGTCGAGCATCGACTCCTTGTCACCCGTCCACGTGGTCTGGGTGATGGCCGCTCGAACGATCGTCATGGTGCCTCCTGAGTCGGTCGGCGTCGTTGCCGTCCGCTGGCGGGTACTGGGCGCGCGGTGCGTGGTGCGCTAGTGCCTGCCGTGCGTGCGGTGACGCCGAGCAGTGGTGCCGAGAATCGACGCCGGCTGGGGACCGGCGGCGGATGCCAGATCGGGGTTGCGACCCGTTCTGTTATTCTTCGGCGTGAACATTTCCCTTGTGTTTCACTCTGTGACGTGGTGGTTAAACATCCTGTCCCTTGCTTCGTGAGGAGGCAATGGTGCGATCAGGTATTCGAGTGGATGTCTCCGAGCTGACGTCGCTCGCCCCCTTCGCCGACACGACCCCCCGCGGCATCGCGGCCGACCTCGCCCGGCTCGTGAACAGCGGCGACCTCGAGGCCGGCGTGCGCCTGCCCACCGTGCGGGAACTGGCCGCGACGCTCGGCGTGAGCCCCGCCACCATCAGCCAGGCGTGGCAGGCGCTCGCACGTGCCGGGCTCATCGAGTCGCGCGGCCGTGCCGGGAGCTTCGTGCGCCGGGATGCCGCGGCCGGCCCCGCCGTGCGGATGCGCGGGATGGCGGCGCCCGACGACCCGGTCCGACTCGACCTCTCGCGCGGGACGCCCGATCCGCTGCTGCTGCCGCCGCTCGGCCCCGCGCTCTCGCGCGTGTCCGCCCGCGCGGACGTCGGCAGCTACCAGGCGGAGCCCGTCATCCCGGCGCTCGCGACGGTGCTCAGGGAATCGTGGCCCAGCGAAGCCGAATCGATCGTCGTCGTCGACGGCGCACTCGACGCGATCTCACGCGCGCTCGAGCAGGTCGTCCGCTTCGGCGACCGGGTCATCGTGGAGCATCCGGGTTTCCCGCCGTTCCTCGACCTCCTCGACCTGCTCGGCGCCGAGGCCGTGCCCGTCGCCATCGACGAGCACGGGATGTCGCCCGACGGGCTCGCCACCGCCCTGCGGCGCCGCCCGGCCGCCATCCTGCTGCAGCCCCGCGCCCAGAACCCGACGGGAGCGTCGATGACGCCCTCGCGCGCCGCGGCGCTGGCGGGAGTCATCCGCTCGGCCGTCGACGAGCACGGCGTCGACCTCGTCGTCGTCGAGGACGACCACTCGGGACTCATCTCGACCGAGGGCGACGTCACGCTCGGCACCCACCTGCCCGACCGCGTCGTGCACGTGCGGAGCTTCTCGAAGTCGCACGGACCGGACCTGCGGATCGCCGCCGTGGGCGGCCCGCGCGACCTCATCGGCCGGATCATGGCCCGGCGCATGCTCGGCCCCGGCTGGACCTCGCGCATGCTCCAGTCGATCCTGCTCGACCTGCTGACGGACGGCGCGGCCATCGACGCCGTCGCCGAGGCGCGCCGCGCGTACTACACGCGCCAACGCGCGCTCGGCGACGCATTGCGCGCGCGGGGCGTGCCCGTGATGCGCGCCGACGGGATCAACCTCTGGATGCCGGTCGAGTCGGAGCGTTCGACGCTCGTGCAGCTCGCGGCGGCCGGGATCCGCGTGGCCGGCGGGACGCCGTTCCTCGCGGCGGCGAACGGGTCGCCGGTGGCGGGGGCTGCCGCGGTGCGCGGTGCCGCAGTGGCGGCGAGGGGCGCGGTCCGGGAGCGCGAGTTCGTGCGGGTCACCGTGGGCGCGGTGCGGGAGGGCGCGGCGCCGTTGGCGGATGCGCTCGCGGTGGCGGCGCAGCACCTCGCTGCGGGCGGGTACTGAGGGGGTGGCGCCGGCGCCGTGCCGGCCGCTCGCACTCCCGACCCGAACCTCCCCTCCTGCCGCATTGCGGCGAGACTCTCCCGTCCTCCCCAGCCCGCTCGGGAGCCGACCTCTTCACAGGCGAAATATCCCGGTCAGCGTCTGAATCGACGGGCCCGGAGATGTCGGTGGGTCGGGGCAGGATCGAAGCATGGACGAACCCCTGGCGACGCTCGAGCACGAGCTCGGCGCGCTGCGCGAGGCATGGGGTGAGGCGATGCCGGCGTTCGGTTCGATCCTCGGCGACGCGCAGGGCGACCTCGAGCAGATGAGCGACCCCGGGCTCGTCAGGGTGACCGATGCGCTCGCCGCGCTGCGCCGTGGCGTCGATTCGCTGCTCGCACGCGCCGCCGCAGAGGTCGCCCGACGATCCGGTCCCGAGTTCGGCGAACTCGGGCTCGCGAAGGCGCAGGGGTTCCACAACGCGGGTCGACTCGTCGCCGCGTCCACCCGTGCGTCTCGGAGCGATGCCGCCCGACTCATCGCCGTCGGTTCCGCGACCGCCACCCGCGCATCCTTCGTCGGCGAGCGGATGCCGCCCCGGCGGCCGCACCTCGCCCGCGCACTCGCCCGCGCGGCAGTCAGCGTCGACGCCGCGTCCGCGATCACGACCATGCTCGACCGCGTGGCGCCGCGCTGCGATGCCGAACTGGTCGAGGTGGCGGAGGCCGCCCTCACCGAGCTCGCCCAACGGGCGCCGGTCGAACTGCTGCTGCGCGGCATCCGCGAAGCCGAAGCACGCCTCGACGCCGACGGGGTCGAACCACGCGAAGCGCAGGTGCGCGCAGAGCGCTCGCTCACGATGCGCGAGGACCGCCACGGCGTCGTGCACCTGCACGCCAGGCTCGACCCCGAGACGGCGGCGCCGGTCAAGGCGGCCGTCGAGGCACTCGTCGGCGAGTCGCTCCAGCGACGCGACCCGCGCCCTGGCGAACCGCGCCCGGTGGTCGACGACCGACGGTCGATACCGCAGCTGCAGGCCGATGCGCTGGCGGCGATCGCGCGCCACGCCCTCGGCTGCGAAGCGACGTCGACCCCGCTCGCGAAGACCACCGTCGTCGTGCGCGTCGACTTCGAGGCGCTCGTCACCGGACACGGCGACGCCCGCATCGACGGACTCGGCCAACCGATCTCCGCGGCCACCGCCCGGCGGCTGGCCGCCGACGCGGAACTCATCCCCGCGGTGCTCGGTGGTCCGAGTCTCCCGCTCGACCTCGGCCGCAGCGCCCGCCTCTTCACCCGCGCGCAGCGACTCGCCCTCGGCGAGCGCGACGGCGGTTGCGCGTCGTGCGGTCAGAACGTCGGCTACGTCGAGGCGCACCACATCCGCTGGTGGGAACGCGACGCCGGGCCGACCGACCTCTCGAACGGCGTGCTCCTCTGCAGCTTCTGCCACCACCTCATCCATCGCGAGGGATGGACCATCCGCCCCGAGGCGAGTGCCATCTGGTTCATCCCTCCGCCGCACGTCGATCCCGAACGCGTGCCGCGGCTCGGCGGGCGGGCACGGTTCGAGCTGCAGATGACGGATGCCGCGGCCTGAGTTGCGGGCGCGCGGCCGACGACGCGAGCAGGGACGCCACCGCGTCCAACCGGAGCGTGCTCAGGCACGCGCCGCGCTCACGCACGCGCCGCGGTCACGCAGGGGCCCGACCGCGCCGCGCTCACGCACGCGCCGTGCTCGGCGCCTTCGCGTAGTGGTCGGGCGTGATCGTGAGCTCGGCCTGGCCGGCCGTGATCGAGCGCAGGTCGAGCACGTACCGCGTGAGTTCCGCCTCGGGCACGTGCGCCACGACCCGAGCCCGTCCGTCGCTCGCGGCCTCGGTCGCGCTCACGCGCCCACGACGCCCCGAGAGGTCGGTCAGCACGGCGCCCTGCAGGTCGTTCGGCACCGTCACCGTCACGCTCGACACGGGTTCGAGCAGCACCGTCCCGGCTTCGGCGAGCGCCGCCTTCACGCCGATCGACGCGGCCGTGCGGAACGCCATGTCGGACGAGTCGACCGAGTGCGTCTTGCCGTCGGTGAGCTCGACGCGCACGTCGACGACCGGGTGGCCCTGCGGTCCGCCCGACGCGAGCGCGTCACGAGCGCCCTTCTCGACCGCCGTGATGTACTGGCGCGGCACCGCACCGCCGGTCACCGAATCCACGAACTCGAACCCGTCGCCGGGCGGCAGCGGAGAAACGGTGAGCTGCACGACGGCGAACTGCCCGTGTCCGCCCGACTGCTTCTTCAGCTTGCCCTCGACCGAGGCCGAGCCGGCGATCGTCTCGCGGTACGCCACCGGTGCCGGCCGGGTCTCGACCTTGACACCGAAGATGCGTGCGAGCCGCTCGACCGCGACCGCGACGTGCGTGTCGCCGAGACCGCGCAGCACGGTGTGCTCGCCCGCCCGGTCGACCACGAGCGTCGGGTCCTCGGCGGTCAGTCGCGCGAGCGCCACGGGCATCTTCTCGTCGTCCGACTGCGACGCGGGCTCGAGCGAGACCGCGTACACGGGCGGACGCGGAGGCGTCGCCGCCGGCCGAGCTGTCCCGGAGGGTCGCGACCACAGCAGCGAACCCGACGGAGACCCGGTGAGCTTCGCCACCGCCCCGACCTCGCCCGCGGCCAGCGTTCCCGCCGTCACGTGCTCGGCCCCGCGCAGCCGGAACAGCCCGTGGATCCGCTCGTCGACGCCGGTCGTCGCGTTCCGCAGCTTGTCACCCGTCCGGAGCGTGCCCGAGAGCACCTTGAGCATCGACACCTGGCCGACGAACGGGTCGGCGACCGTCCGGAAGACGTGCACGAGCGTGTCGCCCGCCTCGTTCGGCGCGACCTTCAGCTCCGACCCGCCCGTTCCCTCGCCGACGATGATGCGCCCGTCGCGTTCGGTCGCGGCGGGCGTCAGTTCGCAGACGAGGTCCGCGACCCGGTCGACGCCGGTGCCGTTCACCCCCGAGCACACGAGCACGGGCACGGCCTCCCCGACGGCGACCTCCCGCGCGAACGTCCGCTCGAGTTCCGCCGCCGACGGCTCGTCGCCCTCGAGGTACGCCTCGAGCTGCGCATCGTCGTGCGACACGATGTCCTCGGTCACCTCGACGTGCATCGCGTGCTCCTCGGCCTCCGCCTCCGGCGGCAGCGGCTCGTCATGGTGCGTCCCGTCGCCGTCGTAGACGTGCGCCTCCTCGCTCAGCACGTCGGCGATCGCCCGGAACGCCGCCTCCTCGCCGATGGGCAGCTCGAGCGCCCACAGGTGCTCGCCGAACTCGGCGCGCAGCTCCGCGAGCACGCGTCGGAAGTCGGCCCGGGCCTTGTCCTCCTGCGTGACCACGACCACTCTCGGAATGCCGGCGGCAGCCGCGGCATCCCACGCCGACCGGGTCCCGGCGACGACGCCGTCCACCGCACTGACCGTGACGAGCGCGACATCCGCCACCGACAGCGCCGCATCGACCGCGCCCACGAAGTCCGGATGCCCCGGGGTGTCGGCGAGCGTCACCGTGTAGGCCGTGCCGTCGGGCCCGGTCCAATCGAGGTGGGCGAGCGAGAGCCCGAGGCTCGTGTGCCGGGCGATCTCCTCGGGCTCGTGGTCGCAGACGGTGTTCCCCTGCTCGACGGATCCCGTCCGCGGGATCGCGCCGGCGCGATGCAGGAGCGCCTCCGCGAGTGTGGTCTTGCCAGAGCCCGAAGCGCCCACGAGGGCGACGGTCCGGTGGGTCTGGGGCGTTGCCGAGTTCATGGGGGCCTCCCGCGCCGGTGCGGTTCCGTGCGTCCATCGTCGCGCGCGAGCGCCCGCGCGTCCAGAGGGCGGAGGTCCCGATCCTGCAGCGGATGCCGCTGGCACGCGCCCGGTCGTCACGCGCTGAGGTCGTCGCCGTGCTGCGCCGGGATGCGATCCGATCGGTCGTCGTCGGGCTCGTCAGCCCGCAGCCGCCCGCCGCTCCGCGACGAGCGCGCGCGTCTCCGGCGCGATCCGCGCACCGAGCTCGGCGATGAGGCCCTCGTCATCGCCGACGACCACGAACGTGTCGACGCCGTGCCGGGTGGCGAGGTCGGCGAGCGTCTCCGGGTGCGCGTCGCGCGGCCCGATGTTCAGCAGTCGACGGATGCTCCGGGGCTCGCGCCCGGCGACCCGAGCCGCCTCGTCGATGATCGCGTGCCCGGCGTCGAGCGAGTCCGCGCCGTGCTCGAGGCGTCCGAGCGACGGCAGCCAGCCGTCCGCGGCGGTCCCGATCAACCGCAGTCCCTTGGGCTTCAGGACGCCGAGCCAGATCGGCATCGGGCGTTGGACCGGTGCAGGACCTCGCTTGGCCCCGCGGATCGGGTAGTGGGTGTGGTGCAGGAACACGCCGCCCTCGGCCTCCGTGTCCTGCAGCTCGCGGATGACGGTGATCGCCTCGCCGAGCGCGCCGACCTGCTCGGCCGGGGTCCGGCTCGGCGCGCCCATGGCGACGGCCGCCGGCGCGAACCCGCCCGCGCCGATGCCGAGCACGACGCGCCCGCCCGTGAGCAGGTCGAGGGACGCCGCGGCGCGCGCCAGCACGGCGGGCGGCCGGAGCAGCAGGTTGTGCACGTTGGCCGAGATCCGGATCCGGCTCGTACGCGCGCCGACCCAGCTCATGAGCGTCCAGGTGTCGAGGAACCTCGGCTGGTACGGGTGGTCCTGGAAGGTGACGAACTCGAGCCCCGCGTGTTCGCTCGCCAGCGCGAGCCCGACCGTGTGCGACGGGTCGAGCGCCGATGGCGTGATGAAGGTTCCGAACTCGATCGGACGGCCGTAGTCGGGCATGCGGCCACGCTACGCGCTCCCCGACCTCCTCGCCCTCGCCGCCTCGAGGAACGCGAGGACTTCGTCATCCGTCGTCTGGCGGAAGTCGGCGTACGCCTGCCCGACCGCCATGAACCAATCCGGCACCTCGACGGCGACGACGGCGTCGGCCGACGGTACGCGGGACGCGGCATCCTTCGGCGCGACCGGGACCGCGAGGACGACGCGTCGCGCACCGCGGGCCCGGGCCACCTCGCAGGCGGCCTCGGCGGTCGCGCCGGTGGCGAGCCCGTCGTCGACCACGAGCGCGGTGCGACCGATGAGGGGCTCGGGCTCGCGGCCTCCACGCAGTTGCGCGACCCGACGGTCGAGCGTCTGCTGCTCGTGCCGCTCGACCTCGGCGAAACGGGCCTCCGAGACACGGGCGCGCCGCACGAGCCCGTCGTCGATGACGCGCACCCCCCCTTCGCCGATGGCGCCCATCGCGACCTCCGACTGCCCGGGAATGCCCAGCTTGCGGACGACGATCACGTCGAGCGGCGCCCCGAGCCCCTCCGCGACCGCAGCCGCGACGGGCACGCCGCCGCGCGGAAGTCCGAGGACGACCACGTCCTCGCCGCGGAACGCCCCGAGCCGGTCCAGCAGGGCGGCGCCCGCGTCGGCGCGGTCACGGAACATGTCTCCAGCATGCGTCCCCGGGGGCGCGGCGGCGAGGCCGTTGGTCCTCGGGGCCGGGCGGCCGCGGACGATCGCCCCGTGTCCGACCGCACGGAACCGGGTGACCTTCGTCCCCGGCGCGCCGAGGCATCCGTCGCACGCTGGCAGTCGGGGCGATCGGCGGCGACGGACCACCGCGCCAGGGGTGGGGGACCGCGAGATGGATGCCTGGATGACGAGCGGCGACGGACGCCTCACCGCCGGGACGCTCCCCGAGCCCGCACCGGCCGCCGACGAGCTCGTCGTCGAGGTGGCCGCGTGCGGCGTGTGCCGGACCGACCTGCACGTGATCGACGGCGAGCTCGAGCCGCACCGCAGCCCGGTCGTGCCCGGTCACCAGGTGGTCGGTCGGGTCGTCGCGACCGGGCCCGACGTTCGCCGCACGGCGGTCGGCGACCTCGTCGGCATCGCCTGGCTCCGCTCGACGTGCGGCGCGTGCCGCTGGTGCCGGTCGGGGCGAGAGAACCTCTGCCCCGACGCGCGCTTCACGGGATGGGACGCCGACGGCGGCTACGCGGGGTTCGCCACGGTGCCCGAGGCGTACGCGTACGCGCTGCCGTCCGACGCCGACCCCGTCGCGGTCGCCCCGCTCCTCTGCGCCGGCATCATCGGCTATCGTGCGCTCCACCGCTCGAACCTGCCGCCCGGCGGACGGCTCGGCCTCTACGGCTTCGGATCGAGCGCGCACCTGACCGCGAGGCTCGCGATGGCCGCCGGCGCGAGCGTCGTGGCGATGACGCGCGGCGAGCCGAACCGGCGCCTCGCTCGCGAGCTCGGCCTCGAGTTCGTGGGCGACGAACGGGATGCTCCGCCCGAACCGCTCGACGCGGCGATCGTGTTCGCGCCCGCCGGTGACCTCGTGCCCGTCGCCCTCGAGGCGACGAGCCGCGGCGGCACGGTCGTGCTCGCGGGCATCCACATGACCGACGTCCCGGCGATGACGTATTCGGACCACCTCTTCCTCGAGCGCGACCTGCGCACGGTCACGGCGAACACGCGCGCCGACGGCGACGAGTTCCTGCGCCTCGCGTTGCGCCTCGGCATCGGGCCCACCGCGACGCCGTACGCCTTCGAACGAGCGGATGCCGCGGTCGACGACCTGCGCGCGGGGCGCGCGTCGGGCTCGCTCGTGCTCGTGCGCTGACGCCCGGCGGCCCCGCCCGCCCGTGCCGCTACCGTGGAACGGTGAAGATCACGGTGCTCGCGGGCGGAGTCGGAGGCGCGCGGTTCGCGCGCGGCGTGCGCGAGGAGTGCGCGCGCCGGTGGCCGGCCGGTCCGGACGCCGAGCCCGCCGCCGACGGCACCCCGGCGAGCGCCGCCGACGTGACCGTCGTCGTCAACACCGGCGACGACCTCTGGCTCTCGGGCGTGCGGCTCATGCCCGACTTCGACTCCCTGCTCTACGCCCTGGCCGGCGTGAACGACACGGAGCGCGGCTGGGGTCGCGCCGGCGAGTCCGAGCGCGTCGCTGCCGAGCTCCGCGAATGGGGCGTCGGCTGGCCGTGGTTCACGCTCGGCGACCTCGACCTCGGCACGCACCTCGCGCGCACGTCGTGGCTGCGCGAGGGCCTCGCGCCGTCCGACGTCGCGGAGCGGCTCCAGCGCCGCTGGCGGCTCGGCGTGCGCCTGGTCCCCGCGACCGATACCGAGGTCGACACGCACGTGCGCATCGACCCGGCGCACCCCGACGCCGCGGGCCGCGACGAGCTGCACTTCCAGGAGTGGTGGACGCGCTACCGCGCGTCGATCCCCGCCCTCGGCTTCGAGCAGCGGAACCTCGCCGATGCCCGACCCGCGCCCGGGGTCGAGACCGCGATCGCCGACGCCGACGTCGTGCTCATCGCCCCCTCGAACCCCGTCGTGTCGATCGGCACGATCCTCGCGATCCCCGGCATCCGCGAGGCACTCGCCGCGACCGCGGCGCCGGTCGTCGGGGTCTCGCCGATCATCGGCGGACGCGTCGTGCGCGGAATGGCCGACGCGTGCCTGTCGGCGATCGGCGTCGAGACGGACGCCGCGGCCGTCGCGCGCCACTACGGCGCCCGGTCGGCGGGCGGCGTGCTCGACGGCTGGCTCGTCGACGAGACGGACGCCGCGGCCGTGCCGGGCCTCGTCGGAGGTGGGTTCGCCGCGGCATCCGCCCCGCTCTGGATGCGCGACCTCGACACGTCGGCCGCGCTCGCGGGCGCGGCGCTCGACCTCGCGGCAGACGCCGCAGCCGGCGCCGCGCCCGGTCGGCGCGACTGACTCAGCGGCCTCCGCGCGGCACCGGGATCACCGGGCACTCGAAGTAGCGCGTGATGTCGCCGACGACGAGGTCGCCCGCGTCGGCGGCGGCCCAGAGCTCCTCGGCGGAGTCGAGCACGCCGTCGCCGTCGAGGTCGCCCGAGGCCAGTGCCGCGGCGTAGCCGTCGGGCAGGTGCACCTCGGTGATCGCCCAGCGACCGCCGCGGAACCCGGGATCGCCGGGCGCGGCCGGCGTGACGTTGGCCTGGGTCCCCTCGGGGAAGGCGTAGAGCGGCTGGAACGAGTGGGCCGGCGCGCCCGTGCCCGAGAAGTCGGTCGGCGTGCCGACGGTGCGGTACAGCTCGCCATCGGCCCAGAACGCAGGTCCGGTGACGCCCGCGGCGTTCGCCGCCGGAGCGCCGAGCAGCACCCCGCCGGCGGCGAGGGCGAGCGTGGCGGCCGCGCCGAGCAGCGGGCGGATGCGGGTGGTGTGCATGAGGTTCCCCTTCCGTTCGACCGCCGGTCCGGCGGCCTTCCAGCAGTCAATGCCGGAGCGGCCGATGCGGCGACGGGGGAGCGGTGACGGTGCGCTTACCGTTCCCTTACGCGGGCCTTACGACGCTGTGGGGAACCGAGCCGGGCCGTCACGGGATGTAGTCGACGAGCCCCCGCGGTGCGACGGCCGCGCGGTAGCGCTCGACGAGCTCGCGCCATCCGAAGCCCTCGGTGTACTCGTGCTCGTAGACGGCCTCGGTGAAGTGCCAGAGCAGGTAGGGGTGCGCGCCGAGGGCGTACAGGGCGCCGAAGTCGCGCGCGTCGAACGCGGCCCGCTCGGCGTCCGTGAGCACGCGGTCGTCGCTCGGGCCGGCGGGCGTCCCGCCGCCCGAGAGCCAGCGCTCGACGAACGCGGACGGGTCGGCGACGTACTCCGCGACGGTCGCGTCGCCGAGTTCGACCGCCCGGATGAACTTGTCGACCATGTAGGCGCTCATCAGCGTGTGCTCCAGAGGAAGAACGGACTCGTCGAGAAGCGCGACTCGGGCACGTCGACGAAGTCGGCCGGGCGGCCGCCCATCGCCGCGAGCGCCGCGATCGCGTTCAGGAACTGGGAGGTCATGCTGCCGGCCGCCGTCAGGCGGTCGACGTCGCTGCAGACCCGGATCGCGCCGTCGAGGTCGCCGTCGCGCATCCATCCGGCGGCCAGCGCGTCGAACTCGGGGTCCGGCGATCCGGCGAACGTGCGGGGACCGCCGACGTCGTTCGCCATGTGCCCGGAGGTGAGGATCCCGACCCGCGCATCCGAGTCCCAGGCCTCGATCGAGCGGCGCAGGTGCTCCCCCAGCGCGACGAAGCGCCGCACCGACGGCACGGGCGGCATCGACGCGTTCGCGTGGATCGGCACGACGGGGAGGTCGAGCTCGGGCCGCACGTACTGCAGCGGGATGACGAACGCGTGGTCGAGCCGCCACTCGAGGCTCACCGAGAAGTCGATCGCATCGGGTTGCACGCTCCGCCCCGCGATCCGGTCGGCGAGCTCGCGGTGGCCGATCACCTCGGCGAACTCCATGCCGAACGTGCGCACCTCGTTCTCCCAGGTGCCGTGGTAGGCGTCGGCCTTGCCGATCGCGAAGGCGGGCGAGTTGTCGTAGAAGAACTGCCGGAGGTGGTCGGTGCCGATGACGACGAGCACGTCGACCCCGTGCGACGCGACCGCGTCGCGGATGCGGGCGAAGTTCGCCGCGATCGGCCGCAGGTCGTCGGGCACGGGGTCGGTCATGGCCCGCCAGAGCAGCGGGTTGTGCGGCGTGACCGCAGCGAGCACGAGCTCGGCCATCGGGTTCCTTTCGTTGCAGCGCGGGTCGGCGCAGCGGATGTCTCGGGCGGCTCAGATCCCGAACAGTCCGCGAGCGTTCTCGAGCATGATCCTCCGTCGCGACTCGTCCTTGAACGGCAGCTCCGCGAACTCGTCCATCCACCGGTCGGCGGTCATGACGGGCCAGTCCGATCCGAAGAGCACGCGGTCGGTGATGAGCGAGTCGGCGTACCGCACGACCTCGGGCGGCAGGTACTTCGGCGCCCACCCCGACAGGTCGAGGTACACGTTCGACTTGTGCCACACCATCGCGAGGTTCTCGAGGTGCCACGGCCAGGCCGGGTGGGCGCTGATGATCTTCAGTTCGGGGAACTCGGCGGCGACGTCGTCGATGTACGGCACCGGCCTGGCGTTCTCGAGCCGGTAGCCGCCGCCGCCGGGCGTGCCGGCGCCCGCACCCGGGAATCCCGAGTGGAACATCACGACGAGCCCGAGTTCGGCGCACGTCTCCCAGATCGGGAAGAACCGCGGATCGTTCGCGAGGAACTTCTGCCGCGACGGGTTGAGCTCGCCGACCCCCTTGATGCCGTACTCGTCGTGCATGCGGCGGATCTCGGCGATCGCCGCCTCGCCCTTCCACGGGTCGATGCCCGCGAAGGCGATGAACACGTCGGGGTGGTCGGCCTGCGCGCGACCGAGCAGGTCGTTGGGCGCCCCCTTGATGCCCGACGTCGTCTCGGAGTCGGAGTTCACGATGACGGCCATCATGCGCCGATCGCGGTACTGGTCGGCCTGCTCGGCGAACGAGACCACGGGCCGCTCCCGCCCGAAGTGCTTCGCCATCTGCTGGTGCCGTGCGCCCATCGCGGCGAGGAACTCCTCGGTCTGCGGGTGGGTGTGCACGTCGATCGCGACGAGGTCGTCGGGGCTGGTCATGCGCGGGTCCCTTCGGGTGCGGGTTCGATGGCGGCACCGGCGGCGACGGATGCCGCGGCACGGGCGAGCTCGCCGGCGTCGCCCTCGCCGAGCCGCGGCGCCGCCCGCAGCGCCGGCCGACCGCTGGCGTGGAACACGGTGCTCGGGGCGGGCACGCGCAGCGGCGCGCCGTCGGGCCCATCGATCTCCTCGACGAGCCCCATCGACGCGACCTGCGGGTCGTCGAACAGGTCGGCGACGGTGTTCAACGGACCGTGCGGGATGTCGTGCGCGACGAGCCGGTCGAGCCAGTGCTGCCGCGGCATCCGCTCGGTGATCGCCTTCAGCTCGGCGTCGAGCTCGTCGTAGTTGCGGACGCGCGCCTCACGGGTCGCGAAGCGCGGGTCGCTCGCGAGGTCGGGGCGCTCGAGCACGTCGAGGAGCCCGGTCCAGAACTTCTCGGGCACCGACATGTGGATGACGAACGCCTTGCCGTCGGAGCCGACGCACGCGTACGCCTGCGCGCGCCGCGGGCGCGAGTCGGGCCCGGCGACCTGCCCCGTCTCGAGGTAGGTCGACGCGGCCTCGGTGAGGAAGTCGATGAGCGAGCCGACCATCGACACCTCGACGTGCTCGCCCTCACCCCCCGGGCGCTGCCCGCGGGCATGCAGCGCCGCGAGGATCGCCTGCGAGGCGGAGAGGCCCGAGAGCAGGTCGGAGAACGCCGGACCGAGCGGGCGGAGCGTGTCGGCGGGCACGACCTGGCTGTACATCGCGCCGACCGCCGAGATCACGGTGTCGTACGCGGGCCGGGCGGCGTAGGGGCCGCTCGGGCCGAACCCGGTGATCGAGCAGGTGACGAGCCGCGGGTTCAGCTCGTGCAGCGCGTCGGGGCCGAAGCCGAGCCGTTCGGCGACGCCGGGGCGGAAGTTCTCGATGAGCACGTCGGCGTCGCCGGCGAGTGCACGCAGCGCCGCCAGCCCCTCATCGCTCTTCAGGTCGAGCGCGACCGCGCGCTTGCCGCGGTTGTAGGCGGCGAACTGCGGGCTCATCGTGCCGTGGCCCTCCCAGCGCCGCATGGGGTCGCCGTCGGGCGACTCGACCTTCACCACCTCGGCGCCGAGGTCGGCGAGCAGCTTCGCCGCGTACGGCCCGGAGATGTACTGGCCGAGCTCGATCACGCGGATGCCCGCGAGCGGGCCCGCCGGGCGATCCGTGCCGTGTCTGCCCTGGTCGTCGGTCATCGGGTCTGCTCCTCTCGGTGCTCGTTCCTGAGGTCGTCCGGGCGGGTGTCGAGGACGGTCCAGCCGCGCTGGACGAGCACGAGGTGCAGCGGCACGGCCTTCGACACGAGCGAGGTGGTCGGGCATCGCCGCGCCGCCTCGCGCAGCAGCGCCACGGCCCGCTCGGGCGTCGCGTCGTCGTCGATGCGGAGTTCGACCACGAACCACAGCGGATGCGCCGGCGGGCCCTCGACGAGGTGCTCGCCTCGCAGGTCGAGGCACGTTCGCACCTCGGCCTCGAGCGAGCGGACCGCGACATCCGCCGCCGCCCAGGTCTTCGCCGCCCAGCCCAGCATGCAGAACGCGATCGAGCTGAGCAGGTACCGCATCGGGCTGGGGGCCGAGTCGTGGCCGCCGCGCTCGGCGGACTCGTCGGACCGGAACGCGTAGTGCGTGCCGTACTGCTCGAACTCGGAGATCGACGCGACGTCGCCCTCGAGTCGTGCGGCGACCCAGGGGCGCATGCGGGCGGATGCCGCGTCGGCGCGGGTGCGCTCCGCGATGCGCTGCAGCGAGGCGCGTAGCCGGGGCCGGTCGATGAGGTCAGCGGACATCGATGATCACCTTGCCTGGCGTCGTGGTCGGGAATTCGCGGTACGCGCGCCGCACGTCCTCGAGCGGGTAGCGCGCGCCGATGCGCGGCCGGACGACGCCGTCGCGCACGAGGTCGAGCGATCGGCGCACCTGGTCGAGGTCGGCGCTCGCGACGCCGACGAGCCGCTTGCGCGAGAGGTAGAACTCGCGCGCGTCGATCGAGAGCCGGGTGTCGACGGATGCCGCGCAGAACGCCGCGCGCCCGCCCCACCCGAGCGCGGCGATCGCCTGCCCGAGGAGCGCGGCGCTGCCGCTCACGTCGACGACGGCGTCGAAGCGCTCGCCGGGCGCCAGCGCGCCGGCCAGGTCGGCGTCGGGCCCGGTGACGAGCACGCGCAGCCCATCCGGCGCGTCATCCAGCGGATGCCGCGTGGCCGCCGTCACGTCGGCGCCGAGGTGCACGCCGTACTCGAGGGCCGCACGGCCCAGCACGCCGCCCGCGCCGGTGACCAGGAGGCGATCACCGGCGCGGACGTCGGCGGCGTCGAACGCGTTGACGACGATGGGGAGGCTGTGCACGGTCGCGGTGGCGACCTCGGCCGAGAGCCCGGCACGGTCGAAGGCGACCTCGGCCGGCACGACCACGAACTCGGCCGCGCCGCCGTCGCGATGCACGCCCACCACCCGCTGCGCGGGGCAGGTCGACTCGCGGCCCGCGGCGCACGCGGCGCAGCGACCGCAGGGGATGTTCGGCTTGACCACGACGTGCTGCCCGACGCGCTGCTCGGAGACGCCGTCGCCGACCGCGACGATCGCGCCCGCAGGGTCGATGCCGAGCACCCGGGGGAGCTTGGCGGCGGCGCCGGGCCCGTGGCCCGCGATCACGTTGAGGTCGAGCTGGTTGACGCCGACCGACTCGACGCGGATGAGCACCTCGCCCGCACCCGGCTCCGGAACGTCGACGCGCGCGACGTCGAGTCCGTCGAGGCCATGGGCCTGGAGGAGGGCTGCACGCACGGTTCGCCTCGTTTCCGGTCGGTCGCGGCATCCCCGCCGCTTTGGATACCGTATCCAAAAATGCGCCGGTTCGTCCAGACCGGGATCAACCCATCGTCCCGCGAAGACGTTCGTCGGGAAACCGTGGACAGCTGTGCACATTTTGGATACGGTATCCACCAATTCGCGAGAGGCTCCGCTCTCCGCGGGACGCCGACCGCGAGTCAACCCGCCAAGAATGGAGAGTCATGCGCAGATCCATCCCTCGCTCCGGCCTCGCCGTGGCCGCCGGCCTGGCAGTGTTCGCACTGCTCACCGGCTGCGCCGCGAGCGACCCCGCAGCAGACGCCGAACCCGTCGAGCTCGCCGACGGCGAACCCGGCGAGCCCGAGGACACCGACATCACGGTGGCCATCCCGTTCCCCGACGTCACCATGTACTCGATGTACGTGCTCGCCACCGACCTCGGTTACTACGAGGAGGAGGGCCTCACGGTCGAGGTGATCACCGCCGACAACGTCACCGCGGCCGTCGCATCCGGCAGCGCCGACATCGGCGTGGAATCGACCGGAACCGTCATCGAGGCGATCCGCGGCGGCGTCGACGTCGACCTCGTCTCGGGCCACTACTGCCGGCAGAACTTCGACTTCGCCGTGCAGCCCGACATCGACTCGGTCGAGGACCTCGAGGGCACCTCGATCGTGCTCGCCGGCACGCCTGGCGACCCGGCCGAGTTCCAGCGGGCGCGCGTGCTCGCGGAGGAGGGCTGGGACCTCGAGGGCGTGGACGTCGAGGTGGTCTACCCCGGCCCGGGCTCGGAGTCGTGGACGGAGTTCTTCGTGAACGACCGCATCACGCTGCAGCCGTTCTACGGCGACGACCGCCCCGCGCTCGAGGAGGCCGGCGCGACGTTCCCGGTCGAGGCCCTGCGGAACTGGGCGAACGACGTCATGGTCGCGGGCAGCAGCTACGTGCAGGAGAATCCGAACACCCTCGTGCGGTTCCTCCGGGCGACGCTGAAGGCGCTCGACTTCATGACCGCACCGGCGCCCGGCGAGTTCCCCGACAACGTCGACGAGGTGCTCGACATCTACGAGGCGAACGACTTCGACGTCGAGGCGCTCCGCGGCTCCGACAGTCCGTGGGTGCTCGACGGCCACCTGGCGTGCCAGAACCTCTACTTCGACACCGAGGCCTGGGACACGACCGTCGAGACCCAGAGCCTCGAGCCGATCGAGTTCGACACCTCGCAGCTCGCCTACCTCGAGAAGGCCCAGGAGCTCCTCGGCCTCGACAACTCCGGTCCGGAGACCCTCCCCTACCCCTGACCCGATCTCCCCGCACGATCGACGGGCCCTCGCCGCAGCGCATGACGGCGGGGGCCCGTCGCGTGCCCGGCACCCAGCCATGCGAAGGGACGCACGCCACTCGCAAGCTGAGGACGCGCTTGCCCCGGCCGCACGTCGAGTCTCGCGCTGCGTAACATGACCCTCGTGGGCCTCCGGCCTGCAACCGACGAGGGGGTCTCCCATGGCCACGATCCACGACACGATGGACTACGGGTACGACCCCACGGTGCCTGAACCCGGCCCGGTGAGTGTGCCACCGTCCGTGGGCCCGCCGCCGCCCAGCGCACTGGTGAACGCCGACTTCCTGCCGCCCGTAGGCAGACAGGACACGCCGAGTTGCTTCGTCTGGTCGTCGACCTACGGCCTCACCACGTTCGCCGCGGCGCGGGCCGGGCTGATCACCGATCCCCGATCCAGCGCGCAGCAGGCGAGTCCGTACTACACGTACGTCAAGGTGCTGGGACAGTCCAGTACCCCCGTCGACACGTGCACCGGCGGCCAGATCATCGGCTGCCTGGAGTTCCTGGAGGGCAACGGCGGCACACCGTCGATGCAGGCGGCTCCCGAGCCCGCGCCCGGTTCCAGCGCCTGCGCTGCCGTCTGGACGGCCTACGGCACTGCGCAACTCTCCCCCGATGCCAACTTCCAGCCGACCGCGTGGTCGAAGGTCAGCGTGCTCGGCGAGACCGGGCTGAACAACATCCGCACCATCGTTTCGCAGGGGTACGCGCTCGCCTACGGCACACGGCTCTACACCGACTTCGCCAAGTACGACGGCACGCCCAACCCCTATGTCGGGAACGGCATCATCGCGATGAAGCCGAACGACCAACCCGTCGGGCACTGCATGTTGATCATCGGCTACGACGACACGACGCAGGCGGTGCTGATCCAGAACAGCTTCGGTTCCGACTGGGGAAGCAACGGATACGTCTGGATGGCCTACCAGACGTTCCAGGCGCTCGCGCAAGGCGCCGCCGTCTACATCACCGCGATTCAGTAGCTCCGGGCACCGATCGCCGATCCGGCCGAACGACTTCACCCGGCAGCCGGCCCCCGTCATCGCGCATGAGACGGGGGCCGGCGGTCTCTGGCCCGGCGGATGCCGCGTCAGCCGCCCGACGCGCGGGCGGAAGCGGCGACCGGCGCCGCGGCATCCGCCCCTGGCGGCACCGCCGCGATCGCCTCGATCTCGAAGCGGTACTCGGGGCCGGCGAAGCCGGCGACCTGCACGAGCGTCGAGACGGGGAAGTCGTGCGTGAAGTAGCGCGCGCGGATCTCGCGCACGTCGTCGCGCACGAGCCGGAAGTCGTCGCGGACGAACACGTTCACCTTGACGACGTCGGCGGGGGTCGCGCCCGCGGCATCCAGCACCGCGGCGAGGTTGGCGAAGGCCAGCTCGACCTGTTCGCGCGTGTCGGCCGGCATCGTGCCATCCGCTCGCATGCCGATGATGCCGCTGACGAACACCAGGTCGCCGCCCGAGACGCGGATGGCCTGGCTGAAGTCCGCCGTCGGCGGGTAGACCCCGACGGGCTCGACGATCTGCTTGAGCATGCGCGAACCCCCTACGACGCCCCGACGATCTTGCGGTCGTCGTACCAGGGCGCCAGCCGGCGGCGCAGCGTCGAGATGAGCCAGAGCGTGAGGTTCGCGATGATGACCATCACGATGACCATGGCGATCGCCTCCGCCATCATGAACTGGTAGGCCGCGAACTCGAGCAGGTGGCCGAGGCCGCCCGTGCCGCCGAGGAACTCGCCGAGCACCTCGCCCGTGAACCCGAGGGCGGCACCGCGCTGGATGCCCGACAGGCTGTACGGCAGCGTCGCCGGGAAGATCACCTTCCAGCCGAGGTACACCCCGTTCACGCCGAACACGCGACCCGCGCTCACGAGCGACGGGCTCACCGTGACCGCACCCTCCATCGTGTTCAGGATGATCGGGAACACCGCGAGCAGGAACACGAGCGCGATCTTCGACTCGTTGCCGAGCCCGAGGACCAGGATGAAGAGCGGCGCGAGCGCGACCTTCGGCGTCGAGTACAGCAGCCAGAGGAACGGCGCCACGGTGAACCGCAGCACGGGCGACCAGCCGACCGCGAGGCCCACGACCACGCCGACGACGATCGCGAGCGCGAGGCCCACGAGCAGGTTGCCCATGCTGTACGCGAACGCCTGCCAGAACTCGGGCTCTCCGAGGAGCCGCACGAACGCGGCGATGATCTCGGTCGGCGGCGGCAGGAACGCCGCCGGCACGAGCTGCAGCCAGCTCACCGCGGCCTCCCAGACCAGCAGGACGGCGGCGACGACGCCGACGAGCAGCCACGCCCACTTGCCCTCGCCGGAACGGACGACGCGGCGTGGACGGACGATCCGGTTCGTCCCGGTCGCTGAGGTGACGGTCATCGGCGTGCCTTCCTCGTCCACGGCGCGACCCGGCGTTCCACGAGGGTCACGACCTGCGTCATGCCGACGCTCCAGACCACGACGAGCGCGATCGCGGCGAACGCCTGGTCGGTCTGGTAGGTGTTGGCGGCGCGGATGATGACCGCGCCCATGCCCTGCGCCGAACCCGTGAGCTCGGCGACGACCATGCCGATCGTGGCGAGCACGACCGCCTGCCGGAGCCCGGCGAAGAGGAACGGCACGGTCGACGGCAGGTACACCGACCGGTACAGCTGGAACCGGCTCGCACCGAACACCGTTCCGGCCCGGATGATCGACGGGTTCGTCGTCCGCATGCCGGCTGCGACGTTCAGCAGGATCGGGAAGACCGCGCTGATCGCGACGAGGAAGATCACGGGACCGATGCCGAACCCGAACCACGCCTTCGCGAGCGGCTGGTAGGCGATCGTCGGCGTCGCGTAGATCGTCCACGCCATCGGCCCGACCACCCGGTCGACCGGGAGCGACGTGCCCATGAGCAGGCCGAGCGGGATGCCGATCGCGACCGCGATCGCGAAGCCCGAGACCCACGCCTGCAGCGACACGAGCGCGTTCGTCGCGAGCACGCCGCTCGACCACAGCTCGAGGAAGCCCTGCCAGATCGCCGACGGCGGCGGGAAGAAGACCGGGTTGACCCAACCGAGCACGCCGACGACGAGCTGCCAGAGCAGGAGCATCACGACGACCTCGGCGGCGAGCACGAGCGCCTTGCCGCGCGCGCTCAGCCCGGCGAGCCAGGCGCCGATGCCGCCGCGACCGAGGTTCGGCCCCGACGCGAGGAAGGTGCTCACTTCGACACCGCCGCGGCGGTCGCCTCACCCTGGAGCGCGTCCCACAGGTGGTCGCGCAGCTCGAGGAAGCGCGGGTCGCTCTGGATGCTGCGCTCCGACCGCGGTCGCGCGAGGCCGGTCTCGATGACCTCCTTGATCGCACCCGGATGGCTCTTGAACACGACGATCCGGTCGCCGAGCAGGATCGCCTCCTCGATCGAGTGCGTGATGAAGAGCACCGTCTTGCCGGTGGCCGCGATGAGCTTCTCGATCTCGGCGCGCATGACCTCGCGCGTGAGCGCGTCGACCGCACCGAGCGGCTCGTCCATGAGCAGGATCCGCGGCTCGGCGACGATCGCGCGGGCGAGGCCCACGCGCTGCTGCATGCCGCCCGAGAGCTCGCGCGGGTACGAGTGCTCGAAGCCGCTGAGCCCGACGAGCTCGATCGCCTCCTGCACGCGGTCGCGCCATCCGCCGCCCTTCAGGCCCTTCTGCATCTCGAGCCCGAACTTCACGTTGTCGAAGACCGTGCGCCACGGCAGCAGCGCGTAGTCCTGGAACACGACCGCCCGGTCGGGGCCGGGGCCCGTGACCGGTTCGCCGGCCACGAGCACCCGCCCCGCACTGGGCTTCACGAGCCCCGCGATCACGTTCATGAAGGTCGTCTTGCCGCAGCCCGACGGGCCGAGCACGGTCACGAACTCGCCCTCGCGGACGTCGAGGTCGACGCCCTCGATCGCCACGAGCTTCTTCCCGGTCCGGGCCACGTCGTAGCTCACGCTCAGGTCGCGCACCGAGATCAGCGACGAGACGGATGCCTCGCCCTCAGCCGGCTCGATGGTGGTCGTCATCGCAGTCCCCTCTCCCATGTCCACGGGGCACCCTCGATCAGGCCAGCGCCGGCTCGGCGGCGCGCTCGCGCATCTTCGGAAGCACCTCGGTGCCGAGCAGCTCGATCTGCTCGAAGAAGCGGTCGAACTTGAACCGGAAGTCGAACACCAGGTGCTCGGTGCCGATGGCCTCGAACTTCCTGAGCTCCTCGACCGCCTCGTCGGGATCGCCGACGATGAGCTGGCCCTCCAGGTCCTCGACGGTCTCGAAGGTACCCGAGGGCGGCTTGACCGCGAACTTCGCCTTGTTGGCCCAGGCGAGCAGTCCCGGGATGTTCACGTGCTTCAGCGCCTCCTCGCGCGTCTGCTCGATGGAGGTGGGCGGGATCACCGACACGGTCGGCATCGGGCGGCCCGAGGCATCCGTCAGCTCGCGCATGTTGGCGATGCGCTTCTCCATGGTCGCGAGCGAGATGCGCCCCGGCATCCAGCCGTCGGCGTACTCGGCGGCGAGGCGCGCCGAGCGCGGGGTCGCGCCGCAGTACCAGAACGGCACGCGGCCGCCGACGGGCTTCGGCTCGATCGTGACGTTCTCGAACGAGAAGATCCCGTCGTCGTAGGTGACGTCGTTCTCGGTGAAGACGCGCTTCAGGATCTCGGCGTTCGAGCGGACCGCCTCGACGCGGTCGAGGTCGCCCCAGCCGATCGCCTCGAACTCGTGGTCGAACGTGCCGGCGCCGAACCCCAGGATGAGCCGCGGCCCGACGAGCTGGGTGATCGTGCCGGCCATGAGCGCCGTGACGAGCGGGTGGCGGAACGGGATGAGCGAGCCGGTGCCGAGCTCGAGCCGCTCGGTGACCGCGCCGATCGCGGTGAGCGTCGTGAGCGCGTCGTAGAACGTGCGGTTCGGCTTCTCCATCTCGCCGTGCGGCTCGAAGACGAGGTGGTCGCGCACCCACACCGAGTCGAAGCCCATCTTCTCCGCGAGCTGCGAGCCCTCGAGCAGCTTCTCGCGACTCGCCTCCTCGCCGAAGTGCGGCAGCAGCAGTCCGAATTTCATCGCCATGTCAGTTCCCTTCCGTTCCGGCCGTCTCGGCCGAGATGTCGGCCGGCGCGGCCGCGAGCTTCCCGTATCCGGGTTCGCCGACGACGGCGCCGTCGGCGTAGACGTCCCGGCCGCGCACGAGGGTGCGCTCGATCCGGGTGCTGATGGTGCGGCCGTCGTACGGCGTCCAGCCGATCTTCGAGAGCACGTCGTCGTTGGTGATCGTCCACTCGTGCTGCATGTCGGCGATCACGATGTCGGCGTCGGCCCCGACCTCGAGCGTGCCCTTCGTGCCGGCCAGGCCGAACTTCTCGGCCGGGATCCGGGCGACCATGTCGACGGCGCGCTCGAGCGTGAGCTCGCCGCGGTTCACGGCGTCGAGCATGAGCTCGTAGTAGTACTGGATGCCCGGCGTGCCGGTGTGGGCGCTCCACATCTCGGTCCAGCCGATCTCCTTCTCCTCGCGCGTGTGGGGCGCGTGGTCGGAGCTGGCGATGTCGATCGTGCCGTCGCGCATGCCCTCCCAGATGGCGGTGCGGTTGTCGTCGGGCACCCAGTACGACAGGGCGTACGGCCCGAGCGTCTCGACGTCCTTCCACGTCGAGAGGAAGGGCGCCCAGTGGTTCACCTCGCACGTGACGTCGACGCCCGCGGCCTTGGCGCGACGGACCGCCTCGATCGAGCGGCGCGTCTGGATGTGGGCGATGTGCACGGGGCATCCGGATGCCTCGGCGAGGCGCAGCACGACGTCGATCGCCGTGTCCCAGATGACGCCCTCTCGAGCGGCGTACGCCGAGGCGTAGCCCTGCGGCGTGTTCTCGCCGCGGGCGAGCACCTCGCCTTCGATGTAGTCCATGAGCGCCTGGTCGTGCGGGTGCACGATGAACCGCTTGCCGGTGCCGGCGATGCGGTCCATGATCTGCAGCAGGTGGCCGTGGTCGTGGATGCCGGTGCCCGCGGGGTGCGGGTAGGTGCGGCCCGTGTCGACGACCATGTAGATCTTGTAGGCGTTGATGCCCATCTCGGCCATGGGCACGATGTCGTCGAACTTCGTCGGCGCCGGGTTGTGGTTCCAGTCGACGATCGAGGTCGCCGCGTACCGCTCGAACACGTCGGTGAGGGTCTCGACGTCGACGGTCGGCGGGTTGAGGTTCGGCATGCCGAAGATGGTGGTCACGCCGCCGGCGGCGGCCTGCCGCGTGGTCGTCAGGATGTCGTCCTTGTGCTCGTAGCCGGGCTCGCGCGTGTGGACGTGGACGTCGACCATGCCGGGCAGCACGAGCCGCCCGGTGGCGTCGATGGTGCGGTCGGCGTCGAGGGCGACGCCGGGCGCGACGAGGCCGGCGATCCGGCCGTCGTCGACGAGCAGGTCGGCGGTGGTGGGGCCGGACGGCGTCACGACGACGCCGCCGGCGATCCTTAGGTCGATGGTCACTGCGGTGCCTCCAGGCGATCGATGGACTCGCCCTGGCCGGGCGAGCGGGTGGTGCGGACGTCGACGTGGCTCGGGCGCACGTAGCGGTCGAGCCAGTCGACGATCAGCGGGGTGGTCTGCTCCCAGTAGCGGTCGTAGGCGGCGTAGTGGGTGGTGTGCCGCTGCATGACGAGCTGCCTGGGGCCGCGCGCGGCGGCGTACAGCCGCTCGGCGTGGTCGGTGGGTGTCGTCGCGTCGCCCTCGACGCCGATGACGAGGAGGGGCGTGATGAGCCGGGCGGCGGCGTCGATCGGCCGGTAGGCGAGGATCTCCTCCGCGCACGAGAGCGGGATGGCGCTCGGGATGCGGTCGTCGACATCGGCCTTGATGGTCGTGGCGCGGCGCTCGGGCGTGGGGACCATGATCTCCTCGCGGGGGTGCACGAGGCGCCCCTCGCCGGTCGCGACGCGACGGCGGCGGTCCTCCTCGAGCCCGGCGAGGAACGCGAGCCACTCGTGCTCCTGGCGCATGCGGTGCAGCCAGTCGGTGCCGTCGGCGACGGGGACCTGGCTCACCGCTGCGCGGATTCGCGGGTCGGCGTCGGCGAGGAGCACCGCGTTGCCGCCGCCCGTGCCGCCGGTGCCGAAGACGCCGATCGCATCGGCCACGACGTCCTCGCGCGTGGTCAGGTAGGTGACGGCGTTCACGAGGTCCTGCAGCTGCCGGGCGGGCGAGAGGATGCCGCGGTCTCCGCCCGAGTCGCCGAATCCGCGGTAGTCGAAGACGAGCACGGCGAACCCGGCGGCCACGAGGGCCTCGTGGTAGCGGACGTAGAGCTTGGCGTCCTTCAGCCCGAGCCATCCGGGGCCCTGGACGATGGCCCGGTACGGGCCGGGACTGTCGGGGGTGCGCCAGAGTCCCGCGAGGCGGTCTCCCTCGCTGTAGAACTCGACCGGTGTCGTCTGCATGGATGCGACGTCCTTCCGTTGAACGCTGCGACGCGTGGTTCGGGTGGATTCCTGCACCCGTGACTTGGATCATGCACCATTTTGGATCCAGAATCCAGTATTGAATCCACTTCCACCGCGTGGAATGATGACGAGTGACCGCCGGTTCGGATTGACCGGTCGGGCCGGCCCGGGATTGGGCCGCGAGTCGCCGACGTTCGTCGGATCACGCACGCACACCATCCCGGAGGCCCCATGCCCACGTTCACGAACCCCACGTCCCGAGCCGCACGCGTCATCGCACCGCTCGCCGCCGCGGCATCCGTCGCCCTGCTCGCCGCGTGCGCCTCGACGGCGAACGCCGGCGACGCCGACGCGAGCGGCGGCCAGGACGCCGCCGCGTCCGGCTTCCCCGTCACGGTCGACAACTGCGGCACCGAGGTGACCTTCGACGCCGCCCCGGAACGGGTCGTCACGATCAAGTCGTCGACCCTCGAGCTCCTACTCGCGCTCGGCCTCGAGGACCGCATCGTCGGCGCCGCGTTCACCGACGGGCCCGTGCCCGACGAGTTCGCCGACGCCGCCGACGGCATCGAGGTGCTCTCCGACAAGGTCCCGTCGCAGGAGGCGACGCTCGACGCCGAGCCCGACCTCGTGTTCGCCGGCTGGGAGTCGAACCTCAGCGCCGAGGGCGCGGGCGACCGGGCCACCCTCGAGCAGCTCGGCGTGCACACCTACGTCGCGCCCGCCGCCTGCAAGGAGGAGGGCTACATGCCCGACCCGCTGACCTTCGACGGCGTGTTCGCCGGCTTCGAGGAGGCCGGCCAGATCTTCGGCGCGACGGATGCCGCGGCCGACCTCGTCGCCGAGCAGCGCGCCGCGCTCGAGGCGATCGAGCCGAACGACGAGGGCCTCACCGCGCTCTGGTACTCCTCGGGCGACGACCAGCCGTTCGTCGGCGCCGGCATCGGCGCACCCCAGATGATCATGGAGGCCGCAGGCCTGGCGAACGTCGCCGCCGACGTCCACGACACCTGGACCTCGCTCTCGTGGGAGGCGGTCGTCGACGCGAACCCCGACGTGATCGTGCTGGTGGACGCCGCGTGGAACACCGCCGAGTCGAAGATCGAGAAGCTCGAGTCGAACCCCGCGACCGCCGCCATGCCCGCGGTGCAGCAGGGCCGCTACGTGATCGTCGACTTCCCCTCGACCGAGGCCGGCGTCCGCAACGTCGACGCGGTCGCATCGATCGTGGAGCAGCTCGGAGCCCGATGATGTCGACGCAGGCGGGCAGGGCGACGGATGCCGCGGGGCGGCCCTCCGTCGAGCCTGCCCGCCGTGCGGAGGCCGCATCGGATCGGCGTCAGGGGTCGAACGGGACGAGCCGGCCTGAGGACCGCCCGCAGGGCGGGCCGCACGGCGGACCCTCGGCCGGGGCCCGGACCCCGCGACGCTCGGGCACGGCGACCGCGGTCGGCGTCGGCGTAGCGCTCATCGCGCTGCTCGCGGCATCCGTCGTGCTCGCCGTGACGATCGGGCCCGCCGGGCTCGCGCCCGGCGACGTTCTCGCGTCGATCGCCGCGCACCTCGGGCTCGGCGAGCCCACGCTGTCGCCGCTCCGCGACGCGATCGTCTGGGAGCTGCGGATGCCGCGCGTGCTCACGGCCGCCGCCGTCGGTGCCGGCCTCGCGATCTGCGGCGTGGTCATGCAGGCCCTCACGCGGAACCCGCTCGCCGACCCCTACCTGCTCGGCCTCTCGTCGGGCGCCTCGGTCGGCGCGGTGATCGTCCTCGTGCTCGGCGTGGCCGTCGCCCTGCCCGTCGCCGCGTTCGCGGGCGCGCTCGCGGCGCTCGCGGCGACGCTCGGACTCGCCCGTGCTGCCGGCGGACTCAGCCCGACCACGACCGTGCTCGCCGGACTCGCCGTGTCGGCCGTGTTCGGCGCCGTCACGAGCCTCGTCATCTTCTGGAGCGCCACGACCGACAGCTACCGCGAGATCCTCAACTGGCTGCTCGGCTCGCTCGCCGGCGCCGGCTGGCCCGCCGCGGCCCTCGCGGGGGCCGCGATCGCGATCGTCGGCCTGCCGCTGCTCGCGACCGGGCGCACGCTCGACGCGTTCGCGTTCGGCGACACCGCGGCATCCGCCCTCGGGGTGCATGTCCCGCGCACGCGCATGCTGCTGCTCGTCGCGACCGCGCTGCTCACCGGCGCGCTGGTCGCGGTGAGCGGGGCGATCGGGTTCGTCGGACTGATCCTGCCGCACGCGGTGCGGCTCGTCGTCGGCGCTCGGCATCGCGCCCTGCTGCCGCTGTCGGCGCTCGCCGGGGCGGTCTTCCTGGTCTGGGTCGACACCGGCGCCCGCACGCTGTTCGATCCGCGCGAGCTGCCGGTCGGGATCCTCACCGCGCTCGTCGGCGGGCCGGTCTTCGCGGCGCTGCTGCTACGCGCGCGGAGGACCTCGTGAACGGCCGGCCAGGAAACGACGAGCGCCGGGGCCCCGGCCTCGAGGCCTCGCGCGTGCGCTTCGCCCGAGGGTCGCGGCTGATCGTCGACGGCGTCGACATCACGGTCCCCCGCGGCGCCGTGGGCGCGCTGCTCGGACCGAACGGCGCCGGCAAGAGCACGCTCCTGCACCTCATCGCCGGCGTGGAGACCGCGGATGTCGCATCGCTCACGCTCGACGGCGACGACCTCGTCTCGCTGCGCCGCCGTGACCGCGCACGCCGAATCGCGCTCGTCGAACAGGACGCGCAGGCGCCCGCCGGGCTCCAGGTCGAGCACGTCGTCGGCCTCGGGCGCATCCCCCACCAGTCGGCGTGGGGCGGCGACTCGGCCCGCGACCGCGACATCGTGGATCGCGCGCTCACGGCGGCGGGAGCGTCCGCGTTCGCGCACCGACCGTACGACCAGCTGTCGGGGGGCGAGCGTCAGCGCGTGAACCTCGCGCGGGCGCTCGCGCAGGAGCCCGAGCTGCTGCTGCTCGACGAGCCGACCAATCACCTCGACATCCGGGCCCAGCTCGCGACGCTCGAGCTGCTGCGGCGCCTCGCCGACGACGGGCTCAGCGTCCTCGCCGCCGTGCACGACCTCTCGCTCGCCGCCTCGTACGCCGACCACGTCATCGTGCTCGCGGGCGGCGCGGTGATCGCCGCCGGCGCTCCGGTCGACGTCCTCACCGCAGAACTCATCCGCGCGGTGTGGAACGTCGACGCGCACGTGCTCGCGCACCCGGCGACCGGACGCCCGCTCATCGCCTTCGCGCCCTCGACGCAGGGCCTCCCCGTGGGCTGAACCGTGCAGTTTGACACCTGAACGCGGCATACCGGGATGCCGGGGGACCGCCTATCGTGCAGACACCGGTGTCGTCCGATCGGCGCCGGGGCGCGGCAACGTACGCGCGCCATGAGGAGGGGATTATGGCTTTCGGTCTCTCGCGTGCGCTCATCGCCGCTGCACTCCTTGCCCTGGTCGTCCAGACGGGTCTCGTCGGGCCCGACGCCCAGGCCCGGACGCCGGCCTCCACCCCGGCGATCAGCGCGGCGACGACGGCATCGCTGGCGTCGGCGGCCGCGGAGACCACCAGCCCGATGGTCCTCGAGAACCGGAAGCCCGGAACGTCGGCATGGCAGATCCCGGCGGCCGGGAAGGAGATCGGGCCCGACACCGTGAGCCCGATCAAGGGCTTCATGTCGGAGACCAGCGTCGACACGGGCGAACCGATCGACCTCAAGGTGAGCGTGGCGACCGCCGGGGACTTCGAGTACGGCGTCTACCGGATGGGCTGGTACCAGGGCCTCAGCGGGCGGTTGATCACGAAGGGGACCGCGCCGGGGGTCAAGCAGGCCGCGTGCCAGACGAACGCGAGCACGGGCATGCTCACCTGCCCGTGGAACAGCACGCTCACGTTCGACACCACGGGATGGATGTCGGGCATCTACCTCGTCGTGCTCACGCAGGGCAGGTACCAGAACTGGGCGCAGTTCGTGGTCCGCGACGACGCGCAGCAGGGCGCGATCGTCGCCATGCTGCCGGTCAACACGTTCCAGGCGTACAACAACTACCCCGAGGGCACGGGGAAGAGCCTCTACGAATTCAACTCGGCGGGGGCGAACACCGTCGCCGGCACGGTGCGGGCGGTCAAGGTCAGCTTCGACCGGCCCTACTACTGGTCCGGAGTCAGCCACAAGGTCTGGGAGCCGATCTGGACGGCCGGCTACCTCGAATCGCGCGGCTGGCCGGTCAAGTACGTCACGAACATCGACCTCGACCGGGATCCCGCCATCGCCGAGGGCCAGGCCGGGCTGCTCTCCCTCGGCCACGACGAGTACTGGACCGGCGCCATGTACACGGCAGCCGAGCAGACCAGGGATTCCGGGGTCGACCTCGGATTCCTCGGCGGCAACGACGTGTTCTGGCAGGTGCGCTACGAACCGTCGGCCGGCGGCGCGGATCGGCGGGTCGTCGTCTGCTACAAGATCAATTCGCTCGACCCGGTCGCGACCCTCGCCGACAAGACGATCCTCTTCCGCGACATCGGTCGCGCCGAGCAGCGCCTCATCGGCGCGCAGTACGACATGCACGGCGAGATGACGCCGGAGGCCGATGCGCCCTGGGTCGTGCGGAATCCCTCGCACTGGGCGTACCGCGGCACCGGCCTCACGACGGGCTCGCGGCTGCCCTACCTCGTCGGCGGCGAGGTCGATCGATTCATGTCCGAGTACCCGGCGCCGACCGCGAGTTCGCGCACCCTGCTCGCCAGTTCGCCGATCGTCGACGTGCACGGCCACGCCGGCGTCGCCGACGCCTGGATCTACCGGGCCCCATCCGGCGCAGACGTGTTCAGCGCGGGAACGTGGCGCATCAACCAGGCCCTCGGCGGCGTGGGCAAGTACGACAACATGCAGATCCGCACGGTGATGGGCAACATCCTCGCGAGGGCCAGCGGGTTCGAGCTCGCGGCGAGTTCCGCCCGCGACGGCGGCCAGGACCGCTACGAGACTGCGGTGCTCGTCTCGCGGCGGCACTTCGACACGACCGGCGGCACGGTCGTCATCGCGACGGGCAACAACTTCCCGGACGCGCTGAGCGCCACGCCGCTGACGGGCGGGGCTGGTCCCGTGCTGCTCGTGACGGTGAACGAGATCCCGGCGGTGGTGAAGGACGAGCTGACGCGCCTCGCGCCGTCGAAGGTGATCATCGCGGGCTCCGCCTCGGTGGTCAGCGACGCGGTCGCCGCCGAGATCGGCGACCTGACGGGTGCGACCGTCGAACGTCGCGGCGGTGCGAACCGCTACGAGACGGCCGCGCTGCTCTCGGCGGGCACCTTCTCGCCGGGCGTGCCCGTCGCGTACGTGGCCACCGGACTCGACTTCCCGGACGCGCTGGCCGCAGGCTCGGCGGGAGCGACGCGCGGCGGCCCGGTGCTGCTCAACCAGGGCGACTCGCTCCTCCCGGCCACGCTGGCCGAACTGCAGCGGCTGAGGCCGAAGCGCATCGTCGTCGCGGGCGGCACCGGCGTCGTCAGCGACGCCGTGCTCGCGCAACTGCGCTCTCTGGCCCCAGAGGTCGTCCGCCTCGCGGGCCGCGACCGCTACGAGACGTCCCGCGCGATCAGCCGCGACCTGTACGGCGTGTCGGAGGCGTCGACCGCCTACCTGGCCACCGGCCGCGACTTCCCGGACGCCCTGGCCGCGGCGCCGGCCGTCGCATCGACCGGCGGCGTGCTCGTGCTGGTGAACACCGCGCTCGACGCGGGCGCCGCCGAGGAGATCGTCCGCAACCGGGTCTCCCGGGTCTTGGCGATCGGCGGCACGGCCGTCGTGTCCAACACGGTGATGAGCCAGGCGATGGCCCTGTTCGACACCGTCGTCGCGCCCGGCGCGCGTGTCGCGCCGGCGCCACCCGAGACGCTGGCGCCCGAACCGCTCGCGCCGGAGTCGCCTCCGCCCGCGCCACCCGCCTCCCCCGACGGCCTGACGCTGGAGTCGAGCGACGATGCGACCGTCGACGACGCGCACGACAAGGTCTGGCTCGAGCCGCGTCACGGCGGCTGATCCCGGGTCGCGCCCGTGCGACGCGCGAGCCGCGGGCGTAGCGTGAGGGCATGGCTGCGCTCAGTGATGCCCGGTGGGACCTCCTCGGATCCGTCGCCGACGAGTTCCTGCACAATTCGTGGCGCGGGCGGCGGCTCGTCGCAGTGGAGGGCGCCTCGGAGGCATCCGCCGCGCGGTTCGCCGACGACCTCGCGGCGACGCTCGTCGGACGCGGGCAGCCCGCCGTGCGCGTCTCGCTGGGCGACGTCTCCGAGGCCGAACTGCGCGCGGAGACCGTCGAGCCGTTCCGCGCCGGCACGCTCGCGGGGGCGGACGCCGACGACGCCGTGCTCGTCGTCGACGGCCGACGCCTGTTGAACGACGCCGTCCGAGGCATCTGGCACTTCACGGTCTGGACGCTCGCGGGCGACGAACTCCCCCACGCCTCGACGAACGTCATCGTCGACCTCACCGACGAATCCACGCCCACGCGGTACTTCTACGACCTCTGCAAGCTCCCGCCGAGCATCGGCGAGCGCCGCGCCGCGAGGAGCTGACCGAGCGGTCGCCGAGCGCCCCGCTACGAGAGGATGTCGCGAGTCGCGAACCGCCAGGCCGCGAGCCCGCCGAACACGGCGATCCATGCGGCCTGCAGCAGCGCGCCGTCGGCGAACGACCCCCAGGAGGGCGGGGAACGCAGCAGGTCGGCGAAGTCGAACCAGCGGTCGGTGAACAGGAACGGATGCACCCACTCGAGCTGCGGGATCGCCCCGACGATCTGGGCGACGACGGCCAGGATCGCGGTCGCCGCCATCGCGCCGACCGGCACGACGGTGAGCGTCGAGGCGAACAGGCCGATGGCCGAGAGCCCGAGCATCGAGACCGCGACGTACGCGCCGATCGCGAGGAGGCGCAGGAGTCCCTCTCCGACGGAGACCTCCCCGCCGGAGAGCAGCGTCACCGGCCCGATCGGGAACAGCACCCAGCCGATGAGGGTGCCCACCGCGATCACGGTGAGGGCCGCGGCGACGCAGAACACCGCGGCGACCGCGTACTTCACCGACAACAGGCGAAGGCGCCCGGCCGGGGCGATGAGCAGGTAGCGGAGCGTGCCGAGGCTCGCCTCGCCCGCGATCGTGTCGCCCGCGACGACGGCGATCGTGAGCGGCAGGAACAGCGGCGTCGCGACGACGAGCGCCGTGACGCCGACGAAGAGCCCGTTTCCGGCGACCTGGTCGAGGAACGCCGGACCGCGGCCCGGGCTCGACGGCCCCGCGATGCGGATCGCGATCGCGATGAGGATCGGGATGAGCGCGAGCGCCGCGAGCATGGCCCAGGTCCGCCACCGTCGGAAGAGCGTCGCCGTCTCGGAGGCGAGGAGGGAGGCCAGGCCGCCGCCGCGCGGGAGCGCGGTCGACGGCGCGGGGGCGACCGCATCCCCGAGGCCGGCCGCACCGAGACCGGTGGCGTCGCCGACCTCGGTGGACGGCTCAGGCGACGACATCGAATCCCTCCCCCGTGAGCTCGACGAAGCGCTGCTCGAGGCTCGTGCTGCGGATCGCGAAGCCGCGCACGCGCACGCCGTCGCGCACGAGCGCGGCGACGATCGCCTCGGCGGCCGGCCGGCCCGCGGCCGTGCCGGATCCCGTCGGCAGGGCGGCGGTGACGAGGACGGCGTCGGCGACGCCGGTCGACCGCGCGGGCACCGGCGGAACCGCGGCATCCGGCGGGGCCGCGGCATCCGTCGCGAGTCCCAGCCGGGCCAGCACGGTGCGCGCGGCCTCGGGATCGGGCGTCACCACCTCGACGCGCGACTCGCCCGACCGCCGGAACTCCTCGAGCGTGCCCTGGGCGACGAGTCGCCCGGCGCTCATCACGCCGACGTGCGTGCACAGCTGCTCGACCTCGGCCAGCAGGTGGCTCGAGACGAAGACCGTCGTGCCGTCGGCCGCGAACGAGCGGATCAGCGAGCGCACCTCGCGCGTGCCCTGCGGATCGAGCCCGTTCGTCGGTTCGTCGAGCACGAGGAGGTCCCGCGGCATGAGCAGGGCGTTCGCGAGCCCGAGTCGCTGCTTCATGCCGAGCGAGTACGCACCCGCCTTCTTGCGTGCGGCGTGCGACAGCCCGACCCGGTCGAGGGCGTCGGCCACGCGCCGGGCGCGCGTGGTGGGGGATGCGTGTCGGTCGGCGGCGTCGAACCGGGCCAGGTTCGCCGAACCCGAGAGGAACGGCGCGAACGCCGGTCCCTCGACGAGCGCGCCGACGCGAGGCAGCACGTCGTCGAGCCCCTTCGGCATTTCGGTGCCGAGCACCTGCGCGGTGCCGGCGGTCGCACCCACGAGCCCGAGCAGCATGCGGATCGTCGTCGTCTTGCCCGAGCCGTTCGGCCCGAGGAAGCCGAACACCGATCCGCGCGGTACCGCGAGGTCGATGCCGTCGACCGCGACCTGGGCGCGGAAGCGCTTCGTGAGACCGTCGGTCCGGATGGCGAGGTCGCTCACCGGCGGCCCGTCAGCGGCCCGACTCGGCGTACCCGACGAGCGTGTCGACCGGGACCGATCCTGCGAGCACGCGCCCGTCATCGGTGAACAGCACCGACAGCAGCGAGGTCTGCAGTGCGCGACCGCCGTCGACGGGGGTCGTCAGTGCATCGAGCAGGTCGAGTGCCTCGCCGTCGGTGAACGGCGGCTCGGTGGCGGGGGCGACGCCCTCGCCCGTGTCGGCGCCGGCCTCGGCACTGCGCTCGGCCATCATCTCGGCCGCCGTCGCGGCATCCACCTCGACCACCGTGGCCCAGCCCTCCCCGTGCACGACGGGGTGCGGCCCGTCGGCCGTCGCATCCGCCCCCGCGTCCTCGCGCGCCTGCGCGTCGGCGAGCCACTGCCGGAACTCCTCCACGGTCGGCAGGGGGAGTTCCTCCTCCTCGACGGTGAACGACGCGCTCGGCTCGAATGCGAACGCCGATGCATCCGGCGCGGCGAACGAGACGTCGGTGAACCCGGTCTCGAAGGCGGGCGCGTCGGCCCCCCTCGCCGTGACGGATGCCGCCAGCGCCGCCCCGTTCTCGCCGTCGACCGCGACGCGGATCTCGCCGACGAGGGTGTCGTCGGTTCTCGGCTCGAGTACGAGCTCGTACGCGTCGCGGCCGGCGACGCGCCCGTCGGTCCCGACCGAGACCTCCGTGGTCTCGTCGAGCCGATCGAGCGCGCGGTCGAGCAGCTGCTGGGGGGTCGGCAGCTGCTCGCCGTCGGGAAGTCGCGCCTCGGCGGTCGCCCTCGCCTCGTCGGCCAGCCGCTGGAGCTCGGCCTCGAGACCCGCGACGTCGGCGTCGTCGGCGACGCTCAGCCGCGTGGCGGTCTGCGACTCGGAGTCGACGAACCACGCCTCGCCGGGGTTCACGTAGACGTTGCGCTCGGCCATCCGGTCGAGCACCTGCAGCCTGGCGTGCGGCCCGTCGAGGTACACGTTCGCCTCGAAGCTGCCCGTCGCGAGCGAGACGAGGTCCGAGAGCGTGTCGGATGCCGCGGAGTCGTCGCCCGCCGCATCGCCGGAGCCGGAGGCGGCGCCCGAGCCGCCCATGAGCGCACCGAGGTCCGGCAAGCCGAGTTCGGACCGCTGCTCGATGGTTCCCGACAGCGCATCGACGTCGCCGGCCCTCGCGAACGCGACGAGCTCCTCCGGCGTCAGGTCGGGCAGGTCGACCGTGGCGTTCGCCTGCATCGGCACCAGCACCGCGACCGCGATCGCGACCGGCACCCCGACGGCGGGGACGACGGTGCGGGCTCGGAATCGCGACGGCCCGGTGCGACGTGGGCTCATGTCCTCAGGCTACGCCTGCGCGGCTCGCGCGGGCCCGGTGCGGGGCGGATTCGCAGGCGGTCGTCATCCGGCGGATCGTCCCGGTCCCGTCGCACGCCACGCGGCGCAACCCCATTGCCCGGTTTCGCCGTCGGGGTCTACGGTTGCAGCATTCGCTTGTAACCAGTTCGGGGGGTATCCCATGGTCGACGCCGAAATCCGCTCCCGCTCCGCGCTCCGACGCGCGGGCGTCCTCACCGCCACGGCGCTCGCGGCCGGAGGGCTCGTCGCCGCCGGTCCGGCGGTCGCGCTGCCGTCGGCCGCGCCACCCGGTACGAGCGTCTCCGCGGGCAGGCCCGCTCCTCCGTCGCCGGCCACGTCGACGGGATACGGCGGGGCCGTGTCATCCGTCGACGCCGAGGCGAGCCGGATCGGACTCGAGGTCCTCCGCAAGGGCGGCAACGCGGCCGACGCCGCGGTCGCGACCGCTGCGGCGCTGGGCGTCACCGAGCCCTACAGCGCCGGCATCGGGGGCGGCGGGTACTTCGTGTACTTCGACGCCGCATCCGGCGAGGTGACCACCATCGACGGTCGCGAGACCGCCCCCGCCGCGATGCCGAGCGACGCGTTCATCGACCCGGCGACGGGCTCGCCGTACTCGTTCTCGTCGGCCGTGTCCTCCGGGCTCTCGGTCGGCGTGCCCGGCACCCTCGCGACGTGGGAGGCCGCCCTCGACGAGTTCGGGACCGAGTCGCTGAAGGAGATGCTGAAGCCGTCGATCCTCCTCGCGACGCGCGGATTCGAGGTCGACGAGACCTTCCGCGCGCAGACCGAGGCGAACCGGGCGCGCTTCGCCCAGTTCCCCGCCACGGCCGAGCTGTTCCTCCCGGGCGGCGCGCCTCCCGCGGTCGGCTCCACGTTCCGCAACCCCGACCTCGCGAAGACGCTGCGCGAGATCGCCCTGCGCGGCACCGACGCGTTCTACGAGGGGGCCATCGCCGACGAGATCGCCGACCTCGTGCAGGACCCGATCACGACCGACGACGCCACGCTGCCGGCCTACCCGGGCTCCATGACCGCCGCCGACCTCGCCGCGTACACGACCCTGCTGCAGGACCCGACGCACGTCGAGTACCGCGGCCTCGACGTCTTCGGCATGGCGCCGTCGTCGTCGGGCGGCACCACGGTCGGCGAATCGCTGAACATCCTCGAGGACTTCGAGCCGTCGGCGGATGACCCGGGGCAGGCGCTCCACCTCTACCTGGAGTCGACCGCGCACGCGTTCGCCGACCGCAACGCGTACGTCGGCGACCCGGCGTTCGTCGACGTGCCGACCGAGACGCTGCTCAGCCAGGAATTCGCGGATTCGCGGGCGTGCGCGATCGATCCGGATGCGGCATCCGCGAAGCCCGTCGCACCGGGCGCGCTCGACGCGACCGGCTGCGCGACCGCGGCCTCCGCCGAGCGGGAGGACACCGAGAACATCTCCACCACGCACCTCTCGGTCGTCGACCGGTGGGGCAACGCCGTGGCCTACACGCTCACGATCGAGCAGACCGGCGGATCGGGCATGACCGTGCCGGGTCGCGGGTTCCTGCTGAACAACGAGCTGACCGACTTCAGCTTCGTGCCGAACCCCGACGACCCGAACATCGTCGAGCCCGGCAAGCGTCCGCGCTCGTCGATGTCGCCGACGATCGTGCTCGACGACGGCGAGGTGCGCTACGTCGTCGGCTCGCCCGGCGGATCGACGATCATCACGACGGTCGTCCAGATCCTGCTGAACCGCATCGACCTCGGCATGTCCATGCCGGAGGCCGTCGCCGCGCCCCGCGCGACGCAGCGCAACACCGCCGCGGTCCTCGCCGAGGCCGACTTCATCGCCGAGTACGCCGACGACCTCGCGCCGTACGGGCACGTCATCAACCCGGCGGGCGAGATCGGCGCGGCCGCGACGATCGAGGTGGATGCCGACGGGCTCATGACGGCCGCGGCCGAACCCGAGCGCCGCGGCGGCGGCACCGGGCTCGTGCTCGAGCCGGCCGGCTGAGCGGGGCCGGCCGGCCGGGCCGGCCGGGCCGGCATCCCCCTCGGGAGGAACTTCTGCGCCCCTCCCGGCGTGTCACGTCCGGACACGCCGGGCACCGAGCGGAAGTTCCTCCCGAGCACAGGGCGGGCTCAGCGAGCGCAGGGCGGGCTCAGCGGGCGCAGGGCGGGCTCAGCGGGCGCAGGGGTCGGGGCGAGTCGCGGCTCGACGGATGCCGCTCAGGCGCCCGGCAGCGCGCGCAGCCGCGGCGCGAGGTCGCGCTCGAAGAGCTCCAGGAACCGCCGCTGGTCGTGCCCGGGCGCGTGGAACACGAGGTGGTTGAAGCCCCACTCCACGTACTTCCCGATCTCGGCGACGACCTCGTCGGGGTCGGTGCCGACGATCCAGCGTCCGGCGATCTCCTCGATGGGCAGCGCGTCGGCGGCCTGCTCCATCTCGACCGGGTCGGTGATGTCGTGCTTCTGCTCCTTCGACAGCGACAGCGGCGACCAGAAGCGGCAGTTGTCGAGCGCGTCGTCCTCGTCCTCCTCGTACGACAGCTTGATCTCGATCATGCGGTCGTAGCCGTCGAACCCGAGGCCGTCGTTGCGCGCCTCGAGCCCCTCCTTCACGGCCGGCATGAGCTGGTCGACGTAGAGCCCTGCCCCCTTGCCCGAGGTGCAGATGAACCCGTCGCCGGCCCGGCCGGCGTACTTCGCGACCTGCGGCCCGCCCGCGGCGATGTAGATCGGCACGCCGCCCTCGGGTCGGTCGTAGATCGACGCGTCGTGGGTCGAGTAGTACTCGCCCTCGAAGTTCACGCGCTCGCCGTTCCAGAGCGCGCGCATCAGGCGGACGGCCTCGCGCAGTCGCGCGTAGCGCTCGCGGAACTCGGGCCACTCCTGCTCGCCGGCGCCCTGGAAGCCGGTCGCGATCTCGTTGAGCGCCTCGCCCGTGCCGAAGCCGGCGATCACGCGGTCGGGGTGCATGACGCCGAGCGACGCGAACGCCTGTGCGAGCACGGCCGGGTTGTACCGGAAGGTGGGCGTCATCACGCTGGTGCCGATCTTCACCGTGGAGGTGCGTTCGCCGACCGCCGCCATCCAGGTGAGCGAGAAGGGCGCGTGCCCGCCGGTGTGCCGCCAGGGCTGGAAGTGGTCGCTCGTCCACACCGATTCCATGCCGTGCGCCTCGGCCGCGACGGCGATCTCGACGAGTTCGCGGGGATCGAACTGCTCGGCGCTGGCCTTGTATCCGAGGGTCAGGGTCACGATGCTGCCTTCCTGTCTGCGCCGTACGGCGCGGTTGCGGCGCCCGTGGGCGCGGTCGGTGGGTCGAGCGGATGCCGCGGCGCGGCGCCGTCGGCGAGGTGGAGGCGGCCGCCGAGCCCGCGGACCACCTCGGCGGTCCGGGCCCGCACGCCAAGGGCGATCGCCTCGCGGAGCTCGCCTGCGGTGTCGACGTCGCGGCGGAGGCCCGGCGCGATCGCCGTGGGATCGTCGGCGACGAGGTCGGCGAATCCGGCCGAGGCGTGACGGACGGCCGAGTCCGGGCCGAAGTGCGCGGTGAACGGCACTGCCGCGAGCGCGGTCGCGAGCGTGGTGCCCGTCCCCTCGGCATCGGCCACGAAGGCGAGCGGATGCCGCGCGGCGACCGCGAGCGCCGCATCGAGGTCGTCGGGCCCCATGGCCGGCAGGTCTCCCAGCAGCACGGCCGTTCCCACCGTCGTGCGGACGGTCCGTGCGGGCGCGCGCTCGGTACCTGCGACGGCGGTCGTCATCGCCTCGCGCGGCTCGACGCCGGCGACGGCGATGCCGTGGGCGATCGCGGCGGCGAGGCCGCGCGGACCGAACTCGGGCACGACGTCGACTCCGGCCACGCCGCGCAGCTCGCGCTCCACGACCGGCTCGTCGGACACGACGAGCACGCGCCGCACGGCACGTGCCGCACGCGCGGAATCGATCGTGTCGAGCGCGAACGCCCGTGCGAGCGCGGCCCGCTCCGCGGGCCCGAGTTCGGGGGCCAGCCGCGTCTTCGCGCCAGTGAGCGACTTCACGGGCACGACGATCGTCCACCCGGGGTCGGTGGCCCGCGGGCTCATCGCGGCACCCGCTCGCGCTCGGCGGCCGCGAGCGCGGCGGCGAATCCCTCGGCGAATCCGATCGAGCGCCCGGCCGAGTACCCGGCGGTGCGGCCCGCCGTCATGCCCTGCGCCATCGCCTCGTCGGCGCCGAGCCGGAACAGGTCGCGCTCGGCGGGTCGGACGATCGACCTCGCTCCGGGCAGGTCGATCGGTCCGACGAGGCGGCCGAGCCCCGAGACGACGGCCACGGGGCATCCGCTCGACTTGCCCTTGAGCAGGTCGCCGGCCGCGGCGAGCTCGTCGGCGACGCACGGCATGGTCACGGAGAGCGACTTGCCCGCGGAATCCTCGGTGCCGCGCAGGTCGTCGAGCACGCGCACCCCTGCTGCGCCGATCGCGACGTCGGTCTGCCCCTCGCGCCACGGACGACCGAGGGTGTCGCTGAGGATGACGCCGACCCGTCGCCCGGTCCGCGACCGGAGGCCCTCGGCGATCGCGCGCGCGGACGCGTCGGGGTCGAGGGGCAGGAGCAGCACGGTGCCGTCCTCGGTGTTGCTGGCGTCGACGCCGGCGGCGGCCGCGACGATGCCGAGTCGGTTCTCCACGATCCGCGTGATGCCGCCCTCGTGCGCCCGGGTCGCCACGATCCGCACCGTCTCGTCGGTGATCGCCTGCTCGCGATCCGCTGCCCGGACGACCCGCCCCTCGGCCTTCGAGACGACCTTCGAGGTCACCACGAGGATGTCGCCATCGGCGAGCGTGTCGCCGGCCGACGCGAGGATGACCTCGACGAGGTCGTCGCCGCGGCGGATCTCGCCGATCCCCTCGAGCACGCGCACGGCGAAGGTCGGGCCCGCCGGCCGCCCGCGGGTCGCCGCGTTCATGCCCGCAGCCCCGGGAGCACGTCGCGGCCGAACACCTCGAGGAACCGCTGCTGGTTGCGGCCGACGTTGTGGAGGTAGATCCGGTCGAAGCCGAGGTCGAGGTGGCGCTGGAGGTGCGCGCGGTGCACGTCGGGGTCGGATGACACGAGCATGCGGCCTTCGAAGTCCTCCGGTCGCACGCTGCGCGCCAGCTGCTCGAACTCGAAGGGCGATCGGATGTCGCTCCGCGAGAACCGCATGCCGCCGATCGGCCATTCGGTGAGGGCGTTCCGCATCGCCTCGGCGTCGGTCTCGGCCCACGACACATGGAGCTGCAGGACCCTCGGCATCGCGCTCGCATCGCGGCCCGATTCGCGAGCGCCCTCGGCGAACCGGGCGACCAGCGCCGCGAGCCGCTCGTACGGACCACCGGTCGTGATGAGCCCGTCGGCGACCTTGCCGGCCCGCCGCGCGGTGACCGGACCGTTCGTCGCGACGAGCACCTGGGGCGCGACGGGCGGCATGGTCCAGAGTCGCGTCGTCTCCATGCGGAAGTGCGGGCCGTGGTGCCGCACCTCGCGCCCGGCGATCGAGGCGGCGAACAGCTTGCGAATCACCTCGACGGCTTCGAACATGCGCGCGATCCGCTCGTGCGCCTCGGGCCAGTAGTCGCCGACGACGTGTTCGTTGAGGGCCTCGCCCGAGCCGATCCCGAGCCAGTGGCGACCCGGGTACATGGAGGCGAGCGTCGCGCTGGCCTGGGCGACCACCGCGGGGTGCGTGCGGAAGGTCGGCGTCGTGACGCCGGGACCGAAGTCGCCGCGCGTGCGCGCGCCGATCGCGCCGAGCACGCTCCAGACGTGGGCCGACTGGCCCTGCTGCGGCAGCCACGGCTGGAAGTGGTCGGTCGCCATCGTTCCGGAGAACCCGTGCCGTTCGGCCAGTTCCGCATACGCGACCGCGTCGGATGGAGGGAACTGCTCGAGCATCGCGGCGTAGCCGATGTGCACTGACACCCCTCCATCCTGACGCGTCGTCGCAGTGGTGTCATTCCGGGCCGGTCGGCCCGAACGGCGGGTCCACCTCCCGCTCCATGATTATTTCGGATACTGGATCCAGAAAGCAAGCATGCGAGCCGGAAGGCCGGTCGGACGAGTCGACTCAGCCCCGCGAACGCCGACGACGAGCCGGCGCGGCCTGCGCGAGGGATTCCGCCTCCAGCATCTCGAGCACGCCGTCGCGCACGCCCTCGAGGTGGTGCTGGAGCAGCCGCACGGCGGGTTCGACCTCGCCCGCAGCGACGGCATCCGTCAGCTCGTCGTGCGAGTGATGATGCGAGTCGTCGCCGACCAGGCGCCATCCGAGCATGTAGCGACCCACCTTCAGGCGGAGCTGTTCGATGAGCTCCCACTGGATCGGCCGGCGGGCGGCGTCGTAGAGCTCGGCGTAGAACGCGGTGCGTGCGTCGACGAAGTCGCCGCCCTCCTGCTTGGCGTCGGCCGTGCGCCCGAGTTCCCGGAGGCGTGCGAGGCGCTGGTCGGTCATGTCGGCCATCGACTGCCGCAGCGCCGCCGTCTCGAGCAGGATGCGGAGCTGGTAGACCTCGCGCGCCTGGTCGACGGAGAGCGACTTGACGACGGCCCCGCGCCGGTCGTGGAACTCCACGAGGCCGTCGGATTCGAGTTGGATCAGGGCCGAGCGCACGGGCAGCCGCGAGACCCCGATCAGCTCGGCGAGCGTCTCCTGGCGCAGCTTGTGCCCGGGCGGGAGGGTTCCGTCGAGGATCGCCTCGCGGATGATGTCGTACGCCATGACGCCCACCGACCGGTAGCCGACGGCGTGGCGCCCGGCGAGTCGCGCGAGCGCGGCTTCCGGATCGCTCGGCGCTCCGACCTCGATGGACTCGACCGCGCCGTTGCGCTCCCCTGCCGTCATGGATCCCGAATGTATCGGAAAGATCACGGTGAAGTCTGCATCTTGGATCCAGAAATCATGTTCGATGCGCACGCCCTCGGGGCGCAGCCGTCACTCCGTGCGGAGCGGCCCCTCGGCCTGCGCCTCGTCGAACCCCGCGCGGTAGCCCTCGTCGTACGCCTCCTCGGCGCCCTGGCGGAACAGGTCGCGATCGGCCGGCCGCACGATCGTGCGGGCGCCGGGCAGGTCGAGGTCGCCCACGAGGCGGTCGAGCCCGCGGATGATCGCCACGGGCACCCCGGCGGACTTGCCCTTCACGAGCTCGGCCGCTCCGGCGAGCTCGTCGGCCACGCACGGCATCGTCACCGCCAACGGCTTGCCCGAGGCATCCGCCTGCCCCCGGAGGTCGTCGAAGACGTGCACCCCGGCCGCGCCGATCGCGATGTCGGTCTGGCCCTCCCGCCACGGCCTGCCGAGGGTGTCGGAGAGCAGCACGCCGACCCGCGCACCGGTGAGCGAGCGGATGCCCGTGGCCAGCGCCCGCGCGGACGCGTCGGGATCGACCGGGAGGAGCAGCACCGTTCCGTCCGGGGCGTTCGAGGCGTCGACGCCTGCGGCCGCCCCGATGATGCCCAGCCGGTTCTCGACGATCCGAGTGGTGAAGTCGCCCGTCTGGCGGGTGGCGACGACGCGGACCGTCTCGTCGGTGATCGCCTGCTCGCGATCGTCGGCCCGGACGATCCGGCCCTCGGCCTTCGAGACGATCTTCGACGTGACGACGAGGATGTCGCCGTCGGCCAGCGGTTCGCCGATCGCCCCGACGATGAGCGCGGCCAGGTCGGCCCCGACGCCGATCTCGGGGAGACCGTCGACCCCCTCGATGCTGTACCTCACGTGCCCACCCTCCGCTCGGCCCTCCTCACATCTTGGCAGCAGCCTCCGCCGCTGTCAGACTTCGGTCAGGCGTGCGGGGGCGCGCCGGGGGAGGGTCGGATGTCCGAGGTCGTCGCCGCGCCCGCGAAGCGGCCCGTCGTCGTGTGGGACCTGGTGCTCACGATCGTGCTGCTCGTGCTCATGGCGGGCCTGGCGTTCGTGCTGCTGTTCTTCTCGTTCTTCCTCGCGTTCGCGAGCGACTCGTGCGGGGCGTCGTCGGCCTGCGACTACGACCGCATGGGCACGGGCATGCTGCTCGCGATGATCCTGCCGATCGTCGTGGCCGCGATCGCACTCATCGCCGCGGTCGTCGTGCTCGTCCTGAAGCGCATCGCGTTCTGGATCCCGATCGCCGGCATGGTGCTCATGGTCGGCGCGTTCGCGCTCGGAGCGGCCCTCACCGCGTCGGGCGTGCAACCGGCGTAGCATCCCGCCATGACATCTGAGGCGATGGGCGGCTCGGGAGCGGAGGCCTCGGGCGCAGCCGAGGAGCGGCACGAGACCGAGGCGGAGCGCCAGGATCGGAAGTTCAACGACATCCTGCAGGAACTGCGCGTCGTGATGACCGGGACCCAGCTCATCACGGGCTTCCTGCTGGCCGTCGCGTTCCAGCCGAAGTTCGCCGACCTCGACGCCCAGGAGGTCGTGCTCTACCTCGCCCTCGTCATCCTCGCGACGACCGCGACCATGCTCGGCCTCGCACCGGTGATCCTGCACCGGCAGCTCAGCGGCAAGAAGCAGAAGGACCGCGTCGTGCGCATCGCGAACACGCTGCTCCTCACCCTGCTGGTCGTCGTGTCGCTCGTGGCGGCGGGCGTCGCGATGCTGATCTTCGACGTGACCGTCAATCGCCAGGCGGGGTACGTCGCGGGCGGGGTGGCGTTGCTCCTGCTGCTGGCCTTCTGGACGGTGGTGCCGCGCATCGGCGAGCGCGAGCCGCGCCGGCGCTGAGCCGACCACTCGCCCCTGACCCGAACGGGGTGTGGCGCGGCCGGACGGCCGCACCCTACGATCTTGCGGACGGCTCGCCCGACCCGTCGCCCCTACAACCCGAAAGGGATACCCCCTTGGTGTCTTCACGCCCGCGCTGGCCGTATCGCACGGCCGCGCTCGTCGCCGCAGTCGCCCTGCTCGGCGCCGTCACCCCGTCGGCCTTCGCCTCCGAAGCGGAACCCGACCGATCGTTCTCCCAGCAGGAGTCCGCCCGGATCACGGAGTCCGACGCCGCCGACCCCACCGCACCCCGGAGCCGTTCGCTCGGCGTCTCCGCGCTCGGCGCCGCCGCCGACGCCGACGCCGACGCCGCAGACGACGCGGTGGGGTACGCCCTCGCCGCCGGTACGGCATCGATCTCCGGCACGATCGAGGAGCTCGTCGACTACGACTCGAGGGAGCCGCTCGGCGGCGCCACGGTCACCGCCTACACCTACGATGCGGTCAACGACATCCTGTCCGCGCCGGTGGCGAGCGCCACGAGCGCAGCCGACGGCTCGTACTCGATCGTCGGCCTCGACACCGGCGAGTACCTCGTCCTGGTGGAGGACGAGACGCCCGGTTCGAAGCTCCTCCCCGACTTCTACCCCAACCAGGCCTACGCCCAGTACGCGACGCAGGTCGCCGTCACCGACGGACAGGACACTTCCGGCATCGACGAACTGCTCGCGCCGCTGCTGAGCGACTACATCGCCGGGGCAACGCGTTACGAGACCTCGGCGGCGATCGCGGCGGAGTTCCCCGATGACGTCGACTGCGTCTACGTCGCGTCCGGAGCGAACTTCCCCGACGCCCTGAGCGCGGCACCCGCGGCCGCCACGTGCGGCGGCCCGCTGCTGCTCGTCGCACCGACGTCGGTCCCCGCGGCGATCGCCGAGCAGGTCGCGCGACTGAACCCCGCGACGATCTACATCGCCGGCGGAACCGGCGCCGTGTCGGCCGGCGTGCAGTCCTCGCTCGCGTCGCTCGTGCCCGGTGCGAACGTGGTGCGTCGCGCCGGCGCCGACCGCTACGCGACCTCGCGGGCGATCGTCGACGGCGCCTTCCGCACGGTCGACATCGTCTGGATCGCCACCGGCCGGGACTTCCCGGACGCCCTCGCCGCCAGCAACGCCGCGGCCGCGTACCGGGAGCCGGTCCTGATCGTCCCCGGCACCGCCGGGTCGCTCGACTCGGCGACTATGGCGACCGTCGCGAACCGCGACCCGCTGGCCGTGGCGATCGCGGGCGGCACTGCCGTGGTGTCCACCGGGATCGAGAACCAGCTCTGGTCGTACTACGGCAAGATCCGGCTCGCCGGCGCCGACCGCTACGCCACGTCGCTCGCGATCAACTCGTGGGCGTGGAGCGTGGAGTACGGCGACAGCTCCGTGTTCGCGTTCCTGACGAACGGCCTGATGTTCCCCGACGCGCTCTCGGGCGCGGCGCTCGCGGGAGGCCTCGCGTCCGCACCGATGTACGCGGTGCCGCCGTCGTGCGTGCCCGACGCCGTGCAGCAGCACATCGCCGACCTCGGGGTCTACGAGGCGTACCTGCTCGGCTACTTCTCGCAGATCTCGTTCGACCAGCCGCTCAAGCGCTGCTGAACCCGGTCGATGGGGCGCCGCGCGAGCGGCGCCCCATCTCGCCTCCGCCGCGGGACCGAATCCACCCCCGCCGTCGGGTGGAACGACGCGTCGGCGGGCGACCCTAGGCTGGAATCCATGCGCATCGCCACTTGGAACGTCAACTCGATCCGCGCCCGATACGGCCGCGTCGTCGACTGGATGGTCCGCGAAGACGTCGACGTCCTCGCGATGCAGGAGATCAAGTGCAAGCCCGAGCAGTTCCCGCACGAACCGTTCGAGGAGGCCGGCTACGACCTCGCGCTGCACGGGCTCAACCAGTGGAACGGCGTCGCCATCGCGAGCCGACTCCCGATCGCCGACGTCGCGACCGAGTTCCCCGGCATGCCGGGCTTCCTGAAGGGCCACGAAGGCCTCGACCTGCCGAAGGAGGCGCGCGCGATCGGCGCGACGGTCGACGGGATCCGCCTCTGGAGCCTCTACGTGCCGAACGGCCGATCCCTGGGCGATCCGCACTACACCTACAAGCTCGACTGGCTCGCGGCGCTCGCCGACCTCGCGCGCGCCGAGACCACTGCGCACCCCGAGCGCCCGTTCGCCCTCATGGGCGACTTCAACATCGCGCCCCTCGATGAGGACAACGGCGACCCGACCGTCATCGAGGGGGTCACGACGCACGTCTCGCCGCCCGAGCGCGCCGCGTTCCGCGCCCTCGAGGAGGCGGGGATGACCGACGTCGTCCGCCCGATCGTGCCGACCGGCTACACGTACTGGGACTACAAGCAGCTCCGCTTCCCCCGCAACGAGGGGCTGCGGATCGACTTCGTGCTGGGCTCCGCGGCCTTCGCCGACCAGGTGACGGATGCCTCGATCCATCGCAACGAGCGCAAGGGCGACGCGCCGAGCGACCACGTGCCCGTGCTCGTCGAACTCGCGCACGACGAGGCGGGCGACGACGGCGACCTGCCGATGATCTTCGGCTGACGCTCGTCGCTGCACCGTCGGGCCGCCCGTCCGCAACCCCGATCCGGCGTCCAGCGGGAGGGGTTACCCTTCGTGGGATGGACTCCCCCACGGAACAGGTCGCGAGCACCGCGACCGACCCGGTCCTCGGCTCGATCCTCGCCGACCGGTACCGCGTCGACGGCCTGATCGGGCGCGGCGGCATGGCCGCGGTGTACCGGGCCGACGACCTCGCCCTCGGCCGCCGCGTCGCCGTCAAGGTCTTCACGGCCTCGACCGAGGGCATCGACGACGCCGACCGGCGCCGGTCCGAGACCGCCCTCCTCGCGAGCCTCACGCACCCCGCCCTCGTCACCCTCTACGACGCGGCGAAGGACCCGGCGAGCCGGCGCGAGTTCCTCGTGATGGAACTGGTGGACGGCGAGGACCTCCGGAGGGTGCTCGACCGCGGGCCGATCTCCCTCCGGGACTCCGCGCGCGTACTCGCCGACCTCGCCGAGGGCCTCCACGTCATCCACTCGCGCGGCATCGTGCACCGCGACGTGAAGCCCGCCAACGTGCTGCTCTCGCCGGCACACCTCCCGACCCGCCGTTGGAGCGCGAAGCTCGCCGACTTCGGCATCGCACGCCTGCTCGACGAGTCGCGGCTGACCGCGACCGGCCGGATCATCGGCACGCCCGGCTACCTCAGCCCCGAGCAGGTCCGCGGCGAGGCGGTCGGCAGCAGCGCCGACGTGTACGCGCTCGGCCTCGTCCTGCTCGAAGCCATCACCGGTGTGCAGCCGTACCCGGGACCGGCGTTGGAGTCGGCGAGCGCGCGCCTCGTGCGCGACCCCGACATCCCGACCGGACTCCCCGCCGACTGGCGCGACCTCCTGGCCTCGATGACCGCGCGCGATCCGGCGGATCGCCCGTCGGCCCTCGACGTGGCGCTCGCCACGGAGTCGCTCGCGACCGCCGACGGCGGCGCCCCCGGCGGGACCGACGAGGCGACCGCCGTCTTCACGTCCGCCGCCGTTGCCGACGACGGCGACACGCGGATCCTCCCGGCCACGCGCGTGGACGGTTCCGTCGCCCCGACCTCCGTCGCACCCGCCGAGGATGCGGGAATCGAGGATGCGACTGCGGCCACCCGCGTCCTGACCGGAGTCGCCGCCCCGCCTGCCGCGCACGCCGGACCCGCCGCACCGGCGGCGGCCGGTGCCTCGTCCGGGCAGCGACGACTGCCCCGACGGCTCGTCGCGGCGATCGCCGCCGCCATGGTCGTCATCGGCGCGGCCGTGTTCGTCCCGGTCACGGTCGGCGCCCTGACGAGCGGCGGCGCCGCGACCGAGCCGACGCCGTCGGAGGCGCCGATGCCCAGCGTGGAGGGCGATCTCGGAACCCATCTCGACCAGCTGGAGGAGGCGGTGTCGCCATGACCTCGCGCCTGCACCGCGCGGTGGCCGCGGCATCCGTCACCCTCGCACTCGCGGCGGGCCTCGCCGGCTGCGCCCCCGCCCAGGACGACGCCGGTCAGGCGTCCGGCTTCCGGACGCAGGTGGTCTCGATCGCCGAGTCGTCGGCGGCCGGCGAGTTCACCGACGCCCTCGCGCGGCTGGACGCGCTGCAGTCGGAGGTCGACGCGGCCGTCGCCGACGGCAGCCTCGACGCCGACCGCTCGGCGGGCATCACCGAGGCGATCGCGCTCGTCCGTGCCGACCTCGAGGCCGCGATCGCCGCGGCGACGCCGAGTCCGACCCCGACCCCCACCCCGACCCCCACCGAGGCGGGCGACGACCAGGGCGCCGACCCCGGCAACAGCGGCAAGGGCAATTCCGACGACAAGCCCGGCAAGGGCAAGGGCCGCGACAAGGGCGACGACTGACGGGTCGGGTCAGCCCCGACCCGTGAAGCGCTCCATCGAGCGGTAGACGCCGAACCCGTCGCCGATCACGCGATCGAACACGCGGGTCGGGAGGAGCCCGCGCAGCGCCCGCGAGAGCCGCACGCTCGAGGGCAGCTCGACGAGGGGTCGGCCGGCGAGCATGGCGCGCCAGACGCGGTCGACGACGAACTCCGGCTCGAGCACCGGCGCGAGCACCGGACCGCGGGCGCCGTGGAACATGCCGGTCGAGATGTACGAGGGCGTCACCGTCGTCACGGTCACGTGCCGATGGCCCGCCTGCTCGAGCTCGAGCCGGAGCGAGTCGCTCCAGCCGTTCAGCGCCGCCTTCGATGCGGCGTACACGGCCATGCGCGGGTTCGCGAGCGTGCCGGCGGCGCTGCCGATGTTGACGATCCTCGCGGGCCGACCCCGTGCGATCATCGCGGGCAGGAACTCCCGCGTGACGTACATCGGCGCGAGCGCGTTGACGAGCATCGTCGGCCGCACGTCCTCGCCGCTGTCGGTCTCCCAGAAGTAGGCGTTGCCGCGCACGATGCCGGCGTTGTTCACGAGGATGTCGGGCGTGCCGAGCTCGCGTCGCACCTTGTGCGCCGCCTTCGCGATCGCGCCGGGCTCGGCGACGTCGACGACGTAGGAGCGCACGAGCGTGCGCCCGCGCGACCGCTGCCCGAGGTCGTCGGCCGTGCGCGCGAGTGCGGCGGCGGCGCGATCCCAGAGCACGACCGATGCCGCGCCCTCGGCCACGGCCCGCTCCGCGTACATTCGGCCCATGCCGCCTGCCGCACCGGTGATCAGGAGGTTCGCGCCCCGAACGGTTCTCGCCATGGGGTCATTCTCGCAACCCGGCGCGGCGGCGCGCGCCGCGACGGGTGCGGGCGCGGCAGAATCCCCCGTATGACCGACTCAGAGGTACGACTCGTGCGGATGTCCGACGCCGAGGTCGCCGACTGGCTGCCGACCGCCATGGCGCAGTACGAGCAGGCACGCCTGGAGGCCGGCGACTCGCCCGAGCAGGCGGCGGCCGGTCGGCGCGCCTCGGAGCAGCGGTTCTTCCCCGACGGCCGACTGGTCGAAGGGCAGTTGCTGCACACGATCCGGCTCGGCGACGAGGAGGCCGGGTGGCTCTGGCTCGGCCCGTGGGACGAGCACGGCGAGCTGTGGTGGGTCTGGGACCTCGAGGTGCACCCGTCGTTCCGGCGTCGAGGCGTCGCCCGCCGGGCCATGCTCGCGGGTGAGGAGATCGCCCGGGAGTACGGGGCGTCGCGACTCATGCTGAACGTGTTCGGCGGCAACGACGGCGCGATCGCGCTGTACCGCGACCTCGGGTACGCCGTCGCGTCGATGCACATGGCGAAGCCGCTCTGAGCCGACGAGGCGGACGGGCCGGCGCTCCGACCGGCTCGCCCGCCCCCGACGCCGTGTGACGCCCTGCGTCGCCTGGTGTTACGCCGTGCTTCGCGCGGCCGACGGCGGAGAACGCGTTCCGGTTAGCGTCGAGCATCCGCCCGCCTCGACCAGGAGCCCGAGATGACCGCCGCATCCACTGCACCCGCCGGACCCGCGTCCGCCGGAGCCGCGACCGCCGCACCCGCGGCGCCCGTGGCGCTCCGCGGGGTGGGCCGGGCGTTCACCGCGCCCGACGGCGGCACGCGCGACGTGCTCCGCGGCATCGACCTCGACGTCGCGGCCGGCGAGATCGTCGCGATCCTGGGGCCGAGCGGATGCGGCAAGTCGACGCTGCTCCGGATCGTCGCGGGGCTCGACCACCCCACCTCCGGCGAGGTCGCGATCGACGACGCCCCGGTCGGCCCGTACGACGTGCGCTGCGCGGTCGGCTTCCAGGAGCCGCGCCTGCTGCCGTGGCGGAGCATCGACAAGAACGTCGCGCTCGGCCTCCCGCGCGGGACCGCGCGGCGCGACGGCCGCACCCAGGTCGCGCGCCTGCTCGAGCTCGTCGGCCTCGCCGAGTTCGCCGGGCACCGCCCGCACGAGGTCTCCGGCGGCATGGCGCAGCGCGCCTCCCTCGCCCGCGCCCTCGCCCGCAACCCGGAGGTGCTGCTCCTCGACGAGCCGTTCGGCGCGCTCGACGCGCTGACGCGCCTGAAGATGCAGGACCTCCTCCTCGACGTGCACGCGGCGGAGCCGACGACCGTGCTCCTCGTCACGCACGACGTCGACGAGGCGCTGCAGCTGGCCGACCGGATCGTGCTGCTCGGCACCGACGGCGACGAGCCGGGAGCCGGCATCCGCCAGGTCGTCGTCGTGCCGGGCCACCGCCCGCGCGACCGCGGATCGGCCGAGCTCGCCGAGCTGCGCGGGCGCCTGCTCGACGGCCTCGGCATCGACCGGCACGGCGCCGCACGCGGCATCCAGGCCACCACGACCATCCCGCACTACCCGTACTGACCGGCGACGGCGGCCCGACCACAGCACCGCCGCCGACGCCGCACACCCCCACCGAGAAGGAGCCATCCGTGTCCCGCACCATCGTCTTCCGCACCGCGCTCGTCGCGGGCGCCGCCGCGACCGCCCTGCTGCTGTCCGGCTGCGTCGCCGGCGAGAACCAGCCCGCCGAGGCCGTCGCCGAGGGCGACTCGCTCGAGGGCCAGGCCCTGAACATCGACTTCGCGACGTACAACCCGCTGAGCCTCATCATCAAGGACCAGGGCTGGCTCGAGGACGAGGGCCTCGAGGTCACCTGGGTGCAGTCGGCCGGGTCGAACAAGGCCAACGAGGCACTCCGCGCCGGCGCGATCGACGTGGGTTCGACGGCCGGTTCGGCCGCGCTCCTCGCGCGCGCCAACGGCTCGCCCATCAAGACGATCGACATCTACTCGCAGCCCGAGTGGTCGGCGATCGTGGCCGGGCCGGGCAGCGACATCGACGAGGTCGCCGACCTGGAGGGCCGGACGGTCGCGGCGACCAAGGGCACCGATCCCTACTTCTTCCTCCTCCAGACGCTCGAGGCCGAGGGCCTCTCGCCCGACGACATCACGGTGGAGAACCTCCAGCACGCCGACGGGTGGGCCGCCCTGCAGAACGGCGCCGTCGACGCGTGGGCGGGCCTCGACCCGATCATGGCCGGCGCCGAGGAGTCGGGCGCGACGCTCATCTACCGCAACGTCGACTTCAACAGCTACGGCTTCCTCAACGCGACCGAGTCGTTCCTCGAGGAGAAGCCGGCGCTCGCGCAGGCCGTCATCGACGCGTACGAGCGGGCGCGCGCCTGGGCGGCCGAGAACCCCCAGGAGACCGCCGCGATCCTCGCCGAGGTCGCCGGCCTCGACGAGTCCATCGCCTCGAAGGTGATCCTCGAGCGTTCGAACCTCGACGTCGACCCGGTCCCCGGCGACGCGCAGGTCGCGCTCCTCGAGAAGATCGGCCCGGTCTTCGTCGAGCTCGGCGACGTCGCCTCGCAGGACCAGGTCGACGACGCGCTCGCGACCCTCATCGACGACTCGTTCGTCACCCAGGCGGACCCCGAGCGGTTCGCGAAGTAGCCCGGGAGCAGACCATGACGACGGATGCCGCGAAGACGACGGACACGGAACGCTCGGGCCTGCCCGACGGCTCGGTCGGGTCGGCCTTCGCGGCACCCGTCGCGGTCGGCGGCCGACCCGTGGCCGCTGCGGATGCCACGGGGCCGGTCGGCGCCGATGCGCGGACGGAGCCGGGCGAGGAGCGGCGCGCCGAGGCCTCCGCTGCCCCGCGCCGCCCCGACCGGGACCGCCGGTCGCTCAGCTCGCGTCGGTGGTTCCGGATCGTGGGCGGCGCGCTGATCCCGCTCGCGCTGCTCGCCGCCTGGCAGGTGGTGTCGACGTCGGGCGCGGTGTCGGTCTCGCAGCTGCCCAGCCCCGAGATGGTGTGGCTCGCGGCGGTCGACCTGGCCGAGCGCGGACTGCTCGGCCTCTACGTCGCGATCTCGACGCAACGCGTGTTCATCGGCTTCGCGTTCGGGGCGCTCTTCGGCCTGCTCGCCGGCGCCGTCGTGGGCCTCTCGCGGCTCGGCGACGTGCTGCTCTCGCCGACGCTCGGCGCCGTGCGCGCGGTGCCCTCGCTCGCGTGGGTCCCGCTGCTCATCCTCTGGTTCGGAATCGGCGAGGACTCGAAGGTCATCCTGATCTCGATCGGAGCGTTCTTCCCCGTCTACACGATCGTCGCGGCCTCCCTCCGGCATGTCGACCGGCGGCTCCTCGAGGCCGGGCGCGCGTTCGGCCTCCGCGGCGCGACGCTCTTCGCGACCGTCCAGTTGCCGGCCGTGGTGCCGTCGGTCATCGCGGCGCTGCGCCTCGCGCTCGCGCAGGCCTGGCTCTTCCTCGTCGCCGCCGAGCTGATCGCGTCGTCGATGGGGCTCGGGTTCCTCCTCAGCGACTCGGGCAACACCGGACGCATCGATCGCATCTTCCTCGCGATCATCCTGCTCGCGGTGCTCGGCAAGCTGAGCGACGCGCTCGTGGGGCTCCTCGAGCGCTGGGCGGTGCGCCGCTGGGCGTGACCCGCGGGGCGTGAGCCCGTCGGCCCGAGCCCGTGCGCGGCGTGAGCCCGCCGGCGCGACCCCTCCGATCCCGGCTCACTCGGCGAGCGGCACGGCCTCGACCCGGTCGCCCGGTCCGACGAGCAGGAGCACCCGTCGGGCGCTCACGCCCTCGAGTGCGGCGACGAGCGCGGCGGCATCCGGACCGGCCTCGGGCACCGGCGGCTCGGCGTCCGGCTCGGCCACGACCGGAGCTCCCGCACCGACCCCGGCCCCGACCCCGGCCTCGGACCTGCGCCACACGACCACGTTCGCCCCGGTCGCCTCCGCGATGGCACGCTCGGCCGCGTCGGTGTCGCCCGCCGCGACGAGCACCACGCGTCCGATGCGACGGACGGGCGCGACGCCGGTCTCGGCGATCAGCGCCCGGTCCTGCCGCCAGACCGCGAAGTGGTAGGCGAACACGAGTGCGGTCGCGACGAGCAGCCCGAGCGGAGCACGGATCCGGTCGATGAGCGCGGCGCTCGCCACGGGATCGAGCACGAACTCGAAGATGCGGTACGCCACGACCAGCAGCGTGATGAGGGCGACCACCGCGCTGGCACCGAACACCGCGATGAGGTAGATCCGCCGTCCCACCTCGACCGCTTCGGCGGGCTCGGGTCGATGCGTCGGCCGCCAGTTCAGCCACCAGATCGGCCCCCCGACCACGATCGCGCTGATTCCGCCGAGCAGGAGCGCCCGGCTGCCGGAGGACGCGAGCGGCGAGGCCAGCTCGGCCAGGAGCGCGTTCACGACGACCCCGATGCCCGACGCCGCGGCGACCAGTCCCAGCCCCGACATGACGAGCACGGCCGCGCGCCGGGTGCCGTCGGAGTGCGTCCGGGCGATGCGGGAGTGCACGATCCACACGATCGCGCCCACCGCCGCAGCGGCGACCGCCGTGCCGAGCGGGGCGATGACCGCCTCGGCCGGCTCGCTCGGATCGAACGCGAGTCGCAGCCCGACGAACAGCGCGGTGCCGATGCCGCCCAGCATCGCCGCGGCGCCGCCGAGGACGCCGACGACCACGAGTGCGACCGCGGCGAACCCGGAGGGGATGCGCCTGACGTCGTCGCGCACCCAGTGCCACCACCAGACCAGCGCGCCGACGGCCGTCCACACGAGGGCGACGAGCGCCGTCCGGCCCCACGAGTCGCGGCCCACGAGCACCGTTTCGGAGGCCCCGCGGATCGCGGCGTCGAACACCGCCGCGAGGGCGGCGATCGCGCCTCGAGCACCGACGACCAGCCCGTAGGCCGCCCCGATGACGAGCGGAACCGTCGCCAGGCGTGTCGGGCCCTTGGCGGGATGGCGGAGCATCCACCGGTGCCACAGCCAGACGAGGGCCCAGACGAGCCCGATCGCGAGGGCGCCCGGATTCCACCGGCCCTCGACGAGGTCCGCCAGGCCGCCGGCGATCGACATCGTCGCGACCACCAACGAAACGGTGCCCATGGCGGTGAGGTACAGCGACCACGCGATCGAACCGCGTTCGGCGGGGTCGGCCATCCGTCGCCACGACGCCCACCAGAGCAGGGCGGCGAGCGGGCCGCCGATCAGCGTGAAGGCGAGTTGGAGCGCGAGGTCGTCGGCGCCGCCGGAGGCGAGCGCGCGATCGACGTCGAGCATCCGCTCGAGAAGGCCGCCGAGCCCGATCGCGGTGATCGCGACCAGTGCGAAGAGCAGGACGAAGACGATCAGCCGGCGCACCGTGCCCTGGGCCGAACCGGGCGTCGGGGTGCTCATCGCGGGACCACCGTCGGGTCGCAGATCGCCAGCGGCCACGGAGCCACCTCGATGCGCCAGTCGCCGTCGACGCGGACGAGGTCGAACACGCCGGGCTCCTCGTACTCGGAGGACCCGAACGGCCCGCTGTCGAACGTCGTGACGATGAGCACGTCGACGTCGGCGGAGTCGTCCCGTTCGGTCGTGTCGACGAGCGTCACGCGCGTGCCGGCGCGATCGCCGAACGGCAGGCGGACGCAGCCGTCCGCGACCTCCGGCGTCAGGTACTCCATCGCCGCCGCCTCGTCGCCGTCGATGACGGCGGCCGAGTACCGCTGCACGACGCCCTCCGGGGTGCTCTCCTCGAGCTGCGCGGGCTCGCCGCGGCTGAAGACGGCGATGAGCGCGACGACGACGAGCAGCCCCAGCACGGCGAGCACGACGACGAGCGTGCGATCGGGTCTCGAGCGCTGGGCCTCCATGCTCGTATCTTGGACCGGATCCGAGCCTTCGCTACGGACCGAAGGTCACCCGACCCGATCGTGGCGGAACCCGATCGTGGCGGAACTCGACCGTGTCGGGCAGGGCCCGGCGGAACGGGCGGCCGCGGAGTCGTCCGCGGCCGCCCGTCGGCGGCGGGCCCGGCCTCGGGCCGTGATTCAAGCGGCCGTCGCCCGTCCGTCTTTCCGGTCGCGCCCATCGATCGGACTCGAACGGTGCGAAGCTACGTCCGCCGGACCGGTGCCGCATCGGGCGGAACCCCTCAGATCGGGCCCGCGACCCCTCAGAGTCCGACCCGGCCGTCGACTCCGGCGCCGATGCGGCGCGCACTCAGCGCGGCCCGTGGCTCACGAGCGCACCGGCTCCGGGCAGCGAACCGGCGAACTGGTCCTCGACGCTCGTGAGCGCGACGCCCCTGGCCCGCAATCCGTCGATGATCCTCGGGACCGCCTCGATCGTGTCCTCGTGCGTGTCATGCATGAGCACGATGCTGCCGGGCCCGGCTTCGCCGACGGCCCGCTCGACCACCACGTCGACGCCCGGGTCCTGCCAGTCGCGGGTGTCGACGTCCCAGACCACGAACGGCATCGGGACGAGCTCGCGCACGTGCGGGGTCGAGGCGCCGTACGGCGGACGCAGGCTCGTCGCCCGCACGCCGGTGGCGTCGGCGATCGCGGCTTGGGCGCGCCGCACCTCGTCGCGCACCTGCGGGTCGGTGAGCTTGGTGAGGTCGGGATGCGCCCACGTGTGGTTCGCGATCTCGTGTCCGGCGGCCACGGTGCGTGCCGCCATTCCGGGGTTCCGCGCCACCGACGAGCCCTGCACGAAGAACGTCGCCCCGACCCGCTCGCGGTCCAGGACGTCGAGCAGCGCGGGGGTGAGGGAGCTCGGTCCGTCGTCGAAGGTCAGCGAGACGCACGTCAGGAGCGTGCAGTCGACCGGGTCGTCGCCGGCCGGAGACGTCGGCGGTTCGTACGGGTCGCCCGAGACCGCGGCCGAGCGGACGAGCGAGCCCGACTCGGACAGGAAGGGATCGAGCAGCCGCCACGGCACGAGGACCGATTCGGGGCGGGACCGGTCCGAGCCCGGCACTGACAGGGTGGCGACGACGCCGACCCCGGCGGCGGACGAGTCCACGAGCAGCGCGCGGGCCGTCTCGGGAGCCAGCCGTGAGAACGGGTCCTCGCCCGGGGCGATGCGCCCGCCCGCGCGGAGCGCCTCGGCGACGAGCGCGAGCACGCGGGTCTCGGAACCCGCGGCGTAGAGCGCGGCGCCGTCGTACGGCGCGCCGCCCGCGCCATCCGCGTACCAGACCTCGCGGGCGACCTCGGTCGGCCCACCGGCCTCGGATCGGGCGATGACGAGTCGCTCCCCGATGACGCCGCCGGATGCCACCACGATCGAGCAGTCGGCGGCGAGCCTCGTCGGAATGGCCGCGAAGGCGCTGCCGCCGGCGCACGGCGCGCTCGCGCCTCCCGCCACGAGGTCGAGGCCGGGCGCCCACGCCGAGCCGCGTTCCTCGGCGAACCCGCGGAGCGCCTCGGCCACGCGGGCGGTCAGCACGTCGCCGAACGCGGTCGACCCGGGTGGGATCGCCCATCGGGCGCTCGCGACGAAGTCGTCGGTGCGCATCGCCGCCAGGCGTGGGACGAGCGCGGCGACGCGATCGCCGCCGAGCGCGACCGGGCCCGGAACGACGCGCGGACCGGCCTCCGCCGCCGGCGGCGACGAGGTCGTGGGTTCGGGCGGCGCAGACCCGCCCGGCGTGGCCGACGGAGCGGGCGTGCCGGAGCCCGGCGTACCGAGGGCCGAGTCGCAGGCGGTGAGCCCGAGGCCGATGAGGATGACGGCGACGATCGCGGACGCGGTCCGCGTCCGTCGGCGTCGCGCCCTCGCCGCCTCCATGCCCTCAGGCTACGCGTGCACCACGACGCCGGTCCGGTGCCCGACCGCATGCCGCCGACGAGGGCGGGCGCGGCGGTCGATCCGACCTGCCGCGCCCGCATGCGGTGCGCCCTCGTACCGACCTCATCGGCCGCTCCGGAGCGGGGAGAGGTCGCCCCCTGTCCCGTCGGCCTCAGGCGACTCCGTCGTCGGAGGGTCGGAGCGCAGTTCCCGCATCGCGTCGGCGTACTCCGCCAGGCGTCGGCCCTGCATGTCCGAGCTCGTCACCTCCGACGACCTCATCGCCTCGGCGTACTCGGAGAGTCGGGCCCCCTGCAGGTCGGCGCTGCCGTTCGCGGCCTGCCTCGAGTGGAACTCGCGGCGGGCCTCTGCGCTGATCGCACCTTGCGACTTCAGTACGTCGACCGAGTGCAGCTCGCGACGAGCGTCGGCACCGAACCGGGCGATGTCGCTCGATGCGACGACCGAGTGCAGCTCGCGGCGCGCATCGGCGCTGAATCCCTGCACCTGGCCGACGCCCTCGAAGATCGCGGAGACCGAGACGCCCGCCGCGGCCGGCGAGAGGTCGTCGCGAACGATCACGTGTCCCCGAGCGAGGCCCACGACCGATGGGACGCGGTCCTCCCGGACCGGGCCGCCCCACGCGGCGGATGCGGTCCCGCCGCCGATGAGCATCACGAGCGATCCGGTGAGGATCACCGTCGTCGCCGTCCTTCTGTTCATGACTCCATTCCTTCCATCGATCGAGCCTGCTGTCGGGATACGGTCAAGCTACGAACGGTGCGGGACGGCCGGATCCGGGCGTGCCCGAGAGGGTGGTACCGCTTTTCCCGAGTTTTCCTCAGTACTGGCGCGGCATCATCTCAGTGCCGGCGCGCGCGGCCCTCAGTGCTCCGCGCGCCGCGCGTGCTCCGATCGGCGCACCGTGCGATCGCGATGATCCGCAGGAACCACGCGCGCTTTCGCACCGGGACGCAACATTCCCGCGCCGGACCGCAATCAATCGCGAAGGCGACGAACGTAGCCTTGGATGGCGTGCGGATCCGCCGCGCCACCCGACGCCGCCTCCGAGCGGCCCGACCCATGAGGAACGGAGGTTTCCGATGTCACAGAGCACCATTGAGACGATCGTTGGCGAACCCGAGGTCCTCGAGGACGCGGCACGCATCGAGATGACCCCCGAGCGCATCGCGCTCGCCGACGGCGTCGAGTCCGACCCCGCCTGGATCCGCCTCAAGGAGTCGGCCACGCGCCTGCAGTCGCTGCAGGTCAAGGACGGCTCGGTCCCCGAGGAGTCCGACCGGCCGGAGGCATCCGCCCTCGTCGACGCCATCGTCGAGTCGGTCGCCGCCCTCGCGCCCCGATTCCCGCACGAGGCCGCGTACCTCGAGGCGCTCGAGGCCGACTTCCGGAAGTGGCAGGCCGACGGCCTCGGCGTGCCCGACTTCCTCGACTCGCTCGTCGAGTTCCAGCCGCAGCTGCACCGCGTCGACGGCATCCGCCACCTCGTCGTGTTCCCGATGATGACGCAGAACGGCTCGTCCGACCGGCACGTCGAGGCGCTCGTCGTCGAGACGATCTGGCCCGAGTTCATCGCGCACCTGGAGGCCGGCGACTACGGCAACAAGCTCTTCGTGAGCCTGCGCCTCGTCGACTTCACCCCCGGGTACGACACGAACTCGGCGGTGCTGTTCCCCGAGACCGTCGCGATGCGCGAGATCCCGCCCTTCACGTGGGGTGCGATCTTCCAGGACCGTGAAGCCGCCCGGTACCGCCGGGTCGTTCGCGCGGCATCCGAGATCACCAAGCTCGAGCTGCCGGATGACGCGGCGGGGCTGCTCGAGGACCAGGACCTGGCCGAGCGCACGTTCGTAATGTGGGACATCATCCACGACCGCACGCACATGCGCGGCGACCTGCCGTTCGACCCGTTCATGATCAAGCAGCGGATGCCGTTCTTCCTCTACTCGCTGGAGGAGCTGCGGTGCGACCTCACCGCGTTCCGCGAGTCCGTGAAGATCGAGCGCGGACTGCGAGCGCGCGTGGCCGAGGGCGAGGAGCTCGACGCGATCGACGCGCAGCTGCTCGACCACGCGAAGCTCGTGCAGTACGCCGTGATCTTCGACCGGATCTTCCGGTTCGCGATCACCGGGTCGCGCGTGCGGAACTACGACGGGCTCGGCGGCCAGCTGCTGTTCGCGTGGCTGCACCAGAAGCACGTGCTCGACTGGACCGACGTGAAGCTCACCTTCGACTGGGACGCCGTGCCCGACGCGGTCGTCGAGCTCGGCGACGCGATCGACGAGCTCTACTGGAAGTCGATCGATCGCCCGAAGACCGCGCACTGGCTCGCCGCGTACGAGCTCGTGCGCTCGGTCCTCACGCCCAACCCGGCGTCGGTGTGGGCCGAGGGGCTGCCGCGCGAGGTCCTCGCCGGCCCGCCCAAGGGCTACACCGACCTCGTGATGGACGACGAGTTCCCGCTCTCGATGTTCTTCGAGGCGCTCGACAAGAAGATGAAGCCGGTCATCGAGTCGACGGTGGGCATCACCGCCGGCGACGCCTGACCCGCACCGCCTCGCCCCCGAGGCACCCGCGAATCACCCCGGACGACCACCCGAGGCCGCAGCCGAGTCGTCCGGGGTGACTCGCGCATGAGAGGATCCCCTACCGTGAACACCCTGCAGGACAAGGTCGTCGTCATCGCCGGCGCCACGAGCGCCTCCGGCCGCGCCGTCGCGCGCGCCCTCGTCGACCACGGCGCGAAGGTCGTCGTCGTCGGCACGCACCAGGGCCGACTCGACGAACTCGAGGTCGAGATCCCCGGCGTGCTCGGCGAGCGCGCCGACCTCACCGACGGCGACGACGTGCTCGAACTCGCGATGCGCGTGCACGCGAAGCTCGGCGACGTCGACGGCGTCGTGCACCTCGTCGGCGGATGGCGCGGCGGCGGCGGGATCGCCGGCCAGACCGAGGAGGACTACCGCCTCCTCGAACGCTCGCTCACCGCGCTGCGGTACGCCAGTCGCGTGTTCTGGGAGGACCTCGTCGCCTCACCGGCCGGCCGCGTCGCGATCGTCTCGTCGACGACCGTCGAGAAGCCGACCGCGGGCGGCGCCAACTACACCGCGATCAAGGCCGCGAGCGAGTCGTGGATGCGCTCGCTCGCCGACGGGTTCGCGAAGGCCGAGTCGCCCGGCGCGGCCGTGACGTTCCGCGTGAAGGCGCTCGCCGGGCTCGAGCAGCGGCTCGCCGACGAGGTCGTCGCACTCTGGGCGGATGCCGCGGCCCCCGGCCTCAACGGGCGGGTGACGACGCTCCAGGCGTGACGTCCCGGTCGTCGGCTGCGGGCTCGACCGCGGGCTCCGCGGTCGTCGGTGCAGTGGTCGGCTCGTCGACCCGGGCGAACGGCTCGAAGCCGTCGTCGTCCAGGTCCTCCTCCGCGACGAGGGCTTCGCCGCGGGCGTCGTCCGCGAGTTCCGCGGGTGTCTCGCTGCGGGGCGCGAACGCCCGGATGCTTCCGGTGATCGCGATCGTCGCGAGCGACACGACCACGGCGAGGATGCCGGCGGTGAGGACCGCGGCGGCGACCACGACGCGCGACTGGCCGCCGTACACGTCCGCGGCCGTGCCATCGGGGCTGTTCAGCGCCGCGACGAGGGCGTCGTTCTCGGCGAAGGTCATCACGATGCCGACCACGAGCACCGCGATCGACGCGACGAGCGCGACCGGCGGGATGACGAGCGCGGCGAGTGAGATGGAGCGGCGGGACGCGGGCATGGAGACCTCGGTTTCATTCGGCGACGCGGTCGGCGTCGGTTCGGACCCGACCGACCCTAGGGACGGCGCTTATGCGTCGGCTGTGGATCGCCGGTGCATGCACGCCCGATCCGACCGAGCGCGATTCGGGATTCGCGCACGCGCGGGGTAGCATTCCCGCACCCCCCTGCGTGCCGTCACCCGCGGCCACCCGAAACGAGAGCTCCACCCCATGCGCAAGCGCACCGTCGCGCTCATCACCACGTCCGCCCTCCTCCTCGCCGCCGTCGGCGCGGCGTACTGGGCCGGCCGAGACCTCTTCCACGAGCCGAGCGCCCGCGGCGTCGACTCCGTCGTCGCCGAGCTCGGAGGCGAGCGCGTCCTCGGCGTCTTCGCGCACCCCGACGACGAGCAGACCGTCAACGGGCTGTTCTGGCGAGCGTCCGAAGGCGGTGCCGCGACCGCGATGATCACCGCCACGCGCGGCGAGGCCGGGCACCAGGTGCCGGTCGTCGCGCGGCAGGAGGACCTCGGCACGATCCGCGCGGCCGAGGCGCTGAAGAACAGCTTCAACCTCGGCGTCGACGAGCACGAGGTCTGGGACTACCCCGACGGCGGTCTCCCCGACGTCGACGAGGCCGAGCTGGTCGAGCGGGTCGCCGACGCGATGCGCGAGTTCCGGCCCGACGTCGTCGTCGCGTTCTGGCCCGAGAGCGGCGCGACCGGCCACGCCGACCACATGGAGATGGGGCGCGTGACCGAGCTCGCGATCGCTGAGCTCGAGGCATCCGACGGCTCGTACACCGGCCCCGACCACGTCGTCTACACGATCAGCCCGACGAAGGCGCTCACGACCTTCGGTGGAGAGACCGGCGCCTTCGTCGTCGCGAACCAGCCGGAGCCCGACGTCGCGATGCCCGCCGAGGTCGGCAAGAAGCTCGAGGGCTGGCAGATCCACGCGTCGCAGCGCGACTTCATGCCCGCCTCGTACATCCTGCCGACCTGGCTCGTCTACGCGCTCTGGGACCACGAGTTCTACGCCGTGCGCGACCTCGGGGCCGAACCGCTCGCCTGAGCGGATGCGCCCCGGATAGGGTGCATCCACACGGACCGGAAGGGGGCGGAGCGTGGTCGACCTCATCGCATCCGACGGCACTCGGCTGAACTACCTCGAGTTCGGCGACCCGACCGGGCGTCCGGTCGTGCTGGTGGCCGGCTTCAAGGCCCCCGCGACGAGCTGGCGCTACCAGGTCAAGCCGCTCGCCCGGGCCGGGTACCGCGTCATCGCGCTCGACCGACGCGGGCACGGGAAGTCCGAGGCGGGCGAGGGCGCACCGAGCATGGAGCGCCACGGCCGCGACGTCCACGACCTGCTCGACTCGCTCGACCTGACCGATGCGACGCTCGTCGGCCAGTCGATGGGGGGCGACGCCCTGTGGGCGCTCGTCGCGGAGTACGGCACCGATCGGATCCGCGACCTGGTGATCGTCGACCAGACGCCGTGCATGCTGAACTCCGACGACTGGGCCCACGGGTTCTACGGCTACGACGAAGGCAACCGCGACACCTGCTTCGCGACCGGCATCCCCGACCCGGGGCGGTTCCCGGCGAAGTCGAAGGGGCTCGTGCGGATCGCTCGGCTGCTCACGTCGCTCGACGTGCCGAGAGGCGGCGCGCCCGCCTTCACCGAGGCTGAGCTCGCGCTCCTCGGCGACCACGCGACGCGCGACTGGCGACCGGTCGTCGCCGCGTGCGACGTGCCCGTGCTCTTCGTCGCCGGCGCCGAGAGCGAGTTCTGGCCGGCCGACCACGCCGCGGCCGCGGCGGCGCTGAACCCGCTCGCCGACTCGGTCGTGATCGCCCGCGACGGGCACGCCGCCAACATCGAGCAGCCGCTCATGTTCAACCGGATCCTGCTCGAGCGGCTGAAGGGCGAACCGGCGGCCTGATCCCGGCGGTCGCGCGACTCACGCCGGGAACGCCTTGCCCGGGTTCAGCACGCCATGCGGATCGAGCGCGCGCTTGACCGCCCGGTGCAGCTCGAGCACCCGGGGGCTGAGCTCGCGCGCCGCACCCGGGAGCTTCAGCAACCCGACGCCGTGCTCGCCCGTGACCGTGCCGCCGAGGGCCCGGCAGTCGTCGACGATGCGGTCGAACGCGAGCTTCGCCCGGGCCTTCGCCGCCTCGTCGCCGACGGGCGCGATGATCAGCGGGTGCAGGTTGCCGTCACCGGCGTGGGCGATGTTCGCGATGACCACGTCGTGGTCGCGGGCGCTCGCCTGGATCCGCCGGAGCATCTCGGGCACCCGGCCGCGCGGCACGCAGATGTCTTCCGTGAGCACCGGGCCGAGGCGCTCGAGCGCCGGGTAGGCGAGCCGTCGCGCGAGGAAGAGCCGGTCGGCGGCGTCCGTCGAGGCACCGAGCTCGACCGCGAGGGCGCCGGCGCGCGACATCCGCTCGGCGACCCCGGCGGCGAGGGACTCGCCCGCCGCGCCGACGTCGTCGACCCGCGCGAGGAGCATCGCCTCGGCGCCGTGCGGCAGGCCGAGCGACTGCCAGGCGTCGACCGCCTCGATGCAGGTGCGATCGATGAGCTCGAGGGCGGATGGCACGATGCCCGCGGCCGAGATCGCGGCGACCGCCTCCCCGGCCGCCTCGAGCGAGTCGAACGAGCCGACGATCGCGCGGTCCTCGCGGCCGCCGAGCGGCAGCAGCTTCAGCGTGACCTCCACGATGATGCCGAGCGTGCCCTCCGAGCCGACCATGAGCGCCGTGAGGTCGTAGCCCGTGACGCCCTTCGCGGTGCGGCGGCCGAGGCGCACGACCTCGCCGTCGGCGAGCACGACGGTCATGCCGAGCACGTAGTCGCGCGTCACGCCGTACTTCACGCAGCAGATGCCCCCCGCGTTCGTCGCGGCGTTGCCGCCGATCGTCGAGATCCGGTAGCTGGCCGGGTCGGGCGGGTACCAGAGACCGTGGGCGGCGACCGCCTGCCGCAGGTCGTCGTTGAGCACGCCCGCCTCCGCGACCACGAGCCGCTCGGCCTCGTCGATCTCGAGGATCCGCGTCATCCGCTCGAGCGAGACGACGATGCTGCCCGCCATCGCGTTCGCCCCGCCGGAGAGGCCCGTGCCCGCGCCCCTGGGCACGATGTGCCGGCCGGATGCCGCGGCCGCGCGCACCGCGGCGGCCACGTCGTCGACCGACTCGGCGAGCACCACCGCGAGCGGATCCGCGAAGTCGGCCCACTCGGCGTCGTCGTGCGCGTAGCGCGCGAGGTCGATCGGGTCGGTGAGCAGGCGCGCCGGGTCGAGTTCGCGGCGGAGGCGATCGAGGGCGGCGGCCGGCGGCTCGGGGGACGCGGGTGCGGCGGGGTCGGGCGCGGCGACGGGCATCGGCAGGGCTCCTCGGTACGGCGGCGGGAACGGGGTCAGGTCGTCGAGGGCGGAAGCGTGGCATCCGTCGCCGGCTCGTCGCCGGGGCCGCGGTCTTCTGGGCCGATGTCGCCGGCACCCGCATCCGCGTCGTCGCCGGCGCTGTCGCCGTCGGTGGAGGTCACGGCGCGGGCCGTGTCGGCCGGGTCGTGCTCGGCGCGGCTGAGGAGCACGAACGGTGCGGCGAGGATCTGGACGGCGCCGCTGCAGAGCAGCGAGAAGCCGTAGCCGCCGAGGTCGGCCGCCCGGCCCAGCGCGGGCTGGATGACCGCGCCGCCCGCGCTGCCGAGGAGCGAGTCGAACGACAGCACGGTGGCGCGCTGCTTGGACGGGATCATGTCGTTGAGGTACGCGCGGTGCACGGGGTCGTCGATCGACGATGCGATGCCCCAGAGCGCGATGAGCGCCACCGCGAACCAGAAGTCCGCGACGAGCCCGAGCGCGAGCAGCACGACGGTGCTCAGCACGGTCGCGAGCAGGATCACCGAGGTCCGCTTGCGGAAGCGGCGCCGGACGACCGGCGCGAGGAGCCCGCCCACGATCCCGGCGCCGGAGAGCAGGGCTGCGGCGAGGCCGGCGACCGAATAGGCGCCCTCGTCGCCCCAGAGTTCGAGCAGGTAGGGCTGGAGCGCGTAGAACGCGTAGAAGCCCACGCCGGTCGTGAACGGCGTGGTGAGCATCAGCCAGCGGACGGGGCGACGCCCGAGACCGTACTTCACCGACGCGCGGAACACCTCACCGGTCGCCTTCACGGGGCCGACGCCGCGATCCGGTGTGAATCCGAGGTCGCGCATGAGGATCGCGGCGACCGCGAACATCACGACGAGGATGCCGCCTCGGACGAGGAACGGCACGCCGAGGTTCGTCAGCTGCGCGATCACGCCGCCGAGGACGGATCCACCGAGCATGGCGACGTTGCCGACCACGATCGCCCGGCCGAAGACCGACTCGAGGCTGCCCCGGAAGCCCGTCGCCTGGAGCGCATCGACGAGCCAAGCATCGACGGCGCCCGAGAAGAAGGTGAAGCCCAGACCGAGCAGCACCGACACGATCGCCCACGCCCAGAACGGGGACTGCCACACCCAGAGCATCCAGTACATGACCGTGGTCGCAGCGAGCGTCAGCGTGCCGAGCAGGTACGACGCCCGGCGGCCGACCGTGTCGGCCACCACGCCGGTCGGGATCTCGAAGATGAACATGCCGACGCTGAAGAAGGCGTTCGCGGCGAACGCCTCGAGGTTGGTCAGCCCTGCATCGAGCAGGAACAGGGTGTTGATGCCCCAGATGAACGAGGCCGCGAGCGTGTTGCCGAGGGTCAGCGTGTAGTAGGTGCCCTGCACGCGGCGGGCGGCCCGCCCTCCGTCGTCGCCCGACCCGGCGGCGGTCTCGGCCGTTCGGCTCGGACTCCCCACGGGGACCATCATGCCCGGCCGCGCGGGGCGCGCGCCAGCACTCGGCGTCCACTCGGCGGGCACCCCCCGTTCGTGGTCCTTTTGCCGTAGAACGTTAAAAGCCGCGCGTCAGAGCGATTCTTTTGCTTGACCGCGGCGAGACAAATGCCGTAGTGTCCGAAAAAGTTCGTGGAGCCAACTCACGAGCAACGACGCGAAGAGTGGCTGGATGACCCTTCGCGCCGGGCGCGGTCCCAATCCCGCGTCGCGGGCCTTCCGCCCGACCCCACAACGGTTCAGTGCAAGGGAGCATCATGGATGAACTGACGGAACAGGCCGAGCACGACGCCCGGATCCTCGGGACGCGACTCGGCCTCACGCGGCGGCAGCTGCTCGCCGCGACGACCGGCATGGCAGCGGCGGCAGCCGTCGGCCTCGCCGGCGGCCACACCCACGCCCACGCGGCCCCCGGGGGCGGCAACGGGGTGCTCGTCCCGCCCGGCAAGCGGGGCATCATCCTCTACACGGTCCGCGACGCGATCGGCCGGAACCCGCTGACGAACCCGGGCCTGCCCTCGGGCTTCAAGCAGGTCCTCGAGGAGCTCGCGCGCCAGGGGTACAAGCAGATCGAGTTCGCCGGCTACAACCAGAACACCAACTCCGAAGGCGGCAACCTCAACAACGTCGCCGGCGCGCAGCTGCTGCGTACGTGGCTCGACGACAACGGACTCGAGGCCGAGGGCAACCACGGCTCGATCCCGAGCGTCGTGACCGAGGCGACGCTCGCCCAGTTCGACGCCCAGTGCGAGATCGCCAACATCCTCGGATTCGGGCACATCGGCACGGGCAACGACCCGAGCCGGAGCTCGTACCTCGCCGACTGGGAGACGGCGGCAGAGGTCTGGAACACCTTCGGAGAGCGCGCCGCGTCGCACGGGCTGAAGCTGTACACGCACAACCACGACCAGGCGTACAGCTTCCTGCTCGACAGCGGCCCGCTCGACGCGGCCGGGAACCCCACCCGGTCGAGCGGCCTGCGCCGCCTCGAGTGGTTCCTGCAGAACACCGACCCGAACTACGTCTACCTGGAGATGGACGTGTACTGGGCGCACGTCGCGCAGCACCGGTACCAGAGCTACACGGCTCCGGACGGCAGCGTCGTGGACGACTGGTTCGACCCCGCCGGGCTCGTCTCAGAGCAGACCACGCGCTTCCCGCTCTTCCACGCGAAGGACGGTGCGAAGAACGACACTGCGGCCGGCTACTCGATCGTGCCGTTCGGCGCGGGAGACATCGACTACACGACGTTCTTCCAGCGGATCGGCGCGAAGGGCTACCACAACGCCATGTACGAGCAGGACAACGCCTCGAGCGTGCCCATGGCCTCGCCCACGATGTCGCTCGAGAACGCGGCGTCGTCGTACCGGAACCTGGCCGCACTCCGCGGCTGACGCACGACCCGTCGGGAGCGCTCCGCGACCGACGCACGACCCCGGGCCGCGCGGGTGACCCAACTCCCCGCGCGGCCCGGACACCACATGGATCCCGCCGAACCTCCTTCCATTCGTTGACTGGAGAACATCCATGCATCTCACACGTTCACGCCTCGCGGCGCTCGTGGTCGGAGCCGCCGTCGCGGCATCCGTCATCGTCGCGGGGCCCGCTGTCGCCCATGATGGCGAAGACCACGGCGACGAGGTCTCGGCCACCACCTGGGCCAACTACGAGCGCGTCACGCTCTCGAAGGACGTCGGCGAGCCCATCGACCTCGCCGTCATGCCGGACTCGCGGGTCCTCCACACGACCCGGAACGGCCAGGTCCGGCTCACCGACCCGGCGCAGGGCACCACGACGGTCGTGAACCAGCTCGACGTGTACTCCAACTCGGAGGACGGCCTGCAGACGGTCACGCTCGACCCGGACTTCGAGGAGAACGGCTGGGTCTACCTCTACTACGCGCCCAAGACCATGGACGCGCCCTATCCGGAGACCACGCCCGTGGGCTCCGCTCCCAACACGCTCCCCGCCGGCGCCGACGCCTCGTACTGGGATCAGTGGAAGGGATACAACCAGCTGAGCCGCTTCACGTGGGACGAGGAGAGCGACTCGCTCGACCTCGCCTCCGAGCAGGTCATCATCAAGGTCGAGGTCCAGCGTGGGCAGTGCTGCCACGTCGCAGGCGACGTCGCCTTCGACAAGGACGGCAACCTGCTGCTCTCGACGGGCGACAACACCCCGGCGAGCACGCCGGGCGCCAGCGGCTACGCCCCGAACAACGATCGACCCGGCTACAACCCCGGGTTCGACTCGCGTCGCGGCGCCGGCAACACCAACGACCTCCGCGGTGCGATCCTCCGGATCACGGTCCAGGAGGACGGCAGCTACACGATCCCCGAGGGCAACCTGTTCGCGCCGGGCACGGCCGACACCCGTCCCGAGATCTTCGTGATGGGCCTGCGCAACCCGTTCCGCATGGACTACGACCCGGTCACGGGCGCGGTCACGTGGGGTGAGTACGGTCCCGACGCGGGAACGGCGAACGCGCTCCGCGGCCCGATGGGCTACGTGGAGTGGCAGTCGACCACGGTCGCGATGAACGGCGGATGGCCGTACTGCCACGGTCCCAACGCGAACTACAACGACTGGGACTTCGAGACCGCGACGCAGGGCGACTGGTTCGACTGCGACGGCACGCTCATCAACACGAGCGTCTACAACACCGGCCTCGACCAGCTGCCGACGGCCACCGCGCCGCAGATCTGGTACGGCGACCGTCCCGAGCACCAGCCGTGGCCGGAGTTCGGCTCGGGCGGCCAGGCTCCGATGGGCGGGCCCACCTACCGGTACGACGAGGAGAACGAGTCCGACACCAAGTTCCCGAAGTACTGGGACGGCAAGTCCTTCATGGCCGAGTTCTCGCGCGACCGCATCTTCGTCTTCTCCCAGGACGACCCCGACGGGCCCGTCACGAAGATCGAGGACTTCCTGCCGAACGCCACGCTGAACGCCGCGGGCATGCCCCCGTGGGACAACGTGATCGACTTCGAGTTCGGTCCGGACGGCTCGCTCTACGTGCTCGACTACGGCGACGGCTTCTTCCGCCCGAACCCCGACTCCGGCCTCTACCGGGTCGACTACGTCGAGGGCACCAAGGGCCCCCGCGTGGTCCTCGACGCCTCGCCCACCTCGGGTGAGGGACCGCTCGAGGTCGACTTCGACGCCTCCGACTCGACGCACCCCGACGGGCTCGCCCTGAGCTTCGCCTGGGACTTCGAGGGCACGGGCACGTTCGAGGAGGGCGCCGCGACCGCGTCGCACACGTTCTCCGAGGACGGCCAGTACCAGGCCCGCGTGCGAGTCACCGATGAAGGCGGGCGCGTCAGCCTCGCCTCGGTCACCGTCACGGTCGGAAACACGGCGCCCGTCGTCGAGATCGTCTCCCCCGCGAACGGCTCGTTCGCCGACTGGGGCGACGAGATCGAGTTCGAGGTCAAGGTGACCGACCCCGACGAGGAGATCGACTGCGAGCGCGTGCTGTGGAGCTACGGCCTCGGCCACGACAACACGCACACGCACCCGCTGTTCACGGGCAACGGCTGCACCGCGACCGTCGAGATGGCCCTCGAGGCCGGCCACGGCGAGACCGAGAACATCTACGCCCAGATCGGCGCGTCGTACACCGACGCCGGCACCGACACCGCCCCGGCGCTGACCGGTGACGACGTCGCGCTGCTCAACCCGCGCGCACTGCAGGCCGAGCACAACGACGCCCGCAGCGGCGAGCTGACCATCGTCGACGACGAGTCGGCGGAGGGCTTCCGCCACCTGGCCGGCCTCGACGCCGGCGAGTGGATCGCCTACGACCCGGTGGAGTTCGGCGGCATCACCGGTGCCACCGTCCGCGCCGCGGGCGAGGGCGAGGTGTCGCTGCACTGGGGTGACGCCGAGGCCGAGTCCTTCGCGACCTTCGAGGTCGACTCCGAGGGCTGGGCGGATGTCTCCGTGCCGCTCGTGACCGTGCCCGAGGGCACGGGCCGGGTGGTCGTGACCTCGACGGGCGGGGTCATCCTCGACCAGTTCGTGTTCACGACATCGGTCTCCGACATCCGGGCCCTGCTCGGAGCGCTCGAGGACGACGGCCGGATCACCCGCGGTGTCGAGGCCTCGTTCGGCGACGTCCTCGCCGAGGTCGATGCGGCGCTCGAGGCCGGTGACACGGCCACGGCCATCGCCCGGCTGCAGTTCATCGCCGACAAGACCCCGCAGCGGGTGCGCACCGACGCCGACGCGGCGGCGCTCATCATCCGTGCGGTCGAGGCGGTGATCGCCGAGCTCGAGTAGCACTCCGCGGCGGCGGGGCACGTCCCCGCCGCCGCGCACAGACCGGTGCGGTCGGGAAACGACCTTGGCGGGATCCTCCGGCCGCACCAAGAACGGGTCGGGCCGCGTCCTCGGGGACGCGGCCCGTTCCCATGCGCCGAGGCGCCGCCGGCGCGCGCCCCGGACCGGACCGGCGGCGGGCCGTTCGGCTCTGGCCGATCCCGCGCGCGCGGCGCTACCCTTCGCACATGATCCGCTTCCTGATCAACATCGCGATCTCGCTCATCACGGCGGCCATCGGCCTGCTGGTCACGTCCTGGATCCTCCCGGACTTCCACCTCGACGCGGCCGGCTTCATCGTGGCCGTGCTCGTCTTCACGATCGCGCAGGCGATCCTCGCGCCGTTCATCTTCAACATGGCGCGGCAGTACGCCTCGGCGATCCTCGGCGGCATCGGCCTCGTGTCGACGTTCGTGGCGCTGCTCATCGCGTCGCTGTTTCCGAACGGCATCCGCGTCGATGGCATCGTGACGTGGATCCTCGCGACGCTGATCATGTGGATCATCACGGCGCTCGGCACGTGGCTGCTCGGCCTGTGGTGGCTGAAGGGTCGCGTCGAGGAGCGCCGCGCGAATTCCTGAGCCTCAGGCCTCAGGGCGGTAGGCGAGCACCTGACCGTCGACCGACACGCGCACCTCGGTACCGCGCGGAACCAGGCCCGACGCGGTGACGCGGGCGCGCAGGCGCACGCCGTCGGCGAGCGCGACGGCGAGCATCGCATCATGGCCGGTGTACTCGACATCGGTCACGATGCCGACGAGTGCGGCCGAGACATCGGTGGGGCCCGCGCCCTCCGCCGGCGTCGTCTCGGCGACGGATGCCGCATCCGCCCGAACCACGCGCAGCTCCTCCGGGCGCACGAGCACGGTCACGTCGGATCGGTCCGCCGGCAGGACGCCCGAGGCATCCGCGACCGGCACCGCCCGCAACCGGCCGACCGAGGTTGCGACCTCGTCGGCGTGCAGGACGCCGGGGAGGAACACGGCGTCGCCAACGAAGCCTGCGACCCACGGCGTCGCGGGCGTGCGATAGACCTCCTCGGGCGTGCCGAGCTGCAGCACCTCGCCGCCGCGCATGACCGCGACGCGATCGGCGACGGACAGCGCCTCGGCCTGGTCGTGCGTGACGAGGATCCCCGTGACGCCCTCGGCGCGCAGCAGCTCGCGCACGGACGCGCGGAGGTCGGCGCGCAGCATCGGGTCGAGCGCGCCGAACGGCTCGTCGAGGAGCACCAGCTCGGGGCCGGCGGCGAGCGCGCGGGCGAGTGCGACGCGCTGCGCCTGCCCGCCGGAGAGCTGCCCCGGAGCGCGCGACGCGAGCGGCGCGAGGTCGACGAGGTCGAGCAGGCGCCGCACCTCGTCGGACCTCGCCGCACGTCGGGCCGCGCGCGACGAGCCTCGCCCCGCGAGCATGCCGAACGCGACGTTCTCGGCGACCGTGAGGTGGGGGAAGAGCGCGGCGTCCTGCGGCACCCATCCGATGCGCCGCTTCTCGGGGGCGAGGTGGATGCCGTGCGTGGTCACCATGCGGTGCCCGATGCGGATCTCGCCCGACTGCGCGCGGAGCAGGCCGGCGATGGTGCGCAGGAGCGTGGTCTTGCCGCACCCGCTCGGGCCGACGATCGCGAGGAGCTCGCCGTGCGGCACCTCGACGTCGACCGCGTGGAGCACCGGCGCGCCGTCGTAGCCGACCGTCAGGTCGCGCACCTCGAGCCGGCTCATGCGATCGCCTCCCGGGTCGCCTCGCGTCCGGCGCGCGCGTCGGAGAGCAGGAACGCGGGCACCGCGGCGACCAGCAGCAGTGCGACCGCGTAGGGCGCGGCGGCGCCGTAGGCGGAGATGTCGGTGCGCTGCCAGAGCTCGACGGCGAGCGTGTCGGTGCCGGTCGGACGCAGCATGAGCGTCGCCGGCAGCTCCTTCATGGCCGAGACGGCGGCGAGGAGCGCCGCAGCGAAGATGCCGGGCCGCGCGAGGCGCGCGGTCACCGACCACCAGGTGCGGGCGCGCGAGTTGCCGAGCGTGCGCGAGACGTCCTCGAGCGAGGTCGGCACCTGGGCCGTCGCCGAGCGGATCGAGCCGATCGCCTTCGGCATGAAGAGGATGCCGTAGCCGAAGGCGAGCACGAGCGCCGTCTGGTACAGCGCGGGCACGACGCTCAGCGAGAAGAACACGAGCGAGAGGCCGACGACGATGCCGGGCAGGCCGAGCGCGAGGTATCCGGCGGACTCGATGCCCCGCACCATGCGCCCCCGGTGACGGGCCGCGAGCACCCCGATGGGCAGCGCGAGGGCGACGGCGACGACCGCGCCGCCTGCCGAGAGCAGCACGGTGTTGCCGACCGCCTGCGCGAGGTTCACGCCGTCGAACGCCTGCAGCGTCTCGGCGGAGAGCACCCGGCCCAGGAGGACCGCGACCGGGACGACGACCGCCACCGCGGGGACGAGTGCGAGCAGGAGCAGACCCGGTGCGGTCCACGGCCCGAGCCGCGTCATCCGTCGTCGACCCGTCGCCGGAGCGGCCTGGATGCGCCGCGCCGCGCGCCCGCGCGCGACCTGCTCGCCGACCACCACGAGCAGCGCGAGCGCGACGAGCAGCACCGCGAGCACGGCCGCCTCGTCGCGGCTGAAGCTCGCCGAGTACGCCTGCTGGATCGCGGTCGTGAGCACGGGGAAGCGGAACAGCGCGACGCCGCCGAAGTCGCTCAGCGTGTACAGGCACACGAGCAGCGCCCCCGCCAGCACGGCGGGTCGGATCTGCGGCCAGGTGCCGAGCATGAACGAGCCGAGCGGGCCGCGACCGAGCGTTCGCGCGACGTCGTCGAGCCCGGTGCTCCCGATCCGCAAGGCCGCCGCGACCGGGAGCGTCACGTACGGCACCGACACGAAGCTGAGCACGAGCCACGCGGCCCAGAAGCCCTTCATGGACGGCTGCCAGGCGAGCCATCCGTACGCTGCGAGGTACGACGGCATCGCGAGCGGGAGCGCCGCGAGCACGGCCCACGCACCGCGCCACCGCAGTCGGGCGCGCGCGAGCAGGAACGCGCTCGGCACGCCGAGGGCGACCGCGGTCAGGGTGACGGATGCCGCGAGCAGCACCGAGTTGCCGACGAGCAGCGGGATCCGCGGCCGGTCGAAGACCGCCGCGAGCTCCCCCGGGTCGGCCGAGAGCACCCGGACGACGAGGTGGATGACCGGGATGGCGGCGAGCGCGACCGCGACGAGGGATGCCGCGATGAGCCCCCACGGGCGGCGGGGGCTCGGCGTCGCGACTCGGTCGGTCATGTCAGGTCCAGCGTAGGCGTGCGGCGCTGCGTTCCGGCCGGGTCGCCGGGCTGCGGCATCCGCTCGCCCGACCGATCAGATCAGGCCGTTGTCGGCCAGGAGTCGCTGGGACTCGCCGACCGAGTCGAGGTCGCTGAGGTCGAGGCCCGGGTTCACGAGGGAATCGAGCGCGGGCAGGCCCTCGGGGGCCTCGATGCCGGGCAGCAGCGGGTACTCGAAGGTCTCCTCGACGAAGTACCGCTGCGCCTGCTCGGACACGAGGAACTCGACGAACGCGCGGGCGGCGTCGTCGTCGGCGGCCCCGGTCAGGATGGCGGCGCCCGTGACGTTGACGATCCCGCCCGGGTCGCCGGGGAGGAACTTCAGCTGCGCGCGCATGTTCTCGGCGCCGACTTCGGCCGCCTGCCGGAACCAGTAGTAGTGGTTGATGAGGCCGACCTGCGCCTGGCCCGTGTTCACGAGGTCGAGCGAGGCGAGGTTGTTCTCGGTGAGCTCGGGGTCGTTCGCGGCCATGCCCTCGACCCAGGCGGCGGCGGCCTCCTCGCCCTCGAGCACGCGCAGCGCGGTGATGAACGACTGGAAGCTCGCGTTGCCGGGGGCGAACGCCACCTGGCCCGACCACTCCTCGCCGGTGAGGTCGTCGACGGTGTCGGGCACCTCGTCCTCGGAGAGCTGCTCGCCGTCGTAGGCGATGACGCGGGCGCGGCCCGTGACGCCGATCCACGAGTCGTCCTGCGACGTGAAGCCGTCGGGGATCAGGTCGGCGAGTTCTGCCGGGATCTCGGTGACGAGGTCGGCGTCGGCGAGTGCGCCGAGCGCGCCGGCATCCTGCGAGAGGAAGACCTCGGCCGGGGTGCGGTCGCCCTCCTCGAGCAGCAGCGCCGTGAGCTCCGGCGTCGCGGCGTAGCGCGCCTCGACCGTGATGCCGGTCTCCTCCTCGAACTGCTCGATGAGCGGCCCGACGAGGCCTTCGTCGCGACCGACGTAGACGGTGAGCGTCTCGGCGTCGTCGGCCGGCGCGGTGCAGCCGGTCAGGGCGAGGGTCGCGGCGGTGATGCCGACTCCGGCGAGGACGATTCCGCGTCGTGCGCGCATGGGCGTACTGGCTCCAACGATCGGTGAGAAGGTGAGGGCCCGTCGAATGCGGGCGAACTTAGCTTAGCCTCACCTGCGTTCGTCCTCGAACCCGGGCGTCATGCGGTGCCGGGCTCGTGTGCGTGAGTTCCCTCGACCCGCCCTCCACCAGACATTCGTCGGACGGATTCCCATGCGCGCGCATCCATCGCTTGACCGATGCTGGACTCCGAAGCTAAGTTAAGCACATCGTTAATTAAGGAGTTGCTTACATGGCGGATGCCGCTGACGAGCTGAGCCTCGTCTTCCGCGCGCTCGCCGACCCGACCAGGCGCGCGATGCTGTCGCGCCTGCACCGCGGGCCGGCGACCGTGGGCGAGCTCGCCGAGCCGTTCGCGATGAGCCGCCCTGCGATCTCGCAGCACCTCGCGGTGCTCGAGCGGGCGGGACTCATCGAGCGCACCGTCACCGCTCAGTGGCGCACCTGCACGTTGCGGACGGAACCGCTCGACGAGGCGTCCGACTGGGTCGAACGCCATCGGGGCGAGTGGAACGAGCGGTTCGACCTGCTCGATGAGCAGCTCCGCAGGATGAGAGGGGGGACCCCATGACCGCGCAGACCGACGCGCAGTTCACCATCACCCGTATCTTCGACGCGCCCCGCGACCTGGTCTGGCGCGCCTGGACCGAGTCCGCGGACGCGGCGGAATGGTGGCACCCGCGCGGCATCGTCATCAAGGACGGCAGCGTCTCCGTCGACGCCCGGCCGGGCGGGCGGTACGCCTACACGATGGTGAACCCCGCCGACGGCAACGAGTACCCGACCGCCGGCGTCTACCGCGAGGTCGACCCGCCCCGGCGGCTCGTCTTCACCTGGGGCTCACCGGACGAGCCCGACGAGACCGCCCCCGTCATCACGGTGGACCTGCGGGAGCTCGACGGAGACCGCACCGAGATGCTGTTCCACCTCCGCGGATTCCCCGGCGCGCCCGGCGATGGGAACGTGTACGACGGCTGGGACTCGGCGTTCGACCTCCTCGGCGAGCAGCTCGCTGCGAGGATCCGCTGATGGGTCGGCTCATCGTCGAGCAGATCGTCACGGTCGACGGGTACGCGGCCGACGCCGATGGCGGAATCGGGTTCTTCGAGAAGGTCCCGGACTTCGATGCGACCGATCACGATCAGCTCGCCTTCCTCGAGGGCGTCGACGCGATCCTGCTCGGCGCGAACACCTACCGCATGTTCGCGGACTACTGGCCGAACGCGGACCCGGCCGTCGAGGCGGTGGCCGAGCCGATCGCCCGGCTGCCGAAGCACGTCGTCTCGAACTCCCTGGCGCGGGCCCCGTGGGGCGACGGCGAGATCGAGGTGCTGCGGGGGGATGCCGCGGCATCCGTCGCACGACTCAAGACACGGTTCGATGCGATCGTGCTGTGGGGCAGCCTCGAACTGACCGACGCGGTCTTCGCGGCAGGACTCGTCGACGAGGTGCGCCTTCGAGTCGTGCCCGTGCTGCTCGGGACCGGCCGGTCGTTCTCGCCGGCCGCCCTCGGGCAGCGGTCGCTGACGCTCGACCACGCCTTCACGCACCCATCCGGGCATGTGAGCCTGCACTACCGGATGCGGTAGCTGCTCGGACTCGCGCGTCTGGGAGAATCGTCCGGTGACCCCTGAGTTCCAGCCCCTGCACGACACCGCCTTCCGCGGCTTCGCCTCCGACAACTACTCCGGCGTGCACCCCGAGGTGCTCGCCGCGATCGCCGGGGCGAACGGCGGTCACCAGGTCGCCTACGGCGACGACGACTACACCGGCCACCTCCACGAGGTGTTCGCCCGTCACTTCGGCGACCCGGTCGAGGTCTACCCGGTGTTCAACGGCACGGGCGCGAACGTCACGGCGCTGCAGTCGATGCTCCCCCGGTGGGGCGCGGTCATCGCGGCATCCACGGCCCACATCAACGTCGACGAGGGCGGGGCGCCCGAGCGCGTGGGCGGCATCAAGCTCCTGACCGTGCCGACGGATGACGGCAAGCTCACGCCCGAGCTCGTCGACCGCGAGGCGTGGGGCTGGGGCGACGAGCACCGCGCGCAGCCGCTGGTCGTCTCGATCACGCAGACCACCGAGCTCGGCACGGCGTACTCCGTCGACGAGATCCGGGCGCTCGCCGACCACGCGCACGAGCGCGGGATGACGCTGCACATGGACGGGGCGCGGATCTCGAACGCCGCGGCATCCCTCGGCGTGCCCCTGCGCGCCTTCACGCGCGACGCGGGCGTCGATGTGCTGAGCTTCGGCGGCACGAAGAACGGGGCGCTGCTCGGCGAGGCGATCGTGGTGCTGAACCCCGCGGCATCCGAGGGCCTGAAGTACCTGCGCAAGCTCAACATGCAGCTCTCGTCGAAGATGCGGTTCGTGTCGGCGCAGCTCATCGCGCTGCTCGACGGCGACCTCTACCTGCGGAACGCGTCGCACTCGAATGCGATGGCGCGTCGCCTGCGGGAGTCGCTCGACGCCGGCATCGCCGCCGGCGAGCTGCCAGGCCTGTCGTTCACGCAGGCAACGGAGTCGAACGGCGTGTTCGCGGTGCTGCCCGCAGGTGTCGCCGACCGCCTGCGCGAGCGCGGCTTCAAGTTCTACGACTGGGACGCCGCACGCAACGAGGTCCGCTGGATGTGCTCGTTCGACACGACCGAGGACGACATCGACGCGTTCGTCGCCGGCATCCGCGAGGAACTGGCGCGCGCGGCGGCCTGAGCGCTCGCACGCGCGGGTCCGGAGGTGCTCGGAATGTTCCGAGGATCCATGCGTTGTAATGCAATGGGACGACGGTGTCCCGGCAGATCCATCGGAACCATTCGGAAGGCACCGTCATCATGACCCTCGTCGACACCTCGCGCCACGTCCCCACCGACGCGCCGCTCATCGCCCCGCTCGTGGAGCGGTGGAGCCCGCGCGCCTACGACCCCACCGCCGAGCTCTCGGAGGAGACCCTGCGCACCCTCCTCGAGGCGGCGCGCTGGGCGCCCTCGGCCAACAACGTCCAGCCCTGGCGCTTCATCGTCGCCCGTCGCGGCACCGAGGCGTTCACCGCGATCCACGACGCGCTCATGGGCTTCAACCAGGCGTGGGCCGACTCCGCCGCCGCGCTCGTCGTCAACGTCGCGGAGACCGTCGACGAGGCCGGGACCCCGCGCCCGTGGGCCAAGTACGACCTCGGCCAGGCCGTCGCCTACATGTCGCTGCAGGCCCAGCACGACGGCCTGCACACCCATCAGATGGGCGGCTTCGATGCGGCGCGGCTCGCCGAGGTGTTCGGCCTCCGCGCAGGCCTCGACGTGGTCTCGGTCAGCGCCATCGGCAAGGTCGGCGATGCGTCGGCCCTGCCCGAGCCGCTCCGCGAGCGCGAGGTCGCCCCGCGCAGCCGCAAGCCGCTCGACGAGATCGTCATCGCCGCGGCCTGATCGGGTCGCGTCCTTCGAGACGGGGCGGATGTCGCGAGCGCGCGGCATCCGCCCCGTCTCCCGTTTCCCATCGCCTCGGGAGGAACTTCCGCGCGACACGCCGCGGAACGCGGGCCGACACGCCGCGCGCGGCGAGAACGTCCTCCCGAGGCGCGCGCGGTCGGCTACGGCCGCAGCAGCACCTTGATCGCCCGACGCTCGTCCATCGCGGCGTAGGCCTCCGCAGCCTCCGCGAGCGGCAGCTCGAGGTCGAAGACCAGGCCGGGGCGGATGGCACCGGAGCGCACGTCGGACAGGAGCTCGCCGATGTACCCGCGCACCGGCGCGACGCCGCCGTTCACGCCGACGTTGCGGTTGAACATGGGGCGGACCGGAAGCTCGGGCCCGCCGTTCGGCGCGCCGACGTAGCCGACCATGCCGCCCGGGCGCGTCGAGCGCAGCGCCTGGTCCATCGACTCCTTGGTGCCCACGCACTCCAGCACGCGGTCGGCGCCGATGCCTCCCGTGAGCTCCTGCACTCGGCGGACGCCCTCGTCGCCACGTTCCTCGACGACGTGCGTGGCGCCGAACTCGCGGGCGAGCGCCTGTCGGTCGGCGTGGCGCGACATCGCGATGATCGTCGTCGCACCCAGCCGCTTCGCGGCGATGATCGCGCACAGCCCGACGGCGCCGTCGCCGACGACGGCGACCGAGTCGCCGGGGCCGACCCCCGCCGACACCGCGGCGTGGTGCCCGGTCCCCATCACGTCGGAGAGCGTGAGCAGTCCCGGCACCTCGTCGTCGGCGACCGGCCCGGGCACGACGAACAGCGTGCCGTCGGCGAGCGGCACGCGCACGCGCTCGCCCTGACCGCCGTCGGCCACGCCGCCCACCTTGTCGTCGCCGCCCCACCAGCTGCCCGAGAGGCACGACGTGCTGACGCCGTTGCGGCAGTTCGCGCACGTGCCGTCGCACACGTAGAACGGCGCGATCACGAAGTCGCCCTCCCGCACCGTCGTCACCTCGGGGCCGACGGCCTCGACGACGCCCACGAACTCGTGGCCGATGCGGTGGGGCGAGTGCGTCGGCGTCACCCCACGGTACGGCCAGAGGTCGGAGCCGCACACGCACGCGGCGACGACGCGGACGACCGCGTCGCCGCCGGTCGAGAGTTCGGGGTCGGGTACCTCTTCGACGCGGATGTCACGGGCAGCGTGGATCACGGTGGCGAGCATGCCTGAGAGCCTACGCTCGCCGCCCCCCGCACTGGGGTCATCGGCCGGATCCGGCGGGAGTAGGGTGTGGCCACCGGGTGCGGACCCGACGACCGGGGGCTGGGCCCGTGCACTGCACGGACCCGTTTCAGAGGAGTCCGCCATGCATCGGAGCATGATCATCGCCGGGGTCGTCGCGACATCCGCACTGATCCTCACGGCCGGGGCGCCGGCCTGGGCCGCTCGACCGTTCGTCGACCACTGGACCGACCACATCGAGCACATCGAGCAGGTCGAGCACGGGGACGACTGGTGCCCGGCCGACGTGGTCCCGTTCGACGTGCTGTACGTCGAGGACGCCTGGGGGACGTTCCGCTTCCAGCAGCGCGGAGACGGCCAGTACTACGGCGGGTCCACCTTCACGAGCCACGGGTCGTGGACGAACGTCGAGAACGGCAAGACGTTCAGCTTCTCCCGCAACGGCCTCGACAAGGACCGGAAGGTCACCGACAACGGCGACGGCACCATCACGATCGAAGGCCTCTCGACCGGACCGACGACGTACTACGGGCCCGACGGCGAGCGGAAGTTCCTCGACACCGGCCGGAACTTCTACGCGATCGTGATCGACACGATGGGCACCCCGTCGAACCCAGACGACGACGAGTTCGTCGAGTTCCTCGGCGCCGACTTCAAGGGCCACCCCGAGACGGAGGGGCGGGACTTCTGCGCCGACATCGCGGAGTTCCTCGGCTGAGCGTCTCCGCACGGCCGACCCGATCAGGCCGCGCCCGAAACGTGCCGCGCATCCTCGTGCAGTGCGCGCCACGCCATCCGAGAGAGGCACGCGGTGCGCGGGGCCGCGGCGAGACGCGCCGAGTCGATGCGGCGCACGGCCGGGATTGAGAGAATCCATTCGTGCGAGGCGCACGGGAACGGTCGCCGTCCGCAGTCGCGGTCGGCGTGATCACGGTGGCCGCGGCCGCCGTGATCATCGCCGCCGTTCCGGCGGCCATCGCGGTGTGGGCGGAGACGGCAGATCTCGCCCGCAGCGGCGCAGAACCAGCCGTCGCCCTCGCCTTCTCCGTGGTCGCGTTCCTGCCGGTCGCCGACCTCCAGGTTCGAGGCGCAGCGGTGGCCACGGCGGCACTCTGGGTGGCTGGCACGTTCCTGCCGGGATTCGCGCTCGCCCACCAGGCCGGCCTGGCCTGGATGTTCATCGCAGCGGCCGGCGCGGTGAGCGGGATCGGGAGTGTCGTCGCGACCGCGGTGCTCGCTGCGGCTCTCGGCTCGGGCGTGCTGCCTGGCCAGGTCCAGGTCGCGGTCTTCGCCGGGATCGCGGTCTGGGCCGCGGTCCGTCCTCGCCCCCGAGGTCCGAGCCGGCTCGCGATCGGGTCGGTCGCCGGAGCGACGCTCGTGGCCCTCGTGCTCGCTGCGGCATGGGCGGCACGGGAGCGGACGGGCGGGATCGGTGCCCATTCCGTCCTCCTGGCGTACTCCGCCGCCCTCATCCTCGTCGCGGTACTCATCGCGGCGACCGCGGCGTCCGATCGTCGGCGCATCGTCCGACTTCGCGAGAACGCCGCGTCCGCGGGCGAGGCGACGGGCCTCGCCGGCATCGAACCGGTCCTCCGGGCGGCGTTGCACGACGACGGTCTGCGCCTCCGGCTTCCGAGTTCGCCCTCGGGTGCCGACACTGCCGCGTCATCGCGCGCTCAGGCCGGCGACCGCGAGACCACGGACATCCTCGACGACTCGGGCGCCGTGATCGTCACGCTGGAGCATCGCGTCGGCGTCCTGCGCGATGCCCGACTCGCTGCCGCCGTGATCGAAGCCGTACGGCTCGCGAACGATCACGACCGCCTGCAGGCCGAGCTGGACGGCCAGCGTCGAGCCGTCGCCCGAGCGCGAGCCGATCTCTTCGAGCGGGCTCACGCGGGACGGATGGAGGTGGCAGGCCGCGTCGATCACGACGTGCTCGTCCCGCTTCGACAGGGAGTCCGCCTGCTCGATGGAGCCCGCCCTGCACCGCGACATCCGGCGGTCGACGGCACGGCGTCGGACGCGGATCCGCTCGACGTCGCCGTCGCGGAGGTGCAGCTCGCGGAACGGGACCTCCTCGGGGTGATCGACGCGGCATGGGCCCGGGACCTCGGCGACGGACGACTCGCGACCGAGCTGCGAGCACTGGCTCGGGGAGGCGTCCCGACCGTGGCGGTCAACGCGGAGGACGCCGCCACCGCCGATGACCCGACCGAGACCGCCCTGTACTTCATCGCCTCCGAGGCTCTCTCCAACGCGATGAAGCACGCCCGCGCCTCCCGGATCGAGATCCGGGCGACGCACGACGGGGACCGCATCCGCCTCGAGGTCCTCGACGACGGCAGCGGCGGCGTCGACCCGTCAGGGCTCCCCGCGATTCGACGCCGCGTGACGGCCCTCGCCGGCCGACTCGCGATCGAGAGCCGGCCGGGCGAAGGCACGCGGATCACCGTGGAGGTGCCGCGTCGCCGATCCGGGCCCACGGCTCGATGACGAGGAGACCGTTGACCGGCATCTCGCCGTCGACGTCGCCGAACACGAGCGCATCGCCGTCGAGCCGCCATCCGGCGGTCACGTCCTGGACCGAGTAGCAGTCCTTCGGACATGCGACATACTGCGAGTGCACGTCCTGGTCGTAGACGAACGTCACGACGTCGGCGCCGTTCGCCACGAGCCTGCCCGCCTCGAGCACCTGATCCGCTGGGAGTTCCCCGTTGCCGCAGTCGTGGCGGGGGTCGGAGATCACCTGGCACCGAAACGCGTACTCGCCGTCGCGGAGGTCGAGCGTCCAGGTCCCGGGATATCCCGGCTCCGTGGACAGCCCTGCGGCCAGCACCTCGTCCTGGGTCACCTCGACCCGATACCGCCCGTCGGGCGGAAGCGCCGCCGCACGGTCCTCGATGGTCGAGGCGAGGGCTTCAGGGTCGTCGCATCCGTCTGGAATCGGCGGGACGTAGGCATCGGGATGCTGCGCGGCTGCGGCTCGCACCGCCGCGAGCAGCTCCGCCTCGTCCGGATCGCCCGCCAGCTCGTCCAGGACCGGCGCCGTCCGTTCGCGGAGCGCGGCGATCGATGCCTCGTCGCCGCGCACGAAGCGGACGTCGAGCTCGCACAGTTCTCGGACGGCGGCCGTCTCGTCGTAGTCCGCGGCAAGGGACGCGTCGACGGCGGTTCGGGTCGCCGACTCGATCCACCCGCGCTGCTCGTCGGACATCGACTCGAGGCGATCGCGATTGATCGCGAGGACGAGCATCTTGGGCCAGAGCACGACGTCGGCGGCCACCCAGGGCGCTTCGGTGGTCATCCCGAGGTGGCGGTACTGCCGGACGTCGATCTCAGCGCCATCAAGCTCGCCGGCGCGGAGCCGATCGGACCAGTCGACGCCAGCGGGAACCGGTCGGCCGGACAGCGACGCGACCGACTGCACCTGCATCGGCGAATTGAACACCCGGAATCGGACACCGCTCCAGTCCTCCGGGCGGAGGAGGGGGGCGTCGACGGCGAACGGACGTCGCAGCGGCCCCATGAGCAGCCCGAGTGCGACCATGCCCTCCTCGTCGAGTCGGTCGGCGATGAGCGACGGCGCCTCCCCTTCGATGAGTGCGCGCTCCGCATCGTGGTTCGCGATGAGCATCGGCGCCTCGATGGAACGCAGCCCGTCGATGCCGGCTGCGGCGAAGGCGCGGGTCGCCGGCCAGGCGAGGTCCACCTCTCCGTCGGCGACGGCGCGGACCAGGTCCGATTCGGCTTCGGCGACCCCGTCGCCGTAGTCGGTCTCGAGGTTGACCTCGATGGCTCCGCCGCTCTCGGCCTCGAGCGCATCGAGGAACGCCGTCACCCCGGCCAGCTGGCCGGTCGTGTCCACGTCGCCGTCGATCGTCGCCACCTTGAGCGTGAGCGTCGACGACCCGGTGCGGTCCACTCCCGTCGCGCAACCCATCGTGACCGCTGCGCTGCAGGCTGCGACCAGTGCGATCGTCCTCGTCGTCCGCATCATGACCCCTCCCGATTCTCGTCCAGATGCCTCGAGCATCGCCAGCGGGACGAGCTTCCTGCACCGTGCCGACTCGGCGCCCCATCAGGGGAAACACGGCGGCACAGCGGCCGAAGGGTCGATACGATCGCACCATGACCGCGCGGTCATGGGTGCGAGCAACTCGGAACACGTCGGGCGCCGGCCGGCGAGTCGTCCGGCCGCACGAGTGGCCGACCGCGCAGGCCGGCGTGGTCGCAGGGGCGTGGGCGACCATCGTCGCCGGAATCGTCGGGTCCGTGGCCGCCATGGATGCGATCCGGACCGACGGCATGGTCGCGAACGAACCGGTCGTCGCGGCGACGGAATGGGTCGCGCTCGTCCTGCTCGTCACGGGGGCGTGGTCGTCCGTCCGCCGGCCGATCGCCGCGAGCGGGTGCGCACTGGTCGCGACGGGGATCGGTGTGCCGATCCTGGCGGGCGTTCCGGGGGTGCCCGCATGGGCGACGTCGATGGGGATAGGGTTCGCGCCGCTGATGGTTGCCGCCGCCGTGATGGTCGCCGTCGAGTTCGCCGGTGTCGGGCGTCGCACGCTCCGGGTCCTTCCGTGGATCCTCGCCGGCGCCGCGGCAGCGCTGATCGCGGCATCCGTCGCGCCCATCGAGGAGGCGCCCTGCCTCCGACGGTGCCCGGACGTGGCGGTGCCGCTGGCCGACCTGGTCGGCTCGTCCCCGGCGGTGGCGGCCGGCGCCGCCGTCTCCCTGATCTCATTCGTCGGCGCCGCGCGCGCCGTGTCGGCGCACTCGAATCGGTTCAGCGGTCCGGCGGCGGGCGCGCTCGTCGCCGTCCTGCTGATGGCCGTGGCCCAGGGCGTACGAGCCGCGGCCTGGACCCACATCGGCGCGTGGCCCTGGGGCGCGTTCGCACTCGCCGCCGGCGCCGCCGTGCTCGGCGGGACGGTGCTGGCCGAACGGCTCGGACGAATCCGCGTCACCGCGGCGGTCCGACGGGCGACCGAACGACTCCGGGGCGGCGCGGTCGGCCGAGCGATCTTCCCGGGGCTCGACGGCGATGGCTGGCTCGACGCAGAGGGGCGACCGGTCGCCGACCGTGGGGCCTTCCCGACGGAGCTCGTCGACGACGAGGGCGTCGTCGCCATGCTGGCCATCGGGTCGCGTCCACGCACCGTGTCGGCGGGCGAACTCGATCCGGTAGACCTCCTCGCGATCCGCAACGCCCGCATGACCGCGACGGCCCTCGCGCAGGTGGCCTGGCTCGAGGAGTCGCAGCGCGCGATCACGGCGGCGAGCCGGCACGAGCGGGAGCGCATCGAGCACGACTTGCACGACGGCGCGCAGCAACGGCTCGTGAGCGCGCTGCTGTTCCTCGCGGTCGCACGACGGGAACTCGCCGACTCCGAAGTGCTGACCGACGCGGAGTCGCAGATCCGGATCGCACTCGAACGCCTGCGCGAGCTGTCGCACGGACCCGGATCGCGCGGGTCCGGATCGCGCGGGTCCGGATCGCACGATGGACGGGAAGGCCGGAGCACATGAGCCAGGACCAAGGAACACTCGGCCTGCGGATCGTCCTCGCCGACGACGCGCCGCTCATCCGCCGCGGCATCGCGCTACTGCTCGAGGGCTCGGGTGCGGAGATCACCGGAGAGGCCGACGACGCCGACGGGCTCCTCGGGTTGGTCGAGAGCCGGCACCCCGACGTCGCGATCGTCGACATACGCATGCCGCCCACCTTCACCGACGAGGGCGTCGTGGCGGCACGGATGATCCGTGAGCGCCACCCGTCGACCTCGGTCGTCCTGCTCAGCCAGCACATGGATGTCGTGACCGCCGCCGCGGTCCTCGCCGAGCCGTCGGGCGGCGTCGCGTACCTCCTCAAGGAGCGGGTCTCCGACATCGGCGTGCTCATCGATGCGATGCACCGCGTCCGCGGCGGCGAGGTCGTGCTCGACCCGACGCTCGTCGCCGCGCTCATGCGCCCGAGCAGCGACTCGCCGATCGAGCGGCTGACCCCGCGCGAGCGCGAGGTGCTCGCCGCGATGGCGGAGGGCCGTTCCAACGCGGGCATCGCGCGCGAGCTCTTCATCAGCGAGCGCACGGTCGAGTCCATCTCGGCGTCGGTGTTCCAGAAGCTCGGCCTGGAGCCGTCGGGAGAGCAGAACCGACGGGTCCGGGCGGTGCTCGCGTACCTCGACCGTTGACCATCGTCCGTCGAGCGGGCTCCGCGACGGAGGACTCGAGCCGACAGCGCGCTCAGACGTGCGGCACGAACTCCTGCCACGCGCGGCGCTTCTTCCTCCTGGGGTCTGCGACCACCCGATCGACGGCGTCGAACACGAGCGTGCGGCGCCGTCGTTCATCGTAGGGCGGCCATCCGGGACCCGGTGCGCCGGATGCCGCGAAGCCGGCCCAGTGCGCCTGCATCCGCCGCCCGACCGCGCGGAACATCCGCCGCCCGCCGAGCAGGGTCAGCCCAGCGCCGACCGGGGTGTCGAACTTCTCGAACAGCGCGAAGAGCTCGAGCCCGTGGGTCGCATCGAGGCCGAGCCATCGCGCCGCGCGCGGCGCCGCGTCGAACCGGTAGCACCAGGTCGGCGCGTGGCGGGAGTGCCGCTGGGCCACCTTCACGCTCGGGAACCAGAAGGTGAAGTCGCCCGCGAAGTCGGCGGCCGGTCGACGCGCGGGCAGGCCGGGGTAGCGCGCCTTGATCGCCTTGCGCGACCGCTTCGCGGTGTTGGCGAAGATGGCGCGGATGCGCGGCTTGGTCGTCGGCAGGATGTCGATGCGCCCCTCGAACAGCGACCCCTCGCGATCGTTGGTGCCGATGATGAGCGGCACGCGGTGCGCGAGCCCGTCGCGGAATGCGTCGAGCGGGCGGTGCGGCAGGAAGTCGCCGTCGATCACGGGGGCGAGCGCGATCGTGCCCGGATTCTCATCCGGGGTGCGCACGGTGAGCTCGGTGGTCGCGTCCGCCAGGCGCATCGGGTCGGTCGAACGGAGCATCGCCGCGGCGTCCTCGGGCGCCTCGCTGTCGAGGTCGTCGTCGTCGACCAGCCTGGCGAGGATGCGGACGTACTCGGCCGCCCAGCGCTGGGCGACTTCGGGCGAGTAGACGGCGTTCGCCGGCGAGCTCTGGGCGATCGCGCGCGCGAAGAGCCCCTCGGCCGCCGGGACCGTGAGCAGGGTCGTCACCGAGTTGCCTCCGGACGACTCGCCGAAGAGCGTGACGCGATCGGGGTCGCCGCCGAAGGCGCCGATGTTGCGGCGCACCCACTCGAGCGCGGCGACCTGGTCGCGGAGGCCGAGGTTCACCTCGAACGGATGCCCCGGGCGCGAGTACGCCCTGAGATCGAGCCAGCCGAGGGCACCGAGCCGATAGTCGACGCCGACGTAGACGACGCCGTGCTCGCGCGCCATCCGCTCGCCCTGCCTCGGGTACTCGCCGGCGGAGCCGACGCTGTAGGCGCCGCCGTGCACGAACACCATGACCGGGCGTAGCCCGTCGTCGCGGTCGACGTCGGGTGCCGTGACGTTGAGGCGCAGGCAGTCCTCGCTGCGCGGGAGATGCTCTGCCGCGCCCAGGAACTGCCCCCGCCGGTGCTGGGGGGCGACCGGGCCGAACGCGGCGGCATCCCGGACGCCGCGCCAGGGAACCGGCGGCACGGGTGCCCTGAACCGCAGCTCGCCCACCGGCGCCGCCGCGTACGGGACGCCCCGCCACTGCCGCGTGCCACGACGTCGCCGCCCGCGGACCGCGCCCGCATCGACCTCGACGACCAGCGACTCGTCCGTCCTCGCCCCCACCGACATGCCGACGACCGTAGGCGGGCCGGGTGAACGGACGGTGCGGATGCCGCGTGGCGCTGGACGGCGGAACGTGCCGTGTCGGCAGGGTGCGGCAGACTGCGCCGGTGACCGGCATGAAGGGCTGCTGGCACGCGCTCCCGAGCGAGGGCACGAGGTCCACGGGTTCGAAACTGCTGCTCGACCAGGGCCGGCACGCGGGCTGCATCGCGACGATGGTGGCCGGATGCGCGGCGATCATCATGCTCGCGGTGGCGCTCGAGCGCCGCGCCTCGGCGACGGCGAACGGTGCGCCGGAACCGTCTCCTGGATCCGCGCCCGCCGCCGCGCCCTCGGCCGAGACCTCCTGACGCGGAGCCCTACTCCTCGACGATCTCGGCGTCGATCACGTCGTGGTCGCCGCCCTCGGGCGTGTCGCCGGGCTCCGGTGCACGCGTGACCGTGAGGTGCTCGCCGTCGGCGGCGAGCCCGACGACGACCGTGTCGCCGTCGCGGATCTCGCCCGCGAGGAGCGCCCGCGCGAGCCGGTCGGCGACCTCGGTCTGGATCAGCCGGCGCAACGGCCGCGCACCGAACAGCGGGTCGTACCCGCGCTGCGAGAGCCAGGTCCGCGCATCGGGCGTGACGCCGAGCTCGAGCCGCCGCTCGTGCAGCCGCGCCGTGAGCCGGTCGATCGAGAGGTTGACGATCTCGCCGAGCTCCTCGAGCGTGAGCGCCGAGAACACGACGAGGTCGTCGAGCCGGTTCACGAACTCGGGCTTGAATGCCTGCCGCACCGCGGCCATGACGGCCTGCTCCTTCTCGTCCCACGAGAGCGTCGGGTCGATGAGGTACTGCGAGCCGAGGTTGGAGGTGAGCACGAGGATCACGTTCCGGAAGTCGACGGTTCGGCCCTGGCCATCCGTCAGTCGCCCGTCGTCGAGCACCTGCAGGAGCACGTCGAAGACCTCGGGATGCGCCTTCTCGACCTCGTCGAACAGGATCACCGAGTAGGGGCGACGCCGCACGGCCTCGGTGAGCTGCCCGCCCTGCTCGTAGCCGATGTAGCCGGGAGGGGCGCCGACGAGGCGGGCCACCGAGTGCTTCTCGCCGTACTCCGACATGTCGATGCGGACCATGGCGTGCTCGTCGTCGAAGAGCACCGACGCGAGCGCCTTGGCGAGCTCGGTCTTGCCGACGCCGGTCGGGCCGAGGAACAGGAACGAGCCGGTCGGCCGGTCGGGGTCGGAGACACCGGCGCGCGCACGCCGCACGGCGTCGGCGACGGCCTCGACCGCGCGGCGCTGGCCGATCACCCGGCGACCGAGCTCCTGCTCGAGGTGCAGCAGCTTCTCGGTCTCGCCCTGCATGAGGCGCCCGACCGGAATGCCGGTCCACTGGGCGATGACCGCCGCGATGTCCTCCTCGGTGACCTGCTCGTTGACCATGCGCGGCTCGTCGGGGGCCTGCTCGGCCTGCTCGGCCGCCTCGAGGTCGCGCTGCAGCTGCGCGATCGTCTCGTACTCGAGCTTGGACGCGCGGGCGTAGTCGGCCTCGCGCATCGCGCGGTCGCGCTCGGTGACGGCCTCGTCGAGCCGCTTCTTCAACTCGCCGACGCGGTTCAGCGACATCCGCTCGCGCGACCAGCGCTCCTCGAGTGCCGCGAGGTCGCGCTCCTTCTCGAGCAGGCTCTCGTGGAGCCGCTCGAGCCGTTCCTTCGAGGCCTCGTCCTTCTCCTTCTTCAGGGCGAGCTCCTCGAGCCGCATGCGGTCGACCTGGCGCTTCAACTGGTCGATCTCGACCGGGCTCGAGTCGATCTCCATCTTGAGGCGGCTCATCGCCTCGTCGATGAGGTCGATCGCCTTGTCGGGCAGCTGGCGAGCGGTGATGTACCGGTTCGACAGCGCCGCCGCGGCGACGAGCGCGGCGTCGGTGATCGTCACGCCGTGGTGCGCCTCGTACCGGCCCTTCAGCCCGCGGAGGATCGCGATCGTGTCCTCGACGCTGGGCTCGCCCACGAACACCTGCTGGAAGCGGCGTTCGAGCGCCGCATCCTTCTCGACGTACTCGCGGTACTCGTCGAGCGTGGTCGCGCCGATGAGGCGGAGCTCACCGCGCGCGAGCATGGGCTTCAGCATGTTGGATGCCGCGACCGAGCCCTCGCCGCCGCCCGCGCCCATGAGCAGGTGCAGTTCGTCGACGAAGGTGATGATGCGACCCTCGGCCTCGTTGATCTCCTTGAGGACGGCCTTGAGCCGCTCCTCGAACTGCCCGCGGTACATGGCGCCCGCGACGAGGGCGGAGATGTCGAGCGCGACGAGCTGCTTGTCCTTCAGCGAGTCGGCGACGTCGCCGGCCACGATGCGCTGGGCGAGCCCTTCGACGACGGCGGTCTTGCCGACGCCGGGCTCGCCGATGAGCACGGGGTTGTTCTTCGTGCGGCGCGTGAGCACCTGGCTGACGCGGCGGATCTCGGCATCGCGACCGATGACCGGGTCGAGCTTGCCCTGCCGGGCGATCTCGGTGAGGTTGACGCCGTACTGTTCGAGCGCCGACTTCTGCTCGTCCTGCGAGCTCGGCGCGCCCTGCATGTTGGCCACGGGGCTCCTTTCGACAAAGTTGAGTGTACTACGCTCAACTTGCGACACGCCGCTCATGTTCCCGAGCCGCGCACCGGCGCACCGGGAATCACGAGAAGGCCGCGCGCGTTAGCGTGGAACACGGACCCGAACGAGGAGGAACGGATGCCGCTGCAGGGCGACTACGCACCGAGCACATCGAAGTGGGCGCGCGACCAGGCCGAGACCTACGAGGCGACGGAGGGGCGCGAGGCGAACTCGCTGCGCGGCCGACCCGTCATCGTGCTGACCACGGTCGGCGCGAAGAGCGGGAAGCTGCGCAAGACCGCGCTCATGCGCGTCGAGCACGAGGGCGAGTACGCGGTGGTCGCGTCGCAGGGCGGCGACCCCGAGCACCCGGCGTGGTACTTCAACATGAAGCAGCAGCCGCACGTCGAGCTGCAGGACCGAGCGGTCAAGCGGGACTACCTCGCCCGCGAGGTCACGGGCGCCGAGAAGGACGCATGGTGGGCGCGAGCCACCGAGGTCTGGCCCGACTACGACGGGTACCAGGCCAAGACCGACCGCGCGATCCCGATCTTCGTGCTCACGCCGTTCGAACCCGAGCTCGCCGAGGCCGAGGCTGGGAACGACGCCGAGGCCGAGGACGAGGACGACGGCGCAGCCGCCTGACGCGGTCCCGATCGCGGCGATCACGCGATCGGGACGCCGCAGGCCTCACAGCCACTGCATCGTGAACGCGCGGCCGAGCACGCCGCGCAGTCCGGGCAGCCCGAGCACCCGCACGGCCGCGTTGCGACTGCGGAGCCGCAGGCCCGTCGCCGGCGCGCCCATGCGCATGTTGAAGGCCGCCTGTCGCGTTGCGCGCAGCGCAGCCGCCCGGCGCGACCGGTCGTAGGCGGCGAACACGTCGATCGGCGCCGCCGCGGCGAGCGCTGCGGCGAGCTCCCGGTCGAGGTGCACGGCATCGCTCCATCCGAGGTTCATGCCCTGCCCGCCGATCGGGCTGATCTCGTGCGCGGCGTCGCCGACGAGCGCGACGCGGCCCGACGCCATCGGGTGGGCGACGTGCTGCGCGGCCTCGAACGCGGTGGGCGCGGTCGCGGCGTCCGTGTCGAACGTCGAACCCGTTCGCGCCTCGACCATGGTCGCGACGGCGGCGGCGTCGAGCTCTGCGGGCTCGCGCCGGACGCGGGCCACCCATCGCCGCCGCCCACCCGGCATCGGGAACGACTCGACCACGCCGGCCGGCTCGAAGTGCAGCAGCGCGGTCTCGGGCGCGCCGGTGTCATCGCGGGTGTCGCACATGACGTACGACGCGCGGCCGCGTCGCGGCGTCCAATCCGCGCCGATGAGCGATCGGATGCCGCTCCTGACGCCGTCGGCGCCGACCGCGTAGCGCGCGGCGAGGTCGAGCGGCGAATCGCCGTCCACCGCGTGCACGACGAGGTGCGTCCCGCGGTCGGTGACGCCGGTCACCTCGACGCCGCGGCGGATCGACACCGTCCGGGCCTCGTCGAGTCGATCCTCGAGCAGTGCCTCGACCTCGCGCTGCGGCAGCGAGTGGACCTGCCCCGAGCGCGGGAATCGCAGGCGGCCGAGCGTCCGCCCGTCGCACGTGACGCGGCCGTCGCGGATGACGACGGCCCGTCGGCGCACCTCGTCGCCGACGCCCGCGGCGGCGAGCGCCCGGAGCCCAGGCGGGTGGATGCCGATCGCGCGCGAGGGGGTGGCCGCCGGGTCGGCCGCGTGCCGACGCTCGAGCACCACCGCGTCGAGGCCGCGGCGCGCGAGCAGGCACGCGAGCAGCAGCCCCACGGCGCCGGCGCCGACCACGACGACGTCGTGCATCGGCCGGTCGCCGGCCGCCGACCGGACCGCCGGCGCGTCGGCCGCGTCGGCCGCCTCGGATGCCTCAGTCATCGCGGATCTCGCTGCCCCAGACGAGTTCGAGCCGCGACGGGAACCCCCGCTTGACGCGCCAGCCGTGCGGGATCGCGCGGGCGAGCTCGGGCGCGGTGTGGCTCCGGCGGATCGAGGTGAGCCCGTCGGGCCGGATGTACGAGCCCGCGAACACGTTCCACGCGAACGGCAGCGTGGCCGCCCAGAAGCCGACGTAGGCGCCGCGGCTGCGCTCGATGTCGCCGTGCACGCCGATGCCGCCCGGTGCGACGAGCCGCTCGGTGTCGGCGAGCAGGGCGCCGAGCTCGGCGGCGCCCAGGTGGTGCAGCACGTGGTTCGACCACACGATGTCGAACGTCGCCCCCTCGGCGACGAGGTCGGCGGTCGTCGCCGCCCGCGCCTGGAACCCGGGCCCCGCGAATCGGGCCGCGGCGGCCACGGCACGCTCGTCGGGGTCGATCGCGACGATCTCGAGGCGCAGTCCGTCGCGCCGGGCGAGCTGCAGGATGCGGAAGGGCAGGTCGCCGCCGCCCGCGCCGATGTCGAGCAGGCGCGCCCGGTGCGTGGTCGCCAGTCGCGGCCGCACCCACTCCTCGTAGACGGCCGCCGGGCGTGACACGATCCGGTTCACGATCCCGAACCGGTGGAAGGTGCGTTCGAGCATTCCGGGGTCGGCGGCCGGGTCGTCCATCAGCTCTCGCACGTCCACGTCCCTGTGGTCGAGCGTGGCGAGCGCGTGCAGCAGCCCGGGCTCGCCGGCGTCAGGTCGCGGCATCCGTCACCCCTTGACCGTCATCAGGGCCGACTCGACGGTGAGTCCCGGCCCGAAGGCCATCGCCGCGACCCGGTCGCCGTCGGTCGACGACGCCCGGTCGAGGATGTTCCGGAGCACGAACAGCACCGTCGCGCTCGACATGTTGCCGAAGTCGCGGAGCGTCTCGCGGGCGGGCTCGAGCTGCGGCTCGGTGAGCTTCAACCGCGCCTCGACCTTGTCGAGGATGCTGCGCCCGCCGGGGTGGATGGCCCAGTGCGCGACGTGGTCGGCCGCGGCATCCGTCGCCAGGGCCTCGGCGAGGTCGTCGTCGGGCGCGAACAGCGGTTCGAGCGCGCCGGTGATGTGGTCGTCGATGATCGCCGGCACGGCGTTCGAGAGCACCATCTCGAAGCCGTGGTCGCCGATCTTCCACGCCATGTCGCCCTCGCCGACGGGCGTGATCCGGGTCTCGAAGCGGTCGAGGGCGAGCGCGCGCTCGCCCTCCTCGAGCGGGCGCGCGGTGACGATGCCGGCGCCGGCGCCGTCGGCGAAGAGCGACGACGCGACGATGGTGTCGGGGTCGTTCGACGAGCGCAGGTGCAGCGTGCAGAGCTCGACGCTCACGACGAGCACGACGGCGTCGGGGTCGGCCTCGCAGAACTGCACCGCGTTGCGCAGCGCCGGCATCGAGGCGTAGCAGCCCATGAAGCCGAGGTGGTAGCGCTGCACGGCGGGCCCGAGCCCGAGGTCGCGCACGAGCATGTAGTCGGGTCCGGGCGCGTAGAACCCGGTGCACGACACGGTCACGACGTGCGTGATGTCGGATGCCTCGATGCCCGGCGTCGCGGCGATGGCGCGGCGCCCCGCCTCGAGGTACATCTTCGTGGCCTCGGTGGCGTAGATCTCGTTGCGCGCCTTCGTGCCGGGGAGCAGCAGGTCGCCCGTCGCGCGATCGAAGAACACCGGCTCGTCGTCGCGCTCGTCGAACGTCAGCTCCTCGAGCACGCTGTACCGGCGCTCGATCCCCGACACGTCGAACGAGGTCGTGATGATGCGCTGCGCGAGCCGGTTGAGGCCGGCCTGGGCGGCGAACACGTCGCGCACGGCGGGTTGCGGCAGGACCGTGGGCGGGACGGCGGTCGAGAGGCCCCTGAGGTGCACCCCCGCGCTCATGCCGTCGTTCCCGGATCGGTTCGTCGCTGCGGCATGGGTGCCCCCTCTCCCCGCTTGCAGACTAACCGGCGGGGCTGTCCTGATCCAGAGGATCGGGCGTCGGTTCCGGCGGCGGGCTGATCGCCGCGTTCCCGGACAGCCAGCGGAGCCACCCGTCGCCGTCTCCGAGCAGCGCCTCTCGTGCGGCCAGCGTCAGCGGGATCGACAGGATGGCGCCGAGCGGCCCGATCACGAACGTCCAGAACACGACCGAGAAGAAGCTCAGCGTGAGCGAGAGGTCGACCGCGTCGCTCACGAACTTCGGCTGCACGAGCACCTGCAGCACGACGTTCACGACCGAGTACACGGCGATCACGACGAGCAGCAGCGGAACTCCGCCGACGACGAACGCGAGCACGGCCGGCGGCACGAGGCCGAGCACGAACCCGATGTTGGGGATGAAGTTCGTGACGAACGCGAGGATCGCCCACACGGCCGGGATGGGGATGCCGAGCGCCCATAGCGCGAGGCCGTCGATCACGGCGACGATCGCACCGAACGTCGCGTTCACGACGTAGTACCGCCGGACCGACGAGTTCAGCGCCCTGATCCGCTCGAGTCGCGGGCGGATCCCGGCGCCGAACGCGCGTTCGGCCCGGCGATACCGCGCAGCGTCGGCGGCCATGAAGATCACGTAGGCGAGCACGAAGAACGCGGCCGTGAGGAATCCGATCAGCCACCGCCGAGACCCTGCGCGAGGTCGATGAGCGCCGACGGGTCGAGCGCCGACGCCGTCGCATCCGCCAGCTGCTCCCCGAACCCCATCGAGGTGAGCCAGGCGGCCACGGATGCCACGGCCGCGTGCAGCTCGTCGACGACGTCGACGACGAGGTCGGTGAACTCGACCCCGGCGAAGACGAGCAGCGCCGCGAGCACCGCGAGGATGAGGTACACGACCGCGATCACGACGGTCGTCGCGGCCCACCGCGGCCAGCCGCGTCGCTCGAGCGGGTGCCGGATCGGGTGCACGATCACGACGAGCACGAGGGCGAGTGCGAGCGGAGCGACGAGCTCCCGCCCGAACCAGAGCGCGACGAGCACGAGCAGGGCGGCGATGACGGTCACTCCCGCGCGCAGGCCGGCCCCGGCGTCGCGCGCGGGTGGGCCGTCGTCGGAGGCCGGGACGGGAGGCGCCTGATCGGTCACGGACCCCACGATAGGCGGCGCCGCTCCTCCCGACGTCACGGCAGGACGATGTCGAACGACGGGTCGCCCGGCTGGAGCACCGACATGAGCCGGTCGAGCACTTCGGTGTCGCCCGTGCGGTCGATGCCGGCGCTCTCGCGGTCGCCTCCGAGGAGTGCGAGCATGCGCGGCTTCGACAGAGCCACCGTCGCCTGCGCGCTCGTCTCGTCAGCCGGCTTCTCGACGTACACCAGGACCCCGTTGCGGAGCGTGACGCGGAAGTTCCGGCCGACGTCGGTGAACTGCAGGTCGAGGGCGAGGTCGAGGTCCCACGCTCGCGGCCCGTCGACGGTGATGGCGATCGCGTCGAGCAACTGCTCGGCGCTCAGCTGGGCGAGGATCTCGGGGGCCGCCGTCGCGGTCGGCGTGCCGAAGTTCTCGCCGCGCAGCTCCGTCGCGCCGGAGAGGAAGAAGTTCCGCCACGTGCCGTTCTCGGCGCCGTACGCGAGCTGCTCGAGCGTGTCCGCGTACAGCGTGCGCGCCGCGGCGTGGTCCGCGTCGGCGAAGACCGCGTGGTCGAGCAGGGTCGCCGCCCATCGGAAGTCGCCCGCGTCGTACGCCTCCTGCGCCAGCTCGACCACGCGATCGAGGCCGCCGATCGCGGCGACGTAGCGTTGCGCGAGCGCCGCCGGCGGGTGCGGCCAGAGCCGCGCCGGGTTGCCGTCGAACCAGCCCATGTAGCGCTGGTAGATCGCCTTCACGTTGTGGCTCACCGACCCGTAGTACCCGCGCGCGTGCCACGCGTTCTCGAGGGCCGGCGGGAGCTGGATCTCCTCGGCGATCTCCGCCCCGGTCATTCCACGGTTGAGCATGCGCAGGGTCTGGTCGTGGAGGTAGCCGTACAGGTCGCGCTGGAGCCCGAGGAACTCGCGGATCTCGTCGGCGCCCCACGTCGGCCAGTGGTGCGACGCGAAGACGACGTCGGCGCGGTCGCCGAAGCGTTCGATCGCCTCGGTGAGGTACTTCGACCAGACGTGGGGGTCGCGCACGAGCGCGCCGCGCAGGGTCAGCAGGTTGTGCAGGGTGTGGGTCGCGTTCTCGGCCATGCACAGCGCACGCTTCGCCGGGAAGAGGAAGTGCATCTCGGCGGGCGCCTCGGTGCCGGGCGCCATCTGGAACTCGATCTCGACGCCGTCGACGACGTGCGTCTCGCCCGTCGTGCGGATCTCGAGGGTCGGCACGACGATGCCCGGGTGCCCGGTCGACGTCGACTGGCCGAGACCGGCGCCGACGGCGCCCTTCGGTCCGCGCTCGAGCGCCGCGCCGTACATGTACCCCGCCCGCCGCGACATCGCGGTGCCCGCGTACACGTTCTCGGCGACCGCCTCGCCGACGATGCCGATCGGGGCGATGACCTGCACGCCGCCGGGCCGCACGTCCTGCGCGTCGACGATGCCGAGCACGCCGCCGAAGTGGTCGATGTGGCTGTGCGTGAAGATGACCGCGGTCACCGGCCGGTCGCCGCGGTGCGCACGGTACAACTCCAGCGCCGCCGCGGCGGTCTCCTTCGAGATGAGCGGGTCGATCACGATGACGCCCGTGTCGCCCTCGACGAAGCTCACGTTCGAGAGGTCGAGCCCGCGCACCTGGTAGATGCCCTCGACGACCTCGTAGAGCCCCTGCTTCGACGCGAGCATCGACTGGCGCCAGAGGCTCGGGTTCACCGTGTCCGGTGCATCGCCCGTGATGAACGCGAATTCGTTCGCATCCCACACGACCGCGCCCGCGGCGTCCGTGATCTCACCGTTTTCGAGCGCTCCCACGAACCCGCGATCCGCGGCCTCGAGGTCTCGCTCGTCATCGAACGGCAAGGCGGATGCCAGGTCGCGCTGCTGCGCTCGGATGGCCTCGGTCGCGTCGTTCTGCTGCATGGTTTCGGTCTCCACTCCGTGTCGGTCGAGGCGGCGCCGTGGCGCCGGGTCAGAAGTTGCCGACGCCCTTGCCGATCAGCACCACGCCGATCACGAGCAGGAGCACGGCCATGACGGTCGCGTTGTTGTGCACGAGCCAGCCGCGCAGGCGCTCGAGCGGTGCGGCCATGCGATCGGATGCCGCGAGGTACGCGACGACCGGCACGGCGACGGAGGCGGCGGCGATGATCGTGAACACGAGCAGCACCACCGCCGAGGGCCCGATGCCGAGTGCGGCCGAGCCGATCGAGAGGCCCGCGCCGGCACCGAGCAGGAGGTTCTTCGGGTTCACCGCCGCCAGCAGGAACCCGAGCCCGAACGCCCGTCCGGCGGTCATCGCATCGATGCCCGCCATCCACTTGGGCAGCGGCGGCTCCTCGCCGGGCGCTGGACGGCTCCGCCACTGCCGGAGCGCCAGGAACAGCAGGCCGACCCCGAGCACGAGCTGCATCACGGCGGTGACCGGCTTCGGGTCATCCGAATCGCCCTGCGGGAGCACCGCCGAGAGCAGCGTGAACACCGTCGCCGCGATGGCGATCCCGAGGACCCATCCGCCGAGGAAGCCGACGCTCGTCGACCGTGCCCTCGGCGAAAGCAGCATCAGGATCGCCGCGATGATCGGGATCGGGCTGATCGCGATCCCCACGGCGAGCGGCAGGATGTCACCGATCGCTCCGCCCATCGTCGTCCTCCTCCGCTTGAACCGGTCAGATCCGTATCGGGAACGTCGCGAGGATCGCGACGCCGATGATCGCCGCGATCACCGCGAGCCCGAGCAGCGTCCGCGCCATCCAGGTGACGATCTCGCGCTGCGACATGGCGGTGAGGAAGAGCACGAGGGCGAAGAGCACCGTGAGCAGCGAGTAGTTGTCACCGCGCTGGTTGTTCTCGAGCGCCTGGGCGAACTTCGCGTCGGCGCGGGCGTTCAGCTCCTCGGCCTCCTCGGTGCCCGCCGGCACGTACTCGTCGCGCGCGAACGGGGACCGCTCGACCTGCCCGTCAGCGACCCACTCGACGTACGCGACCTCGAACTCCGGCGTGAACCGCGCCCGGATGTACTCGGCCAGCTCATCCTCGCCGCGACCCACCGCCTCGACGTATGAGGCGTAGATCGTCAGGTCGAAGGTCTGCGACGACCTCGCCTCCCCCTGCGCCGACGCCGCCTGGATCCGCGCGCTCGACGCCTGGCTGAAGGCGATGGACATCTCGCCGCCCCACTTGGAGGATTCGAATCCGCACCACGCCGTGAGCACGGCCATGACGGACAGCAGGAAGACGCCCACGATCTCCGTGGCGCGCGTCCACCCGTCGCGCGTCGCGTGCTCGGTCATGCGACGCCGTCAGCCGAGCAGCTTCGCCTTCGCCGCGGCGAACTCGGCGTCGCTCAGGATGCCCTGCTCCTTGAGGGTCGCGAGCTTCTGCAGCTCGGCGACGACGTCGACGCCGCCTCCCGCTGCGGCTGCCGGTGCGGGTGGCGGGGGCGGCGGTGCCTGCATCGCCGCCTGCTGCGCGGCCGCCTGCTGCGCCTGGTACTGCTCGGCCTCCCACTGCTGCTGCGCGGCCGCCTGCTCCTCGGCCTGCTGGTCGGCGTACCTCCCCTGCTGGCGGCGTGCGACGCGGCCGCTCACGGCGGTCGCGGTCCCCGCGACCACCGCGGTGCGCGCGGCCATCCCGATCAGCCCCGGTCGTCCCATGCGTCGAATCGGCATGACGTCTCCCCCTACTCCTCGTCGCTCGCCTCGGCGAGCACCTCGTTCACGACCGTGGCCGGGATGCGCTCCACCTGGAGCACCTCGCCGCCGGACGCGGCGAAGGCCGACGCGATCTTCTTCGCCCACAGCAGCTCGATCGCCATGATCGCGCCCGACGTGCCGGGCGGGATCGAGTCCGCGAGCTCGTCGATGTCCTCGTCGCCGACGATGCCGGACGCCTCGAGCTCCACGACCGCGAAGCCCGCCTCGTCGCGGAACTCCTCATACTCGCGCACCGTGACCTCGCCGTCGTCGCCCCGAGAGACGATCAACAGGTCGAGCAGCCGGATCTCGTCGCCGACCATCAGTTCACCCAGTGCGGTCGCCGTCGCCTCGTCGAGGCGATCGCCCTCGAAGCTCACCACGTAGACGTCGACCGGACCGTATTCGAATTCAGCCATCGATTCCCCCCTCGGGAAGCAGACTAGGTGGCGCCCCGCGGCGCCGCCAGTGTCGATTCCAGTGCACGTCGCGCCGCGCCGACGAGCCCAAGGTCCTGTCGCTCCGGGTCGGCGCAGCACTAATGTGACGCTGGGGGGCGGCATCCGGCGTCCCCGTCGACGACTGGAAAGGTCACCCCCGTGGACTTCGCGAGCAACTTCTGGAACTTCGTCTGGATCTTCTTCTGGAGCTTCGCCTTCATCGCGTACCTGTTCGCCCTGTTCGCGATCATCGGGGACCTGTTCCGCGACCACGAGCTCAACGGCTGGTGGAAGGCCGTCTGGATCCTCTTCCTGATCTTCCTGCCCTTCCTCACGGCCCTCATCTACCTCATCGCACGCGGGGACGGCATGGCCAAGCGATCCGCTGCCGCGGCCTCCGACGCGCAGGCCGCGACCGACGCCTACATCCGCCAGGCCGCGGGCGGCGCGAGCCCGTCCGACGAGATCGCGAAGGCGAAGGCGCTGCTCGACGCCGGCACGATCACCGCACCGGAGTACGAGGCCATCAAGGCCAAGGCGCTCGGCGCCTGACGAGACGGCGAACGGCCGGGCCCCGGAGCGGGCCCGGCCGTTCGGCGTCTCGCGATCCAGGTCAGGCCGTGACCGCCACCACCCGTCGGGCCCCGACCGAGCCGGTGTTCCGCAGGAACAGGATGATCCAGCTGAAGATCAGCATCCCCGCCACGAGCTCGACCGCGGTGAGGTTGTAGTACCCCACTGCGAAGAAGACCCCGAGCACGACGATGGCCCCGACGTACACCCAGCCGAGGATGACGAACACGCGGGGCATCGCCGGCAGGAATCGCGGCAACCCGATCACGATGACCGTGTAGACGACCGCCATGCCGGTCGCAACCGTGTTGTGCACGGCGAAGAACTCGTCGACGGGGAAGATCCCCACGCACGCCAGCAGGACCCCGATGAGAATGAGCCCGTAGCGGACGAAGTCGCGGCCCCGCCGGTCGCGGTCCGTCGTCACCGGAAGGCCGGCGGTGGCGTAGCGGGCGACGATCGTGACGATCGCCCCGGCGATGACGAGCGTGAGGTTGAAGGCGAGCGCCGACACGTCGTCGGTCATGCCGAGCGCGCTGAGGTTCTTCTCCCACCAGAGCGGGTCGCTCGAGCTCAGCATCGCGGTGATGACGCCGACCACGAGGAAGGCGGCCAGGACGATCGAGAGCAGCATCGGCGTCATCCGCACCGACGACAGGAAGCAGACGTACGCGGTCAGGGCGAGCGAGACGCCGAAGAGGAGCGCTCCGGGGATCGGGAACACCTCGGCGCCGAGGAAGCTCTGCTCGAGCACGTCGGCGAGTCCCGTCCAGCCGAGCAGAGCGATGACGCCGTGCGCGACCGCGAGCGCGGCGACGTCGAACCAGAGCAGCGGCGGAGCCTCGGCTCCGCGCGGACCCGTGGCGCTCCGCGTCGCGGCGGCCTCCTCGACGTCGGGATCGTCGGGCGCGGGTCCGAACCGGCGCTTCAGCAGGATCCGCCCGGCGACGAAGGCGAGGATGCCCGCGATCGCCGACCCGATCGCGACGCTCGTGCCGAGTGAGCCCGGCCCGGCGATCGGCAGGTTGCGCCCCCAGAAGGCGATGAGTCCGACCGGTGCGGCGACGACGAAGACGATCGCCCCGACGATGAGGGCGCTCGACTCGATCGACTCGGTCGTGCGTGTGGGCTCGCGCAGGATCCCCACGATCGACGACGGCTGGGACATCGCTCCTCCGCTCATGTGAGCCCGTCGCACCGTTCGCCGGCGCAGGTGCCGAGCCCGCGGCACCAGACTGCCAGCCGCAGCCGCACGCGGGTCATCGCCGCTCCGGCGGATTCGGACCGGCGCGGCACCCGGATCGCGTGTCAGCGCCTGGCGGCGAGCTCCTTGCCGTGCACCGTCAGCGCGTAGATCACGAAGACGTCGACCGCGATCACGATCGCCGACCACCACGGCTGCAGGGGCAGGACCATGAGGTTCGCCAGGACGCTGAACGCCGCGAGGATGATCGCGACGACCCGCGCCCACGATGCTCCGGCGAGCAGGGCGACGCCGACGAGCACGAGGAAGAGCCCGAGGAACAGGTGCAGCCAGCCCCAGCCGGTCGCGTTGAGGACCAGGAGTTCGCCGTCGGACGGCTTGAGGAAGTACGTGTTGTTCGGCAGCAGGATCGCGATGAGTCCGTAGATGGCGCCGATCGCACCGGAGATGATGATCATCACCCCGGCGAACCAGCCCCAGCCGACCCAGCCGGTGACGTTCGTGTCGGACATGGCGCACCCTTCCGGCGCGCCCGTCGATGGGCGCACCCACGCGCATCGTCCTACGGTCCGCGGACGCGGCCACGGGACTTTCGACCCGTCAGCGCCCGAGCGGGTCGAGGACCTCGAGCATCGACCCCTGGACGATGCCCGCCCACTCGTACGCGGCGCGGAGGTAGTCGTCGCGCTCGTCGTCGGCGGGTTCGGCCTCGTCGGGGTCGGTCACGCCGACGCGCTCGGCGAGGATCAGCCGCAGGTCGGTGAGGAAGGTGAGCCACCCCCACGCCTGCGCCTGGTCGAGCTCGATCTCGACGAGTCCGGCATCGCGCTCGGTCGCCGTCGCGTCACGGACCGACTGGGCGGCCTGGCGCTTGCCGTCGACGAGGCTGTCCCGCGTGTAGCGCGTGAAGTCGCTCGCGGCCTCGCGGTCGTCCGGGTACGCGGACGGGAAGAGCCGGCCGAGCGCGGGATCGTCGTCACCGCCGAGCAGCAGTACCGAGTCGACCTGGTCGGCGAGCTCGGAGAGCAGCATGGCCTCCTCGGTCTCCAGCACGATCCGCACGCCGTCGGCGCCGCCCTCGCGTCCGGCGACGATCACGGCTCCGCCTTCGAGACCGTCGCCTGCAGGCCGTAGCCGTGCATGGCGTGCACGTGACGCTCCATCGCCTCGCGATTGCCGGATGCCACGACCGCGCGCCCCTCGTGATGCACCTGCAGCATGAGCCGTTCGGCCTCCTCGCGCGGGTAGCCGAAGTAGCTGCGGAACACGTAGGTGACGTACGTCATGAGGTTGACCGGGTCGTCCCACACGACGGTCTGCCACGGCAGGTCGGGGCGCACGGCCTCGTCGGCGACGAGGTCGGCGTCGAGCTGCTCGATGGTGGACGTCACGATCCCAGACTGACACGCTCCCGGCCCGCTCGCACGTCCCCTTTCGCCACGAGCGACCCGGCACCGGGTCACTCCGCGTCGTCGCCCCCGTCGGTCGGTATGGGGCGGCCGAGCGCGAACGCGACCGCCTGCGGCAGGTCCATCGCCATGCCCGCGCGATAGATCGGCTCGAGGTCGTCGCGCGAGGGGTCCAGCTCCTCCAACGAGAGTCCCCGGATCCGCGTGATCTCGTGGTCGACGATCTTCGCGCCCGACGAGTTCCGGAGGCCGCGGACGGCCCCGGCGAGGCGCGCGGCGCGCTCCTCGTCGTCCGCCGCCTGCGCAAGTGCGGCCGCCAGCGAGAGGAAGAGCACGACGGCGGAGACGTCGCGGTGCGGGGCGAACAGCTCCAGTCCCTCCTCGAGGTAGTCCCATGCGGTCTCGATGTCGCCGACCCTCGCCGAGAAGATGGCGACCTCGAACATCCCCCAGCCCATGCCGAACTCGTTGCCGGCCCTCCGGTAGTGGTCGATGCTCCGGTGGAAGAGCTCGAGGGCCTGGGTCAGGTCGTCGTCCAGGTCCGAGACGGCCAGGCCGCGGCCCCACGTGATGTTCCCGAGCCCGTTCTCGTCGCCGAGCCGGCGGTAGATCGCCTCGCCCTCGTCGTACAGGCCGTAGACCTCGGCTCGCACCTCGTCGGTGACGCCGGTCGTGACTGCAGCGACGGACTGGCCGATCGCCGAGTTGTAGATCGCGTTCGCGATGTCGGCCGGATCGCCGAGCTCGCGCTGGATCGCGAGGGCCTCCCGGTACGGCGGCACGCATCGCTCGATCTCGCCCTGCCACCAGTAGACCCCGCCGAGCGCCTCGAGGGCGCGTGCACGGTTGAGGGGCTCGCCCCCCTCGAGCGAGATCACGGTCTCGAGACGGCTCCGACCCTCGTACAGGTGGCCGCGCGACTGCCAGAAGCGCCACGAGGCGGCGGCGAGCCGCAGCGCGAGGTCGGTCTGGCCGTGCACGGCCGCCCAGTCGAGGGCCGTCCTGACGTTGTCGTGGTCGGCGTCGAACCGGTCGAGCCACTCCGAACGGTCCTCGCCGAGGACGTGCGAGGCGACCTCCTCCGCCCAGTCGACGTACGCCTCGAGGTGACGACGGTGCACGGCTTCGGCCGTCCCGCCCGCCTCGAGCTTCAGGAGCGCGACCTCGCGGATCACGTGCAGCGAGCGGAACCGGGCTCGTCCGCCGGGCGCCGCGACCTGGCGGAGCAGTCCCTGGTCGACGAGTTCCGCGATCCCCGCGAGCAGGTCGACGTCGATGTCGTCGCAGACCCGCTCGATCTGCTCGAGGTCGGCGCCCCCGGCGAACACGCCGAGCCGGGCGAAGAGCACCTGCACCGGCGGGTCGAGCAGGTCGTGGCTCCACGCGATCGCGCCCTCGATCGTACGCTGGCGCGCCGGCAGGTCGATCGTCCCCGTGCCGGGACGGGCCGGGTCGAGCCGGGCGAGGATCTCGGGCACCGGCAGCAGCCGCACGCGCGAGGCCACCAACTCGATGGCGAGCGGGAGTCCGTCGAGCCCGCGCACGAGCTCCGAGACCGCGTCGGCGTTCTCCGGCGTGACCGCGAAGTCGGGTCGCACGGCGAGCGCCCGGTCGACGAAGAGCGCGACCGCGTCGGTCTCCGTCGCGAGTTCCCGATCGTGCCGGTCGGGCAGGTCCATGGGCTCGAGCGGCATCTCCTGCTCTGCGGCGATCCGGAGCGGACCGCGCGAGGTGACGAGGAATCGGGAGCGCGGCGCCGCCGACACCATGGCCGCGACGAGCGGCGCCGCGGCGATGACCTGCTCGAAGTTGTCGAGGATCAGCAGCACCTCGAGGTCGGACACGCGATCCAGCAGCGCGTCGCGCGGCGGCCGGTTGCCCGGCAGCACGTCCTCGCCGAGCGCGCGGAGGATCTGCGACGGGACGACGGCGGGATCGTCCACCGGGGCGAGGTCGACGAAGAAGACCCCGTCGCGGAACCGCCCGCCGACCTCGGCGCCCACCTGGACGGCGAGCCTGGTCTTGCCGGTGCCGCCCGTGCCCGTGACGGTCACCACGTGCGACGTCTCCAGCAGCCCGCGCACCCGTTCCCGCTCGCGCCGCCGGCCGACGAAGTGCGTGACCGGCTCGGGCAGGTTGCTCGGCGCACCCTCGAGGGATCGCAGCGCCGGGAAGCGGGTCTGGATGTCGGGGATGTCGAGCTGGGAGATCGCCTCCGCCTGGGAGAGGTCCCTGAGGTGGTGCCGACCGAGGTCGTGGAGCGAGACGCCGTCGGGCAGCTCGTGCTCGACGAGGGCGGCCGTCGATGCGGAGAGCACGACCTGCCCGCCGTGCGCCGCACCCATGATGCGGGCCGCGCGGTGGACGTCGAGGCCGATGTAGTCGTCGCCGCCGAGCAGCCCGAGCCCGGTGTGCAGGCCCATCCGGACCCTCGGCGCGAAGCCCTCGGGCCAGTCGTGGGCGCTGATCGCCCGCTGCGCCGCGACCGCGGCCGCGACCGCGTCGATCGCCGAGGCGAACGCGGCGAAGAACCCGTCGCCCTCGGTCTTGACCACGGTGCCGCCGCTGCCCGTGATGGCCTCGCGGAGCAGCCGGTCGTGTTCGGCGAGCAGGGCAGGCCACTGCTCCCCGGCCGCCTGCACCAGGCGGGTCGATCCCTCGACGTCCGTGAACAGGAACGTGACCGTCCCCGTCGGGAGACGACGACGGCTCGTCGCAGCCGTGCTGGTCACCCTTCGAGACTGGCACGTCCCGCCGTCGAGCGCATGCCCCAGTTCACGGCATGTCGGGCGCGGCGACCTCAGGACGGCGACGCCGCCGCCCGGCGCATCGACGCGGTGACCGTGAACTTCGGGTTCCGCGCGACCTGCCGCGTCGGTCCGACGATCCGCTCGAGCAGCGGCCGATAGCGCAGGTGCGAGTTCCACACGCACCAGAGCTCGCCGCCGGGTGCGAGCACGCGCGCGGCCTCGGCGAACAGGTGCGTCGCGATCCCGGTGTGCACGGCGGCGTCCGAGTGGAAGGGCGGGTTCAGCACGACGAGCCGCTCGCTCGCGTCGGGCAGGTGCTCGAGGCCGTCGGCGCGCGTCACCTCGACGCGGTCGCCGACGCCGTTGGCCGCGGCGGTGAGCGGGGCGGATGCCGCGGCCGCGGCGCTCCGGTCCGAGGCGCGCACCACGACGCCCGGGCGCTCGCGCGCGAGCCAGGCGGCGACGACGCCCGAGCCGCACGCGAGGTCCACGGCGGTCGCGGCATCCGGCACCGCGTCGGCCAGGACGCCGAGCAGGAACCGTGTGCCGATGTCGACGCCGGTTCCGGCGAAGACGCCGCCGTGCGCCACCACCTCGAGTCCGAGTTCATCGTCGCGCGCGGTGCGCGGCCAGGCCAGCGCGGGGCGATCCGAACCCTGCAGCGGCCCCGAGGCGACGAGCACGCGCGACTTCTGCCGGGCGTGCGTCACGTCGACGCGCTCGAACCACCGGCCGAGCACGTCGTTCATGGCGAGCGACATGTGCTTGAGGCGGCCGCCGGCGAACACGCGAACGTCGGGCGACGCGTGCCGGGCGATCAGCCCGGCCACCTCGTCGAGCCGGTCGAGCGAGCGCGGCAGGCGCATCAATACGACGCGGGCGCCCGCGAGCAGCTCGGGCCCGAGCGGCAGCGCGGCGGGCCGTTCGTCGGCTCCGATGCCGAGCCGTTCGGCATTCTCCGCGAGCGCACGCTCCCCCGTGATCGGGTCCTGGTGCACGCGGACGCCCCGCGCACCGGCGTCCGCCGCGCCGAGCGCGAGCGCCCCGTACGCGTCGTCGATCACGACGACCGAGCCGGGGGCGGAAGCGACCTCGGCGAGCGCGGCCGCCGATTCGTCGAGGATCAGCCGGTCAGCGGCATCCGCTGCGGGCAGCCCGGGCGCCTCGAGGTCGGGGTGACGGCGGAGCGCATCGAAGTCCACCTCGGCACCCTACCCGCGCTGCGCCACGGGAAGATCCCCCGAACGGGGCGCACCGCGGCATCCGCCGGAGGACTATCGTCACGGCCAAGCCTTGGATGGGGGGAGCCATGGCCGCCGTCGTCGAACGTGCCTCGGCATCGTCGGTGCAGGCGCAGGCGCGCGCCGCCGACTCGCTGAAGCGGTGGGTCAAGTCCCGTCGGCCGCGCACGATGCGCGCCATCGTCGCGGTCGCGGTCGCCCTCGCCGCGGTCATCTCACTCGCCGAGATCGACCGGCTCATCGCGGGCGCGCTGAGCGCCACCGGCCGCAGCGCCTCGCTGAACGGCACGATCGGGCCGCTCGCACTGCTCTCCAGGGAGAGCTGGGCCGAATGGGCGTCGAGCGCCAGCCGTGGTTCGATCGGCGGATGGATCATCGCGTCGATCCTCATCGACCTGGCCCTCATCGTCGCCTACTTCTGGATGGCGAAGCGGATCATCGCCCGGATGGGCGACGAGCAACCGCGCGGGTATGCGCACACCACCCTCATCGTGCTGCTCGGCGTCGAGGCGGCCGAGTTCGTGGTGCTGCTCGCGGGGGCACTGCTTCTCGTGTTCGGCGGGGCGCCGGTCCCGGCCGACGAGGCGGGCCTCCTGGCGCCGCTCGGTCCGATCGCAATCACCGAGGCCGCGCTCGGCACCCTCAAGTGCGCGCTCATCCTGTTGCTGGCCGTCTTCGTCGTGCGCGACGCCCTCGCTCGGCGGATCATCTGGACCGCCGTCCGCCGGCTCGCGCAGGCGCTCTGGCTGCACCGCCTGTCGGCCGTGCTCGTCCTCGCCCTCGCGGTCCTCACGTGCATCCCCACCGAGGGCGTGCTCGACCAGCTTCCGGACCTGCAGCGCCGGTGGGCGGCGTTCGACGGCGCGGCCGGTCGGCACATGCTCCTCGCCCTCGTGGCGATCGCGATCGCCGTGCTCTGCGCCTGGTCGCTCGGCCGGGCGCGCACACGCGCACTCGCCTCGGGGGTCCGGGGGTTCGACGTGACCGAGGTGACGCCCCGCCGCGTGCATGCGCTGTGGTGGCTCGCCCCGATGATCGTCTGGCTCGTGCTCTGGGTCGTGACGGGGTCGCTGACCGGCGCCTGGGTGCCCGGATGGTCGGCCATCGTGTTCCTCGTCGTGCCCGCGCTCGTCATGCTGACCTGGCTGCGCCGGCCGGATGCCGCGTGGAAGATCACGCCTCGGATCGACCGCCTCGACCGCGCGCGCTGGGCGTGGCTCACGGGCGACGCCGTCGCCGTCGCCATCCCGGTCATCGCGGGGCTCGGGCTCGTGCGCTCGTTCACCGCGCCGGTGTTCGCCGGGCAGCTGCCGAACGACGCCGCGGAGCGGTATCCGCTCTCCATCGTCCTGCTCCTGCTCGGGCTCGCGATGGCGGTCGTCTCACCGTGGCTGCTCCGGTGGAAGTGGCACGTGCCGGTGCTGCTCGACCCGACCGTCCGCGTGGACGCGGACGCCGGGGCGCCGCGGCGACGGCGGATCCACATCATCGTCATCGTGCTCGGCTTCGTCGCCGGGCTCCTGCTGCTCGCGTGGATCGGCCTCCTGCCCGTGCAGACCGCCGCGCTCTTCGGGGCGCCGGCGCTCGCGGTGCTGCTCCTCACCGCGTGGGGTGCGGTGCTCGGCGCCTTCACGGTCGTGCTGCAGGACCACCCGCCGGCGCCCGTCTTCCGGTTCCTACGGCTGCGTGCCGATCCCGTCCTCACGCTCGCCATCACGATCCCGCTCATCTGGGCGATCATCGCGCCGGTGGTCGGTGCGGACGACGTCGGCCTGCACGGCGTGCGCACGGGGGCGGTCGAGTCGAAGGGCGACCCGGTCGCAGCGCGCAACGCCGACGACTCGTTCGAGGACCAGGTGGACGATCGGCTGCGCACGCTCGCCCGCGCCGGCTGCACCGCCACCGTCGGCGATGCGGAGTTCACTCCGGCGCTCGTGGTGGTCGCCGAGGGCGGCGGCATCCGCGCCGCCTACTGGACCGCGCGGGCGCTCGACCAACTCCGCGGTCGCGTCGACGAGCCGGACTGCATCGCCGCCTCGGTACTGCTGTCGAGCGGCGTCAGCGGCGGCTCCGTGGGACTCGCCGTCGCCGCCGCCGGTGAATCGGACGAGGTCCGTGCCGCGACGGAGCTCAAGCGGCTCGCGGGACCGGACGCCGTCGGCACCGGCGCCGCGTCGCTCATGGTGGGCGATCTCGTCGCCTCGGTGACCGGGCTGCGCCTCCCGTCGAACGTCGCCGGCGAGTGGGCGTGGCGCGACCGCGCGGCCCTCATCGAGGACGTGTGGGTCGACGCCGTCAACGGGCTCAAGGCCACGGTCGCACTCGAGGCGAACGACCGCGTCGGCATCCCGGTGCTGAACTCCACCGACATCCGCTCGAAGTGCAAGGTGCTCGTCTCGAACGGGCTCACCACCGAGGCCGGGCCGACGCCCGCGCCGCCGACGACGTCGGGCGCCGGCGGTGCGGCGCCCGACGACGACCCGGCCGCCGCCGCCGCCGCGGTCGAGGCCGACCCGAGCATCGGCTGCGAGACGCCCGCGACGGCTCCCGCCGCGAGCCTGCCCGTCGCGTCCGCGTGCTTCTCCGACATGGACTGGGCGACCGCGGCGATGCTCTCCGCGCGCTTCGCGGTGATCACGCCGGCCGCACGCATGCCTGGCGAGAGCGTCTGCGGTGACGCGAGCATGCAACTCGTCGACGGCGGCTACGCGGAACCGTCGGGTCTCGGCACCGCCGCCGACCTGGCACCGGTCATCGCCGACCGCATCGCGGCGTGGAACCGCGAACATGCGAGCGCGGATCCGATCGTGCCGATCCTCGTGTACCTGAAGAACTCCGCCGGGTACGACCTCCGACGCAACCTCGAGGACGTGACCGCCGAGCCCCTCGTCCCGCTCGTGGGGTATCCGGCCCTGACGAAGGCCGCCACCGAGCAGGCGCTGCGACAGCGGGTGACCGCGGCGTTCGTCACGATCGGCGAGGTCGACGACGGCGACGCCACGACGGCGGACGCGGAGCCGACGGCCCCGAACGAGGGCTCCGAGAAGGCGGCTCGGGCGATCGAGGAGGTCCAGGACTGCGCGAACCCACGATGCCTGCCGGGCCTCGAGGTCATCGTCGCGCCGTCCACCGTGCCCGCGGTGATGCCGCCGCTCGGCTGGGCGCTGAGCGGGTTCAGCATCGGGAGCCTCGACCGCGCCATGCTGGTGCAGACGGAGAAGTCGACGACGGACGTGCCGAACCTCCGCACGCTCCGCTCGCTCACCGAGGGGTGACGCGCGCGTCCGAGGACGAGTCGGATCGTCCCCGCAACCCGATAGCGGCGATCAGCCGCATTTGGTAGGTTCTGCCCCCGAATGCGAGACACGGCAGGGCCACTGGGGGAGCGCCGCGCGGCGAGGGGATCGACCACGCGGCGTCCGTCGTCGGCGCCGTCGGGGCGCCGGGCCGCGCCGGTCGCCGGTCGCCGGTCGCCGGTCGGCGCATCGACCGCGGCGCCCGATCGGGACGCCGTGTCCGCGCACCGGGTTCCGCCGCCGCAGCGCCGGAGCGAGGGGTCCGTCCGTCCGCGGCATCGACGGCTGGGGAACGCGCTCGCGGCGACCGTCGCGGTCGCCGGCATCCTCGCGACGCTCGCGCTCGCACCGCTTCCACGTGCGAGCGCGCCGATCGCGGAGGCGTCCGTCACGACCGTCTCGCCGTTCTCAGGCGCCGTGCAGGAGGTCAAGGTCGACGGCGACGTCGCGCCCGCGAGCGTGTCGCGCGAGGGCTACTCGACCACGACCGGGCCCGAGACCCTCGTCGACTCCGGCACCAATTACGACTGGGCCAAGCTGGTGCTCGTCTTCGGCGACTGGCCGCTGACCGACGAGAACGTGCGGCTCATGGTCGAGTGGATGCGCGAGGAGAACGGCCCCGACAACTGGTGGAACCGCAACAACCCGCTGAACAACGGGTACGGCTCCGGCGGCGGCAGCGGCCTCGGCAGCTACGACACACTCGTCTCCGCGGCCGAATACGCCGCCTCCAACCTGAAGAAGCGCTCGTTCTACGCCGGCATCGTCGCCGGGCTCGAGGCCGGTACGTCGGCGGATGCCACGGCCCGCGCGATCTGGGCCTCGCCCTGGGCGTCGAGCCACTACGGGAACGGCACGTGGTGGTCGACGGCGCCGGTTCCGGTGGTCACCGCACCCGCATCCGCCTGGGGGCGCTGAGCCCGCGGCCGCTCAGCCCGGCGCGGTGTCGCGTGGCGGATCCTCGACGACGCGGGTCTGCCCGGCGAGCCCGTGCTCGTAGGCGAACACGACCGCGTGAACTCGATCGCGCAGGTCGAGCTTCAGCAGGATCCGAGCCAGGTGCGTCTTGACGGTGCTCTCCGCGATGAACAGCGTCGCGGAGATCTCGTGGTTCGACCGGCCGCGCGCGACGAGGCGGAGCACCTCGACCTCGCGCTCGCTCAGGTGCGCGGTCGCCCGGTCCGCTTCGGCGGGGTCCGGGGCGGCGACGTAGTGGGCGATGAGCCGGCGCGTGATGCTCGGGGACAGGATGCGGTCGCCGGCGACGGCGGCACGCACCGAGGCGATGAGTTCCTCTGGCGAGATGTCCTTCAGGAGGAACCCGGCGGCGCCGCCGCGGAGGGCGGCGTAGACGTACTCGTCCGCCTCGAACGTCGTGAGCACCACGACCGTCGGCGGCGAGGGGCGGGCGACCACCTGTCGCGTCGCGGTGATGCCGTCCATCCCAGGCATCCGGATGTCCATCAGCACGAGGTCGGGCCCGAGTTCGGCGGCGAGGCGGACCGCCTCGGCTCCGTCCTCGGCCTCGCCGACGACCACGACGTCGTCCGCGTGCTCGAGGATCGACCGGAACCCGGCGCGGACCAACTGCTGGTCGTCCGCGAGGAGGACGCGGGTCATGCGGTCGCCTCCCACGGGATCACCGCCTCGACCTCGAACCCGCCGTCGCAGCGCTCGGCACGCAGACTGCCGTCGTAGAGGGCGAGACGCTCCCGCAGACCCGCGAGGCCGAATCCGCCGCCCTCATCCGAACCGGAGTCCGGACGGCCGGAATCGCGCACGTGGACTCGCAGCGCGTCCCCGCGGGTCACCCGGACCCGTGCCGACGTGCCGCTCGCGCCGGAGTGCCGGAGGCAGTTGGTGAGCGCCTCCTGGACGACTCGGTAGGCGACGAGCTCCCGCGACGGATCGGAGCGTTCGCCATCCTCGACCGCCAGGTCGACGTGCAGTCCGGCACGTCGCATCGTCTCCGCCAACTCGGGCAGCTCGGCGAGGCCGGGCGCGGGCGCCACGCCGTGGTTGGCGCCCGGACCGCGCAGCAGGCCGACCGTCCGCCGGAGCTCGCGGAGCACGCGCCGGCCGGTCTCCTCGACGGCGATGAGCGACGCTGACGCGGGCGAGTCCTCGGGCACCTCGATCCGAGCCGCCCCGGCCTGCACGACCATGACGCTCACGCCGTGCGCGAGCACGTCGTGCATCTCACGGGCGATGTGGGCGCGCTGTGCGAGGAGGGCCGCCTCCCGGCGGACGGACTCCAGCGACGAGACCTCGGCGAGCGCCGCCTCGAGGGCGCGGCGTTGTTCGAGCAGGCGCCGGATGATCCATCCGATCGCCCATGGAGCGGTGAGCAGGAATGCCGAGTAGAGGATGCTCGGGAGGCTCCGGGCCTCCGGCGTGAGCACGGGGAACGTCGCGGCCCACGCGAGGGGGCCGATCCAGCCCCAGCGCACCAGGTCGGGTCGGGCCCAGCGCCCGAAGGTGTATCCGAGGAGTGCCAGGGCGCCGAGACCGGCGAAGAAGGGCATGTGGTGGGCGATGAGGAGGTTGGCGGCCACCTGCAGCCCGTACACGGCGATCGGCACCGCGGTCGGCCATGCCCGGCGCACGGCGACGGGCAGCGTCGTGGCCGCGGCGAGTGCGAGATCGACCGGCAGCGGTCCGATCGTCGCATCGGGATCCGCCGCCGGCGCGTCGACGATGCCGTGCGCGGTGAGCACCTCGATGACGCCGATCGCGGTGAGCAGGCATGCCAAGGCCCCGTCCGCGATCCACCTTCGCTGCATGGCGAGACTGTACCCCGACGGATCGCGCCGTGTTGTGGTCCTGGGGCTGATCGGGATGGTCCTGGGGGTCGATGCTCCGACCGCGATACGACGATGTGCGCCCGGTTGCATCGCTCCTACCGTGACGCCATGACTGCACGCAAGGGAACCTGGCTCGTCCTCGTCGGCATCCTCCTCTACCTCGCCGAGTTCGTCGGAATGGCGATCGCCGGCGGCTACCCGTACGTGGAACCCGGGAGTTCGCCGGGCGAGGCCGCCGCCGCGCTCGAGGGGCTCGCGGAGGGTGCCGGATTCCTCGTCGGATGGATGGCGTTCGTGCTCACGGGCCGCATCCTGATCGTGGTCGGCCTGCGCACGGTGTGTGGACCATCGGCGCTCCTCGATTGGGCGGTCGCGGCGATGACCGTGTCGGTCGCGCTCGAGGTCGCGTCGGTCGCGACCCTGGCCGCGGCCGCCGCGAGCGCGACCGACGGCGGCGGCGCCGACGGCGTGCTGCCGCTCGTGGCGTCGGCCGGGCTCCTGGAGACCGCGTCGGTGCCGCCGGCCGGGCTGGCCGCGGTGCTCTGCGCGATCGTGATGTGGCGCAGCGGGAACTTCCCGCGATTGCTCGCCGCCCTCGGCGGGTTCGCCGGCGTCATCATCGTCGCGAGCGGGCTCATGCCGCCGTCGATGCGGGAGCTGGCGGAGGCGCTGAGCGTGGCGGTGATGGCCTGGTGGGCCTGGGCGCTCTGGACCGGCATCCTGCTCGCCGTCCGCACTCGGCGGGATGGAGCCCGCCGAGACCACGGCGCCGGGGGCGAGCCGCTGCACGACAGCGTCGGCTCGAGTGCGGACTGAGGGGCCGCCTCGGACCGACCGTCGCGACTCCTCGCCGACGCCGCAATGACCGTCGGAGGTCAGGCGTCGGCGAGGAGCTGCGACATTCGGTCGAGGGCGCCCGGGACGAGCTTGTAGTACGCCCAGGTGCCGCGCTTGCTGCGCTCGAGGAACCCGGCGGTCGCGAGGATCTTCAGGTGGTGCGAGACGGTCGGCTGGCTGAGGCCGACGGGCTCTGTGAGGTCGCAGACGCACGCCTCCTCGCCCTCGGACTTCGCGACGATCGAGAGCAGCCGCAACCGGGTCGGATCGGCGAGGGCCTTGAACGACGCGGCGAGCCCCTCGGCGCGAGCGGCGTCCATGGGCTCGGTCACGAGCGGGCTGCAGCACGCGCCGGCGCTGCCGGCCGTGCCGACCTCGGCACCGACGCCGGCACCGACGGGCGTGAGTTCGAAGGTCGTCATGCCCCGATCCTACCTGAATATTGACAAACTTCGATGAATGGGTCCACACTGAACATCGACGAACTTCAATGTCTCGTCGGAAAGGCCCGCCATGACCCTGCTCGACCTCACCCGCCCCACGACCCGCTCCGAGCGTCTCGACACCTTGCCCGTCGCGATCATCGGCGCCGGCCCGATCGGCCTGGCCGCCGCGGCGAACCTGCTCGAGCGCGGCCTCGACGTCGTGGTCCACGAGGCCGGCGACCGGGTCGGCGCGAGCATCCGCGAGTGGGGTCACGTCCGGCTCTTCTCGCCGTGGCGCATGCTCGTCGACCCCGCCTCACGTCGCCTGCTCGAGGCTTCCGGCTGGCAGCACCCCGACGAGAGCCGCCTGCCGACGGGCGCCGAGTTCGTCGAGCAGTACCTCGAGCCGCTCGCCGCGCTCGAGCCGATCGCCGCGCGCATCCGCTTCGGCGGCGCCGTCACCGCGGTGACACGCGAGGGCATGGACCGGACCCGCACGGCCGGGCGCGCAGCCGCGCCGTTCGTGCTCCGCGTGCGCGAGGCATCCGGTGCCGTTCAGGATGTCGCGGCACGCGCCGTCATCGACGCGTCGGGCACCTGGCGCACCCCGAACCGGCTCGGCTCGAGCGGACTCGACCCGCTCGGGCTCGACGAGGTCGCCGACGCGGTGACGCACGCCCTGCCCGACGTGCTCGGCCTCGATCGCGCCCGCTTCGCGGGACGTCGCACGACCGTCGTGGGCGCCGGGCACTCCGCCGCGAACACCCTCCTCGCCCTCGCGGCCCTCGCACGGGAGGTGCCCGAGACCCGCATCACCTGGGCGATCCGCAACGCCTCGGCCGTGCGCGTGACCACATCCGAGGACGACGGCCTCGCCGCCCGCGCCTCGATCGGGCGGCGCGTCGACGACCTGGTCGCCGCCGGCCGCATCGAGGTGCTCGACCGGTTCGAGGTCGTGCGGCTGGGCCGAGCGGCCGACGGCGGCGTGAAGATCGTCGGCTCGCGCTGCGGCGAGCTCGTCGAGCACGAGGCCGACGTGATCGTGAACGCGACGGGCTTCCGGCCCGACCTCGAGATGCTCCGCGAGATCCGCCTCGAGCTCGACGACGTGGTCGAGGCGCCGAAGCGCCTGGCGCCGATGATCGACCCGAACGTGCACTCGTGCGGCACGGTCGAGCCGCACGGGTTCGCGGAGCTCCGCCAGCCCGAGGACGGCTTCTTCCTCGCGGGAATGAAGAGCTACGGCCGCGCGCCGACGTTCCTGCTCGCGACCGGGCACGAGCAGGTGCGCTCGATCGCCGCGTGGCTCGCCGGCGACACGGCGGGCGCAGCGAACGTCGCCCTCGAGCTGCCCGCCACGGGCGTGTGCTCGACGAGCCTCGACGGCTCGAGCGGCTGCTGCTGAGCGCGCGCGACCGGCCCGCCGAGCCCGATTCCGTGCATGGGAATCCGCACGTCGGCTCTGCGTGGCCCACGTCCCACGGATTCCCATGCACGGGAGGACGGGGCGAGGTCGGCGCATCCGCACGTTGCATAGACTGTCGTCTATGCACACGCGTGGGGCGGATGGCGCGGCCGGCGGTCTCGCGCTGATCGCCGATCCCACACGCGCGCGCATGCTCTCGCTGATCCTCGCGAGCCCCGACGGCCGCGCGACCGTGACGGCGCTCGCCGACGAGCTCGGCCTCCGGCAGCCGACCGTGTCGCACCACGCGAAGGCGCTGCTCGACGACGGCGTGCTCGTCCGCGAACCCGAGGGGCGTCGCGCCTGGTACTCGATCGCCCCGGACCACCTCGACCGCGTGGCGGAGCTGCTCGACGTGCCGCCCCCGACCCCCGCACCCGGCGACGAGGCGGCGATCGCCCGCGTGGTCGACGACCTCGCGACGCGATTCGCCGGCACGTTCGGCCGCGAGACGGTCGAGCGGTACGTCCGCGAGAGCCGCGACCTCCTCGCCGATCGGAGCGCGGTCGCCAAGCGGTTCACGTCTCGAGCCGCGGGCTTCGCCGCCGAGCGCCTGGCCGCGCTCGCGGCGCAGGGGCGCGAGGCGGGGGCGGCCACGCCCGAGGTGCTCTTCGTGTGCGTGCAGAACGCGGGCCGGTCGCAGATGGCGGCGGCGATCCTCCGACACCTCGCGGGCGATCGCGTGCACGTCCGCACCGCCGGATCCGAGCCGGCCGACGCCGTGTCGCCGGCGGTGGTGGGCGTGCTCGACGAGATCGGCGTCCCGGTCGGCGGCGCCTACCCGAAGCCGCTCACCGACGAGGTGGTCCGCGCGGCCGACGTCGTGATCACGATGGGCTGCGGCGACGCATGCCCGGTGTACCCCGGCAAGCGCTACGAGGACTGGGAGCTCGACGACCCCGTCGGACGGCCGCTCGGCGAGGTCCGCGGCATCCGCGACGACATCGACCGGCGGGTGCGGGAGCTCATCGCGAGCCTGACCTGAAGGCGGATGCCGCGGCGGCGCGGCGGCCGGATGCCGCGAACGCCTCGTGGGCGGACGGGGCACGCGGCATCCGGTCGACAACGCATAGATCACGATCTATGCTTAAACCGTCCGAGCGAAACGAGGCCCCGATGTCCGACAAGCCCACCGTCCTGTTCGTCTGCGTCCACAACGCCGGCCGGTCGCAGATGGCCGCGGGCTACCTGCGCGAGCTCGGCGGCGACCGTGTCGAGGTGCTCTCGGCCGGCTCCGCCCCGAAGGACGCGATCAATCCGGTCGCGGTGCAGGCGATGGCCGAGGAGGGCATCGACATCGCCGGCAACACGCCGAAGGTACTCACGACCGAGGCCGTCCGCGAATCCGATGTCGTGATCACGATGGGCTGCGGCGACGCGTGCCCGGTCTTCCCCGGCAAGCGCTACGAGGACTGGGAGCTCGACGACCCCGCCGGCCAGGGCATCGAGGCCGTGCGCCCGATCCGCGATGAGATCCGCCGCCGCATCGAGGGGCTGCTCGGCGAGATCCTCCCCGAGGCCGCACGCGCGTGAGCAGCCGGCCGATCCGCGCCTGATCGTCAGGACGGCGTCGGACGCTCGCCGTCCGACTCGGCGGCCCCCGACGTCGCCGCGGCCGCGGGCTCCGTCGGCGGAGTCGGCTTCGGCACGATCCGGAACTCCGGCGCGCGCGACACGAGCAACCACGCCGGGAGGATGATGACGCAGAGCCACGGCAGGAGTGCGAGGTCGCCCGCGACCGCCGCGGCGACGAACAGGGCGAGCCATCCGTCCTTCGCCATCACGAGCAGTATCCCGATCAGGGCGCTCGCGACGCACAGCGCGATCGGGAGCGAGGGGATGAGCGCGTGCGCGAGCATGCCGAGCGCCGCGCCCGTGAACGCGGCGGGGAAGATGCGGCCGCCGCGGAAGGCGGCGCTCGCCGCCACGACCAGCGCGACGAGCTTGATCAGCACGATCACGACGAGCTGCCCGGCATCGTAGGCGTCGGGGTCCTCGAACAGCTCGCCCATCTGGTCGAGCCCCTTGAACAGGGTGATCGGTCCGCCGATGAGTCCCAGCAGGCCGAGCACCAGGCCGCCCGCGGTCGCGATGAGCAACGGCTGCCGGAGCGAATGGAACGCCCGGTGCACGAACGGGAACGCGAACGCCCCGAGCAGGCCGATCACGACGCCCGCGATGGCGATGACGATGCCGGCGAGGAGCAGCAACGGCGTCGTGGGCGCCGTGGGCAGCGTGAACTGCAGCGGGGGCGCGCCCAGCACGTGCATCGTCCCGGCCGCGGCCGCCGCCGAGGCGAGCGGCAGGAACAGCTTGTCCCAGAGCGCGCCGCCTCCGCGCACGGCCGCGAGCGTCCCCGTGAACAGCAGGGCGGCGGCGACCGGCGAACCGAACAGGGCGCCGATCGTGCCGGAGGCCGCCATGAGCATGCCGAGCCTCGCGCCGACGCGCGGCATCATGCGGCCGAGCAGGGCGACCGTGAGCGCGACGTTGATCGCGATGATCGGATTCTCCGGGCCGAGGCTCACGCCGCCGGCGAGCGCCAGCCCCGTGACGATGACGAGGCCCGGCAGGGTGCGCAGCTTCAGCGGCTCCGAGACGAGCTCGGTGGTGGCGGAGTCCGGTCCGCCGTGGCCCGGCAGGAACTGGAGGCCGAGGCCCACTGCGAAGCCGGTGGCGGTGAGGACGACGACGATCCACCATCCGTCCGGGTCGACGCCGAGCGCGTCGGGCAGCGCCGTCCACAGCACCTGCTGCAGTCCGCCCGCCGCGACGTCGAGCACGCGCAGGACCAGCGCGCACAGGACGCCGATGACGATGGCGGGGACGAGGAGCAGGAGGAGCTGGGCCGGAGTGGGTGCCGGCACCTGCAGGTCGTCCGTGTCGTCCGTCATCGTCGCCCCCGATCGCGATCGCGCACCGCCGGACCGCCGGAGCGCCTCGGAACGCTAGGCACAGCCTCGCACACCGGCACGCCGGGCGGCGAGGGTCCGACGCCTCGAGATGCGGAGCGACGGGCCCGGGCGTGCCGGCACCCGGGGACGGCGGAAAACGCACTGCGAGTGTCTCGACGCGCGATGGGAGCACGTGGCATCCTGCACCCATGACGCCTGACGTCGAGCCGGTCGAACCCGGCGCCAGTGCCAGGGACTGGGCAGGGCTGCTCTTCATCTTCGGAGTCCTCGTCGCCGCCACGTGCGGCGGACTCCGCATCGTCGCGGACGGCGCCGCCGGCACCGACCCGACCCTCGACCTGTGGCTGTGGGTCGCGGCGGTCGTGACGACCGCGTCGACCGTGGGGCTGGCGACGCTGGTCGCACGCGAGTACCAGTCGCACCGCCGGTTCCCGCTCGGCCTCGCGCTCATCGCGCTCGGAGTCGCCGCGACGATGCTCACGTGGGCGGTGATCGGCGCCGTGTGACGGCGCGATCGCCCGTCAGCGGCGCAGTTCGTCGATGATCAGCGGATGCGTGTCCCGCCAGGCATCCGCCCCGAAGACCACGTCGAGGTGGCCGTAGCCCGGGACCCGATGCAGGGCGTGCCGACCCGGCGCCATCCGCTCGAAGTGGTCGAAGCTGCGCTGCTGGCTCTCGGGAAGGAAGCAGCGGTTGTCCTCGCCAGCGATGAATGCGAAGCGGGCGTCGGTGCGCGGCGGCGCGGTGAGGTCGGGCACGATGCCGGGCGCCGTGCCCGACGGCACCAGGTGGCCGGCCCTCACGCACTCGCGCATCTGCAGGAAGAACGACATGGGCGCCCCGGCGAACTCGCCGGTGATCCAGTCATGGGTCGCGCGGTCGATGTTGCGGTGGGCCCACAGCGCCGGGTGGCCGCTGCCGTACGTGAAGCTCACCATTGCGCAGACCGCGTTGTCGCATTCCGGATGCGTCGCCACCACCCCCGTGCGCAGCGCTCGTGCGAACGGCCCCTCCGACTTGTACCCCCATTTCGGCGACAGCACTGGCGAGATCCGGCTGATCGCGGGCGCCAACCCCAGGATCTTGACGCGCGAGCCGAGCGGCAGCACCGGATGCAGCGACACCGCGTTCGTGACGATCGTCGTCACCTCGGGCAACAGCCCCGAGATCGCCGACATCGTGAAGGAGGTCGAGCCCTGGCAGTGCACGAACGCCTTGAGGGTGTCGGCGCCCGTCCGCTCGCGGATGAAGGCGACCGCGGCCGGATAGTCGAACGCGGCCGCGTCGTCGAGCGTCCAGGCGACGGGCTCGAGGTCGATCGACGCGCGCCAGTTGAGCATCCACACGTCGAAGCCGTCGTCGAGCAGCGCATCGACGATCGTGCGAGGCACCGGCGGGCGGAAGATCTCGGCGCGCACGCCGGCGCCGTGCACGAGCAGCACGGGCCCGCGGGTCGGCGCGATCGCGGGGTTCTCGACGTGGAGCAGGGTGAGCCAGCGCCCGTCCAGTGCACGGAACGGGAGGTGCTCGGTTCGCTGATCGGCCCGCGTCGTCCGCACCGGCGCGGCCGACGTGCCCGTGACGGGTGCCGACGCGGTCGGCTCGCTCATGCCCCCTCCTTCGCCATCCGCCGGTACGTCGACCACAGCCGGCCGAGGAACAGGGCGCCGAACCGCGCGATCGCGGAGGCTCCCTCCGGTCCGGTCGTCGCGAACGTCGTGAGCTGCTCGGCGAAGTCGACCGGATGGATGCGGAGCACTCCGGCGCCGAGCACGGCCGGGTCGGACGGGTCGAGGAGTCCCGTCTCCGAGACGTCCGCGGGCGGGGGCACGTGCCCGTCGAGCACCTGCACGAAGAGCGTCGTCGTGTCCTCCCAGAGGTCGAAGCCCGGGTCGTCGTGCACGTCCTTGACGCCGACGAACGTGACCGGCGAACCGGCGTCGGTCGTCAGCCAGAGCCGGTACTTCATGAGCCGGTCGTCGGCGCTTCCGGTCGCGACGAAGAGGTTGAACCATCCGCGCTCGACCTCCTGCCGACCGCCCAGCGCGTCGGACTCGAGGTACCCGGTCGCGACGCCCTCGTGCGCCTCGCCCTCGACGAACGCGTCGATGTCGGGTGCCGTGATGGTGAGCTCGAACATCATCCGCTCGTCGCGCACGCGCGCGTCTTCCGCGGCCGACCGAGGGTCGCCCTCGCCCAGGACGAAGAACCCCTTCATCTGCTCGGTGAAGGCGACGGAGGTCGGAGTGCGTGCGGATGCGTCGTTCATGTCCGGCTCCTTCGGGGTCACGGTCGGCGGGGCGGCGACGACGCCGCCCGCAGGTTCGGGCCCGGCCGTGGACACCGTCCGAATCGGCCGACGGCGGCCGCGCGGCCAGGATTCGGCGATCCGCTCGGCGGCACGGTCGGAGAACGCCGCGATGGTCAGCGCCGGGTTGGGACCGACGGGCCCGGGCATGGCCGAGCCGTCGACGACCGAGAGGCCGGGATGCCCGTACACCTCGCCCCACGGGTCGACGACGCCCTCGAAGCCGTTGCGGCCCATCGGCAGGCCGCCGAGCGGATGCACCGTGATGACGCGCTTCGCCAGCCACAGCGGGTTGTCGACGTACCTCGCCCCGAGCGTCTTCGCGAACTCGGACATCGTGGCCCGCATCGCCGCGAAGTACTCGAGCGAGGTCGCCGTCGTCCAGTCGACCGCGAGCCGCCCGCGGTCGAGGTACATCCGGCCGTCGGGCACGTCGCGGCCCATGCCGAGCACGGGCAGCGAGCTGCTCGAGAGCGAGTCGCGACCGAGCACGTGCGCGAGGTCGGCCGAGATGTTGGACTCGCCGGCCAGGCTCAGCCGCTTGGCGATCATCGTGAGCGCCACGCGCGTGGAGCGCGACACGACCGACCGCAGCTGCGCCGTCTCGAGCAGCCAGTTGAGGAAGCCCGGATAGCCGGCCTCCTGGATGTAGAACCCGCGGCCCGGGCTGCCGTCGCCGTCGACTTCGTCGCCGACGCGGATGGCGCTCGTGATGACCGGGCCCCGGCTTCCGGCGATGCGCCGCGAACGCGCCACCCGGTCGATCTGCTCCTTGGCCCCCATCAGGAAGCCGATGAGATCGCCGTTGCCGCTGAACCGGGTGCCGAGCGCCGGAGACAGGTTCCGGAGCGATGCCCGGCTCCGCAGCAGCAGGTACGTCGACCCGAACGTGCCCGCGCCGAGCACCACGCGCCGGGCGCGGATGACGCCCTCGGTCGGAGTGTCGCCACCGAGCGCGTGCCGGCGGTACCGCACCTCCCATCCCCCGTCGATCGGCCGCAGGCCCTTCACCTCGTGGAGCGTGCGGATGTCGGCGCTGTGATGCGCCGCAGCCGAGAGGTACGTATGGTCGAGCGAGTTCTTCGCACCGTAGTTGCAGCCGATGTCGCACTCGCCGCACTGCGAGCACGTGAACCGGGTGCGGCCGTGGATGTTGCCGTACGGCTTCGCGGCGACGGGAAGGAACGGGCCGACCCGACCGTCCCCGTCGGCGAACGTGACCGCCAGGTTCGGTCGGAACACGTCATGCCGCGCCGCGCGAGCCGCGAGCTCGAACGCCTCCGTCTTGGGCGTGTCCCCATAGGGGTACGGGGTGGCATCGAGCATCGCCTCGACCCGGTCGTAGTGCGGATCGAGGTCATCGCGGCTGATCGGCCAGTTCTCGTACCCCCCACCCGGCAGGGGCGAATCGTGCACGAACCAGTGCGGGTCCTTCCGGAGCAGCACGTTGGCGTAGATGAGCGAGCCGCCGCCGAGACCGGAGGAGACCACCCCCTCCAGCCCGCGGAAGCTCCACGTCTCGAACAGTCCGTGCAGGCCGTCGGCGGGCGACCAGAAGTTCTCGCCGAACTCGCTCGGGGTGCGTGCGAACGCACCGGGCGGATAGGCGCGACCGCGCTCGAGCACGACGACGGACCGCCCCGCCTCCGCCAAGCGGTAGGCGGCGACCGACGCACCGAATCCCGACCCGATGACGACCACGTCGACCTGCTCCGACGTGGCTGCCACGCGCTCCGGGACCCCCGTACCCGACACGACCACTGCGGCCTCCCACGTCCCGCGTGCGATACCCGATGCCCCATCGTCGCACCGCGGTTCGCACCCGGCCATCCCCCCGGTTGGGGGTGGAGGGCCACCGGTCGCGCGGAGCTCAGCCGCGCTCGAGCGGCCGCCAGACGACCACCGCGTTCTCGCGCCGAACGCGCGTGCCCGTGCGGAGCGTGACGACCTCGCCCTCGGCTCCGGCCGCGAACACGCGACGCCCAGGCCGGTTCAGCATCTCGTCGGCGAGCGCGCGCTCGAGCTCGCGCACGCGACCGCGCAGCTCGTTGACCTCGTTCTCGAGGCCGAGCACGCGGCGGATGCCCTCGAGGCTCACGCCCTCGCTCGAGAGCTGCTGGATCTCGCGCAGCTGCGCGACGTCGCGCATCGAGTAGCGGCGCGACTTGCCCGCGGTCCGCTTCGGCGAGACGAGCCCCATCCGGTCGTACTGGCGGAGCGTCTGGGGGTGCATGCCCGCCAGCTCGGCCGCGACCGAGATGACGAACAGCGGGCTCTCGCCGTCGACCTGCATCAGGCGCTCCGGGCCTTGGCGAGGAGGTCCTCGCGGGGGTCCTCGTCGGGCAGCTGCGCCGCGAACTCGCGCAGCCGCTCCTCCGCATCCTTCGACAGGTGCGCCGGCACCGCGACCTGGACGATCGCGAGCAGGTCGCCCGTGCCCTTCTTCGTCTCGACGCCTCGGCCCTTGACCCGCAGCACGCGTCCGCTCGGGGTCCCGGGCGCGACGCGGAGCTTCACCGGATCGCCGCCGAGCGTCGGGACCTGGATGGTCGCGCCGAGCGCGGCCTCAGCGAAGGTCACGGGCACCGTCACGCGGAGGTTCAGGCCGTCGCGCTCGAACACCGGGTGCTTGCGCACCTTGACGGTGAGCACGATGTCGCCGGCCTCGCCGCCGTCGGGCGAAGGGTGGCCCTTGCCGCGCAGGCGGATCTTCTGGCCGTCCGCGACGCCCGCAGGCACGTTGACGCTGATCTCGCGCCCTTCGGCCGTCTGCAGCGTGATGCGGTCGCCCTTGGTGGCGGTGATGAAGTCGAGCGTGGTCGAGGCGGTCACGTCGCGCCCCTTCGTCGGGCCGCCGTAGCCGCGGTACCCGCCCGTCGGCTGGCCGAAGCGACCGCCGCCGAAGAGTCCGCCGAGGAGGTCGTCGTAGTCGCCGCCTCCGCCGCCCTGCCGGAACGTGTAGCGCTGGCCGCCGCCCTGCTGGCCGAACATGCCGCCGAAGACGTCCTCGAAGCCGCCGGACCCGGCACCGCCCGGTGCGGTGAACCGGGCGCCGGAGCCCATCGCCCGGATCGCGTCGTACTCCTTGCGCTCCTCGGGGTCGGAGAGCACCGAGTTCGCCTCGCTGATCTCCTTGAACTTCGACTCGGCCGCGGCATCCCCCGGGTTCTGGTCGGGGTGGTACTTGCGCGCGAGCTTGCGGTAGGCCTTCTTGATGTCGGCGTCGCTCGCGTCCTTCGAGACGCCGAGGGTGGCGTAGAAGTCCTTGTCGAACCAATCCTGGCTGGCCATCGGCGCCTCCTTCCTGCTGAATCTAGTGGGAACCGTGGAGGGCCGGCCCGCGGCATCCGCTACTGCGAACGGATGCCGCGAACCGGCCCGGATGCCGCTATGCGGGCGTCTTGACGACGACCTTCGCGGCACGCAGCAGCGTGCCCCCGAGCAGGTACCCGGTCTCGACGACGTCGGCGACCGTGTCGACCTCGACCTCGTCGGAGTGCTGCTGGAAGATCGCCTCGTGGCGCTGCGGGTCGAACGGCTCGCCGATCTCGCCGAACTTCGCGAGGCCCAGCTTCTCGACCGACGCTCGCAGCTTCGCCGCGATCGTCACGAACGGGGTGTCGCCCTCGAGGTCGCCGTGCTTCTCGGCCCGGTCGAGGTCGTCGAGCACGGGCAGGAGCACCGCGACCGTCGCGCCGATCGCGCGCTCGCGCTCGATCTCGCGGTTCGCCTCGGTGCGCTTGCGGTAGTTGGCGTACTCCGCGGTGACGCGCTTGAGGTCGGCGAGGTGCTCGGCCGACGGATCCTCCACCTCGGCCTGCGCCGCGTTGAGGATGTCGTCGACCGTGAGGGTCTCCTCGTCGGCCTCGGCGACCGCGTCGGCGGCCTCGGCGTCGGCGACGGCGGCGTCGGGGGCCTCTGGCGGGGCGGATGCCGCGGCATCCGCCCCCGCCTCGGGCGCCTTGCGAACCTCACCCGTCTCGGGGTCGATCCGCCGCTTGTCGCGGATGATCGGCTCGTCCTGGTTCTGGTTCTCGTCCGTCATGGTTACTTCTTCTCGTCCTCGTCGTCGATGACCTCGGCGTCGACGACGTCCTCGTCGGAGGACTCGGCGCCCTGCTCACCCGAGGCGTTGGCGTCCTCGCCGGGGTTCGCGCCGGCGGCGGAGGCATCCGCCTGCTGGCCCTGCGCGTAGATCGCCTCGCCGAGCTTGCCCTGCGACTGCGAGAGCTTCTCGAACGCCGACTTCACCGCGTCGTCGTCGTCGCCCGCGAGGGCCGACTTCAGCGCGTCGACGTCGCCCTGGACGTCGGACTTCACGTCGGCGGGGAGCTTGTCCTCGTTCTCCTTGATCAGCTTCTCGACCGAGTAGGCGAGCTGCTCGGCCTGGTTGCGGGTCTCGGCGGACTCGCGGCGCTTCTTGTCCTCGGCCGCGTGCTCCTCGGCGTCGCGGACCATGCGCTCGACGTCCTCCTTGGGCAGCGCCGAGCCGCCCGAGATCGTCATCGACTGCTCCTTGCCGGTGCCCTTGTCCTTGGCGGACACGTGCACGATGCCGTTGGCGTCGATGTCGAAGGTGACCTCGATCTGCGGGATGCCCCGGGGCGCCGGGGCGATGCCGGTCAGCTCGAACGTGCCGAGCGGCTTGTTGTCGCGCGTGAACTCGCGCTCGCCCTGGAAGACCTGGATCGCGACCGACGGCTGGTTGTCGTCGGCGGTCGTGAAGGTCTCGCTGCGCTTGGTCGGGATGGCCGTGTTGCGCTCGATGAGCTTGGTCATGATGCCGCCCTTGGTCTCGATGCCGAGGCTGAGGGGGGTGACGTCGATCAGCAGCACGTCCTTGCGCTCGCCCTTGAGGACGCCCGCCTGCAGGGCGGCGCCCACGGCGACGACCTCGTCGGGGTTCACGCCCTTGTTGGGCTCCTTGCCGGTCTCCTTCTTGACGAGCTCGGAGACGGCGGGCATGCGGGTCGAGCCGCCGACGAGCACGACGTGGGCGATGTCGGAGAGCTTGATGCCGGCCTCGCGGATGACGTCCTCGAAGGGCTTCTTGGTGCGGTCGAGCAGGTCGGAGGTCATGTTCTCGAACTGCGCACGCGTGAGCGTCTCGTCGAGGTTCGCCGGGCCGTTCTCGGTGAGCGAGAGGTAGGGGAGCTGGATGCTCGTCGACATGCCCGACGACAGCTCCTTCTTGGCCTGCTCGGCGGCCTCCTTCAGGCGCTGGAGGGCGATCTTGTCCTTCGAGACGTCGACGCCGGTCGACTCCTTGAAGCGCTTGATCAGGTGGTCGACGACCCGCTGGTCCCAGTCGTCGCCGCCGAGGCGGTTGTCGCCGGCGGTCGCGCGGACCTGGATGGTCGAGAAGTCGTCGTCCTTGCCCACCTCGAGGAGGGACACGTCGAACGTGCCGCCGCCGAGGTCGAAGACGAGGATCAACTCGTCCTCCTTGCCCTTGTCGAGGCCGTACGCGAGTGCGGCCGCGGTGGGCTCGTTGATGATGCGGAGCACGTTGAGGCCCGCGATCTCGCCGGCCTCCTTGGTGGCCTGGCGCTCGGCGTCGTTGAAGTACGCGGGCACGGTGATCACCGCGTCGGTGACGGTGTCGCCGAGGTACTGCTCGGCGTCGCGCTTGAGCTTCTGGAGGATGCGCGCCGAGATCTCCTGCGGCGTGTACTCCTTGCCGTCGATCGAGGCCGACTTCCAGTCGGTGCCCATGTGGCGCTTGACCGACGAGATGGTGCGGTCGACGTTGGTCACGGCCTGGCGCTTGGCGGTCTCGCCGACGAGCACCTCGCCGTCCTTCGTGAACGCGACCACCGACGGGGTGGTGCGGAAGCCCTCGGCGTTCGCGATGACGACGGGCTCGCCGCCCTCGAGGACGCTGACGACCGAGTTCGTGGTGCCCAGGTCGATTCCGACTGCACGTGACATGTGTGTATCTCCTTCTGCCCGGGGTCTCAAGGAAGTCGCCCCCGGCGATCGGCCCGGCGTTCCTCGCCCGCGGCCGAAGTCAATGATCGACGAGACTTGAGCCTCGCCGACTCAAGTGTCGGACCCGCCCGAATCGATGTCAAGTCGAGACCGGTGAACTTGAGCGTACTTGACTCAACTCTCGGCGAGATCTCAGCATTCCGACGGCCGCCGCCCGGCTGCGCGTCCGCCCCCGCACCACCTCACGAACTGCCCCACACCGAGATGCCACCTGTGCACGCCTCGCGCCGCTTCCTGACGCCCCGAGTGGCAACTCGATTCGGATCGAGCGCTGTGCAGGAGTCGGGGGAGTCGTCCTGCACAGGGGGTGCGGGATACGCGACGGCGTGTTCGGGTGCTCGAGCGGCACTTGCGACGCTGCGGGGCCGCGAGACTCGCGTCGTGAAGAGTCCGTCGCCGCTTCCTCCCGCGCTCGCCGGGCGTCCGTTCAGCGTGCACCGCGCCGTCGCACTCGGCGTCTCGCGCGGGAGACTCCCCGCGAGAGACCTCGAGATCCCGTTCCGCGCGGTCCGTGCCCCGGTCGGAACGGACTCGCTCGCGGAACTCTGCCGCGCCTACGCGGAACGGATGCCACCCGGGCACGTCTTCAGTCACGCGACGGCAGCGCTCCTCTGGGGGCTCCCCCTGCCGAGCGGCCGAGCCCGCCCGCTGCACGTCGCCGCCCCGGCTCCGCAGCGCCAGCCGAGGATGCGCGACGTCGTCGGGCACCGCTTGGGCGCGGGCATCCCGACGACCGAGCACCACGGCTTCCCGCTCGTCGCCCCGGTGGATGCCTGGTGCCAACTCGCCGCGTCACTCGGGAGGGACGACCTCGTCGCCGCCGGAGACCGACTCGTCGGCTGGCGTCGGCCGCTCGCCAAGCCGGAGGAGCTTCGCGCGGCCGTCGTCCGGTACGGATCCCGTCGCGGCGCGATCCGGCTGCGTGAGGCGCTCGCCGACCTCCGCGCCGGATCCGCCTCGCGCCGGGAGTCGCTGCTCCGACTCCGGGTCCTGCGCGCCGGCTTCCCCGAGCCCGAGCTGAACGCGCCGATCCGGCTCGGGTCGGGCTGGACGACGCACGGTGATCTCGTGTTCCGTGCGCAGCAGGTACTCCTCGAATACGACGGTGAGCAGCATCGGGTCGACGCCAAGCAGTTCCACCGGGACGTGGAACGTCTGAACGACCTCGCGGCCGACGGCTGGATCGTGATCCGGATCGGCCGGTTGCTCCCACCGCCGCGTGCGCTCGAGCAGCTCGAACGCGCACTCCGCTCGCGCGGTTGGTCGCGCACCCGCCGCCCCTGACCGCCGCCCACGACGTCGCCCCGGTTCGAGTTGCCACGTGGCGCCGGTCTGGCAGCCGGCATCCCGCAGCAGGTGGCATCTCGATTCAGGAGGAGGCGCGTGGTGGGCGGGAGGGTGCGGGACGGACGGGCTGGAGGGCGGCGCGTGGCGGGCGCGACGCGCGCGGCGCGCGTTCCGTGCGTCGCGGCAGGGTCGCCCGGCGATCTCGTGCGCGAGGTCTACCGGCAGGCGGTTTCCAACCCTAGAGTTCTGGCACCGATGCATGAGCGAGACGGGGAGCGCAGGATGAGATCGAGGACGAGACTGGTCGGCGGCATCGCGGTGGCGACGCTGGCACTGGGCACGATCGGCGCGGCAGGCGCGGCGGCCGCGCCGGGGAAGCCGAGCGGCCCGCGGTACACCGCCGGAGCCGAGGGCGTCGGCGACGCGTACTTCCCGTACGCCGGCAACGGCGGCTACGACGTGCAGCACTACGACCTCGACGTCACGTACACCCCGCCGGCTCCGGACCCCGCACCGCTCGAGGGCGAGTTCGAGGGCGTCGCCACGGTCGACCTCGTCGCGACGCAGGACCTCGACCGGTTCAACCTCGACCTGCGCGGGATGGAGGTGCACGCCCTGAGCATCGATGGGAAGCCGGCGGCATCCGTCGCACCGCCGCTGGCCGGCGCCGAGGTCGACGGCGCGGCCTACTGGCAGGTCCAGGACGACGACGCACGCATCTGGGAGCTCACCGTGCAGCCGCGGCCGAAGATCAAGTCCGGCCAGCGGGTGCAGCTCGTCGTCGAGTACGGCGGCACGACGACCCGACCGAGCGACATCGAGGGCGTCTTCTACGGCTGGGTGACCCAGCGCGACGGCGCGATGGTCGTGAGCGAGCCCGAGGGGTCGATGACGTGGTACCCGGTCAGCGACCACCAGACCGACAAGGCGACGTACTCGTTCGAGATCACGGTGCCGGAGGGCAAGGTCGCGGTCGCGAACGGCATCCAGCCGAAGCCCGAGGAGACCGCCGACGGCTGGACCACCTGGTACTGGGATGCCCCCGACGAGCAGGCCAGCTACCTCACCACCGCCTCGGTCGGCGACTTCGACCTGCGCGACCCGTACACCTCCGGCAGCGGCGTGGCGATCATCGACGCGGTCGACACGAAGCTGAGCGCGGCACGCCTTGCGACCACGAACACCAGCCTCGGATGGCAGGTCGACATGATCGACTTCTTCGAGTCGAAGTTCGGGCCGTACCCGTTCGTCGCCTACGGGTCGATCGTCGACAACGACAGCGTGGGCTACGCGCTCGAGACGCAGACCCGCCCGGTGTACTCGTCGCAGGCGAGCGAGGGCACCGTCTCGCACGAGCTCGCGCACCAGTGGTTCGGCAACGCCGTGAGCCCCGAGCGCTGGCAGGACATCTGGCTGAACGAGGGCTGGGCGACGTACGCGAACTGGATGTGGAACGAGGAGCAGGGCAGGAACACGGCGCAGACCACCTACGACAACTGGTACGCGCCGGCGCGCACGCAGGCGTACTGGGACCTCCAGATCGGCGACCCGGGCGAGTTCGGGCTCTTCCTGACGCAGGTGTACAACCGCGGCGCCGCGACGCTGCACGCGCTCCGGGTGGAGGTCGGCGACGACGCGTTCTTCGAGGCCGCGCGCCTGTGGGTCGAGCGGTACGACGACTCGACCGGCACCTCGGAGGACTTCCAGGAGGTGTACGAGGAGGTCTCGGGCGAGGATCTCGACGAGTTCTTCCAGATCTGGCTGTACGACCAGCAGAAGCCACCGGCCACCTGGACGACGCCGTAACGACGGGTCCCGGGCGGGCCGCTGTGCAGAACGACCCGCCCGGGTCATCCGGTCGCCCTACGCTGAGCGGATGACCCGACGCCCCCACTCGCGCATCGTCGCGCCCGTCGCCGCCGCCCTCCTCGCCCTCGGTCTCGCCGGATGCAGCGGCGCCGACCCGACTCCGTCGAACTCGCCCGAGTCGAGCTCGTCCGCCGACGCACCCGTCGACTCGGCGAGCGCGGAGCCGACGACCGACTGGTCGGCCGTGCCCGCGACCTGCGACACCGTCCTCACGGCCGAGGCGTACGCGAAGCTCGAGGCGGACGGGCTCGAGACCCGCACGCCCACGCTCTTCGACCCCATCGCGGTCGACCTCCAGGACGAGGGCGGACTCGTCTGCTCCTGGGGGAGGCCGAACAGCGACAACGTGGTCGACGTCGTGCAGCTCCCGGTCGGCGACGACGAGGCCGAGTGGGGCGGCGCGCTCGCCGCGGCCGGCTACACGCAGGGCGACGATCCGGTCGCGGGCTCGTACCGCGGGCAGCCCGACGCAGCGAACGGCATCAGTCCCGTCGTCGTCATCGGGTCCGGAACGGTCACGTACGTGAGCACGCCGGTGTACGCGGAGTTCCTCCTCCCGGCGAGCTGACGCGAGCTGGCGCGCCGGGAGCCCGCTCCCGAGCCGCGTGGCGCGTCGACGGGCCCACGCGGGCGAACCGTGCCGGCCGCAGGGCGTCCAGCCGACGCCCGGCGGCGGCGCGTACCCTTGGACCATGCCGACCGACGCTCCCGAGAGCACCACGCCCGCCGACGGGGGCCGGGCGACGCCGCCGCGATCGTCGGGCATCCGCCAGGTTCGTCCGAAGACCGAGGGCTGGAAGCAGGCGAAGGGCCCCGACGGCCGCCCCCTGCTGCAGTTCGCCTCGCCCAAGCGCGGCAAGCCGCCGGCCCACCTCGCCGACCTCGCCCCGGAGGAGTGGAAGGCCAAGGCCGATGAGCTCGGCATCCCGCCGTACCGCCTGAAGCAGGTCGCACGGCACTACTTCACGCGCTGGACGAGCGACCCGGCCGAGATGACCGACCTCCCGGCCGACGGCCGCGAGGAGCTCGTCGCCGGACTCCTGCCCCCGCTCCTGACCGAGGTCCGCCGCCTCGAGACCGACCGCGGCGACACGATCAAGTTCCTCTGGAAGCTGCACGACGGCGCGCTCGTCGAGTCGGTGCTCATGCGCTACCCCGGCCGCATCACGTTGTGCGTGTCGAGCCAGGCCGGGTGCGGCATGAACTGCCCGTTCTGCGCGACCGGCCAGGCGGGCCTCACGCGCAACATGTCGGCCGCCGAGATCCTCGCGCAGGTCGTCGAGGCGAACCGGGTGATCGCGTCGGGCGCCCTGCACGGCAAGCGCGCCGACGACGGCACGCCCGAGCGCGTCTCCAACATCGTCTTCATGGGCATGGGCGAGCCGCTCGCGAACTACGCGCGGCTCATGCGCGCCGTGCGCACCATGGCGACTCCGGCCCCGAACGGCCTCGGGATGTCGGCCCGCAACATCACCGTCTCGACCGTCGGGCTCGTCCCCGCCATCCGCAAGCTCGCCGACGAGCAGGTGCCCGTCACCTTCGCACTCAGCCTGCACGCGCCCGACGACCACCTGCGCGACGAGCTCATCCCCGTGAACTCGCGCTGGAAGGTCGACGAGGCGCTCGACGCCGCGCGCGAGTACTTCGAGAAGACCGGTCGCCGCGTCTCGATCGAGTACGCGCTCATCAAGGACATGAACGACCACGGATGGCGCGCCGACCTGCTCGCCGAGAAGCTCAACGCGCGCGGCCGAGGGTGGGTGCACGTCAACCCGATCCCGCTGAACCCGACGCCGGGCTCGATCTGGACCGCCTCCGAGGTCGAGGTCCAGCACGAGTTCGTGCGCCGCCTGTCCGACGCGGGGATCCCGACCACCATCCGCGACACGCGCGGCAAGGAGATCGACGGCGCGTGCGGTCAGCTGGTCGCCACGGAAGACGACGAGGCCGCAGCGGCCCGCGCGTGAGCGGGGCGGCCGACGGAGGAAGGGGAACCACCATGGCCGAACCCATCGAGGTCGGAATCGTCCCGTACACGCTCTCGGCCGACGTCTACGAACGCGTCGGCGCCGACTTCGACACCGAGGCGGTCGACGACGCGATCCTCGCGCGGCTCAACCAGTTGGTCCCGCCCGGAATCGTCGTGCACCGCAACGGCAAGGCGTTCGCCGAACCCGACGTGGCCGACGTCGCCCGCGGCCTCGACTGGCAGCACCTGCTGTCGCAGATCGACGTCGACCAGATCCTCGCCGACCACAGCCGCTAGCCGCCGGCCCCGCCCGCGGCCCTTTACGGATGCCGCGGTGCGGCGTATGCTCATCCGGGCCGCGCCACGCGGCATCCGTCGCCCGCCGGGGCGACGACGACGACGCCCGCAGCGGGCCGAGACCGGAGGGAGTGAAGCGATGAACACCGTCCTCGTCGCGCGTATCGCAGACACCCTTCCCTGCGAGGCCGCCCGCTAGCATCCGCGACCGGTGGCCTCCACGATCTCGGAGACACCTACCGTGAACATGCTGTCGTCATTGGACGATTCCGCCGCGCGACCGCGCGCGGCGACCGCTGCGCCGTTCGGCGCGGCATCCGCCCCACTCGCCTTCTCGGACGTCGAGCCCGGCGAGGACCAGCGCTGGTCGACCTGGCCGGCCACCCAGCCCAGCGAGCGAGGGCCGCAGCCGCGGCCCGACTGGCTCGTCACCTCCGCCGCAGCGATCGACACCGAACTCGGCATCGTGAAGACCGGCAAGGAGGCCGACCTCTGGCTCGTCGAACGTGCCGTGCCCGGTGCGCCGGCCGGCGTGCCCGGGAACGCGACCCTGCTCGCCGCGAAGCGCTATCGCGGCGCGCAGAACCGGCTGTTCCACCGATCGGCGATCTACACCGAGGGTCGCGGCACGCGCCGCTCGCGCGACGTGCGCGCCGTGCAGCGCTCGTCGTCGTACGGCCGCGAGGTCGCCCGCGTCGAATGGGCGTACGCCGAGTTCGCGGCGCTGTCGCGGCTCACCGAGCTCGGTGCGTCCGTGCCGTACCCCGTGCAGGTGAGCGAGACCGAGGTGCTCATGGAGTTCATCGGCGACGGACGCGTCGCCGCGCCGCGCCTCGCCCAGGTGCGGGCCGCGCCCGACGAGCTCCGTGACCTCTTCCACAAGGTCGCCGGGTTCATGCGGACGCTGGCGCACGCGGGCCTCGCGCACGGCGACCTCTCGCCCTACAACCTGCTCGTCGACCGCGGCCGAGTGGTCGCGATCGACCTGCCGCAGGTCGTCGACGTCGTGGCGAATCCGAACGGGTTCGACCTGCTGCACCGCGACTGCGTGAACGTGTGCGAGTGGTTCACGCGGCAACGGCTCGAGTGCGACGCCGAGGAGCTCTTCGCCGAGCTCGTCGGCGACGTGACCCGATGACCGTGACGGCCGATCGGGCGATGCGACGGCGCCCGATCGGCCGCCGGTCGTGGGCTCGTGGCGTCCGGTCAGCCGGATGATGAGAGACTGTGGGAGTTTTTGGTGAACGACCCTGGGGAGATCATGACCGACACCCGACCCGACCTGAGCGGCGACTGGGACCTCGACCCCGGTCACACGCGCATCGGCTTCTCGGCCAAGCACGCGATGGTGGCCACCGTCCGCGGCGCCTTCAATGACCTGACCGGAACCCTGCATGTCGACTTCGACGACCCCGACTCGTCGAAGGCCGAGATCGTGCTGAAGGTCGCGAGCGTCGACACCCGCAACGCGCAGCGCGACGAGCACCTGCGCAGCGCCGACTTCTTCGACGCCGAGACGTTCCCCGACATCACGTTCCGCAGCAGCCGGATCGAGGAGGTCGGCGACAACGCGCTCGTCGTGTCGGGCGACCTCACCATCCGCGACGTCACGAAGCCGATCACCATCCCGATCGAGTTCACCGGAGTCGAGACCGACGCGTTCGGTGCGCTCCGGGCCGGCTTCGAGGGCACCCGCCGGATCGACCGTCGCGAGTTCGGCCTCGAGTGGAACATGGCGCTCGACTCGGGCGGGTGGCTCGTCTCCGAGAAGATCACGCTCGAGTTCGAGCTGTCGGCGATCAAGCGCGAGGCCGCGGCCGAGTCCGCCGCCTGAGGCAGGGGACGGGCGGCTCGCGGCGCGGGATCGCGGGAATCCACGACGCGGTCGTCTCCGGCTATCGCGCACCGAGCCGGAGGCGCTAGCCTGCACGGGATCGACGCGGATCGGCACCGTCCGGGCGCGCCGTCACCGCCCGTTCACCCGACGTCGGAAGACTCCCGCCATGACCGACCAGCCCCAGTCGCCCGAGCCCCCGCACCCCACGCGGCCCGGCGTCGTCACCCCTCCCCTGTCGACCGCCGAGCTGCGGGCGGTCACCGGCCTCGAGCTCCAGGGCGAGCGAACGATCCCGAAGCGTCAGGTGTGGTCGTGGGCGCTCTGGGACTGGGCGACGCAGCCGTTCAACTCGGTCATCCTCACGTTCGTCTTCACGGCGCTCTACCTCACGAGCGACTGGTTCCTCGACCCCGCCGTCGCAGCGCTCGGCGAGGGCGACCCGGCCTACGAGCGCGGACTCGCCGAGCTCGCGAGCGGGCTCGGCTGGGCGATCACGATCGCCGGGATCCTCATCGCCCTGCTGGCCCCCGTGCTCGGTCAGCGAGCGGATGTCGCCGGCCGTCGCAAGCTCTGGCTCGGCGGCGCGACCGCGGCCCTCGTCGCGTGCATGCTCGGCCTCTTCTTCGTGCAGGGAACGGCGTCGTACTTCGTGCTCGGGGTCTCGCTCATCGCCGCGGGCACGGTCTTCAGCGAGATCGCGGGCGTGAACTACAACGCCATGCTCGTGCAGGTGTCGACGCCGAAGACCGTCGGCAAGGTCTCGGGTCTCGGCTGGGGCCTCGGCTACCTCGGCGGCATCGTCGCGCTCGTGCTGGTCGTGGTCGCCACGGCGTTCGACTGGTGGGGCATGCCGACCGACGACGGGCTCGTCTTCCGCGTGATCGCGGTCGGCTGCGCCGTCTGGACGCTGGTCTTCGCGTGGCCGGTGCTCGTCTACGTGCCCGAGGCGCCGCCGGCGCCGGGTCGCGCGCGCGTCGGGTTCTTCCGCAGCTATGCGGTGCTCGTGCAGGACATCGTCCGCCTCTGGCGCGAGTCGCGGCCCACGTTCTGGTTCCTCCTCGCGAGCGCGGTGTTCCGCGACGGGCTGGCAGGCGTCTTCGCGTTCGGCGCGGTGATCGCCGCGGTCGCCTTCCACTTCACCTCGAACGAGGTCATGATCTTCGGCATCGCCGCGAACCTGCTGGCGGGAGTGTCGACGATCGTCGCGGGCCGGTTCGACGACCGGTTCGGGCCGCGTGCCGTCATCCTCACGGCGCTCGCCGGACTCGTCGGTGCGGGGCTCATCGTGTTCTTCCTCCACGACGCCGGCAAGCTGCCGTTCTGGATCTTCGGCCTCGTCCTCACGCTCTTCGTCGGTCCCGCGCAGGCCGCTTCGCGGTCGTTCCTCGCGCGCGTGACGCCGGCCGGCCGTGAGAGCGAGATCTTCGGCCTCTACGCGACCACGGGTCGGGCGGCCAGCTTCCTGTCGCCGCTGCTCTGGTCGATGTTCATCGCGATCTTCGGCGCGACCTACTGGGGCGTGCTCGGCATCGTGCTCGTCCTGGCCGCCGGGCTCGTGCTCATGCTGTTCGTCCGCGTACCGCAGCGGGCGACGGACGCCGCCGCCGCCGGCTAGGACGCGACCGCGTCCGGCGCGATCGCGCCGAGCACTACCTCCTGCTCACGCGCACGTATCGTTCGACCGCTCGAACGCAGCCGCCGGGCACGACCCGGAGACGGACGACGGCGCGCCGCCCCGGGGAGGGGAGCGACGCGCCGTCGGGCTGGGGGCCGGACTACGGTCCGACCGTGACCGTCACCTCCTGCGTGGTGGTGTTGCCGCTCGGGTCGGTCGCCTCGAACACGAAGGTGTACACGGCGCCGTAGCGGGCCAGAACGCGCGCCTCGGTGTCGGAGATCACCTGGACCTCGGCCTTGTGGCCCTCGGCCGTGGCGTCGACGAGCTCGACGGAGACCTCGCCCGAGTCATCGGTCGCCTCGATGTCGAACGTGACCGTCTGCCACTTGGCGTTCGGCGGGAAGACCAGCTCGGGGTCGACCGTGACCGAGAGCTCGGGCGGCACGAAGTCGAAGCCGACCAGGACCGGGTCATGATCGCTCGAGCGGAACGGGTCGGGCGCGAAGATCGCGTCCTGGGCGTCCTTCTTGAACGTCATGTCGTAGTCGAGCAGGCTCGGCTCGTCGGCGTTGATGGCCCACGCCGCCGCGCCCGTGACCTTCGGGAGCAGTCCCGGCCCCGCGAGCGCGTAGTCGAGGTAGCCGAGCTGGCCGTCGAATACGTACGAGTAGGCGTTCTCGCCCTGCTCGGCGAGGAGCAGGTCGGTGTAGCCGGCCTCCGTGAGGACGTCGATCGGGTCCTCCTTGTCGTAGGAGTTCAGGTCGCCGATGATCAGGTCGCGACCGGGCTCGGCGCCCGTCGGGCCCGTGGCGAGCCAGTCGACCATCGCCTCGGCTGCCGCCTCACGGGTCAGGTTGCAGTTGCCCTGGCCGTCGTCCATGTCGGGATCGCCCGCACAGGCGGAGCCCTTCGACTTGAGGTGGTTGACGACGACCGTGACCTCCTCACCGGTCTCGACGTCGGCGAACGTCTGCGCGAGCGCCGGACGGTTGCGATCGGTGTCGAAGCGCGGGTCGACGCTCTCATCGAGGATCGCGAAGTCGCCCGCGAGTTCGACCTCGGACGGCTTGTAGATGAACGCCGTCGTGATCACGTCGGTGCCGATGATCCCCGTATCGAGTGCCGCGTACTCGTCGCTTCCGAGCTTCTCGTTGAGCGCGTCGACGAGGGTGAAGACGGCCTCGTCGTTGTTCTCGATCTCGATGAGCCCGAATACGTCGGCATCGATCTCGGCGAGAGCGGCGACGATCTTGGCCTCCTGTCGGTCGAACTCCTCCTGAGTGTTCGCGCCGCGGAAGTCGCCGCCCGAGCCGATCGAGGTGAAGTAGTTCAGCACGTTGAAGCTGGAGACGGTGAAGTTCCCGCCGACCTCAGGGACCTCGGGCCGCAGGTTCACGGCCTCGTAGTCGGCGCCCTGGGTGGGCTGGACGCGCCAGAGGTCGAACCGGTAGTCGAGCACGCCCGTCGCGTCGGTGACGAGGTCGCCGCCGCGGAACGTGTTGTCGAGGCCGAACTCCTCGCCGTTCGGGTGGATCGCAGGGTCGGGGTTCTCGGTGCTGCGCCCGTCGTCGAGCGTGATGCGGTTCGCCGCGTTCTCCTCCTTCAGAGCGAGCGCCTCGGGCGATCCCGGCTCGTAGACCGCGGTCGGCTGCATCTGCCGCTCGGTCCCGAGCGCGATCTCGTTGTACCGGCCGAAGTTGAAGTACTCGAGGATCGAGAGCGACTGCGGCAGGGTGACGCGCATGCCCTCGAGGGACTCCTTCGCCTCCGGCGTGGCCGGCAGGATCAGCTCGGCGGCCGGCGGAAGCGCGGCGCCGGTCTCGCACACCGAGTTCGCCGTCGCCGTGATCTCGGTCATGCCGAAGAACTCGCTCACGACCCCGGCGATGTGGACGACGTCGCCTTCGGCGACATCGACGCCGTTCTGGGCGTACACGAAGATGCCGTCCGAGGTCGCAGGATCACCGTCGCCGGTGTCCTGCACGTAGTAGCCGTCGAATCCTCCGTCCTGGAAGTCGCCGACGACGACGCCCTCGATCTGGACGGTGGATCCGACCACGGGCGAGGCGGAGCCCGAGCCCTGCACGGAGCCGATCGATACGGTCGCGGCGTTGCAGTCGGCCGGAGGCAGCGGCACGACGACCACCGTCAGCGAGTTCGGCGCGCCCGGGGTGTTGGCCGCCTCGCCGCCGACGAGGCTTCCGGTGAAACCGGGGATCCCGGCGAGGTCGAAGTCGTTGCGCGCCCAGTCGGCGGTCGAACCGGTGTCGACGCCGTCCGGGATGCGGGAGGCGCCGCCCGGCGCGAACGACAGGCCGTCGTACGCGACGGTGAGGACCGTGTCGCCGTAGGCGAGGTCGCCGGCGCCTCCGTCGTTCACGGCGACCGAGTCGAGGATCTCGAAGCCGGCCGCGTCGAGCGTTCCGTCGTTGTCGGCGTCGAGGTCGTCGCCGAGCGCACCGGTGAACCCGCTGACGAGCAGCAGTGAGATCGTGCCGTTCTCGAGCGCGTTGGCGGGCAGCCAGGCGAGCGAGCGCCCGCTGCCGTCGACGGGTCCGAACGAGATGACCTCGTCGACGGTGCCCATGGCGGAGTTCGAGTCGCCCTCGATCTCGAGCACGCGGTATCCGCTCACGTCGGTGCCGGGTTCGGCCAGGATTTCGACGTACTCGACGTCGGTCCCGACGGTCGACGCCGAGAACTCGTTGATGACGGGTTCCTGCGGTCCGGACTCGCCGCAGGTGTGCGAGCCGAGGCCGTCGAAGGTGTTCACCGCGTAGCCGGTCCATTCGGCGGACGGGTCGAAGACGTCGGACGGGTCCGTGTCGCCGACGCAGACGTTCGCGTTGCGGCGGAGGGTGTTGTCGGCGGTCGACTCGAGGTCGGTGCCCCATTCACTGCCCGGGTCGAACCCGACTTGACCGAGCGAGTCGACGACGTTGTCGCCGCGCTTCAGCACGATGGCGTCGTTCCCGTTCCACAGGCCGGCGCCGGTGGTCTGCTGGGCGAGGCCGGGGGCGGACGAGGCCAACAGGGTGCTGGCGAACACGAACGTCCCGCCGACGGGAACCGAACCGGCGAGGGCGAACGCCGTGGACGTCGTGTTGCCGTTGAAGTAGACGTTCAACGAGTAGCCCGAGAGCGAGATGTCGGCGTCGGTCGGGTTGTAGAGCTCGACGGCCTTGTTGGTCGACGACCCCTCGACGTACTCGCTGATGATGAGGTCGGTCGGCCCTTCGGCCGCGACGGCGGCGCTCGTCGGCCCCGCGATTCCCACCCCCATCAGGACTGCCGCAGTCAGCCCCACGGTCAGGCGTTGGACGGGTCGTTGCATCTCGGCACCTCCGGCACGCGACAGGAGGCCACCCTGACCCCCGGACGGCGTCAGCCTATGGAGGTCCCGGGCGATCGGGAAGACCTGTCACGAAGCGTTCACGCGCTGCCCGCAAATGTGCATTCTTCTCCCGGGGCCCTGCTCAGATGAGCACGGTCACGAGTGCGGCGGATGTGCGCGCCGGAGCCCGTCCGCGAACCGCGCCAGGAGTTCGGCGAATCGCTCGCGGTCCTCGTCGCTGAAGCCCTCCAACGCGGACTCGATCGCGCGCCGGCGACTCGAGGTCGTCGCGTGCACGACCCCGCGACCGAGGTCGGTGATCCGGATGCGCGTGCGCCGAGCGTCGTCGGGATCGGCCTCGCGCACGACGAGTCCCTCCTCCACGGCCGCCTGCACGAGCCGGCTCGCCCTCGGCTGGTCGACGCCGACCGCACCCGCGAGCTCGGTCACCGACATCGGCCGATCCGCAGCGTCGAGCATGGCGAGCAGGCGCGCCCGGGCCACCGGGCCGACGCGGAACTCCCACGGGCCGCGCGGACCGCCGGGCCCGCCACGGCCACCGGGCCCCCCACTCCCGAAGGGCGCGCCGAACGGCCCGCCGCGGCGATGCGATTCGTCGTGCCGATGCGGCTCGCCGCGCCGATCCGGTTGGTCGCGGCCGTGGGCACCGCCGTGTCCGTGCGGCCCGGCCCACTGTCCGCGGCCGCCGCGCCGCAGAGACGCGAGGGCCTGTTCGATGCGCTCCACCGCATCGTCCCGACCCCGCGCGTCGCCCTCTTCGCTCATGCCCCCAGATTACATGTCATTTGACATGCGAACGGGTTCCATGTCATAGTGCATGTACATGTCATGCGACATGTACATCGCCGGGAGCAGGACTCCCCGGCGTCACGTCGGGCGCCCCGCTCCGACGCCGCACTCGCGGCACCCCGACCACGCCCGCCGACCGTGCGGGCGTCGCAGTCCGGCGCGCATGCGCGCCACGAGAGGATTCCCATGAACACCGACGATCGATTCCAAGACCACGACCACGACCACGACCACGACGGGCCCGGCCACGCCGACGGCGCGAACGAAGCGCCCCAGGCGTCCGACGCTCCCGAGACGCCGACCCGCGGCATCCGCCCCCTCGGCTTCTGGCTGACGACCGTCGATCAGCGCATCGCCGCCGAGGTCGACACCGCACTCGCCGAGGAGGGCGTCGGCCTGCGCGACTGGCGCCGCCTCAACCTGGTCGCCGGCGAGGTTCGCGACGAGCGCCTCGCGGCGCGACTGGCCGCCCGTCCGCGCAAGCTCGACGACCTCGTCGAGCGCGGCTGGATCACCGGCGAGCCCGGCGACTGGACACTCACCGACGCCGGGCGCGAGACGCTCGACCGGCTCACCGAACTCGTACAGGGCGTGCGAGACCGGGTACGCTCGGCCGTCTCCGACGAGGAGTACGCCACGATGATCGCCTCGCTCGAGGCGATCGCCCGCGGACTCGGCTGGGACGAGTCGACGCCGGAGCCCCGTCGCGGACGCGGGCGGCGGCGTCCCGGCTTCGGCCCTGGCGGCCCCGGCGGCCCCGGATTCGGGCCGGCGCCGTGGATGCGGCGCGGCGGCGCCCGGGGCGGCATTCCGCCGTGGGCGGTCGGCGGCCCGCAGGGCGGGCCGATGCGGCATCCGTCGGCGTTCGACGACCACCACGGTCACGACGTCGACCCGTGCGAGCACGAGCACGGCGGGCGCCGACACGGCCGCGGCCGACGTCGCGGCCACGGTCGCGCCCACGACGACGTCCACGTGCACGTCCACCTGCACCACGACGGCGGCCGGCGCGGAGGGCGCGACGGCCACCCCGAGCACTGATCGCCGAGCGGCCGGTCCGGACGAGGTCCGGGCCGGCCGGTCGCGTCATCCGCTCCGGACCGCGTACCCCAGGTACGACACGCGGACGTCCGCGACCTCGCCGAAGTCGAGTCGCCGGCTCAGTTCGCCGTACGTCATCCGACCCCGTCGGGTGCGGAGCAGGTCGCGCACGATCGCCGGCAGTCCCGCCCTGGGGGCCAGGCCGACCGTCTCGGCGGCGGCCAGGCCGTGTCGGTCGAGCACCGCCGAGAGCTCGGCCGGGGTGATGAACATCGCCCACTCGTGGATCTCGGCGTCCGTGATCCGCGTGCATCGCCACTCCTGCATCGCTCGGATGACGAGCAGCCGGCTGCGCCGGGTGCGGTTGACCGTGTCGTACAGGAACACGCCGCCGGGGCGGAGGACCCGCGCCACCTCGGCGGCCACGGGATCGACGTCGGCCACGTGCTCGAGGACGTCGCAGCAGGCCACCACGTCGACGCTCGCATCGGCGAACGGCAGCTGCTCGCCCCTGCCGAGGCGGTAGTCGATGACCAGCCCGCCGGCCTCGGCGTGCGCACGCGCGGCGGCGATCGCCACCGGCGAGGGGTCGATCCCCGCGACCGCGAACCCGGACTTCGCGAACTCCTCAGACAGGAACCCCGCGCCGCAGCCGACGTCGAGGACCCGGCCGCCGGATACGCCCACCCGTTCGAGGACCCTCCGGAAGTACCGCATGCGTGCGGGGGTGAAGCTGCCGTGCAGCACGTTCAGGGGATTGTCCTCGTCCCACCACGTCGCGCCGAGCCGGTCGTAGACGTCGTTGTCGATCCCCATCGCGGCGCCCCCGGCCCGGCCGCGACTACCGCTCGGTCGCGCCGCGCGCGTTGTAGACGACCGCATCCGACGCGCCGAACGCGCGGAACACCTCGATCGCATCGTCGCGACGGACCCCCGAGTGCACGCGGATGCCGCGCCGCTCGAACTCGCCCTTCCAGTCGGTCGGCATCGGGCCCTCGTCGAACCCGGTGAGCCGCTCGCACTCCTCGCCGTCGCCCGCGAGGACGAGCCGTCGCACCCCAGACCACATGGTCGCGCCGTAGCACATGACGCATGTCGCCCAGTTGACGACGAGCTCGAGTTCGGCGCCTCCGGCGCCCAGGTCCCATCGACCGAGCCGGCGCTGCGCGAGCGAGATCGCCGTGACCTCGGCGTGCAGCGAGCTCAGCCCGCTCGAGAGCACGAGGTTCACGCCGGCCGAGACCACCTCACCGGATGCCGCGTCGACGACGAGCGCGCCGAACGGCCCCCCGCTGCCCTCCCGCCAGTTCCGGTCGGCGAGCTCGATCGCGAGCGCCATGCGCGCGTCGTCGTCGGGCAGCGGCTCCGCCGCGATCCGCGGCAGTTCGGCGACCAGCCACTCGGGCAGTGCGGCGGAGAAGGACGACGTCGGCGTGGCATCCATGCACACATTCTGCACCCGGGCGAGGACGGAGCGCGGGGGTCGTCGCTCCGCCCTCGCGGTCAGCGCCGCTGCTGCTCGTCGCCGGAGAGCCGCTGGGCGAGCCAGATCGGGATGATCGAGACGAGCACCAGGACGACCGCGATCACCGAGACGATCGGCGCCTGGTTCGGCCGGAACATGTTGTTCAGGATGAAGATCGGCAGGGTCGTGACTCCCGACCCGGCCGTGAACGTCGTCACGATGATCTCGTCGAACGACAGCGCGAACGCGAGCAGGCCGCCGGCGAGCAGCGCCGACCGCAGCTGCGGGAAGGTCACGAGCCGGAACGTGGTCCAGACGCCCGCGCCGAGGTCGGCCGACGCCTCCTCGAGCTTCGTCCCCGTGCGGCGCAGTCGCGCGATCACGTTGTTGAAGACCGTCACGATGCAGAAGGTCGCATGGGCGATGACGACGGTCCAGATCGACAGCGGCACGCCCATGATCGTACGGAAGAAGTTGTTCAGCGCGATACCGGTGATGATGCCGGGCAGCGCGATCGGCAGGATCACGAGCAGGTTGACGGTGTGGCGCCCGAAGAAGTCGAAGCGCTGCAGGGCGAACGAGATGAGCGTGCCGAGCACGAGCGCGACCGCGGTCGCGATGATCGCGACGAACACGCTGGTGCCGACGGCCTCCATGGCGCCCGCGGACTGGAAGGCGCGCTGCCACCACTCGAGCGTGAAGCCGGGCGGCGGCCAGCTGAGCGACGTCGAGGTCGAGAACGAGTTGACGAGCACGACGCCGAGCGGCACGTACACGATCACGAGGATGAGGCCGGCGACGACGGCGAGCGTCGTGCGAGAGAGTCGGGAGAGTCGCATCCGTCGCCCCTTAGAGGTTGTCCAGGGCGCCCGTGCGACGCACGAGCGCGAGGTAGCCGAAGATGATCGCGATCGGGATGAGCGCGATCGCCGACGCGAGGGGCAGGTTGTTGGCCGCGCCCACGTTCGTGTAGACGAGGTTTCCGAGCATCTGGTTCGCGCCGCCGACGATGTTCACCGTGATGTAGTCGCCGAGCGAGAGCGAGAAGCTGAAGATCGTGCCGGCGATGATCGCGGGCAGGGCCATCGGGAAGACGACGTGGCGGATGGTCGGCCAGGTCTTGCCGCCCAGGTCGGCGGATGCCTCGAGCAGCGAGTCGGGCACGCGCTCGAGCCCCGCGAAGATCGGCAGGATCACGTACGGCAGCCACAGGTACGACAGCGTGATGACCGTGGCGGGCAGGCCGTAGCCGGGCGTGTGCAGTCCGAACGGCGCGAGCACCCACTCGAGGATGCCGTCCTGCGAGAGCACCGAGCGCCAGGCGTACGCCTTGACGAGGTAGCTCGCCCAGAGCGGCATGAGGACCGCGATGACGAGGATGCGGCGGGCACGCGGCGACGCGACCTTCGCCATGTAGAACGCGATCGGCAGCGCGAGGGCGACGTCGATGATCGTGACGAGCAGTGCCACGCCGATCGTTCGGAGCGTCACCGTCTGGTAGAGCGAGCCGGTGAGCACCGTGATGATGTTGTCGAACGTCCAGTCCGTCGTGATCTCGCCCGTGAAGCTGTTCACCGACCAGAAGGCTGTGACGAGCAGCGCGGCCAGCGCGACGACGTAGACGAGGCCCAGCCAGAACAGCGGCGCCGCGAGCAGGAACCCCAGCCGCACGCGCGGGTGCGAACTGAGGAAGACCGACACGCGGCGTGCCGGCGTCGCCTTCGGCTTCGGGATGCCACCCCTGGGCGCTCCGCCGGGTGCCGTGTCGGCGCGGTCGGGCTCGGGCGGGTCGGATGCCGCGCCGCGAGCGGATGCCGGTGCCGTCGCGTTCATCGTCATGCTGCTTCCTGTCGGGGTGGTGCTCGGGGGAACGGGGGTGTGCGGGCCGGGGAGCGTGCTCCCCGGCCCGCGAGGGCTACGGACTCAGCCCTTGATCTCCTGCCACGCAGCGGTCCACTGCGCGTAGTCGACGCACTCGACGTCGGTGCGACCGTCGACGCACTCGGCGATCGGGGTCGTCCAGTACCAGATCTGCGACGCGTACTCCTCGTCACCGGCGTGGTACGCCTCGCAGTCCTCGCGGAACTCGCAGGCGGCCTGGCTCGACGGAGCCTCGCCGAAGTAGGACGTCGCGGTCGCGTTCGCCTCGGGGCTGGCGATGTAGTCGAGCCACATGTAGGCGCAGTTCACGTTCGCGGCGTCGGAGGCGACCATCCAGGTGTCCGACCAGCCGGTCGCACCCTCTTCGGGGAGGACGACCTCGGTCGGCGCACCCGAGCCGGCGAGCACGTTCTGGATGACCTGCCACGTCGTGCCGACGACCGAGTCGCCGGTCTCGAAGGCCTGGATCTCCTTGAGGTAGTCCGACCAGTACTCGCCGATCGACTCGCGCTGCACCTTGAGCAGGTCGACCGCTGCCTGGAACTGCTCCTCGTCGAGCGCGTAGGGGTTCTCGATGCCGAGCTCGGGCTGGTGGGCCATGAGGTAGACCGCGGCGTCGGCGATGTAGATCGGCGAATCGTAGGCGGTCACCTTGCCCGCGTTCTCGCTCGCGCCGTCGAACACGACGTCCCACGAGGTCGGGGCCTCGGCGAAGGTCTCCGTGTTGTACATCAGGAGGTTGGCGCCGTAGCCGTGGGGCACGCCGTAGCTCTGACCGTCGACCGAGTTCCACTCCTTCTCCTTGAGGAAGTCGAAGACGCCCTCGTAGTTCGGGATGAGGTCGGTGTTGACGGGCGCGACGTCGCCGCCCGCGATGAGGCGGAGGGTCGCGTCGCCCGATGCGGCGACGACGTCGTACTCGCCGGTCTTCATGAGGTTCACGGCCTCGTCGGAGGTGCCGTAGGTCTTCGAGGTGACCTCGCAGCCCGTCTCCTCCTCGAAGGGGGTGACCCAGTCGACGGTCGGGTCGTTCGAGCCGTCCTCGACGTAGCCGGGCCACGCGAGGATCGAGACCTGGCCCTCGGCGTCGCCGAGCTCGGTGAGCGCGTCGTCGCTCGAGCCGGAGCCGCCGCCCGAGGTGGTGCCGCAGGCGGTCAGGGTGAGCAGGGCGATCGAGCCGATCGCCAGGCCGACGGTCGCGCCGCGGCGCGCCGTGCGCGGGGTGCGCATCATGGTTCTCTCCTGGTTTCTCTTGGTGGGTGGAGGTGGTGCGTTCGGGTGGTCGGGCGGGGACGGGCCGGACCTAGGCGGCCGGTGCGGACGCGGCGTCCGCCCCGCCGAGTGCGACGACGTCGTCGTCGTGCCAGCTGACGACGACGCGGTCGCCGCGCTCGTCGTCGTGGACCCGGTTGCGATCGTTCTGCTCGAGCACGCTGACGCGCACGCCCGCGTCGAGGTCGACCACCAGGCGGATGCCGCTGCCGAGGTAGATCGTCTCGACCACGGTGCCCTGGGCGTTGCGCACGTCGGCGCCGGTCTCGCCCGAGCCGACCGACATCTTCTCGGGTCGCACGGAGTGCACGCCTCCGCGCCCGAGGAGTTCGCGCGACACGGCGTCGTCGAAGAGGTTCGACGTGCCGACGAAGTCGGCGACGAAGCGCGACGTGGGCCGCTCGTAGAGCTCGGCGGGCGTGCCGAGCTGCTCGATCCGCCCGTCGTTGAAGACCGCGACCCGGTCGGAGAGCGTGAGCGCCTCCTCCTGGTCGTGCGTGACGAAGATGAACGTGATGCCCAGCTCGCGCTGGATCTCCTTCAGCTCGACCTGCATCTGCTCGCGGAGCTTCAGGTCGAGCGCGCCGAGCGGCTCGTCGAGGAGCAGCACCTTGGGCTGGACGACCGTGGCACGCGCCAGCGCGACGCGCTGGCGCTGGCCGCCGGAGAGTTGCGAGGGCTTGCGGTCGCCCATCTGCTCGAGGCGGACCGACGCGAGGGCCCGACGGGCGCGCTCGATGCGCTCCTTCCGCCCGATGCCCCGGACGCGGAGCCCGTAGGCGACGTTCTCGAGCACGCTCATGTGCGGGAACAGCGCGTAGTCCTGGAAGACCGTGTTCACGTCGCGGTCGAACGGGGCGCGCTTGGTGACGTCGTCGCCGAAGAGCTCGATCGTGCCGCTCGTGGGCTGTTCGAAGCCGGCGATGAGCCGGAGCACGGTGGTCTTGCCGGAACCCGAGGGGCCCAGCATGGAGAAGAACTCCCCCGCGGCGATCTCGAGATCGACGTGGTCGACGGCGGTGACGGCTCCGAACTCCTTGGTGAGTCCGGTGAGCCGGATGGCCGGCTGCGGGTCGGTCATGGGCCTCTCCTTCGATGGCGTGGTTCCTAATCCTATGAATCCATATGTCATAGTCCAGAGGTTCGTGTTACGGTCGCATCACGGATTCGCCGGTGACCGCCCCCAGTCCGGGGGGGTGCGCGGATCCGCGGGTGCTCGATCGAGGAGGACGGATGCCGCACGCCACCGCGCGCGCCGACGCCGCCCGCGCCGTCGTCTTCTCCCCGCTCGAGGGCGCCGGCCGGGCCGAACTCGTCGAGCAGCGCCTCACCGATGCGATCGCGTCGGGCGTGCTCCGCGACGGCGAGCGGCTGCCGAGCGAGGCCGACCTCGCCAGGTTCCTCGGCGTCGCCCCCGTCACCGCCCGCGAGGCCCTCGTCGCGCTCCGGCACAAGGGCCTCGTGCAGACCCGTCGCGGTCGCGACGGCGGCAGCTTCGTCATCTACGACGACGACGTCTCGCTGCGCCTCACCGAGGAGCGGGTCCGCTCCCTCAGCCGCATCGAATTGCGCGACCTCTCGCTGCACTACGCCGCGATCGCCGGCATGGCCGCCGAGGTCGCCGCCGATCGTGCGAGCGACGACGACCTGCAGAGCCTCGTCGAGATCGACGCCAGGGCCGACCTCGCCTCACCCGGCGGTGCGCGCCGCGCGGTCGGCCGGTTCCAGCTCGAGGTCGCCGCCATCAGCCAGTCGCCACGGCTCGTGCACGAGGAACTGCGCCTGCAGGCCGAGACCGGCGCCCTGCTCTGGATGTGCCTGCGCGAACAGGAGTACCGTGACCGCACGAGGGAACACCGCCTCGAGGTGATCGCCGCGATCAGGGCAGCGGATGCCGCGTCCGCGCGCAACGCGACCACGACGCACATCGGCTCGGCGGTGGAATGGCTCATCGACGAGAAGGTGCGACTCGAAGCCGCATCGGCACCGCCCCTCGCACCTCAGGAAGGGAGCACGTCATGACGCAGGTCGTCGCCACCGGCGCCTCCGCGATCGCCGGGCGCATCGCCGACGTGATCGACCCCGTGTTCGCCCTGATCGACGGCTGGCAGCGCGAACTCGGGGAGCGGCTCGGGGCCGAACCCGAGCCGCGCGCCGCCGACCTCGACCCCGTCGTCGCCGCCACCGTCGCCGCCGAACTCGACCGCCCCGGCACGCTCATCACCGGGGCCGGCTTCGTCGCCGCCCCGGGCTACCTCATCGACGCGCCCTGGCACCTGGCCTGGTGGCTGAGCGACGGCAACCCGTTCCGCGGGGTTCCGGCACGCGGCATCCGTCGCCTCGACGCCGTGAGCGACCCCGACGCCGAGTCGTTCCGCGACTACACGACGCTCGAGTGGTGGCGCGTCCCGGAGCGCACCGGATCGCGGCACCTGACCGGGCCCTACGTCGACTACCTCTGCACCGACGACTACACGGTCACCGTCACGACGCCCGTGACGATCGATGACGACATGGTCGGCGTCGTCGGCGCCGACATGTACGTGGCGCGGCTCGAGCAGGTGCTCCTGCCCGTGCTCCGCGACGCCAGCGGCACGCTCACCGTCGTGAACGCCTCCGGGCGCATCGTCATCGCGACCGATCCGCATCGCGCGACCGGTGCGCTGCTGCGCCTCGACGGGCTCCCCGAGGCGCTCGCGCCGCTACGCGAGGCGGAGGCCGAGGGCCGCGTGACCCACGCGGTCCGGCTGCCGGGCGGCGGGGACGTCGTGCCGTGCGGCGACACCTCGCTCGCGCTCGTCGTCGAGTAGCGGCATCCGCCCCGACCGGGCGCGTCGACGCCGGGTGACCGAGCCCGAAACACGCGCCCGATATGGTGAGGCCAGCGGAACGGGACGCACGCCCGAGCGCGTGCGACGGACGAGAGGCCGGCGCTCGAGGCGTGACGACGACCATCAGGCAGAAGCAGGCCCGCCGGCGACGCGGGCGAGCGATCGCGTACGCGGTCGTGACGCTCGCCTGGGCCCTGGCGGTCTGGCTGAGCGCCGTGCTCGCACCGCCCGACTGGCTGCACGGCGCCGCCCTCTTCGTGCACCTCGCGTCGCTGGTCGTCGGGCTCGGCGCCGTGCTCATGATCGAATGGCACGCGCTGCTCTGGGCCACCGGGTGGAGCACCGTGCGCGAAGTCCGCCAGGCCGATCGCACCATGATCCTCCCGGTCTGGGTGGGCCTCGCCGGCCTGCTCGCGAGCGGCGCGCTGCTCGAACCCGACCTCACCTCGACGGCCACGCAGGTCAAGCTCGTCGCCGTGCTGGTGCTGAGCCTCAACGGCGTCGCGCTGACGAAGTGGACCTCGGACCTCGCCCGGCTGCCGGCGCGAGCCACGTTCCGCGCACTCCCCGGCCGCGCACGGTTCGGGTTCGTCGCGAGCGCCGTGGTCTCGCAGCTCGCGTGGTGGACGGCGGTGGTCATCGGCCTGCTGAACGCCACCCGCTGAGGCGCACCACCGGGGGCATGGACGTTCCCTGCGAGGTCGCAGGCTGCTGAGCTAGGCTCACGATCGAGCCCAGCCGTCCCGACTGGAGGAACGATGACCGACGCACCGAGCCACCAGCCGGCCCGACGCGATCGAAGTCAACTGCGCGAAGAGCGCCGTCGGCGACGTCGGCGCGGCATCCGGTTGGCCGTGGCGGGCGGGATCGCGGCCCTCCTCCTCATCGGCGGGGCCGTCACCGCGATGGTCCTGGTGAACGAGGGGTCGACCACCGCCGCGCCGAGCGAGGCGCCCGAACGCGAGCCCATCGTCTTCCCCGCCGACGAACCGGCGGCGGAGCCCGGCGCCGAGCCGTGCACGACGGTGTCGGTGCTCTCGTCCTTCGAGAACGCGGAGATGGTGCAGCGACTCGCCGACGGCTACAACGCCGAGCCGCGCGACGTCGACGGCTCGTGCGTCACGGTCGTCGCCTCGAAGGACAAGTCGGGCATCGCCGCCGATGAGGCCGCGGTCGGCTTCTCGGAGGTCCCCGAGGACGAGCGGCCCGTCGTATGGATCCCCGACGCCCGGTCGTGGCTCGGCGTGGCGCGCGAGGCCGGCGGCGGGGCGAACGTGCCCGCCGAGGGCTCGAGCGTCGGGTCCTCCGACATCGTGCTCGCCATGCCCGAACCACTCGCGGCCGCCATCGGCTGGGACGACGAGCCGCCGACCTGGGCCGAGGTCTTCGAGACCGCCGACGACGACCAGGTGTGGGCCGACCTCGACCACCCCGAGTGGGGCGGGTTCAAGCTCGGCAAGACCAGTCCCGTCATCGCGAGCTCGGGCGAGGCCGCGATGCTCGCATCGTACGGCGCGGCGGCGGGCTCGGTCGCCGAGCTCACGGCCGACGACGTCGCCGATGACGAGGTCGCCGACGAGGTCAAGCAGCACGAGCTCGCGACGAGCCACTACATGGCCACGCCCGAGCACTTCCTCTGGCACGCCAGGCAGTCCGCCGACAAGGGCGGGTCGGCCGCCGACTTCCTGTCGGCCGTGATCGTCGACGAGAAGTCGGTGTGGGACTACAACCGCGGCATCACGAGCCGAGACGGCGTCACGCGGATCGAGAGCGACCCGCCCGCCGAGCCGCTGGTGCCGATCTACCCGAGCGACGGCTTCTACATCGCCGACAACCCGGCCGTCGTGCTCACCGGCAGTTGGGTCGACGAGGCCGAGACCGCCGCCGCTGAGGACTTCCTGCGCTTCGCCGGCACGAAGGAGGGCCAGGCGATCGTGCGCGAGACGGGCTACCGCGACCTGAACGGCGAGCTCGACGCCGAGATCCAGGAGGTCGGCGCGCTCGCCGACACCTCCGAGGCCGGACTCGACTTCCCCGACCCGCAGGTCGTCGTCGCGATGCACGAGGCCTTCCCCGATGTGCGCAAGCGCGCCAACGTGCTGTTCCTCCTCGACGTCTCGGGATCGATGGGCGACCCCATCGAGACGGGCGAGACGAAGCTCGAGGCCGCCAAGCAGGCGGTCGAGCTGTCGCTCGACCACTTCTCGGACGGCGACGGGGTGGGACTCGCGGCCTTCTCCGAGGTCGACGCGCAGGCGCTCGCCCCCGGCGAGGTGAGCCCGGTCGCCGACATCGCCGACACCCGCGACCGGTTCGAGTCGGCGCTCAGCACGCTGAAGCCGATCGAGTGGACGCCCCTCTACGAGGCGGTCGACACGTTCGCCAAGCGGCAGGCCGACGGCTGGGACCCCGACCGCATCAACGCGATCGTGCTGCTCAGCGACGGCAGGAACGAGACCGAGGCGCCGAGCACCTCGGCGCAGCAGATGCTCGACACGCTCGAGGAGCTCCACCACTCGACCCCCGTGCTCGTGTTCACGCTCGCGTACGGAGCCGATGCCGACGTGAAGACCCTGCAGTCGATCTCGAGCGCCACCGGCGCCCATTACTACGACGCGACCGACCCCACCGAGGTCGACGAGGTGCTCGGCGACCTCGTCACGAGCTTCTGAGCCCGGGTGCGCCGTCGTCATCCGGCGTGACACGCGCACGGCACCCGGTCCCGGGTGCGAGCATGGGCGGATGACGCCCCGACGCCCGCCCGCGCTCGTCGCCGTCTCGCACGGCACCTCCTCGCCGGAGGGACGCGCCGCGGTGCGCGGACTGTTCGACGCCGTGGTCGCGGCGGTCGCCGAGCGGTGGGCGGATGCCGCCCCCGAGACGCGACTCTGCCATGTCGACGTCGAGCAGCCCGACGTGCCCGCCGCGCTCGCCACGCTTCCCGATGGGGAACCCGCGGTGATCGTGCCGCTGCTGCTCTCCGCGGGCTACCACGTTCACGTCGACCTCGCCGAGGCGGCCGCGGAGGCCCGCGACGGCGGGCGCGAGGTGGTCGTCGCCGACGCGCTCGGGCCCGACGATCGGCTGATCACGGTCCTCTGTCGACGGCTCGCCGAGGCCGGGGCCGGAGACGACGACCCGGTCGTGCTCGTCGTGGCGGGATCGAGCGACGTGCGCGCCGTCGAGGCGTGCCACCGGGTGCGCGACGCGCTGGCCGGGGCATCCGTCGCCGACGTCTCGATCGGGTTCCTGTCGGCGGCCGAGCCGCGGCTGCCCGACGCGATCGCCGCGGCGCGCGCCGCCGCCGAGGCCGCCGGGACGGACGGGCGAGTCGCCGCCGCGAGCTACCTGCTCGCACCGGGGTACTTCCAGGACCTCGCGGCCAGCGCCGCGCCCGACGTGCTCGCCGAGCCGCTGCTGCGCCCCGACGACGCGCCCGCCGAGCTCGTGGAGATCGTGCTCGACCGCTACGCGGAGGCGCTCGCCCGCTCGAAGTGAGCCCTTTGCCGGAACGCCCACTCGGGCGCGTCGGGCCCGCCCGCGTCGCACGTCATATTTCGCCGTGCGACGCCTCGTGACACGGGGTGACCGTGCGTGACGGGGTCGGGTTCCGGCATCCGTCCGACCCCCGTACCTTCGTCGGCACGTGCCCCGAACGGGGCGCGGACGAGGAGGGGAAACGTGACGATCGAGACGACGGATGCCGCGACGCGCGCACCGCGCACCGACCGCGTCGAGCGCCCCGCACGCGCGGATGGGCTGGCCCGCGACATCCGCCCGCCCCGGCCCTCGGCGAAGCCGAACGGGCAGTGGAAGGTCGACGGCACGGCCCCGCTCAACGCGAACGAGGAGTGGAAGCAGGTCGACGGCGGCCTCGCGGTGCGCGAGCGCATCGAGCGCATCTACGCCGACGGCGGCTTCGCGTCGATCGACCCGACCGACCTGCACGGGCGGTTCCGCTGGTGGGGCCTGTACACGCAGCGCAAGCCCGGCATCGACGGGGGTCGCACCGCCACGCTCGAGCCGCACGAGCTCGAGGACGAGTTCTTCATGCTCCGCGTCCGCATCGACGGCGGGCAGCTCACGACCGAGCAGCTGCGCGTCATCGGCGGCATCTCGACGGAGTTCGGCCGTGACACCGCCGACCTCACCGACCGGCAGAACATCCAGCTGCACTGGATCCGCGTCGAGGACGTGCCCGAGATCTGGCGGCGGCTCGAGTCGGTCGGCCTCGGCACGACGGAGGCGTGCGGCGACGTGCCCCGCGTCGTGCTCGGCTCGCCGGTCGCCGGCATCGCCGCCGACGAGCTGATCGACCCGACCCCGCAGATCGAGGAGATCACGAGTCGGTTCATCGGCGACGAGTCGCTCGCGAACCTGCCCCGCAAGTTCAAGTCGGCGATCACGGGCCACCCGAGCCAAGACGTCGTGCACGAGATCAACGACGTCGCGTTCGTGGCCGTCGAGCACCCGACGCTCGGCGTCGGCTACGACCTGTGGGTCGGCGGCGGCCTCTCGACGGCGCCGCGGCTCGCGGAGCGGCTCGGCGTGTTCGTCGCGCCCTCCCAGGTGGCGGATGCCTGGCACGGCGTCGCGCAGATCTTCCGCGACTACGGCTACCGGCGGCTGCGGAACAAGGCGCGCCTGAAGTTCCTGCTCGCCGACTGGGGGGTCGCGCGGTTCCGCGAGGTGCTCGAGACCGAGTACCTCGGGCACGCGCTCCCCGACGGCCCGGCCGCGCCGACGCCGGCGACGACCGGCGACCACGTCGGCGTGCACCGCCAGAAGGACGGCCGGTACTACGTGGGCGCGACGCCCATCGTCGGCCGCGTGTCCGGTCCGACCCTGACGAAGCTCGCCGACCTCGTCGAGGCGCACGGCTCGACGAGGCTGCGCACCACCCCGCACCAGAAGGTCGTCATCCTCGACATCCCCGGGGATCGCGTCGAGTCGCTCGTCGCGGGCCTCGACGAGCTCGGCCTGCAGGCGCGCCCGAGCCTCATCCGCCGCGGCACCATCGCGTGCACCGGCATCGAGTTCTGCAAGCTCGCGATCGTCGAGACGAAGGCGTTCGCCACGGCGGCCGTGCTCGAGCTCGAGGAGCGGCTCGACGCCTTCGACCTGCCGCACCCGATCAGCCTGCACGTCAACGGCTGCCCCAACTCGTGCGCGCGCATCCAGACCGCCGACATCGGCCTGAAGGGCCAGCTCGTCACGATCGACGGCGAGCAGGTGCCCGGCTACCAGGTGCACCTCGGCGGCGGCCTCGCCTCGCGGGACCGCGACGAGGCCGGCCTCGGCCGCACCGTGCGCGGCCTCAAGGTGACGGCCGACGGCATCGCCGACTACGTCGAGCGTGTCGTGACGCGGTTCCTCGGCGAGCGCGACGCCGCGACCGACGAGACGTTCGCCCAGTGGGCGCACCGGGCCGACGAGGAGGCCCTCCGGTGAGCGCGCGGAACATCGGGATCGCGGCGCCGGGCGCCGGCGGGGCATCCGTCGGCCACCCGACCACTGACCGCCGCGCCGAGCGCCGGCTGCCCGACGAGCTGCGCGCCCTCGCCGAGGCGGGCAACGCCGCCCTCGGCAGCCTCACCGACCACGAGGCGACCCCCGCCGAGGTCGTCGCGTGGGTGGCGGCGAACTTCGCCACGGATGCCGCGGCCGTCGCGTGCTCGATGGCGGATGCCGCGCTGCCGCACCTCGTCGCCGAGCAGCTGCCGGGCGTCGACGTGCTCTTCCTCGACACCGGCTACCACTTCGCCGAGACGACCGTCACGCGCGACGAGGTCGCCCGGCAGCTCGACGTGCGGATCGTCGACGTGCTGCCCGAGCAGACCGTCGCGGAGCAGGACGCCGAGTTCGGCGCCGAGCTCTTCGCCCGCGACCCGGGCCTCTGCTGCGCGCGCCGCAAGGTCGAGCCGCTGCAGCGCTCGCTCGGCGGGTACGAGGTCTGGTTCACGGGCGTGCGCCGCGACGAGGCGCCGACGCGCACGCTGACCCCGCTCGTCACGTACGACGAGCGGAACGGGCTCGTGAAGGTCAACCCGGTCGCGGCCTGGACCTTCGACGACCTCGTCGAGTACGCGAGCGCCAACGCCGTTCCCGTGAACCTGCTCATGTCGCACGGCTACCCCTCGATCGGCTGCGAGCCGTGCACGAAGCCCGTCGCCGCGGGCGAGGAGCCGAGGTCCGGCCGCTGGGCCGGCCTCGCCAAGACGGAATGCGGATTGCACCTATGACCGAGAACCTGACGACGACGGATGCCGCGGCATCCGCTGCCCGCACCGCCGCTGCGGCCCACGCGACCGACGCGCTCGACGCGCTCGAGGCCGAGGCGATCCACGTGATCCGCGAGGTCGTCGCCGAGTTCGAGCGTCCGGTGCTGCTCTTCTCCGGCGGCAAGGACTCGGTCGTCGTGCTGCACCTGGCGACCAAGGCCTTCTGGCCGGCCAAGGTGCCGTTCCCGGTGCTCCACGTCGACACCGGCCACAACTTCCCCGAGGTGCTGCGGTTCCGCGACGAGACGGTCGCGCGCCTCGGCATCCGCCTCGAGGTCGCCTCGGTGCAGGACTACCTCGACGACGGCCGCCTGCAGGAGCGGGCCGACGGCACGCGCAACCCGCTGCAGACGCAGCCGCTGCTCGACGCGATCGCGGCCGGCCGCCACGACGCGGTCTTCGGCGGCGCCCGCCGCGACGAGGACAAGGCCCGAGCGAAGGAGCGCATCATCTCGCTGCGCGACGAGTTCGGCCAGTGGGACCCGCGCAACCAGCGGCCCGAGCTCTGGACGCTCTACAACGGCCGGCACACGGTCGGGCAGCACGTGCGGGCGTTCCCGATCTCGAACTGGACCGAGCTCGACGTGTGGCGCTACATCGAGCGCGAGCGCATCGCACTGCCGCCGCTCTACTTCGCGCACGAGCGCGACGTGTATGCGCGCGACGGCATGTGGCTCGCGGTGAGCGACGTCTCGGCGCCGCATGCGGGGGAGACGGTCGAGCGCCGGACGGTCCGCTATCGCACCGTCGGCGACCTCAGCTGCACCGGTGCGGTCGTCTCCGAGGCCTCGACGGTATCGGACATCGTGCGCGAGGTCGCGGCATCCACCCTCACCGAACGCGGCGCGACGCGCGCCGACGACCGCCTCTCCGAGGCGGCCATGGAGGACCGCAAGAAGGACGGGTACTTCTGATGACGACGACCGCGCCCGCCGCCGGCACGCTCTTCCGCTTCGCGACCGCCGGCTCCGTCGACGACGGCAAGTCGACCCTCGTCGGCCGCCTGCTCCACGACTCGAAGTCGATCCTCGCCGACCAGCTCGAGTCGGTGGCCCGCACCTCGGCCGAGCGCGGCTTCGGCGGCGAGCCCGGCGCGATCGACTTCGCGCTGCTCACCGACGGCCTGCGCGCCGAGCGCGAGCAGGGCATCACCATCGACGTCGCCTACCGCTACTTCACGACCGGTCGCCGATCGTTCATCCTCGCCGACTGCCCCGGGCACGTGCAGTACACGCGCAACATGGTCACCGGGTCGGCCACCGCCGACGCCGTCGTCGTGCTCGTCGACGTGCGCAACGGCGTGCTCGAGCAGACCCGCCGCCACCTCGCGGTCGTCGCGCTGCTGCGGGTCCCGCACGTGATCGTCGCCGTCAACAAGATCGACCTCGCCGGGTACGAGCGCGCCGCCTTCGAGGCAGTGGCGGCGGATGTGGCCGAGCTCGCGCGCGACCTCGGCCTCCCCGACGCGCACGTCATCCCGGTCTCGGCGCTGGCTGGCGACAACGTCGTCGAGCGCTCGTCGAACACGCCCTGGTACGACGGCCCGTCGCTGCTCGAGCTCCTCGAGGAGCTCTCGACGATCGACGAGCTCGAGACCGACCTCGAGGCGCTGCGGCTGCCCGTGCAGCTCGTGATCCGCCCGCAGGGCGGGCTCTCGCCCGAGGTGACGGACGCCGCGGCGGACGCGTTCCGCGACCACCGCGCGTTCGCCGGGCGCATCGAGTCGGGCACGGTGCGGGTCGGCGACCCGGTCGAGGTGTTCCCCGCCGGAGTGCGGACGGCGGTCACGGGCATCCGCAGGGGCCCCGAGGCGCTCGTCGAGGCATCCGCCCCCCTCTCGGTCTCGCTCGAGCTCGCCGACCCCGTCGACGCCGCACGCGGCGCCGTGATCGCCGCCGCCGGATCGCTGCCCGCGCCGCGGCGCGAGCTCGACGCCGACGTGTTCCAGCTCGACGCACGCCCGCTCGCGACCGGGGCGCGTGTGCTCGTCAAGCACGGCACCACGACCGTGCAGGCCATCGTCAGCGACATCCGCGGACGCCTCGACCTCGACACGCTCGAGACGACGCCGACCACCGCGCTCGAGACGAACGACATCGGACTCGTGCGCCTCAAGCTCGCCGCCGACCTCGCCGCGGAGCCGTACGCCGCGCACCGCCGGGCGGGGGCGTTCCTCGTCATCCACCCGCAGGACGGCGCGACGCTCGCCGCCGGCATCGTCGTGGAGGCGCCGGCGTGACCGGCCGCGGGCTCGGTGCACAGCTCGGCGAACTCGTCGCCGGCGTCGCGGTCGCCGCGGCGATCGTCATCGTGCCCGTGGTGATCGGCTCGGTCGGGAGCGCCGCCGCCGAGGGGCCGGCTGCAGCAGGGGCGACGGATGCCGCGGCCCTCCGCCTCGGCTACTTCGCCAACGTCACCCACCTGCCCGCACTCGTCGGCCTCGAGACCGGGATCCTCGCCGACGAGCTCGGCGACGTCGCGCTCGAGCCCCAGGCGTTCAACGCCGGACCGGCCGCCGTCGAGGCGCTGAGCGCCGGCGCGATCGACGCCGCCTACCTCGGCCCGAGCCCGGCGATCAACAGCTTCGTGCAGTCGGCCGGCACCTCGCTCCGCGTCGTCGCGGGCGCGGTCGGCGGCGGTGCCGCGCTCGTCGTGCGCGAGGGCATCGACGATGCGGACGACCTCCGCGGCGCGACCCTCGCGACGCCGCAGCTCGGCAACACCCAGGACGTCGCGCTCCGCACCTGGCTCGCCGACCACGACCTCGAGACCTCGCCGACGGGCGGCGGCGACGTCGACATCGTGCCCACCGAGAACGCGCGCACGCTGCAGCTGTTCACGACCGGCGCGATCGACGGCGCGTGGCTGCCCGAACCGTGGGCCTCGCGGCTCGTCATCGAGGCGGGCGCGCGCGTGCTCGTCGACGAGGCGGAGCTCTGGCCCGGCGGCGCGTTCCCGACGACGCTGCTCGTCGTGCGCACCGAGTTCCTCGAGGCGCACCCCGACGCGGTCGCGGCGCTCGTGGCCGGCCACGCGGCATCCGTCGACTTCATCGCGGCGCACCCCGACGACGTGCCGGCGCTCGTGAATGTCCGCCTCGAGGCCGACGCCGGCGCACCGCTCCCCGACGCCGTGCTCGAGCGCGCCCTCGCGCACGTCAGGCCGACGGTCGACCCGTTCGCGGCGACGCTCCCGGTACTCCAGCGGAACGCGGTCGCGGCCGGCACGGCGAGCGGCGGCGACCTCGCCGGCATCCTCGACCTCCGCGCGCTGAACGCCGTGCGAGAGGCGGCCCGGCTCGCGCCGATCGACGGAGCCGGACTCGACAGGGGCCGACGATGACCGCGGCAGCCGCGATCCGCCTCGCCGGCATCGGCAAGCAGTACGCCGCCGACGGCCCGGTCGTCCTCGACGGCATCGACCTCGCGGTCGCGCCGGGCGAGTTCGCCTGCCTGCTCGGGGCATCGGGATGCGGCAAGTCGACCCTGCTCGCCCTCATCGCCGGGCTGGAGCGGCCGAGCACCGGCACGATCGAGGTCGACGGGCGCGCCGCGGTGATGTTCCAGGAGGCGTCGCTGCTGCCGTGGCTGAGCGCCCGGCGCAACGTCGAACTCGCCCTGCGCTTCGGCGACGCCGGCCTCGCGCGGCCCGCGCGTCGAGCCCGCGCGCTCGAACTGCTCGACCTCGTGCACCTCGCGGATGCCGCCGACAAGCGCCCGCACGAGCTGTCGGGCGGCATGCGGCAGCGCGTGGCGCTCGCCCGCGCCCTCGCGCAGGACCGCTCGGTACTGCTCATGGACGAGCCCTTCGCCGCACTCGACGCCATCACCCGCGACCTGCTTCACGAGGAGCTCGAGCGCGTCTGGCGCGAGACCGGCCGCACGATCGTGTTCGTCACCCACAACGTGCGCGAGGCCGCGCGGCTCGGGCAGCGGGTGCTGCTCATGTCGAGTCGTCCGGGGCGGATCGTCAACGAGTGGCACATCGCCGACGACGGGCCGCGCCGCATCGAGTCGCCGACCGTGTCGGAGCTCTCGGTCGAGATCACCGAGCACCTGCGAAGGGAGATCCGCCGCAATGCCGCATGACCTGCACGTCGCGCCCGCCGCGCCCGCCGCAGCCGCGCCCGCCCCGGACCGCGAGTTGCCACTTGCGCCGGGAACCAGCCGCGCGAACCCGGCACAAGTGGCGACCCGATCGCGTTCGGGCGGCGATGACGACCTCCGCACGCTCGAGGCCGGGCTCGATCGACTCCAGACGAGCGCCGAACGGCGCACGCCCTGGTGGCGTCGCGCGATCGACGGCGTGCTGCCGCCCGTGCTGCTGCTCGTCGTGCTCGTCGCCGCGTGGCAGGCGTACACGGTCATCGCGCAGCCCCGGCCCGACCTCGCGCCCGGACCGCTCGACGTCGCCGCCGCGCTCGGCCAGGCATGGGAGGACGGCCGCCTGCAGCTCGCCGTGACGACGAGCCTCGAGCGCGGCGTCCTCGGCTTCCTCATCGCCGTCGCCGTCGGCACGCCGCTCGGGCTGCTGCTCGCCGAGTGGGCGCCGCTGCGACGCGCGCTCGGCCCGCTCATCTCGGGCCTGCAGGTGCTGCCGTCGGTGGCCTGGGTGCCCGCCGCGATCCTCTGGTTCGGGCTGTCGGACGCCACGGTGTACTTCGTCGTGCTCATGGGCGCGATCCCGTCGATCGTGAACGGGCTCGTCGCCGGCGTCGCCCAGGTGCCGCCGCAGCTCCGGCGGGTCGGAACCGTGCTCGGCGCGTCGCGGCTCGAGCTCGCGGCATCCGTCGTGCTGCCGGCCGCCCTGCCCGGCTACCTCGCCGGCCTCAAGCAGGGCTGGGCGTTCTCGTGGCGCTCGCTCATGGCCGCCGAGATCATCGCGTTCGGCGGGTCGATCGGCTTCGGCGTCGGCTCGCTGCTCCAGCAGGGCCGCGACCTCGCCGACCTCGCGAGCGTGCTCGGCACCATCCTCGTGATCCTCGCCATCGGCGTCGTGATCGAGCTGCTCGTCTTCGCCCCGGTCGAGCGCGGGATGCTGCGCCGCCGCGGACTCACGGGAGGAACCCCATGACCGAGAACACCTTCGAGAACCCGGCGACGGATGCCGCGGGGCGCGCGCCGCGCCCCGACGACACCGGGCGCGGCCACGTCGCACTCGTCGGCGCCGGTCCCGGCGACCCCGGACTGATCACGCTCCGGGGCCTGCGCGCCCTCGAGGCGGCGGACGTGATCGTTGCGGATCGCCTCGGCGCGCGCTCCGTGCTCGACGGCCTCGCCGCCGAGGGCGTGCGACTCGCCGCCGAGGTCGTCGACGTCGGCAAGCTGCCCGGTCACCACGCCGTGCCGCAGGACGCGATCAACGAGCTGCTCGTCACGCTCGCGCAGGGCGGCAAGCGGGTCGTACGGCTGAAGGGCGGCGACCCGTACGTCTTCGGACGGGGCGGCGAGGAGCTCGCATTCTGCCGCGACCGCGGCGTCGACGTCGAGGTCGTGCCGGGCATCACGAGCGCCGTGTCGGTGCCCGCGATCGCCGGCATCCCCCTCACGCATCGCGGTCTCGCGACGACGTTCACGGTCGTCACCGGTCACGACCAGATCCAGTCGCTCGGCGGCGGGCGCGACCACACGGTCGTGCTGCTCATGGGCGTCGGCACGCTCGCGAACTCCGCGATCACACTCGCCCGCGGCGAGCGCGGGGGCGAGTGCCCAGTCGCGATCGTGGAGGATGGGTACGGCCCTCGCCAACGAGTGACGATCGGCACGCTCCACACGATCGCCCACCAGGCGGCGGCGCGGGGCGTGCGGTCGCCCGCGGTCGTGGTGGTCGGCGACGTCGTGCGGCTGAGTCCGTACGCGCCCGCCGAGCTCGCGGCATCCGCCCTCGCAGCGCCGCCGGCCATCGACTGACCCGCCGCCCACCCCAGCCCGTCCAGACCTTCCCCCCGCTTCCTCCGAAAGGCCATGCCCTCATGACCCTCAACCTCCGTGTCGCGATCGTCGGCGCCGGCCCCGCCGGCATCTACGCGGGCAACATCCTCCGCCGCCAGGTCGACGAGGCCGGCGGCGAGGTCGCGATCGACCTGTTCGAGTCGCTGCCCGCGCCGTACGGCCTGATCCGCTACGGCGTCGCGCCCGACCACCCGCGCATCAAGGGCATCGTGAACTCCCTGCACGAGATGCTCGACGAGGGCACGATCCGCCTCATCGGCAACGTCGAGGTGGGCCGCGACGTCACGGTCGACGAGCTGCGCGAGCGCTACGACGCCGTGATCTTCGCCACCGGCGCCCTGAAGGACGCCCCGCTCGAGATCCCCGGCATCGACCTGCCCGGCTCGTTCGGCGCGGCCGATCTCGTGGCCTGGTACGACGGCCACCCCGACGTGCCGCGCGACTGGCCGCTCGAGGCCGAGTCGATCGCGGTCATCGGCAACGGCAACGTGGCGCTCGACGTGGCGCGCGTGCTCGCGAAGCACCCGGCCGACCTGCTGACGACCGACATCCCGGCGAACGTGCACGCGGGCCTGGTGGCCTCGCCCGTGACCGACGTGCACGTGTTCGGCCGGCGCGGGCCGTCGCAGGTGAAGTTCACGCCGATCGAGCTGCGCGAGCTCGGTGAGGTGCCCGACGTCGACATCGTCGTGTACGACGACGACTTCGCGCGGGCCGAGGGCGACGAGCACGCCGCGCACCTGCTCGCGACGAACAACCAGGTGAAGGTGATGACGCGCACCCTCAACGGATGGCGCAAGCCCTCCGACTGGGAGCCGACCGCGTCGCGCCGCCTGCACCTGCACTTCTTCCACTCGCCCGTCGAGGTGCTCGGCACCGACGCCGTCGAGGGCGTGCGCTTCGAGCGCACCCGTCCGGTCGGCGACGGCTCGGTCGTGGGGACCGGCGAGCTCGTCGACGTGTCCGTGCAGGCCGTGTACCGCGCCGTCGGCTACGCGAGCTCGCCGATCGCGGGCGTGCCGTTCGACGAGTCGGCCCGCGTGATCCCGAACGACGGCGGCCGGGTGACGGATGCCTCCGGCGCCCCCGTCGCCGGCGTCTACGCGACGGGCTGGATCAAGCGGGGCCCCGTCGGGCTCATCGGGCACACCAAGGGCGACGCGCTGGAGACCATCACGAACCTCGTGGCCGACGCGCAGGCGGGCGTGCTCGCCGAGCCGGGCGTCGCGCCGACCGTCGCAGCTGAGGCGGGCGACGAGGTGCTCGAGCTGCTCGAGGCCCGCGGCATCCGCTTCACGACCTGGAACGGCTGGCTCGCCCTCGACGCGCACGAGCGCTCGCTGGGCGAGGCGTTCGAAGGCCCGGTCGCGCGCGAGCGCGTGAAGGTCGTGCCTCGCGACGAGCAGGTCGACCTCTCGCGCGACGGTTCCCTCGTCGCGGGCTGAGGCGGCGCGCCGCCCGGCCGGGGTCGGGGCCCGAGTGGGGACGGGGCACGAAGCGCCCCCGAAGGTCGGGAGGGGCTCGGTCGAGCGGCTCGGGGCGATGTCGGCGGTGTGCCGGAGCGGCAGGCGCGGGCGACGGCGCCGGCGCCCGCGCAGGCCTCAGTCGTCGGAGACGGCGGCGAACACGTCGACCGCGGACGGGTCGGCGCCGGCGGCGCGGAGGCGCGCGGCGATGCCGCGACGGGCGCGCGAGTACGAGGTGTTCGTGCCGTGCATGACCGAGTCGCGGTTGGCGAGGTCGAGGAGCGCGGTGAACTCGAAGGCGAGCTGGTCGGGGTCGTCGAGCGCCGGCAGCTCGCCGAGCGAGCGCGCGTTCGCGAGGGATGCCGCGAGGTAGCCGCTCCACTCGGCGAGCGCGCGGTCGATCGCGTCGCGCACCGGCCCCGGCTTGGCGTCGAAGTCGGCGGCCGCCTCGGCGAAGAAGCATCCGCCCGGGAAGACCCGCCCGCGCGAGTACGCGATCCAGCGGTCGGCGAGCGCGACGACCCGGCCGAGACCGCGCGGAAGCTCTCGGGCGGGTTCGACGACGGTCTCGACGAAGCGAAGTCGCGCGGCCTCGACCGTCGCGAGCTGCAGGCGCTCCTTGCTGCCGAAGAGCGTCGCGACGCCGCTCTTCGACACCGATGCGGCGTCGGCGATGCGCGCGATCGAGAGCTGGTCGAGCCCCTCGACCGAGGCGAGGTCGACGGCCGCGGCGAGCACCTGGCGGCGCGACGCGTCTCCCCTGAGGCGTCGGCCGTCGACGACTCCCGCGGACATTCCCGTGCTCACCCTCTCGATTTTACGCACGAACGTTCGTATACTCAACGCACGACCGTTCGTATTCATTGATCGGAGTCACCGTGACCACCATCGCCGAGACCGTCGCCACCGCCGGGCTCCTGAGCCGCGTCGCGGCGATTCGCGCCGCCGAGCTCGTCTCCCCCGAGGCATCCGCTGCCCTCGCCCTGCCGCTCTTCATGCGCGTCGGCGGGCGCCTGCCCGTCCGGCCCGCCGATCGCGCGGCGCAGGACGCGGCCCACCGCTCGAGCATCCGCGTGCGAGGGCGCGACCTCGCGACCTACGAGTGGGGCAGCGGGCCCGACACCATCCTGCTCGTGCACGGATGGCGCGGGCGCGCCTCGCAGTTCGCGCCGATCGTGCGCGAGCTCCGTGCCGAGGGGTTCCGGCTGCTCGCGTTCGAGGCGCCCGCCAACGGCGACTCGCCGGGTCGGCGCACCGACATCCGCGACTGGCTGGCCGCGATCGAAGCGCTCCAGGCCCGCGAGGGTCGCTTCCACACGATCATCGGGCACTCGTTCGGTGCGATGGCCGCCCGTACCGCGATCGCCGACGGCGCCGCCGCCGGCGGACTCGTGGCCATTGCGGGCCCCTCGCACGCGAGGTTCCTCGTCGACGCCTTCGCGGAACGCATCGGCGCCCGCCCGAGCACCGCCGACGCGCTCTCCGCGCGCTTCGCGCGCCGCATCCTGCCCGACCTCGCCGACCCGTGGCCCCGGTTCGACGGTGCCGCGAACCCCCTGCCCGAGCGGATGCCGCTGCTCGTCGTGCACGACCGCGGCGACCGCGAGGTTCCGGCCAGCGAGGGCGTCCGCCTCCACGACGCGCACGGCGCGCGTTCGCGCCTCGTCCTCACCGACGGCGCCGGGCACAACCGCGTGCTCGGCGCGGATGCGACGCTCGACGCGGTCACGGCGTTCGCGGCGGGCGGGCTCGACGGGTTCGATCAGCTCGGGCGCCACGAGCGGCGCGGGGCCGTCGCCGGCACGACCTGAGCGTCGGCGCCGCCCTCCATCGGGTCAGAGCATGAACACGCGGAACCGGATCGAGCCTGCGATCCGTCCGGCGCGTCGCGCCGCCCGGCCGACCCAGTCCCGTCGCCCGTCCACCGACCAGATCGAGAACGGCGCCATCGCGACCAGGCCGACGATCCGCACGACGCCGCCGAGCGAGGACGACCGCGGGACCCCGTGCTCGCGGAACAGCGCGTAGAGCTGGACCGATCCGATGCCCCACCGGTACTGCTGGCGCCAGAGTTCGCGGAGCGAGGTCCGCATGCGATACGTGACGTGCGCATCGTCGACGCGGACGAGCGGGTGGCCGTGCAGCTGCACATCCCAGCAGAATGCCGTGTCCATGGCCACGATCATGTTCTCGCGGAACCCGCCGACCTCGTGCCAGACCTTCGTGCTGACACCGAGGTTGTTCGTCGCCGCCGCGTCGAGGAATCCCTTCGATGGCAGGATCGCCGACCACCGGGTGGTCCGTCCCATCCCGGACTGCGGATCGGACGCGGACTCGTGCGCCGGCGTGGACACGCCGGCGATGAACGAATGCTCGGCCGACGCGGCGGCCATCGCCTCGAGCCAGCCCGGCTGTGCGACGTCGTCGGCGTCGAGGAACAGCAGGTACTCGCCCGATGCGGCCGCGGCGGCCACGTTCCGCGCATGGCTCGCCCCGCGAACCGAGGAGGCGTCGATCACACGCAGGTCGGGGAGGCGGCCACGCCATGCCTCGACCCGGGCGACGGTGTCGTCCCGGGAGCCGTTGTCGGCGACGATCACCTCCCACCGGCCCTCCCACTGCTGTGCCGCCAGGGCCTCGAGCTGGGTGCCGATGGTCATCGCCGCATCCCGTGCGGGGATGATCACGGAGAGCGAGGGGGAGTCGGGCACTCGCTCATCGTAGGCGTCGACATCGGCGTCGCTCCAGAGGCATCCGCGAGAACGGCCTACGCGGCGACCGCCGCGAGCACGCGCTCATAGACCTCGAGGTGGGCCTGCGCCACCGCGAGGTCGTCGAGCAGTCCGGGCGTCGCGGCGGCCGCGCCGGAGAGCCGGGCACGCAGCGCGGCGTCCTCGTCGAGCCGCGTGAACGCGGCCGCGAGCGCGCCGACATCGCGGGGTGGCACGAGCAACCCGTTCTCGAGGTCGACGACCCACTCGGTCGGGCCGCCCTCATCGGCGGCGACCACCACACGCCCGGCGGCGAGGTACTGCAGCACGTTCTGGCCGAGCGGCTCGGGCCGCGTCGAGTACTGCACGGCGACGTCCCAGGAGTCGAGCAATCGCGACACGTCGTCCACGTGTCCGAGGACGTCGACCTGCGCGCCGACGCCGAGTTCGTCGGCCCGGCGTCGCACTTCCTCGAGGTATCCCTCGTGTCCGAACGGGGCACCGCCGGCGAATTGCAGGCGGATGTCACGACCCGCGAACGCGTGGGCGAACGCCTCCAGGAGTTCGGCCTGGCCCTTCCACGGATCGATGCGGGCGAGCATGCCGACGGTGCGGAGCGGCGCGTCGGCGCTGACGAGCAGCGCGGCGCCGACCGTGAGTCCCGATGCGCTCGGCACGACTTCGGCGACGGCGTTCGGCCGCAGGAAGCGCCGGGCCGAGGCGAGCGTCGAGTGCGAGTTCGCGATGACGCCGTCGGCTCGCGGGAGCACGACCCGGGTCATGATGGCATGCCCGGCGCCGCCGAGCGCGTCGGGCTCGACGAGGTCACGCAGGTGGACGACGAACGGCGTGCGGGCGAGCCGTGCGGCGAGCGCGCCGTACGCCGCAGCGCGCGCGGTGTTGGCGTCGACGAGATCGGCGGAGCGGAACGCCGCAGACGTGCGGACCGCGATCGCCTGCACCGCGAGACGCGCCCCGAACCCGACCGCGGCGAGCGCTCCGCCGGAGCTCGCGCCGGCAGGTTGCGGAAGGCCGACGGCCCGCCGTGGCACGCGCGGCGGCATCGCATCCCACACGTCCGGGCCGGAGTCGAGCGGGGGCGTCTGCAGCACGGCCGACCAGTCGGGCCGGGCCTGCAGCATCCGGATGAGCGCGAGTTCCGCACCACCCGATGCGCCCGTGTGGTCCAGGTGCAGCACCCGAAGCCGCCGATTCGGCTCGCTCACGTGTCACGCCTGCCGAACCAGCGGCGCCGACGCTCCGTCGGCGCCGCCCCGGAGGTTGCGCCGCCGGGTGCCTCGCGCCGCTCGAGGCCCTCGAACGAGAACGCCTCCGGGTCGGCGACCGTCGCCAGCACCGCATCGACCTCGGCCTTCGGCATGCCGAACAGCGACGCCGCGATGGAGGTCAACGGCGGCACCTCCTCGCCCGCCATGGCCCGGTACGCGTCGTCGCCACGACCCTGGGGGTCGGTGATGTCGCCGTCGTCGGCCGCACCGAGCTCTCGGCGACGACTGAAGGCGACGATCCGGGTCCGGAGATCCGCAGCGGATGCGGGCGCCGGCACTGCCCCCAGACGCGCGGCGATCCCGCCCGCCTCGCGGATGGTGAACGTCGACCGCAGCTTCGAGGGCACCATTCCGAGCACGCCGTCGCGATGCGCGACATCCGCCGTGAGCACCAGGTCGGCGGCCCGGATCGCAGCCTCGTCGATCTGCGCGGAGCGATGGGCCCGCCCGTCGGTGCCGAGCCGCTCGGCGATCACGCGCGTGCGGCTGCGCATGGGCCGGCCCGCCGGCGCCGCGAGGCCGGCGCTGGTGACGACGACGTGCGCCGCGACCTCCGGCGGCAGGTACCAATCGGCCCAGGTGCGGAGCAGGGCGGCGGCGAGGGCGGAGCGGTTGATGTTGCCGGTGCAGACCACGAGCACGCGGAAGTCCTCGGAATCCATGCGCGATCACCCCCGGCTCGCCACGACCGGGGAGCGGGGCCCCGGATAAGGTTTCTGCAAAGGATTCTAGAGGGGGGTGCGGTGCGCGTACTCAGGGTCTCGCACAGCGCCGTCGTCGACGAGTGGCGCGGTCGCGAGCGCGCGCTCGCCGCGCTCGGAGTCGACGTCGAGCTGTACAGCGCTCGACGGTGGCACGCCGGGGGCGCTCCGGTCGCGCTGCAGGCCCGACCCGACGAGCACGTGCGCGGCGTGCGCACGTTCGGCCGGCATCCGGCGCTCTTCGTCTACGACCCGCTGCCGCTGTGGCGCGCGCTCGGGGGCGAGTTCGACGTCATCGACGTCCACGAGGAGCCGTTCGCGCTCGCGACCGCCGAGATCCTGCTCCTGCGAGCGCTGCGCAGGCGCGCGCGGCGCACGCCGGTGGTGCTCTACACCGCGCAGAACCTGCGCAAGCGCTACCCGATCCCGTTCCGCTGGCTCGAGCGGCGGGCGCTCCGCGCCGCATCCGGCATCTCGGCGTGCAATACCGAGGCGGCGCGCATCGCGGAGGACAAGGGCTTCGTCGGCCGCGCGCGGGTCATCCCGCTGGGCGTCGACCTCGAGCGGTTCAGTGCGGCGGATGCTCCGGGGCCAGGGGACGCCGCAGCGCCCGAGCCCGGCGACCCGGCCGCCCCGATCACCGTGGGCTTCGTCGGCCGACTCGTGCCCGAGAAGGGCCTGCTCGTGCTGCTCGATGCGCTCGCCCGCGAACCGCGCCTTCGCCTGCGCGTCGTCGGAACCGGCCCGCTGGCGCCCGAGCTGCTCGCGCGCGCGGCGTCCGTCGGCGTCGGCGACCGCGTCGAGCTCGTCGGCGCGGCCGACCCCGCTGACATCCCCGAGGTGCTGCGGTCCTTCGACGTGCTCGCGGTCCCGTCGCTGCCGACGCCGTCGTGGACCGAGCAGTTCGGCCGCGTGGCCATCGAGGCGATGGCGTGCGGCGTTCCGGTCGTGTCGAGCGATGCCGGCGCCCTGCCCGACGTGGTCGGCGGCGCGGGGCTGGTCGTCCCCGCGGGCGACGCGGGCGCGCTCGCCGAGGCACTCGCCGCCGCGTCCGGTCCCGGCGCCGCGGCGCTGCGGGCCTCCGGGTTCGCACGCGCGGAGGAGTGCAGCTGGGGTGCGGTCGGGCGCGACTACCTCGACCTGTACCGTTCGATCGTGCACGAGGCATCCGTCGCCCCCGAGCCGACGCCCACGCTCGAGATCATCGTCGTCGCCTACGGCGCCCCCGAGCTGCTGCGTCGCGCGCTCGAGCCGGTCGCGGGCCTCCCGGTCACGGTCGTCGACAACTCCTCCCTGCCGGCCATCCGCGAGCTGTGCGACGAGCTCGGCGTGCGCTACCTCGACCCCGGCCGCAACGGCGGCTTCGCGGCCGGCGTGAACCACGGCCTCGCGAACCGGATCGCGCCCGGCGCCGACGTGCTGCTGCTGAACCCCGACGCCGAGATCTCGCCCGACGACGTCGAGCGGCTGCACCGCGCGCTCCGCGCGCGCCCCGATCTCGCGAGCGTCGGCCCCGCCCAGGTCGACGAGCAGGGCCACGAGGCGCGCGTCGAGTGGTGGCTGCCGTCGCCGGCGGGGACCTGGCTCGAGGCCGTCGGGTTCGCGCGGCTCCGCCGCGACCCGTCCTACGTGATCGGCTCCGTCATGCTGCTCCGGGCGGAGGCGCTCGACCAGGTCGGATGGTTCGACGAGCGCTACTTCCTCTACGCCGAGGAAGCCGACTGGGCCTACCGCGCGCATCGGCTCGGCTGGCGACACGCCGTGGTGCCCGAGGCCCACGCCGTGCACGTCGGCGCCGGGACGGGCGGCGATCCGCGGCGGCGCGAAGCGCACTTCCACGCGTCGCAGGAGCGCTTCCTCCGCAAGCACTTCGGCGCGGTCGGCTGGCAGTGGGCCCGTGCCGGGCAATGGCTCGGCGCGACCGTGCGCTCGGTCGTCCTCCCCGGCGAGCGCGGCCGCGCCGCGCGACGGCGGGCGGCGATCTACCGCCTCGGCCCCGTCCGCGTCGAGGCGCGGTTCCGGCGCCCGGACGCCTCGCGCAGCGAGCCCGGCGCCACCGTGCGCCGGATCGCGCTCGTCACGTCGTCGTACGCCCCGCATTTCGGCGGCGTCGAGGAGCACGTCCGTCAGGTCGCGCACGAACTCTCGCAGCGGGCCGACACCGTGGTCGAGGTGTGGTCGGTCGACCGGGGCGAGCATCTCGGGACTCGCGACGTCGACGGCATCGTCGTGCGATACCTGCCGACGCCGTTGCCGGCCCGCAACTTCCGCTCGCTGCTGTCCCTGGTCCGCGCCGTGCCCTCGGCCTGGCTCGCATGGTCGCGGGCCCGACGGTCGTTCCGGCCCGAGCTCCTCCACGTCCACTGCTTCGGACCGAACGGCGTCTACGCGCTCGTGCTCGGCCGACTCTGGCGACTGCCGATCGCGGTGACCTCGCACGGCGAGACCTCGGCCGACGATCGAGGCGCGTTCGCGCGGTCGGCCCTGCTTCGGCGTGCGCTTCGCGCCGCGATCGCACGCGCGCGCTTCGTCACCGCACCGTCGGAGTGGGTGCTCGACGAACTGCGCACGTCGTACGGCCTGGTCGGCGGCAGCGTGGTCCCGAACGGGGTCGCGACGACCGTCGGACGCCCCGACCCGGCGCACCGGCTCAGCACCCTGGACGACCCTCGGGCGTACTTCGCCGCGGTCGGCCGCCTCGGACCCCTGAAGGGCTTCGACCTGCTGCTCGACGCCTTCGCCGATGCCGGGCTGCCCGACGACACGCGACTGCTCATCGGCGGCGACGGACCCGAGCGCGGCACGATCGAGCGACGGATCACCGACCTCGGCCTCGGCGGACGGGCCGAACTCCTCGGCCGCCTCGACCCCGCGCAGGTCGACGACGTGATGCAGCGGTCGATCGCGGTTGCGGTTCCGAGTCGACTCGAGCCGTTCGGCATCGTCGCCCTCGAGGCCTGGCGCGCCCGCGCCGCCCTCATCATGACCAATCGAGGGGGAGGGCCGGAGTTCGTGCACGACGGCGTCGACGGGCTCCTCGTCGACCCCCTCGATCGCGGCGCCCTCGCGGACGCCCTGCGCCGGATCCACGACGACGCCGAACTCCGCACCCGGCTCGCGCGCACGGGTCACGCCCGAGTGCCCGAGTTCAGCTGGCCGGGCGTCGCCACGGCGTATCGCGCGCGCTACGAGCTCGCGGGACCTCGACGCCGATCAGGCGAGCGAGCGCCAGACGTCCGCATGCCCGCGCGCTGAAGCGTCCCACGTGAACCCGGCGGCCCGGGAACGCCCGGCGGCCACGAGCGCGGCGATCGCCGGGTCGTCGCGGGTGACGGCGAGGAGCCCGTCGGCGACGCCCGGACCGGTGGGGTCGACGAGCACGGCGGCGTCGCCGGCGACCTCGGGGAGGCTGCTCGTACGGGCGGCGACGACCGGCACGTTGGCGGCCATGGCCTCGAGCACCGGCAGCCCGAACCCCTCGTAGAGCGAGGGGACGACGACGGCCGCCGCTCCGGCGACGAGCCCCGGGACGAGACCGTCGGCGACGCGGCCCAGCAGCCGAGTCCCGGGCATCCCCTCGAAGAGCGCGGTGCGCGCCGGGTGGGCGGGCCCGCTCAGCACGAGCGTGAGGTCCGGGCGTTCCCGATGCACGCGCGGCCACGCCTCGGCGAGCGCCGGGAGGTTCTTCCGGTTCGATGCGCCGCCGGCGTGCAGCACGTAGCGCTCGGGCAGTCGCAGCTCGGCTCGCTGCGCCTCGCTCAGGGGCGCAGCATCGAAGAAGGCGTCGTCGATGCCGTTGTGCACGACGTGCGGGTCACTGATGCCGAGGAACTCGATCGCCTCGTTCGCGCTGAACTCCGACACGCAGATCACGGCGTGCGCTCGTCGGGCCTCCTCGGCCGCTGCCGCGACCGGCGGCGACTCGTCGGGGAACTTCCATGCGACGACGTCGTGCAGGGTGATGACATCGCCGTCCGGCGCCGGGGGCAACTCGAGGTTCATCCGGTGCGTGAGGGTGTCGCCGGAGTACAGGAGGCGGCCCAGCTGCCGCCGGATCGCCGGGGAGGCCTTCGTGACCGGGCCGAACGGAAGGCGGCGGTTGCCCGGGAGGGAGGAGCTCATCGAGCGGAAGACCGCCCTGCGGACCGTCCAGCCGACGCCGAGCGCCCCGGCCGCGCGCTCGGCGATGCGCTCCTGGTAGACCGACGCGCCCATCGGCGCCTCGGTCGCGACGGTCGCGATCGTGAGCAACGCCGGAGCACGTCGGGAGCGATCGCCAGCGCTGTCCTGCACGACAACCGAGCATACGGGCTGCACTCCGCGCACCGGGCCCGCGGGGCCGATCGGGATAAGGTTGCTGCTGAGTTCCGGCGAGGCGAGGCGCCGTGCGATCGTGAGGCCCAGGGAGAGACGTGGCTGCAGCATCCGAGGCGTCGAACGCCTCCGAGTTGCCCGGAGCCCTGCCTGGCGACGCGATCCGGGTCGACGCCACCGCGACCACGCCACTCCACATCGTGCAGATCGCACCGGCCATCACCCGCGGGAGCGGAGTCGAGGGAGTGGCATTCAACCTCGAGCGCGAGTTCCGAGCCAGGGGCGCGAACGTCGAGCGCTTCACCGCCGCGACGGCGGGTCGGGCCCCTCGCGACAGCCGGAGGTCGACGATCGGCACGCACCTCGACCGAGCCAGGAACGTGATCTGGTTCAGCACGGTCGGCACCGCCAGGGCGAAGCGCTTCCTCGCCGAGCGACCGGACGCGGTCAGCATCTGCCACAACGACGTGCTCGCGGGCGACGTCTACGTCAACCACGGCCTGCTCCAGGTCGCGATGCGGGCACGGGGGAATTACTTCTGGCGGATGGTGCGCAATCCCGTGCACCTGTTCACCGCGGCGCGCGACCGCCTGCGGTACCGCGGGAGGGCCCACCGCGCCGTGGTCGCCCTCACCGAACACGAGGCGGAGCTGCTCGTGTCGACCTACGGCCGTGTGCGTCCCCCCATCCGCGTGATCCCGAACGGGGTCGACACCGAGGTGTTCAGGCCTCCCACCTCGGAGGAGCGCTCCGCCGCGCGCGCCGAGATCGGACTGCCCGACCACCTCATGCTCGCCGTGTTCGTCGGCCACGAGTTCGAGCGGAAAGGGCTGCCGCTCGTCATGGAGGCGCTCGTCCGGGCCCCCGGTGTCGGGCTCGTCGTGGTCGGCGGCACGGCCGCCATGATCCGACAGGCGGAAGAGGTCGCCCGCCGTCACGGAGTGGTCGAACGGATCGCCTTCGTCGGGCGCCGATCGGACGTCGTGCCCTACTATCACGCCGCCGACGTGTTCGTCCTGCCCAGCCACTACGAGTCGAGCGGGCTCGTCTTCCTCGAGGCGCTCGCCTGCGGACTCCCCGTCGTCGCCACCCGGGTGGGGTTCGCGCCGGAACTCGTCGTCGACGGCGAGAACGGGCACCTCGTCGGACTCGACCCCGCGCAGATCGGCGCACGCCTCCACGACCTCTCGCAGCGCGATCTCTCCGAGTGGCACGAGCGATCCCGTCGCACGGCCGAGGACCACGGCTGGCCGGCGATCGCCGACCGGTACCTCGACCTGCTCTCGGACCTTCGCGGGCAGCGGCGGACCCGGTGAGCGCGACGTTGCGCATCCTGCACGCGATCCGTTCCGACGGGTTCTCCGGCGTCGAGCGGTTCGTCCTCCGCCTCGCACGCCAGCAGCGCGCCGACGGGCACGACGTCGCGGTGATCGGCGGCGCCGTTCAGCCGATGCGCGACGCCCTCGACCCGATCGGAGTTCCCCACACCGCCGCGACCCGCACTCAGGATGTGGCGCGCGCGGTCCGTCGACTCGCGTCAGGATCCGACGTCGTCAACACGCACATGACCGCCGCCGAGCTCGGTGTGGCGGCGGGACTCGCCGGTCATGCGCGACGCCCGGCGGTAGTCGCCACCCGTCACTTCGCCAAGCCGCACGGACGGGTCGGTCCGGTTCCCGTGAGCCTGCTGGTCCGGCCGTTCGTCGACGCGCAGATCTCGATCAGCCGCGCGGTCGCGGCGGCGATCGACGGCGAGAGCACGGTGGTGCACTCCGGCGTGGAGGCGCGACCGATGCGCGACGGCTCGCTTCGAGCACGAACCGTGCTCATGGCCCAGCGATTGCAGCCCGAGAAGCACGGGCACATCGGCATCCGCGCGTTCGCCGCCGCCGGACTCGCAGACGACGGATGGCGCCTGGAGATCGCCGGGCAGGGGCCCGAACAGGCCGCCCTCGAGCGATCGGCGCACGATCTCGGCATCGGGCACGCCGTGCGATTCCTCGGCTACCGCGCCGACCTGCCCGACGTCATGGATCGCGCCGGTCTGCTCATCGCACCGTGCCCGATCGAGGGACTCGGCCTGACGGTGATCGAGGCGATGGCGGGTGGGCTGCCGGTCGTGGCGGCGGGCGCCGCCGGCCACCTCGACGTCTTCGAAGGGCTCGAAGATCGTTGTCTCTTCAACCCCGACGACATCGAGGACGCCGCGGGGCGCCTGCGACGGCTGGCCGACGACGATGACGCCCGCTCCGCGCTCGGCGTCGTGATGCGCTCGTTGCAGCAACGCCGCTTCTCGCTGCCGGCACAGGCCGCCGGTACCGAACGCGTGTACCGGCGCGTGCTGCGCCGAGCCGTCCCGGCGTGAGCAGTCCTGCCGCCCCGCGGCTTCAGACGTCCCGCGCGGCCGCGTCCCGCTCGGCAGCGATCTGCTCGGCGAGGTCGAGGTACCGTCGTGCGACGTCCGCCCAACTCCACCCCATGACGCTCTCCCGGGCGCGCTTCCGCCACGGGACGAGATCTTCGGCCGCGAGGCGCTCCAGTCGGTCGGCGATCTCTTCCGGATCCCGCTCGACCAGGTAGCCGTTCTCGCCGTCACGGACGAGCTCGGCAGCCACCCCGACCCGCGTCGCGACCACAGGCAGGCCACTTGCGAGGGCTTCGAGGAAGACGAGCCCGCTCGACTCGTAGAAGCTCGGCAGCAGGAACATGTCCGCCGCGGCAAGGAAGGATCGAACGTCGCCCTGCGACCCGACGAAGAGCACGCGATCCGCGACCCCGAGTCGCACGGCACGCGACTGCGCGTCGCCGATCAGCCGGGCGTTGCCGCCGATCACCATGAGCAGCACGGTCGGCGCCGACGCCAGCGCCTCGAGGGCGATCGGCAGGCCCTTGCGGTCGAATTCGTGCCCCACGAACACGGCGACCCTGGCCTCATCGTTCAGGTTGAGGCGTTCCCGCGCTTCTCGGCGCTCGGAGACCGAGGGGGGCTGGAAGCGTTCGAGGTCGACCCCGTTCGGGATCACCGTGCACGGCGGACGCACCCGCCCGTAGGCGCGCCGAAGCACCTCGATCTCGGGTTCGCTGAGCACGACGATGCGGCGGTGGATGCCCGAGCGGTAGCGGAACAGGTCGCGAAGGTGCGTGAAGACGTGAGTCGGGTCGCGCAGGATCCGCATCGTCGCATTTCCACGTGCCCGCATCGCGGCGTGCAGTACTCCGTGGTTGACGTAGACGTCTCCGACCATCGCGTTGTTGTGGCAGATGGAGATCGCATCGGGGCGCTCCGCGAGAAACGCCTTGGCACGCCGGGTGCCGACCACGCTGAACCAGATCATCCGCTGCGTCGTCGCGATGCGCGCAGTCCGCCACCCACGCACGCGCACCTGCCGGAGCCCATGCGCCACCGACGCCATCGTGACGTTCTCCACCTCGACGTCCAGGGCTCGGAACTCGCGATCGAGGTTCCAGGCGACGCCGGCGACCCCACTCCCCGGGCCGATGAACGGCACGATCTGCACGATGCGCATCGGTCCTCCCGGCACCACGATATCGCCGCCCCGGTCGCCCGAGTTCGGCGCGCCGGCGTCGGCTACCCTGAATCGTCACCCCCTCCGCGGACGGAGCCGCATGCCCGATCTCATCGTCGTCTCGCTCGAGGGCTGGGATCAGGTCTGGCGGCGCAACCAGCACCTCGTCGCCGGCCTGCTCGAACGCGACCCGGCGCTGCGCGTCCTGTTCGTCGAACCACCCGCAGACCCGACGCACGACCTCCGGTCGAAACGCCGCCCGCGCGTCGGGACCGGACTGGGCGAGATCGACGGCGTCGCACCGGGCCGCCTGCACCGACTGCAACTGACGAAGCGGCTGCCCCGCCGGCTGGACCCCCGCGCCGACGACCGACTCGCCCACGGCATCAGGCGCGCGGCCGAACGGCTCGGCATGCGGCATCCGCTGCTCTGGATCAACGACCCCGGCATGGCGATCCTCGCCGAGCGGTCCGGATGGCCCACGCTCTACGACGTCACCGACGACTGGCTGGCCGCCGACCGCCCCTCCGCCGAGCTGGTGCGCCTGGCCGCGAGCGAAGCGGCACTCATGCGGCTCGCCCGCGAGGTCGTCGTGTGCTCGCCCGAGCTGGTGCGCCGCAAGTCGACGGTTCGCGAGGTGACCCTGATCCCCAACGCGGTCGATGCCGCCGCCTACCGCCGGCCGATGCCGAGGCCGGGCGACCTGCCGGCCGGCCCCGTCGCCCTCTACCTCGGCACGCTGCACCGCGATCGCCTCGACGTCGCGCTCTGCGCGGCCACCGCGCGCGCCATCGGACCGGATGCCTCGCTCGTGCTCGTCGGCCCGGACGCGTTGACGGCGACCGAGCGCGCTCTCCTGCGCGACGCCGGCGTCGTGCTGCTCGGATCACGTCCGCGCGACCAGGTCGTCGGCTACCTGCAGCACGCCGACGTGCTCGTGGTGCCGCACGTCGTGACGACCTTCACCGACAGCCTCGACCCGATCAAGCTCTACGAGTACCAGGCCGTCGGACGGCCCGTCGTCTCGACGCCCGTCGCCGGGTTCCGCGACGTCGAGGATCCGCGCGTCACGGTCGCGAGCGGGGAGCACTTCACGGATGCAGTGTCGGCGTCGTTGCCTGCTCGTTGGCGGTTCCCCGACGGCATCGACGGGCCCGTGGTCGACTGGAGTGCGCGAGCGGCGGCGATGGAGCGAGTGCTGGATCGGATTCGCCCGGCCTGACGGTGCATCGGTCCTACTGGCAGTCGCTCACTGCGGCGTCTCGTTCAGCGCACCGCTCAGGAAGGCCGTCGAGTCGACGCGTGCACGCTCGACGGACACCTCGGCCTGCGCCCAGTCGAAGCGGGCATCGAAGCCGATCCCTCCCGATCGATCGGCGCTCGACGGCACGCCGTGCAGGGCCAGCAGGGACTGCACGCGATCATCGGTGGCATGGCGGCGTCGCGCCAGCAACGGCCTGCGGTACCGCATCGCGAACACGGCCGCATGGAAGGAGTCGGTCACGACGACTTCGGCGTGAGCGATCGCCGCGACGAACCCACGCGGGTCCAGTCGCGCCGACGCGGCCATTGAGAGGTCGTTCAGGTCGATGAGCGGAACATCGACGCGTTGCGACGACAACCACTCCTGGCTTTCGGGCCGCCCGAGGAGGAACTGGACGCCGTACGGCTCAGACGGAACCTCCGCGTCGATGATCAGGTCGTCCCAGACGCTTCGATCGACCAGGACGGTGGGGTCGACGACGACCGGCACGGTCCGACCGGTGAGCTCCTCGATGAGCTCGGAACCGCGCGGCTCGCGCACCGAGACGTGCGGGATGGCGGCGATCCATTCGGCGTAGCGCGAGCGGAGGTAGCGCGGGATGGTCGGAGTTCCGAAGCTCGCCGCATAGGCGATGCGCTTGGCGGGTGGCGCGAACGTGAGGAAGTCGAAGCCGCCCGCTCGACGATAGGCGGGATTCCAGACCTGGTCGGAACCCGCGACGACCTTGTCGTAGCGGTCCGCCCAACCGCCCGGTGCAGAGTGATCGAACGCCTCGACCGAACGCGCCGTCAAGGACCGAGCGAAGTCCGCGATCGCATCGCGCCGCACGCCGGCGAAGGGCGGGCCGAGGTCTGTCTCAGGGATCAGCCGCTGCCGGACCCGTCGGGCGAGACTGCGCGGCTCGGAGGCGAGCTGATGCAGGAGCCGAGGTAGCAGCGTCGATCGCGGCCACGGTCCCGACCTGTTCCTGATCGTCTCCGGCTGCCATCCGAGCTCCCGCAGGGCGCACTGCAGGGCGTAGTTCTGCAGTCGGTTGCCGAAGTTCCCGTCATCGTCGATCGTGGCGATGCCGACCGTGTGCCCGCTCATCGCCGGATCAGCTCCCCGACACCGGGTCGGCCCGAATCCTGCATTGGTGAACACCGTAGTCGTCGAGTCGCCGGGCCGCCCGCCGGGGTCGGGGAACGACGACGTGGTCGGGCGGTTCCAAGCCTGCACTACTGTAGGCGTCGGTGCCGGAGTAGTGACGCATAGGGAGCGACGACCATATGGCGCGCAAGCCGACGATCGTGTTCGTCAACAACAGTCGCGAGACGTTCACGCCCGTCGTGAGCGGCGCCATCGCGACCTGCGTCCTCAACGTGGGTCGCGTGGCGCTCGCGCAGGGCTACGACTGCCCGGTGATCACGCGCAAGGCCATCGGCGTCGACGAGTACGAGTGGCCCGAGCTGCGATTCGTGCGTGGCATCAAGTGGCCGTCGCCTCTGCCGGCCAAGCTGCTTCGGATCCGCCGCCGGCTGACCGGCTGGCGAGCTCCCGACCAGTGGGTCTATGCACACGACGTGCTGGCCGAGCTCAAGCGGCTCCGCCCGCAGGTCGCGATCGTGAACAACGATCCCGAGGTCGCGGTCTTCCTCAGCCGACGCCTCCCGTCCGTGCAGGTCGTGCACTGGTTCCACAACCTGGAGATGGCGAGCGATCGGTTCCGTCGCCAGTACGCACGCGACCGCCGGCTCCGCTCGGTCGCGGTCAGCGCGTACGTCGCGCGTGCGATCGAGCAGGTCTACAAGCTGCGTCCGTTCACCGTGTCGACGGTGCTCAACGGCGTCGACACCGAGCAGTTCGGCACCGAGCGGACCTCGCCGATCCCGACCGTGGGCTTCGTCGGTCGGCTCTCCGTCGAGAAGGCGCCCGACATCCTCGCGGATGCCTGCGTCCGCGTCGCCGAACGCGGTACCCGGTTCCGGCTCCAGATCGTCGGCGACACGAACTTCGGATTCTCGGCGGGCAATCCGTACTTCGACCGCCTGAATGCACGCATCGCCGATCTCGAGGATCAGGGCATCGAGGTGGTGCGCACCGGACACCTGGACCGCAACCGGATCGCCGGCGCACTCGCAGCGAGCGACATCCACGTGACGCCGTCGCGCTGGGACGAGCCCTGCGCGCTGACGATCCTCGAGGGCCTCGCGAGCGGCCAGGCGGTGGTCGGCAGCGCCACCGGCGGTACGCCCGAGCTGATCTCGGACGCCGGGCTCCTCTTCCCCCGCGATGACGCGGGGGCGCTCGCCGACGTCCTCGACGGACTCATCCGCGACCCGGAGGCGAGGGCATCGTGGGGCGCGCGCGCACGCCGACGGGCGGAATCGCTCACGTGGGCCAGGACGTGGGACGGACTCGCGAACGCCGCGGGGATCCGCGACGCCTCAGCGGTCTGAGCCGTGCACCTCGCCTTCGTCCTTCCCCTCGGCGAGTACTACAGCGCCCAATGGGCCGGTGCCATCGCGACCATCACGCGGCACCTCGCGGGTGAGCTGCAGCGCTCGGGGCACACGGTCACGATCATCGCGCCCGACGACGGGAACGAGGTCTTCGCCGAAGGGGACGTCGTCCGACTCAGACACGGCTCGGCGCACCCGATGCCGACGCTCCTGCGCAAGGTGAACACCGCCCACGCCCGCCTGATGGGATGGACGTGGCACGACTACGGTCCGTACCTGCGCGGCGTGATGCGCGCCCTCCGTGCCGTCTCGGACCCCATCGACGCCATCGTGGTGGCGAACGATCCGGGTACCGCCGACCGATTGGCCGAGGCGGGCCTGTCTCGGCGCACCGTGCTCTGGCTGCACAACAGGCTCGAGGGCGCCGAGACCCGACCGTTCGCGTCGCTCTCGGACCGCGTCGCGGTCGTCGCCGTGAGTCAGGCCGTCGTCGACTGGACCAGGGAACGGTACCTTCCGTCCACGTCGATCACCGTGATCCACAGCGGCGTCGACCACGAACGGTTCCACCCGCGGTCCGACTACCTCGAGGCCCGCGACCCCGTGCGCGTCATCACCCACGGGCGGATCGATCCCAACAAGGGCCACGAGATCGCCGCCGCGGCCGTGGAACGACTACGGCAAGCGGGCCTCCCGGTCGAGATCACCCTCATCGGCGCGGTGCGGACGTTCGGGTACAGCGCCGAGGATGCTCGCGCGTACGCCGACCGCGTGCGCGACGCGATGGAGGCCGCCGACGGGAGGATGCTCGGCTGGATGCCCCACGAGGAACTCGCCGAGCAGATCCGGCAGCACGACGTGGCCTGCGTGCTCTCGCGCGTCGACGAGCCGTTCGGGCTGACCAGCCTCGAGGCCATGGCTTCCGGCTGCGCGATCATCGCCGCGCGGAAGGGCGGCATTCCCGAGGCGGTCGGCGATGCCGGAGCGCTCGTCGACGCCGATGCCCCCGATCAGGTCGCCGCCGTGCTCGAGCGCTGGGTGCGGGATCGCGATCTGCTCACGTCGATGAAGCGCGCCGCCGCGGAACGAGCGGGCGAGTTCACCTGGTCGGCGACCGCATCGGCGCTGCTGCGGATCCTCGAGGAGTAGCCAAGGGCGGGCTCAGGCGGGAACGCCACCGAGGATGCGGCGCAGCTCGTCGCCCGTCCGGTCCGTGCGCCGCGGCGGCGTGGGCCGCCACCGTGCGTCCTTCAGCATCGCGCCGGCGCCCCAGGCGATCCCGACGATCGTCACCGCCAGGCGCATGGCTCGCCCGCGCAGTCCGTTGGCGGTGCCGACGTTCCGGAACTGGCCTCCGACCCAGTTCCACAGCGTGCGCGAGCCGATGCCGGCTTCGCGGGCCAGCAGGACCATGTGGTTGCGCCGGCCGTACAGCTTGTAGCGCGTGTCGAACCGGGCGCCGCGCACGTGCGGGGCCGGCCGATGGTCGACGACCGCCGCGGGCGCGAACACGGAACGGGCACCGAGTGCTCGCACCCGGAGGAACATGTCGGTGTCCTCGCGGAGCGCGGTGCCGGGGTAATCGTCGCGGAACCCGCCGAGCTCGGCGAGGACCGACCGGCGGAACGACATGTTCGCACCGATGCCGTGGTCGACGTCGACGAGGTCCGAACTCTCCGCGGCGAACCCGTCTGTGAGCGTGCCGTCGGGCAGGAGGCGACCGATCTCACGGTCGTACCGCTCCTCTCCGGGCTGTCCGTTGCAGGTGCGTCCGGCGACCGCTGCGACTCCATCGACCGCGAAGGCCGCCTCGAGGGCGGACTGCCATCCCGGTCGCACGACGACGTCGTCGTCGAGGAAGGCGACGAGCTCGCCGCGGACGTGGCGAAGGGCCTCGTTGCGAGACCGGGTCATCCATCCGGCCAGCTCGGGAGCGTGCACGTACGTCGCCGAGGGCATGACCGCGCGCGCCGCGCGCGAATGATCCTCCTTGGAGGCATCCACCACCACGACCTCGGCGGCCGCGTCCAGCTCCTCCGCCAACGCTGCCAGGCACCGCTCGAGGAACGCCTCCCGCTCATAGGTGACGACGCACACGCTGAGCCGAAGTGCCTCGTCCATGCTGCCCAGCTCCGCCCGCCCGGAATGCTTCGGCTCCGGTTGCCTGCGCGATCGCCCACGCGCCCGTCGATCCTATGCTGGCGGGGTGGACTCAGGTGAAACTCCGCTCGCGGCCGGCCGGCGGCCTCGGGTGTGCTACGTGATCCTCAGCCACAGGGACTGGCCACAGGTCAGTCGGCTGGCTCGGGCGATCCTCGCATCGAGTCCGAACGCGAGGGTCCATATCGCGCACGACGCCCGACGCGAGGTGTTCCCGAGCCACGACCCCGACGAGCGCATCGAGATCGTCGAGCACGGACATCCGGCGGATTGGGGCTCATGGGCGCTGGTCGAGGCCATGCTCGGCGCCCTGGCCGCTGCTCGCGAGCGGACCGATCCGGACCTCGTCTGCCTCATCTCGGGTCAGGACTACCCGGTCCGCCCGCTCGAGGGCTGGGAGGACGAGGCGATGGCCGCCGACGGCTGGATCGGTGCGGCCGAGCCGCTCCGGTACACGCCACGGTGGGGCCGCCGACGCGGAACCGGTTCCGACACGCTCACGCGCTACGACTACCGGTGGTTCCGCACTCCCGCGGCCGTGGTCGGCCTCCATCCAGCCGGGCGGGTCGGTGGGTTCCTGCGCCGCGTGCGCGACGCCGTGGCACTGCGGACGGAACCACTGCTCAGCGTCCGCACCGTCACACGGGGGCGAGGCGTCCACTGGGGCCTGCGCCGCATCCCCTCGCCCTTCAGCCCGGACAGGCCCTGCTGGTACGGCAGCCAGTGGCTCGCGCTGCGCAGGCCGGAACTGGATCGACTGCTGGACACGGACCTCGCCCGCGGATCGCGGCTGCGGCGCCTGTATCGACGAACGATCATCCCGGACGAATCCGCCTTGGTCACGCCGCTCGCATGGCGGAGCCCGCCTGCCCCGCTCCCACCGGTCACCCACACGAACTGGGACGTCGCGCGCGACGAGCCGACGACCTGGACATTGGACGACCTGGAGGCCGTGGTCGCGTCGAGGGCGCCGTTCTGCCGGAAGGTGGACCCGGTCGCGAGCGCTCCGCTGCTCGACGCCCTGGATCGCGCGACCGCCCCGGGCGGATGACGTGCGTCCGCATTCGACTACCGGTAGGCGGCGTCCTCGTCCCAGGCGACCGACTCGTCGAGGAGGACCCGATCGCCGTACTTCAGGCACAGCGGGTGGAGCACGTCGGCGAGCAGCCCAGTCCAGGTGATCGGGTAGTCGGGCTCCTGGCCCCAGATGCCGCCGCCTGATTCCGCCAGGGCCGGCGCGAAGTAGTCGAGCCGCCGGTCGACCTCGCGGAGCCACTCCGCCGTGAGCGGTGAATGGGGCTTCGCGATGAGGGTGCTCTCGGATGCGATGCGCCGGTAATACCGGCGGAGGTGCCCCCCGAGGCGCTCGGGAGCCTGACCGGCCCACGCAGGATCGGTCAGCGGGGGCCCCAGCAGCCACGCGTCCGAGTCCCGCAACCGGTCCATCGCGGGACGCCACGGCTCCCTCAGCTGCTTGATGTCGGAGTACCCGCCCCCGTAGTGATGAAGGAAGTACGCACGCAGGTAGTCGGACCTGTGGACGAGCGAGAGATCGTCGTATGCGGCGGGGAGCGGATGCGCCGGCAGGACGAAGCTCGGGAGTCGATCCGGCGTGATCAGCTCGACCGGTGTGCCCGGGTTGATCTCCCGCATCTGGGCGAGGCACTCGGCACGGTTCGACGTCAGCGGGTTGGTGCCCGTCCAGAAGCACCAGATGACCTCGGGCACGTCCGACGCCGACTCGTGCATCTCCGGCGGGCGTCGCTCGAGGAACGTGTGGGGGTAGCGGCCGTACCAGAAGTCCGACGGAGACAACCTGCTCGTGAGATCGGCCCAGGTGCGATGCGTCCAAAGGGTGACCGGGTTGCGACTCTGGAGCGCGTTCCAGCGACGTTGGACCGCCTTGAGGGAATCGCCTACGCGCACGGGGAGAGCCTACCGACGCCGACGGTCGCATCACCCACTGGGGCGGTCCGCGCCCGACGCGACCTGCCGGCCGACGCCGGGCGCCGCGTGCCGACCGCCGGGCGCCGACCCTAGACTGTCCGCATGAAGGGTGGCAGCGCGTCGCTGGTGCGCGTCGTCACGACATGACCCGAGTCATCCACACGATCACGCCGTGGGATCACTTCTCCCCACGCACCGGATCCGCGATCCCGACCGTGGTCGACGGCCTCGCGCGGGCGGCGATCGCGTGCGGCGACGAACGGCACGCCGTCGTCGTCGAGCGCTCGACGTTCGAACCCCGGTACGACAGCGCCGACGTCATCGAGTACTCCGGCCGCCATGTCTCGGCGAAGGCGCGCAGTTACCTCGATCCGGCTCTCGGTCGACTCGGATTGCCCCGGCTCGGCACAGCCGCCTACTTCCGCCCCCTCGTCGCCGCGCTCGGTTCGGAGCCGCCGTCGACCGTGCTCGCCCACAACGCGCCGCAGTTGCCGTGGCTGCTGCGCCACACCGACCATCGGGTCGTGCTCTACGCGCACAACGAGTTGCTGCGCACCTACTCCCGTCGCGAGGCGGCCCGGGCGCTCGCCCCGGCCCACGCGATCGTGTGCGTCAGCGCAGACCTCGCCGCGCGCACCCGGGACCTGGTCGGACGTGGGAACGAGGCGAAGGTGCACGTCGTGGGGAATGCCGTCGACGTCGCCAGGTTCACCCCCGGCGCGGCGAGCTCGGAGGAGCGCCCGATGCGGGTGATGTTCGTCGGCCGCATCGTGCCGGCGAAGGGCGTCGACACGCTCGTGCGGGCCGTGTCCGGATTCGGGCCGTCCGAGCTCGAGGTGGTCGTCGTCGGCAGCGCGGGCTTCGACCCTGGCGCCGCACTCACGGAGTACGAGTCCGAACTGCGCGCGCTCGCGGCGACAGCCGGCCCCCGCTTTCAGTTCCGCCCGTTCGTCGATCGAACCGCCTTGCCCGCGCTGCTGCGCACCGCCGACGTGCTCTGCGTCCCCTCACGATGGGCCGAGCCGAGCGGGCTGACCATCGGTGAGGGGCTCGCGACCGGAATCCCCGTCGTGGCGAGCCGAGTGGGCGGCATACCGGAGGCCGCCGGACCCGCCGGGCTGCTCGTCGCGCCGGACGACCCGGTCGAACTCGCCGCTGCGCTGCGACGGCTGCTCGACGATCCCGGGTTGCGTCAGCGGGTCGGCCGTGCTGGTCGCGACTGGGCGATCGCGCACGACTGGGCGTGGGCTTGGCGGAGGCTGCGAGACGTCCTCGCCGTCGGGGGGCCCGGTCTCGGAGCCTGATCCGCTGATCCGTCGGTCGGTCAGTCGAGCCGACCGAGTTCGACGAGCCTGGCGAACTCGGCGTTCGCCGCGCGGACCTGATCGAAGGCCCCCTGCGCCTCGATGCGACCGTCCTTGAGGAACACCAGCGTCTCAGCGTGCCGAACGGTCGACAACCGGTGCGCCACGATCAGGATCGTCATGGTGCCGCCCAGCTTCGCAAGCGTCTCTGAGATCTGGTGCTCGGTCGCATTGTCGAGCGCCGAGGTCGCCTCGTCGAGCACCAGCACGTTCGGGCGACGATAGAGCGCACGCGCGATCCCCAGCCGCTGGCGCTGACCCCCCGAGAGGCGGACCCCGCGTTCGCCGACGACCGTGTGCACCCCGTCGGGCATCGCCCCCACCATGTCCTCGAGCTGCGCCATCGCGAGCGCCTCGCGTACGCGGTCGAGGTCGATGCGGTCGGGTTCGACCTCGAACGACACGTTCGCCGCCACCGTGTCGTTGAAGAGGAACACGTCCTGCGGCACGACGCCCAGCCCGGCATACCAGGCGGCGAGGTCGTCGGCGATGGGCCGGCCGCCGCACTCGATCGACCCCCGGGTCGGCTGCAGCAACCCGAGCACCAGGTCGATGAGGGTGCTCTTCCCCGCCCCACTCGACCCCACGAACGCGATCGTGGTGTTCTGCGGGATCCGGAGCGACAGTCCGTCGAGCACCGGCTCGTCCGCGTCGGGGTAGCGGAACTGGACGCCCTCGAGGACGAGGTCGCCCCGATAGCGGGTCTCGTCGCGTGGCTGCTCGTCATGCTGTCCACCGTCACGCACCTCGTCGGCCGACGCGAGGAAGATGCGCAGACCCGCCTGCCCCGTCCGCAGCGTGGCGATGTTCGACGACACCCGTGTGAGGGTGGGGAGCGCGCGGAGCGCCGCGGCAGCGAACACGCCGAGGACGACGAGCGCCTCCGCCGGGGTTCCGACGCTGAACAGATACGCGGAGATGCCTGCGATCGCGACCACGAAGCCGATCTCGAGCGTGTATCGCGGAATGTCCCCGATGAGCCCCATGTCGCGACCGACACGCGCTCCGTGCAACCTCGCCCTCCGGTAGCCGGCAACGAAGTCTTCTCCGCGCGAGCTGAGGCGAGCCTCTCGGAAGCCGTCGAGACTCGGCAGCAGGTACTGCCATGCCTCGAGGCTCAGTTCGGCCGACTCCTCGCCGAGGCGGGTCTGCGTGCGACGCAGGAGGCGCTGCAGGCCGACCACGAAGAGCCCGAACACGGCCACGGTGACGATGGTCACGACAGGATCGGTGATCGCCAGCACGACGGTGATCGCGATCAGCACCGCCAGGTCGGTGCAGATGCTGACGACCGCGAGCAGGACTGAAGTGGCCTGGGTGACGGCGTCGTTCACGCTCCGGTAGATCTCGCGCAGTCGGCGAGCGCGATGCGCCGCGTACGGGGCGAGCACGTAGCCCCGGAGGAGGGCGGAGGCGGCGTCGGCCGAGACGCGCGTCGTGCGACCCAGCAACCACCACCGGAAGATGAGCGACGCGACGCTCTTCACGACGAACAGCACCGCGACCGTGGCGGCGACGATCGGGATGAGCACGGTCGGTTCGCTCGTGCCGAAGATGTCCGAGATCACCGCGAGCGCGCCGGACTGCGTGTCGGCCCCGCCGATCAGCTGCGTGAGCGGAACCATCGCGGCGACGCCGAGCGTGTCGAGTGCGGCGAGCACGAGCGAGGCCATGACGGTCGACGCGACCCACGCGGTGGGGTGCGCACCCGCGTATTCGAGCAGTCGCCGCAACTGGGAGAAGAGCCCCTCACCCCGTGCCCGTGTCGCCATCGTTCCCTCGTCATGCGGCCGAGCCCCGACCGGACCCGCGAAAGACTGAGTGTATACGGGGCGCCTCGGTAGGATCATCCCGTGCCGACCGCTCTCATCGCCGCCCCTGCGCTCATCCTCGCCGCAGTCATGATCGCCAGCGCCGTGGGCAAGCTCCGCCGACCCGACGACCTCGCCGGGTGGGCGCAGCTCGGCGTGCCCGAGGTCTTCCGCCGAGGATGGCTGCTGCGCCTCCATCCATGGGGCGAGCTCGTGCTCGGCGTCGCGCTGGCCGTCCTCGGGGGCCTGGTCGGTTCGCTCGCCGCGTTCGCCTGCGCCGTGCTGATGGCCGTCTACACCTGGCTCGTCGGCCGGGCCTGGTCGACGGCGCGGCAGACCGGTGAGGATGCCACGTGCGCGTGCTTCGGCGAGTCGGCGCCGGTCACCGGGGTGACGCTGCTCCGCAACGCGTGGCTGCTGTTCCTCGCTCTCGTGGCGACGGCGACGGTCTGGGCGGCGCCCCTCGTCGGAGGTGCGCTCGTCGCCGTCGGCACCGATTGGGCCTGGATCGTCGCGCTCGCCGCGGCCGCCTTCACGTCCGTCCTCGTCGTCTGGCGCAGCCCAGAGCCGGTCGGCGCCGACGAGGGCGCGACCGTGAGCGCAGGCCCCGAGACCGGCGACGAGCCGCTCGACTACATCCGCACGAGGACGCCCGCCATCCCGGTGATCCTTGGCGACGGCACTCCTGCGAACCTGCGGAAGCTCTCGCGTTCCCGGCCGATCCTGCTCCTCGCCCTCACCGAGACGTGCGCGCCGTGCCTGGCCGTGTTCGATCGCGTGCCCTCGTTCCGCGCGCTCCTGCCCGAGCTCGACGTCCGCCTGCTGGTCGCGCCGGGGCCTGGGGAGAGCAAGTTCACCGAGGTCGAGCACCCGCAGTCGCTGCACGACTGGGACAGCAACGTGCGCGCCTCGATCGCGGACTGGGGCACGCCTGCGGCCGTGCTGCTCGGCGTCGACGGACTGCTCGCCGGCGGCCCCGCACAGGGTGAGCAGGCGATCGTGTCATTCATCGGCGACATCTACGAGAGCCTGCACGGCGAGCGTCCGCCCGGCGAGGCAGCCGGCGGCTGATGCGGTACGTGCTCGCGGCGGACGTCGGCCTGGAGGCATCCGACGGTGCGATCTACGTCGCGCCGCTCCCCGACGGGCCGATCCTCGTCCTCGAGGGCGTCGCCGCGCTGATCTTCACGGAGGCGACCCGAGGTGGCCACGACGACCTCGTCGACCGGGTCGTCCGCCAGGTGGACGGCCCGTCCGAGGAGATCGCCTCCCACGTTGGCGCGTTCCTCGACGACCTCGTCGCCCGTGGGCTGCTCGTCGAGGAGGGGACCTGATGCGCGGGGATGCGCCTCCGGTCCGGTGGCGCGACCGCATCGCGGACTGGTGGGCGGGTCTCTGGCGCTGGTCGCTCCTCGCCGTCGGCGTGGTGGTCGCCACCTACGTACTCCTCGACCGAGCCGGCGAGGGCGCACTCGTCACGGGCTTCGCGATCGCAGCGCTCATCGTCGGAGTCGTCGTCACCACGTCGAAGCCGCTCGCAATCGCGCTCATGGCGATGCCCGCGCTCTTCGTCGCCCAACGGGCCGGTTTCGGCGGCGGCGACGTCTCGGCTTCCGACGTCGCGCTGGCCGCCGCGTTCGGCACGGCCGTGCTCCTCGGCCATCGGCCCTACAGTCGCGAACTCCGGACGATGCTGTGGTTCAACCTCGGCTACCAGTTCGCGACGCTGTTCACCGTGATCGTGAACCCGTTCATGCAGAACACGGTGGAGTGGTTCCATGCCTGGCTGCTCATCTCAGGCGCGCTCGTGGTCGGCTGGGCGATCGGGCGGGCCGGGTATGCCAAGTGGGCGTTCACCGCGATGATCGCCACCGGGTGCGTTCTCGCCGTGGGCACGGTCATCACCGGAGTGTTCCAGTACGCCGGCGGCGATTTCGGCCCCGTCTATCCGGACTTCCCGTGGCCGATGCACAAGAACTTCGTCGGCACGGCGCTCGCATTCGTGGCGTTGATCGCCTACGTGCACCCTCCGTGGGCCGGCCTCTCCACGCGGTTGACGCGACCGGCGCTCTGGCTCCTGCTCATCGCGATCGCGATGAGCCAGTCACGGCAGGCGTGGATCGGGCTCGTCGTCGCTGCATTCGTGATCCTCCTCCGCCGCGGCGGGCAATCGCGGCTGCTGCTGGCGCTCGCGGTGCCGGCGATCTGGCTCACCGTGTCGATGGTCATCGAGCAGATCGAATCGCAGAACCAGCACAATTCGACGTTCCAGCGACTGCAGTGGTTCCGCGAGGTCTATGCGTACTGGAAGCACGCCCCGATCTTCGGCCACGGGCTGCGGTTCTGGTACGTCGATCCGACGCTGCCATATCAACCACCGCAGGCCGAGCTAGAGGTCGCCGCGTCCGCCGGCCTGGTCGGTCTGGCCGCGTTCGCGACGATGTGGGTGGGATTCACCGTCGTGCTCTGGCGGATCGACAAGGTCTACGGCACCCTCGCCCTCGCGGCGGTCCTGAGCCGGATCGTCCAGGCCCAGTTCGACCTGTTCTGGGCGGGCGTCCAGACCTCGATACCGTTCGTCATCGCCGGCATCTGCCTCGGTGCCATGGCCCTGCAACGCTCGTCGGACGCGTCCACCACCGACGTGGCCGGACTGGCTCCACCGACCGATCCACGTGGCCGGTCGTCGACGCTGCCCTACGATAGAGCCGTCGGCCGCTCGGCCGACGCACGCTGACACCTCGAGGGGGCGGCATGGAGCTGCGCGACTACCTTCGCGGATTGCGTCGCCATTGGCTGGCCATCGTCCTCATGACGCTGCTCGGCATCGGCACCGCGTACGGCTGGTCGCTCCTGCAGACCCCGGTCTACGAGGCGACCGCGAGCGGCGTCGTGCAGGCGAAGACCGAGTTCGAGGCCGGCCAGCTCCTGAACGACGACAGCTCCGCCCGCCAGAAGGTGCCGACCCTTCTCGACATGGCCGGGTGGGAAGAGGTCGCGCAGCGCGTGATCGACGACCTGGGCCTCAGCGGGAGCCCCGCATCGGTCGCCTCGAGGATCACGGTCGAGAATCCGCAGAGCACCTCGATCATCCGATTCACGGCGCAGGCGAACACCCCGGAGGAGGCCGCCGCCCTCGCTCAGGCGTGGATCGACGCCCTCGCGGCGACCGTCGCAGTCGTCGACGGCGACGACTCCCCGACCCAGATCAGCATCTACTCCGCGGCAGCGGCCACGATCCCGACGGTCCCGGTCTTCCCGGACACCCGCACGGCCCTCATCGTCGGCGGGGTCCTCGGGCTCGGCGCCGGCATCGCGTTCGCCCTCATCCGCACCGCATCCGATCGTCGCGTCAGGGCGACCGACGACGTCGAGTCGAAGCTCCACGTCCCGGTGATGGGCGTGATCCCGTCGTCCAACGCGCTCACCGGCACGAGCAAGCTCCTGGCCGACACCGCCGGAGAGCGCACGTTCCCGGTCGCCGAAGCACTGCGTTCGCTGCGCACGAACCTCCGGTTCATGGACGTCGACAATCCGCCGCGGAAGATCGTCGTCTCCAGCCCGCTGCCTGGCGACGGCAAGTCGACGATCGCCTGCAATCTGGCGCTGACACTGGCCCGGAGCGGCGAGCCGGTCGTGCTCGTCGACGGCGACCTCCGCCGTCCCACGGTGGCGACCAACCTCGAGCTGCCGGGCGGAGCCGGCCTGAGCGATGTCCTGACCGGGCGCGCGGCCGTCGCCGACGTCCTCCAGCGGACGCCGCACGACCCGCACCTGCTCGTGCTCGCGGCCGGGACGATCCCGCCGAACCCGAGCGAGGTGCTCGGCTCCGCGCGAATGCGCCAGCTCCTGGAGGACCTGGCGAAGCACGCCACCGTGATCATCGATGCGCCGCCGCTGCTCGCGGTGACCGACGGCGCCGTGCTCACGCAGCAGGCCGACGGCGCCCTGCTCGTCGTCGGCGTCGGGAAGACCAACTACGACTTCGTCGAGAAGGCGCTCGACGCCGTTCAGAAGGCGAACGGTCGCGCGCTCGGGCTCGTTCTGAACAAGGTGCCGCGGAAGGGCGGCGACGCATCTCCGTACGCCTCCGCGGCCTACGTGCAGGAGTACGTGAAGGGTGGCAGCCGGAAGCGCTCGTCGGCGCACGCGGCGGCCGAGTCGGCCTAGCGATGCCGGCAGCCTCCTTCTTCGACGCGAGGGCCCGGTCGTGACCCCTGACGTCGACGCCTCGCAGCCGGCGGTCCCGCACCTCGTCCGCCTGCACCTGGCGAGGGCGTCGGTGCAGACGCTCGCCGAGCAGACCGGCGTGCGTCTGCTGCACATCAAGGGCGACACACAGGACCGATCGATCCGGTCGAGTTCGGCGCCCGGCACGGACGTCGACGTCATGGTGCATCCGGATCAGGTCGACCAGCTCGACGCCGCACTCCGTGCGCACGGCTGGCGCGTCTACAGCACGTTCACCGGCGGCTCGCCGTTCGGCCACGCGCAGACCTACGTGCACGTCACATGGGGATACCTCGACGTCCACCGCTCGTTTCCGGGCATCGGCCTCGCCCCGGAGAACGCCTTCGAGCGACTCTGGTCCTCCCGCGGCACGGTGGACGTCGCTCGTGTTCGCTGTTCTGTGCCGGATGTCTCCTCCCAGGCGGTCATCTCGATCCTCAACGCGGCGAGGTCGCGCCGGCCGTCCGGGCTGCAACGCGAGTGGACCGACCTCGAGCCGGAACGCCGTAAGGCGATCGAGGACGAGGTCGAGACCCTCGACGCGCTCCTCGCCTTCGACGCGGCCTTCGGCCGGCTCGACCGGCATCGCGGGGCACGCGAGTTCCGGCTCTGGAAGGCCGTGACCGAGGGCGGCAGCCGCCTCGACGAGTGGTGGGGACGAATCCTGGCCGAGCCGAAGCTCGGCGGTCGCGTGGCGATCGCGCTCCGCGCCCCGCTCGTCAACCGGGCCCACCTCGAGCACCATCTCGGCCGGCCGCCGACACGCCGCGACGTCCTCTACGAGTTCATCGATCGACCGATCAGGGGCGTCCGAGAGCTCCTGCGCCGACGATCCTGACCCCCGTACGTGGGGGCTCCGTCGTGTGTTGCGCATTCCTCAGCATGCGATAGCATTCACGAGCGTTACCCATATCACAAAAACCTCACAGCACACTCGTCGAAGGACAAGAGGCCATGACCGAGACCCAGAACTCTGAACTGCCCGGCGTCAGCCGCCGGACCGTCACGAAGGCGATGGCTTGGGCAGTCCCCGCCGTCGCCGTCGCCGCAACCGTGCCCACCGCGGCCGCGAGCTGTATCCCCAGCGTCATCCTGGGGCAGGATGCATGTAAGTGTCCCGGGCAGTCGACCGGCGACCCGTGGGGCTACTACCTCACCTTCACGACCGACGGTACGGTCTGCCCCGACACGTCGTCGGAGGTCTGCGTCACGGACGTGAAGAAGACCAACAACGCGGCGTTCACGCTGCAGCCCGGCTACAGCCTCCCGGTCTGCTTCACGGCAGGAACCCAGTCCGACCTGGTGGGGTTCCTGAGCGACAACAGTGGCAACTTCCTCACCGTGACGTACACCGTCGACGGTGGCGCTCCGATCGTCGACACCAAGGTGCCGACGAACAACATCGGCGAGTGCACCACGGCGTTCTGCGGGGCGCGCTAGGGGTAATTCCCCTCCTACCGCGCGAACTCTCTCCGCATCCGATTTCTGATGCAGAGATCGCGAGACATGTGAGACGCTCGGCCGAATCGCTTTCGGCCGAGCGTTTCTCTGTTCACCACGAGCAGTCGTCGGGGGCGATGGGGCCGTCCACGGCGGCCACAGCTCAGGGGACAGTCGCCTGACTGACCAGGAGGCCCTCGCGGACGAGTTCATCGATCACCGCAGCGACCAGGTCCGAGGCATCCCCTTCGGCCGGCTCCCCGAACTCCGCGATCGCCTGCGCGACGAGCTCCTCGACCCTCAGGCCGTTCCCAATGCCCACCCAGATCGAGGGGGCGATGCCCGCGAGCACACGGAACACCCCACCGCTCATGACCGCGACGGATTCGTCGGCGGCGATCGCGTCGGACACCGGTCCCCATCTGAACGCCGTCGTCCCGACTCCGGACTCCTCCTGATTCGACGCGAGCGGGCGCCACGAACCGGCGTCGGCCGGCGATGCGCCGAGCAACTCCGGGATCAGGGGAACGACCGACGCCGCCTCGCCGTAGGTCATGCGCCAGACGCCGCCGACGGCATCGCACAGTGCCGCGAGTCGCTGCAACGGAGCCTCGATGTCGGTGACGTAGCTCAGCTGCGGAACGAGTTCGGCGATGGCGTCGATCACGGGAACCCGCGTCAGTTCGGGCTCGGAGACGCCGGGCTGACGATCGAGCAGGACGAGCGCCGCCAGCCGCAGCGGAGCGGCGGGCAGGTCCATCAGCCCCGCCCGGCGCGGCGCGACCTGCTCCTTCGGACCATTCGGGCGCACCTTCGAGAGCGGCTTGCGGTACGCGTGCACGGTGAGGTCGCGGTCGACCGCGACGGTCTCGTCGGAGACGTAGCCGAACTGCGCCCCGAGGGTGGCGCTCAGGGTCGTCTTTCCTCGCCCCGACGGACCGACGAACGCGATCACGCGCCCGTCCTCCATGGCGACGCCTGCGGCGTGCATCATGATCAACGCGCCCCGCTGATGTGCGAGCGCTGCGAGCGTGACGCGGACCGAGAGCCGTTCGAGCATCGACTCGACCGGACCATCGGAATCGACCTCGACGACCGCATCGGTGTCGTCAGCGGTCACGGTGGCGTCCGCCCAGGCGTCGGCGACACGCGCTCGCGTCTCCTCCGGCACGTCGGCCGCGAAGCCGATGCGCACCGTCGCGCCGATCGCCGTCACATCGACATGCTCGCGGAAGGTGCGAGGTCCCGCGGTCATCGAACCGTCTCGCGCAGATCCATGCGTTCATCCTCTCGCGCGATAACGCCCGTTGCGGCCCGATCCTAGCCGAGCGCTCCCCATCGTTGGATCGGCCACAGGACGGCGACCACCTCGCCGACGATCCCGCCGCGCGACGCCCATCGCCAGCAGTCGTCGGCCGTGCCGGCCGCACGACAGGAATACGCCGAATCTCGAGAGCCGGACCGATTGTCGCCGAGCATCAGGTAGGAGTCCTCGGGCACGGCGACCTCGTCGAAGCAGCGTGTCGAGCGCGGCGACGTCGTGCAGTCGAGTACTCCCTCCTCGAACGCGAAATCGTTGGAGACGTAGGGTTCGTCGATGGGACGGCCGTCGACGAGCACCGCTCCGGTCGAATCGCAACACGCGACCACCTCACCGGGTGTTCCGATCACCCGCTTCACGAGCGTGTGCGGCCCGGACGGGCCGAATCCCGTGACCTCGCCGATCCAGCGCAATGCGCCCCGGACGGGATCGACCGGCGCCGCGTCGGGGGCCTCCCACGCCTCATCAGTGTCGAAGACGACGATGTCGCCCCTGGCCGGTTCGGATCCGAGGTACGCGAGCCGGTTGACGAGGATCCGGTCGCCCGGCTCGAGCGTCTCCAGCATCGAGCCCGACGGCACCACGTACGGCTTCGCCAGGAAGGTCAGGACCAGTCCGACGACGAGGAATGCGAGCAGCAACTGCGCCCAGAAGCTGCCGAGAACCCGGCGCCAGCGCGGTCGCGCCGCGGCGGGTTCGGTCGTCATGCCGCTACAGTACCGACTCGACCGGCTGTCCGATGGCCACGTGCTCGGGCCCGCCTGGTGGCCGGCATCCACGCACGCCCAAGCCGCGCACCTGAAGCGACAAGCTCACCTGCGAATCATCACGCCCGCTGCACCACCTCTTCCAGCACTCTCGTCAGCTGGGCGACGTGCGCGTCGCGACGGAACCGGCGCGCCCACGCCCCGCACGAGGCGGCGTCGATCTCACGGGCGCGGCGGATGGCTGTCGCGAGGTCGTCTGGGGTCGGCGAGCCGGCATGGAATCCATTGACACCCTCGCTGACGGTCTCGAGGTACCCGCCTGCGGGCACCACCGCGGCCGGCGTGCCCTCGAGGGCGGCCTCGATGATCGTCAGGCCGAAGTCTTCGCGGCCTGCGCCGATGACGACGGCGGCGTGGCGGTACAACCAGGCGAGCTCGTCATCGCTCACGCGTCCGAGTCCGTGCACGCCGGCCTGGGGGTCGTCGAGCGTCTCGGACCCGTGGCCGGCGACGACGATCGGCAGACCGGCGATCCTCGAGGCCGCGACGGCGAGCGCGACGTTCTTGTACCCGCGATCGCGGGCGACGCAGACGGTGAACGCGTCGGGCAGGGGGCGCCGGGGCTGGGCGGCCGTCTCCGACACCGGTTCGACCGGCGGGTTCACCACGACCGCGTCGAGATCGTACGCGTCGCGGATGCGATCACGTGTGACCACCGAGTTCGCGACGAGAACCTGCGCGCGGCGCATGGCCTCACGGTCGCCGCGGCGGAGTATCGGAGTGCTCGCCCAGAGTCCGGCGCGCCGCACGGGGCTCAGCCGCATCCGGTAATCGGATGCCGCGTACAGCCAGCGGGCGGGACTGTGCACGTAGACCACGTGCGGCATCTCGTACCGGAACCGGTGCGCCCAGCCGCTGCTCGAGACCAGGGCGACGTCGCCCCCGGAGACCACGGTGCGCTCGGCGATCGAGGGCAGGGCGGGGAGCAGTCGCTCCACCTGCGCCGTGAGCGAGCCGGGCAGGCTCCGGTGCACGTCGAGTCCCCGGAACGCGTCGAACGTCCCCTCGGCTGAGTACGCGAGGGTGTAGATCGTCCGCGACCCGAAGGCGGTCGCCCAGTGCGCGACGACGCGCTCGGCGCCGCCGAACTGCACGAGGTAGTCGTGCGCGAGGACGATTTCGGTCATCTTTCTCGCATTCCCGCGACACCGTTCGGACGCCGCATGATCGGGTGCACACGACGCTGCTTCGGTCACGCGTCTGCGGCATCCTACGTCGGCATTTACGGGGACAGGAAGGGATGCGGGCCCCGAGTTGCGGTCGCATGCGGCGCGGGCGGCGATTTGTGCCCCGAATTGGGGCGACGTGGACCCGATCCGCTTCCGAGCGAGCGGGCGTCGGTCACGCAGACACTGCTCCGTCGGCAGACTGACGGTGCAGCTATGAACGTCGTCATCCGTTCTCGTCCCCGTCCGAGGCTGACCGCAGCTTCGCCACCACGACGAACTGCCGCCATCGAACGTCGGAATGCCGCAGTTGGAGGATCGACCGTCCGACGCTTCGAAACGGCCAGAGGAGCAGATCGCGGCGCCCTCTCGTCCGTGTCGGGCGCCACTCGTCCCGCCATGCGGAATTGATCCCGGCGAACACCTCGATGACGTACCCAGCCTGCTCGAACGTCTCGCGAATCGTTCGGTCGGTGAAGAAGCGCACATGTGTTCGATCGAGAATGCCGGTGTCCTCGTAGTCCCACCGGCCGTGCCAGAGCTTCTCGAGGTGCGGCCCATACCTGACATTGGGGATCGAGGCCATGATCCGACCGCCCGTCCGCAGGTGTCGAGCTGCGGCTTCGACGGCCGACCACGGGTCCAACATGTGCTCGAGCACATCGTTGAAGCACACCAGGTCGAAGCGGCCCGCGTCCGGGGGGAGGTCGTCGGGAAAGTACCCGTCGTACACCCGATCGAGGTGCCGTCTCGCGTTCTCGGCCGCAGCAGGCACCGCTTCGATGCCGACGAGTCGAGCGTTGGGGCCGAGGACACCACGCAGCGTCATCGCGAAGCCGCCGTGCGCGCAGCCCACGTCAAGCACCGAGCCGGCATGAGCGGGCACGAACGGCGCCAGTTCAGCGCGCCGTTCGTCCCCGTACACGTCGTGTTGAGCGGGCGAGGATGAGCTCATGAGACCCCTTCGGACGCATCGACGGGAATGCTCGGGGCCGCGGAGCGCGCCTGGAAGGTTTCTCCTCGGTACAGCTCGTCCCGCAGCACCTGCAGGCGCGCGTGTCCTGTCGCCAGGTCGGGTTCGAGGTAGTTGCCCTCAGCCCATTCGTTCCACGACTTGATCCACAGCAGACGTTCCTCGGCCCGACGGTCGGCAATCGAATCGATTGCGTCGCGTAGGTGCGCACGGAAGTACTCCGGTCGTGCGTCGGTCAGTACTATGCCCCTGCGTCCAGAACGCGGTGTATTGTCCCAGTTCGGCACGACGCACGGCTGCATGTCGCTGCCCCAGTGTTTCGGGCGTGGAAGCGGCGACCGCGCGTAGCGATACACGACTGGGTGTCCCAGGAGCTTGTGCCTGGCCCGAACCACCGCCATGCCGCCCCGCCCCAGTTCGAAGGGCAACCGCTGTTGCAGCGCGGCATCGAATCCGTCCTCGCGGAACCGGCTGTAGTGGGCGTCGAGCGTCGCGACGAGGTACAGGCCGCCGAGCCCGGCGTCCCGGGCCATCCTCTGCCACTCATCGACGAATCGCGCAGCCGAGGGCAGCTGCCCCGGTCGATAGATCTGGAACACCGGTCGCCCATGCACGCGGAGGTAGCGCTCGTCGCGGAATGCCGGCAGCAATGCGTCGAAATGCGCACGGTCATCGCCGACTGGATAGGTTTGCTCGGCGAGCACGCGTTCGCGGGCACCATGCCAGATCCCGGTCCACGACTCGTTCGCCCAGCCCAGGCAGAAGCCCAGCGATGGACGACCGGATTGCAGCACCTCGGAGAACGGTCGCTGCAGAATCTGCCGCCCGCCGCCGAACCAGTAGTGCCAGTAGCAGAATGCCTCGATGCCGTGAGCGGCGGCGAGTTCGGCCTGGCGTTCGCGCGTCTCGGGCAGGCGCAGGTCGTAGAACCCGAGGTCTGCCGGGATATGAGGTTGCTCGTGTCCCCGGAACCTCGCACGCGCCCGGGCGACGTTCGTCCACTCAGTGAAGCCCGGGCCCCACCACCGGTCGTTGTCGGGCACGGGGTGGAACTGCGGCAGGTAGAGCGCGATGACGCGGGCTGCCGGCGCCGCCGCGCTCGAAGGCTTCGATTCCGGCTGCGGATCGCCCGTTGATTCCCCCACCATCGCCCGATACTAGCTCGCGCAGACCCGGCTAGAGACCCGCATCTACGCCCGCACCGGTTGCCCGCTCAGCTCCCGGCCGAGCCGGCGTCGGTCACGCCGACATCCGCCCTGCTGAAGTTCCGGAACGAACGCGACGCGGTCGGACCGCGCTGGCCCTGGTATCGCGACGAGTACTCGGCCGACCCGTACGGCCGCTCGGACGGCGACGAAAGCCGGAAGAAGCACAGCTGCCCGATCTTCATGCCCGGCCACAGTTTGATCGGCAGGGTCGCGACATTGCTGAGCTCGAGGGTCACGTGTCCGGTGAAGCCCGGGTCGATGAAGCCGGCCGTCGAATGCGTCAGGAGGCCCAGCCGGCCGAGCGAGCTCTTGCCCTCGAGGCGCGCCGCGACGTCGTCGGGGAGCGTGACCGCCTCGAAGGTCGACGCGAGCACGAACTCGCCCGGGTGCAGCACGAACGCCTCGTCGGGGCGCACGTCGATGAGGTGCGTGAGCTCGGGCTGATCCTCGGCCGGATCGATGAACGGGTACTTGTGGTTGTCGAACAGCCGGAAGTACCGGTCGAGGCGCACGTCGATCGACGACGGCTGGATCATGGCGGGGTCGTACGGGTCGAGCCGGATGCGCTCGCGGTCGAGCTCGGCCCTGATGTCGCGATCCGAGAGAAGCACGAGGTCAGCCTACCGAGGGGTCAGAGGTTCTCGACGAGGTATACCGTCGCGCACACCCGGCCCGCTGTACTCATCGATGTCCTCGCGGCCGAACGATGCCGTGTAGGAGGCTCCTCGGGGCTGGGGGGCGAGGAGCTTCCGCGCCGCACGCCAGCGCCAGACGAGACTCGGGGAGGAGCATCCACACCGCAGGGTGTACGCCTGAACGATGCCGTCGTAGTTGGTGTGGAGGGGCAGTGTCCTCATCAGTACCCTTCGAGACACGGGTCGACGGTATCTGCAGGCTCGCCGAGGAGGGGTCGCATGACGCACGGCATCGAGCAGGTCGTCGATCGAGGCATGTGCATCGGGTGCGGCGCCTGCTCGGTCCGGACATCGGGCGCGATACCGGTCACCATCGGGCGCCACGGCGTCTACGAGGCCAGCCTCGACGGAGTCGACCAGGCCGCGCTGCGCGCCGCCAGCCGGGTGTGCCCGTTCTCCGACGACGCGAAGAACGAGGACGTCCTCGCCCGCGAGCGATTCCCCGACCTCCCGAAGGACGACCGCCTCGGAGCCCACCTCGAGATCGTCGCCGGACGCCGGACCTCGGAGCAGGAGATCGTCGGCAGCAGCTCGGGCGGCCTGACGTCGCTGCTGCTCGAGGAGCTGCTGCGCGCCGGGCTCGTCGACGGCGTGCTGCACGTCGGGCGTTCGCCCGGCGACCCGCGGTTCTCCTACACCGTCTCGACCGCGCCGGAGGAGATCGAGCAGAACCGGAAGTCCATGTACTCGGCGACCACGCTCGCCGACGTCGTCGCCGGCATCCGGGGCGACGGCCGGACCTACGCGGTGGTCGGAGTGCCCTGCTTCATCAAGGCGCTACGCCTGCTCGCGAATGAGCTCCCCGACCTCGGCGCGCAGTTCGGGGTCTACGTCGGCCTCGTCTGCGGCCACCTGAAGTCGACGTTCTTCGCCGAATCGCTCGCCTGGCAGGCCGGCGTGCCGCCGACCGAGCTCGATCGGATCGACTTCCGGGTCAAGAACTCGGATCGCTACGCATGGGACTACGACTACGACGCCGTGAGCACCGACGGCTCGCACCACGTGCGACGCTCGGCCGACACCATCGACGGCGGGTGGGGCTTCGGCGCGCTCCAGCCGGAGGCCTGCAACTTCTGCGACGACGTCTTCGCCGAGGGGGCGGATGTCGCCTTCGCCGACGCCTGGCTGCACAAGTATGCGGCCGACTGGCGGGGCACCAACGCGGTGGTCATCCGCGACGAGCGGGTACGGCGCCTGCTGCAGTCGGCCGCGGATCGCGACGACGTCGAGCTCGAGCCGCTGTCAGTGGAGGATGCCGCGCGATCACAGGCCGGCGGCTTCCGCCATCGGCGCGCCGGACTTTCGCTGCGGCTCGCCGACGACCTCGCCGCCGGGCTCAGCGTGCCCGTCAAGCGCGTGCCACCCGACCGCTCCGCGGTCTCCCCCCGACGCGCCGCCGTGCTGCGGCAGCGGCGCCGCATCTCGCGGCTCTCACTCGTCGCGTTCGCGGATGCTCGCGAGGCCGGCGACTACGAGCGCTACGCGGGGCCGATGCGGCGAGCCATCCGCCGGTATCGACGGCTCGACGCGTGGTCGCAGGGGGCGAAGGCGCTGGCTCGACACGTCGCGCGGCCGGTCGTGCATCGGGCGCGACGGATGCTGCGGCCATAGCACCGCCCGGTGCCTCGACGGGTGCGAATGGGGTGGTCGCGCTTGCTATGCTGACTGCGTCGCACCCGGCGTCATCGGCGCCGCGGATGCCACGTGCCGATGTAGTTCAATGGTAGAACTTCTGCTTCCCAAGCAGACAGCGCGGGTTCGATTCCCGTCATCGGCTCTTCGTGAATTGCCCGATCAGAGCACCTTTCCGAGCTCCGGGAGCAGGCGCGCAATCCCACGTATCGCCCGGATACAGTCCACGCGGATGCACCTCGATCGGTTCACGGGGGGGGGCGCGCGTGAGGCCGTAGCCGAACCTCTTCTGGCTGTGCCGAGCGGGGTCAAGCCGCGCCTGGAGTGGGGGCGGCGTATCGCCCCGCGTGCGCGCAATGCTCGAACACGGATCAGTGTGCGTCGACGAGAGAAGAGCACCACGTTCGCGCCCTTCGGACCCGCGCGTGATTCGGGCATCGTGTTCTGGCAGTGCGATGCCGCCGACGTGAGGTCAGGGGATGGCGCCCCTGCCGGAATCCCGGGCCGCACCGGCACCGTACGCGCGTGCCTGCGCTTCAGCGTGCGAGGCGTCCGCGGCGTGATCCAACCCCTGAGAGTTCCGAAGGTCCCGGCCCGTCAGGATCCAAACGAGCACGCCCAGGAGAGCGATCCCGACCACGACTGCGACGATGACGATCTCCATCGATGCTCCATTTCGCTTTCGGTGAAGCTAGCACCGCAATCTCGCAGAGGGATCCCCAACCGGGCACTGCGCGAGAGCGGCGGGTCGCGTACGCGCGTGGATTCGTGCGTCTGTGGTTCGCTCGCGCACCTCGCGAGGATCGCAGCGTCGCTCCGCGGCGGGGTTGGCTCTTCGGGAGGTGGGGTCGCTGAGGCACGCAGGCGTCCTCTTGTGCGCGTGAAAGGGCGGGACTAGCGTCGGCAGCATCTGGGGAGGTCGTGGCCTCGCGGCGCTGCGCTGGCGCGCAACATTGACACCGCCAAGGACAAGTACGTCCCACCCGCCAGCGAGGGCGCTGACGGATCGTCGGGAAGGTGAGGCAGATGAAACTCCCGTCTGTTCGTGGCGCGGCGCAGGTCGCTATCGGCATGCTCGCGATTGTCGCCGTCGGTGTGGGCACCAGCGTGGACTCGGCGCCCGCGATCGCCAAGACGGCACCGCCGCCTCCCACGCTGAGTGATCCCACGACCTCCGCCGTCACCGACCTGCTCAGCTCCATCGTCAAGGGTGCCGGTGGCCAGGTCGGCAGCACGCTCGCGGGCTGGGTGCTGCCCAGCGCGGGCTCGGCGAACCAGGACGCCGCGGTGCTGGACCAGATCAGCACCGAGCTCGACGCGATCGAGCAGACTCTCACCGATATCGAGTCGGAGATCGCCGCGCTCACCAACGCGGTCGACAAGCTCGACTGCGATACCTGGATCCAGAGCGCCGAGCCGATGGTCGACGCCATCAGCAACCTCTGGGACCCCAACGCCGCGTCCTCGGGACCTCTCGGCGGGTCGGTGCCCCAGCAGTCCTATCAGGGCATCGTCGCCGAGGCGCAGAACAACACGGTCACCGTCGCCGACATGCAGGTCTGGGCCGACCAGGTCTTGAACAACAACAACGAGGGTATCGGCGGCAAGAGTGTCCAGGACTACCTCCAGGACCTCGATACCACCCTCATCGCACCGGCCGCCAACACCGGGCTCCTGCAGAGCTGCCTGTCGCAGCCCGCGAACCTGCCGACCAACCACGCGGGACAGACGGACGACGTCTACTACGACACGGTCATCGCGCCGCTGATCGGCTACTACGAGACCATCCAGGTGGAGGGCATCACCATGGTGGTCGAGGCGATGAACTTCGAGGCCTGGCAGGCAGCCAACTCGCCGACGTCGACGGTCAAGACCATTACGAACCTGCCCGAGACGATCTGCGGGGCCTCCGCTACCGGCGGCGTGCTGTCCTGGTGCGAGAACGCCGATTGGGCGGTCCTCGGCGAGGACGGACAGTCCGGGGAACGCGGTCGGATCGCAGATCAGCTCACGTTCGGCGGCGCGCCGTACACCACGGATCCGACCGTGAACTCCCAGCCCGTCCACCTCTACGTCGGATCCACCACCCTGTGGGCGTCCGACCCGAGCGTCTTCAACTCGATCAACAGCGACTCGAGCTGCCCGGGACTGAACTCGAACGCCCCGTGCGGGATCCTTGCCGGGACCTACAGCGACACCGCGATCGGCGGCTCCTACGGCGGCTACGGCACAAGCTACGGCGGGACGTGGGGAGCCGCCCCGATGGGGCCGATCCAGGACATCTACAACACCGGCCCGAGTTGGGGCACATACACGAACGGTGCCGACTATCTGATGAGCGCGCGCGGGTTCTCCGGCATCCCGGTGAACACGATCTTCGTGACCAACTATGCGTTCACCATCCAGCCGTTCAGCAATGTGCACCTGACGACGCAGGTGTATGCCTTCATGGACACGGGCTTCAGCCCCGGGGTCTTCTACCCGATCTACGACCCGCAAACGGCTGGCGACTACTTCAACTCCTTCGCAGGCCTGCAGGTGCCCGCCGGGTCCAACGACTCCTGCACGAACACCGTTCCCAACCCGGCTCTCCCACCTGCCAGCGCGAACGACAGCTTCTACGAGGGCACGTCGACGTGGTGCGGCATCGACACCACCGGCGACTGGACCAGTGGCCCACCCGGATGGACCACCACCGCCGCCAAGTCGCACCCCCAATTCCGCCTGCCAGTCTTGGACGTGACGCAGCTGCAATGCGCCGACGAGCTCAATTCGACCAATCCGTTCGGTGCGTACACCATGTGCGGCGACAACTTCTACGCCTGGCTCGATGCGCTGGTTCCGCCCGCCGAACCGCGTCAGGCCGCCAACCTGAACAACGGGGTGGCGCACGGGAAGAGTGGCGTCATGGGCGGCCAGAAAAAGGATCGCACCATCTACGTCGGCGACCTCACGCTTCCCAGCGGCTCCGACAGCCCCAGCTCGCCACTGAAGAAGATGCAGGACAAGACCCACCCGTCCGGGAAGTAGCGGAAGACACAGGGCTCGATGAGGGACACCTCGTCATCGAACTGCGCTGAGCAGCCTCGATCGCCAACCGTGCGGCGAACGGTGGAAGGACGACAGCGTGCCGTGCGTGGGGCGTTGCGATCCCCCGAGTCGCCAGCAGCGCGCCCGCTCCGAGGTGAGGTCCGGATCGGCGGCTGGTCACTCGGCCCCACGACGGCGGCGTCCGGCACACGTGCCCATCGTCGAGCACTCGTCCCGGGGGATCGACTCCGATCCGGCGATCGCGGCGCGGAGTGAATCACTACTGGATGACTTCTGCTTCCCAAGCAGACAGCGCGCGTTCGATTCCCGTCATCGGCTCTTCGCAGTGGCGGGCACGGGTGCGGTGGCGCGAACAGCCGACGGCTGAGCGCAGAGCACTGCGATCACGATCGCGCCGCAGACGGGAAGGAAGGCCCAGAAGATGTGGCCCCAGCTCGAGCCGATGTCGCGGAGACGACGGACGGTGACGGCGAGCGTGGGCAGGAGCACAGCGAGCTGCCAGACGGGGGTGAGTGTCGGCGCGCCCCACGCCGCTCCCTCTGTGGAAGCGAAGGTCGGAACGGGCAGGGCGGCCAGGGCGGTGGCGACGAGCGCGGTGAAGAGGATCCACCACCAGAACTCGGAGCGACTGGCGGTGCCGGAGAAGTCAGCGTAGCGGCGGAACCCGCTACGGATCGACTGGGGGAAGCTCATGGGATTCGCCTTTCGGACGTGAGGATGATGTTGAGCGGGAGGTTCAGAGGCCGCGCCGTGCGGCGATCCTCGCGATGATCGCGCGTCGGGCACGGTGGAGCCAGGGCATGATGCCGTAGATCACGATCGGCACCGCGATGGTGGCGAAGACCAGGGTGCGGACGACGGTCGGCGTGCCCTCGAGCACCGGTCCGAGGAGCAGGTTCAGCGCAGTGAGGGTCGGGAAGACGGCGACCCAGATCATGAGCGCCAGTTGGTGCGTGCTCGGCGGTGGCAGCTGGGGGGCGATCGTGGCGGCGGATTCGGTTGCGGACATGGTGGTTCTCCTTGGTCGTTCGGTACTGCAGACGGGGCGGGACGGCGTGAGGTCAGCCGTCGGAGCGGACAGAGAGGGCGTGTTCGACGTCGTCCTCGACGAGTTCGGCGTTGATGGCGATCGCCGCGGCGGAGCCTTGACCTGCGGCGGCGATCACCTGCGCCCTGGGGTCGGCGGCATTGCCGGCAACGCGTACGCCGGGGACCGAGGTGCGGCCGAGGACGTCGTGTTCGACCCACCCGTTCCCGTCGATACGGCAGCCGAGCCGGAAGAGCAGATCGCTGTTCGGCACGAATCGAGGTCGCACGAAGACGGCGGTCCGAGGGATGACGCTGCCATCGGCGAGCTCGATGCCGCGCACGCGATCGTCGCGAACGACGATGCGAGTGACGACCCCCTCGACGAGACGGATGCCGCGGGCAGCGAGGAGTGCCCGATGAGCCTCGCTCGGCGCATCGGTGTGCGAGAAGAGCGTGACGTCATCCGACCATTGCCTGATCAGCAGTGCATGCTGGACGGCTTCGGCGTTCCCGCCGAGCACGCCGAGGGGCTCGCCGCGGACTTCGTGGCCGTGGCAGTACGGGCAGTGGAGCACGTCGCGTCCCCACCGCTCGTGGATCCCGGGGATGTCGGGGACCTCGTCGGTGAGTCCGGTCGCGACCAGGAGCCTCCGCGCGCCGAGTTCGCGCCCGCCGGCGAGGTGAACGCGAAAGCCCGGCGCGGCGTTCGTCGCCGTGTCGTCGATCAGCACGCCCCCGTACTGGGCGACCTCGCCGCGGCCCGCGGCGATCAGTTCACGCGGGGCCATTCCGTCGCGTGAGAGGAAGCCGTGCATGGCCGTCGCCGGCGCGTTGCGGGGTGCGCCCGCGTCGATCACTGCGACGGTTCTCCGGGCGCGGAGGAGGACGACCGCGGCGGTCAGGCCCGCCGCGCCGCCGCCGATGATCACGACATCGAACTCGTTCATGGTCCAACCATGAGGTTGAGGCTCGCGTACAGCAATGTTCGTTGCTGAAACTGGGATCGATGCAGTGAGATGAGGGCATGGATGACACGACGCCCATCGACGCGGCCCTCGACGCAGTCGGTCCGAGACTCAAGCGCCTGCGCTCCAAGCTCGGCGTCACGCTCAGCGAGCTGTCGGAAAGGACCGGCATCTCGAAGAGCACGCTGTCTCGTCTCGAGACCGGCCAGCGCAAACCGAGCCTGGAACTGCTGCTCCCACTCGCCCAGGCGTATCGCGTCCCGCTGGACGAACTGGTCGGCGCCCCGGACGTCGCCGACCCGCGGGTGCGACTGAAGCCCCGGCGTGTGCACGGTCGCACGGTCATCCCCCTGACCCCGAACCCCGGCGGCGTGCAGGCATGGAAGATCCTGATCCCCGCCAGCCAGAACCAGCCCGACCTGAAGAGCCATGAGGGGTACGAGTGGATCTACGTCCTCTCCGGGAAGATGCGACTCATCCTCGGCGAGCACGACCTGGTGATGGCCGCGGGCGAAGTGGCCGAGTTCGATACCCGGCTGCCGCATTGGTTCGGAAGCGCCGACGGCGATCCGGCGGAAGTGCTCAGCCTCTTCGGACGGCAGGGCGAGAGGGTGCACGTCCGCGCCAAGTCCGCATCCCGCCGCGCCGCTGACGGCACCTGACTCAGGCCGAGCGGCGACCACGGGCGATCTGCGACATCCGACCGGCACTCCGACGCCCTCGTGCCCCTCGGGGCAGGAATGGCTGCCCGTTCGGGCCGCGACGCGCGGGCGGCGGGCGAGGATAGTGGAGGAGTGAGGACTGCGGCGGTGCGGGGGCCGGCGCATGTCGGCGAAACGGTCGCGACCCCCGGCCGGGGCGTCGGGCCGACGCGCGACGCGCGGAACGAGACATCCGGTGTCGTGGCGTTGCAGCGCTCGGCGGGCAACCGAGCCGTCGCCGAGCGACTCGGTGCGATCGCGCCCGCGCCCGTCGGCGCCATCCCGAGCCTGACCCGGGCGGTGTCGCTGCACGCCGCGCTGCAACGCGACACGGTCACCACGACGCCGCCCACCGACCCCGTCCGTCGCGAGTTCGTCGAGGACCTCATCCGGTTCTTCGACGCTGCCACCAGGTTCTACGCCGCGAAGGGCCAGGCGCAGGAGGCCGCACCCGCGCTCGGGCTGCCGGCGCCGCCCGCCGAAGCGACCCTGCGCGAGATCGGCAACGTGCTGCCGCGGTGGAAGACCGCCTACGACAACGGCAAGCAGATCATCGACAGCTCGCTGCAGGGCGACGCCGCGCTCGGCAACCGGCTTCGCGGGTCGTACGAGGGCGCCCTCCAGGCGCTGCACCGGCTCGGCCGGAACGCGCCGCGCGTCAACGTCGTCCTCGTCGCGGCGCCCGGCCGGGATGACGACCAATTCATCGCCAATGCCGCGGCGTATGCGCGCACCTACTTCGGCCGGCCCGCCACCGCGGGCGACACGGTCGTCGTCGTCGAGGGCATCGACACCCTCGAGCGCATGCTCAGCACGATCGAATCGGCCCAGCCGGAGCGGATGGTCCGACGCGTCGACGTCTTCGCCCACGGCACGATCGAGCCGTCGAACCAGCTCAAGCTCGCCGGTCGATGGCACACCGCCGCGCAGCTCGAGGCCGCGCTCGCCGCCCGGCGGCTGACGAGCGAGTACCTGCAGAGCGCCACCCGGTTCGACTCCGGTTCGACACTGGAGTTCCACGGCTGCCGGCTCGGAGCCGGCGGAGGCGAGGAGTTCCTGCGGGCAGCGGGGCGCGCGGTCGGCGGCGACCGCGGCCAGCAGGCGGTCGGCTACACGCAGCGCTGGTTCCCCCGGCGGTACCAGGTCAACTGGCGCGGCACGAACGTGGCCGACACGGCGGCGGATGTCTACGGTGACCGGGCACTGCCGATCCGCGCCGGGCGCGGGAGCGAACGCCAGCGCACCCTGAACCGCGACCGGTTCATCGCCGACTTCGAACGGCACGCCGTGCACCTGTTCGACGAGGTGGTGGCCGGCAGCGCCGAGCTGCGCTCGTTCGCCACACCGCAGGAGGTGGCAGCCGGCCAGTTCGCGCGAGCCCGCAAGGTCGAGATCATGCGCGCGATGTACGACGCGAACGGCGCCTGGCTGCTCGGCTTCCTCCATCCTGCGCACCGGGTACCGGACCTGGACCCGACTCAGGCGGTTGGGCGCGACGACTACACCTTCACCCGCGAGCAGGCCGCGTGGAACGACCGCACGCTGCGGCTTCCGATCGGGCCGTGAGCGAGCGACACCCCCTTGATTCGCCGTCCCGACAGGCGCACAGTGGAAACCTGCGAGGGAGGTTTCCAATGCGAAGCGCTGGATTGCACCCGGATGTCGTGCCGATCCTGTCGGCCGGGCGCCATCGCTCGCCGCGTCGCGGCGCGTGCTTCATGGAGTTCGCGTCGTTCCTCGCCGGGGAGCGTTGGAGCGACCACCCGGCGTGCACGCACGGCACCCTCGCCCACCTCGCTCGGTTGGTCAACGACCGGACGAGCGACGCCGGCCGCGCACGCCTCACCCCGCTCATCCCGTCGGTCGTGGGCCTGACGAGCGACGACCCCCTGCTCGACGTCGTCCTCGCCGTACGGGCAGCGCACGCGGCGATCCCGATCGCCGCCGAGGAACGGCAGCGGTCGCAGGCCGTGGGCCTTCGCTCGGCGTTGGTCGCGCTCGGCGATCGCGACGACGAGGTCTCCGCGGCGACGCGCGAGCTGGCCGAGTCGGCGCTGCGCTCCGCCCCGGCGGCCGACGCCTGGGCCATCCGCTTCATCGACGAGGTCGGAGGGGGCCACCCGCGCACGTCGGTGAAGCAGTGCCGACACGTCATCACCGGCGCGGTCGACGGAATCGCCACGGCGTCCGTCGGAGGTCACGACGACCGGCTGGTCGCGCTGCTCGCCGCCGCGGTGTCGGACGCGGAACGCGTCATCGGGGGACGGCCCGAACCGGCGGACGAGGTCCGCGAGTGGACCGAGGCCCGCGTCGCGACCTGACCGGATCGGAGACCTGCCCGACGCCCCTCGTGGCTCCCGCTCGGCGCGCCGGCGCCGTGCCATGATCCACGCATGTCGAAGCCGCGGAGCGAGCTGAAGAGCACCGGGTACGAGATCTTCGTCGGCGCACTGTCGGTGCTCTCGATCGTCAACCTGGTGCTCATGTACGCGCTGGTCGACGAGGCGCTCGACACGGTGCTCAGCGTCATGAACGCGGTGTTCAGCGCCGTGTTCCTCGTCGACTTCGCCTACCGGCTCGCGACGGCTCCGCAGCGCGGCGCCTACTTCTTCCGCCACTTCGGCTGGGCCGACCTCCTCGCGAGCCTGCCGTTCGCCCAGCTCAAGATCCTGCGCCTCTTCCGGATCATCCGCGTCATCCGCCTCTTCCGCGAGCTCGGGGCGCGCACCATCTGGCGCACCCTCGTGCGGGACCGCGCCGGGAGCGCCCTCTACGCGCTCCTGCTGATGGGCGTGCTCGTGCTGCAGTTCGGAAGCCTCACGATGCTCTACCTGGAGCAGCACGCTCCGGGCGCGAACATCACGACCGCGTCAGACGCGCTCTGGTACACGGTCGTCACGATCTCGACCGTCGGGTACGGCGACGAGTACCCCGTCACGAACGCCGGACGGTTCGCTGGCGGCATCATGATCGTCGTCGGCGTCGGCATCTTCGGAACCTTCACCGGGTACCTCGCGAACCTCTTCCTCTCGCCGCGGAGGGGCGACCGCGACGACGCCGGCGCCGAGGAGCCGCCGGTCGCGTGATCGGCAGACTCACCCCGCGGGCGGTGCGCCGTCGGCGCGTTCGCCGACGCCGTTCACTCCGGGGAACTGCCGCCGACGACGGGGCAGCGTCGACGGCACCGACTCCCCGGCCGCCGAGCCCGTCGGCGTGTTCGCGTCGTACCAGCGCTGGTAGACGTCGACGAACGGCACCGACGTGAGGCCGTGCAGGATGATGCTGAGGGCGACGGTCACGACGACCGCGGTGAGCACGGTCTCGCCCTCCGGCACCCCGCGCTCGGCCGCGAGCAGGGCGAACACGAGCGAGGCGAGGCCGCGCGGGCCGAACCATCCGATGAAGCCGACCGTCGGCCGGCGCGCGCCGCTTCCGACGAGCGCGATCGCCACGGGGACCATCCGCACGATCGTGAGGCTGAGCGCCGCGTAGACGAAGACCTGCCACGTCGCGTACGGGATGGCGAGGGCCAGGGCGAGGGCGCCGAACGCGATCCAGGTGATCGCCGCGAGCAGGTCGCCCGCCGCCTCGGAGAGCACGGTGACCTTCGAGCGGCTCGGCCCGGCGAGCCGGCCGAACGCGAGCCCGCCGACGAAGGCCGCGATGAACCCGCTTCCGCCGAGGAGTTGCGCCACCGAGTACGCGAGGAGCGCGACCGCGAGGGGGAGGATCTGGCGCCACTCGCCGGCGATCCAGCCGCGGGCGTCGGACGCGTGGAACAGCAGTCCGCCGAGGATTCCCGCGGCGAGCCCGGCGATGAGGCCCCAGCCGATCTGCGCCGCCATGCTGCCGGCCACCATGCCGGCCACGCCGCCCTCGAACTCGGCGTTCGCGATCGACAGCGCCACCAGGAAGAGCGGTACCGCGAGACCGTCGTTCAGTCCGCTCTCGACGTCGAGCGCCTGGCGAACGCGTGACGGCACCCGCGTGTCGGCCACCACCTTCTGGCCGAGCGCCGCATCGGTCGGGGCCAGCATGGTCGCGAGCAGGAACGCCGACGCGAACGCCATGCTCGGGAAGACCAGCGCCGCCGCCCCCGTGCCGGCGAGGATCGTCAGGGGCAGGCCGACGAGGAGCAGGCGGCTGGGCCAGCCGAGCTGGTGCCGCAGCACGCTGAGGTCGATGCGCGTCGCGTCGCTGAAGAGCAGCAGTACCAGGGCGATCTCGGCGATGCTCTCGGCGACGACGGTCTCGAGCGACACGTCGAGCAGGCCCGGCGCGAGCGCGCTCACCCCGAAGCCGACGACCATCAGGAAGAGCGCGGATGTGACGCCCCTCCGGTCCAACGGACGCGACAGTGCGCTCCAGACGACGATGATCGCCAGCACCACCGTCAGCGCGCGCATGCCGCTGTGACCGTCGTCCGGATCGAGGGGGCGCCCGACCCCTTAGGCCCGTTCCGCCTGACCCTGCTGCACCGCCGGCGAGGGCTGCCACTCCGGCTCGCCCGTCGGACCGACCTCGAGTTCCGGCTGCCCATCCTCCTCGTCAGCTGGCTGGGGCAGGCTGCCGAGGCGGTCGACCTGCTCGGTGAGCGCGTCGAGCACCGAACGGAGCTGGATCTGCGCGACCTGGGCATAGGTGCGGACGTACTCGATCTCGGGCACCGCGGGTGCGCCGTTCGGGTGCGCAGGGAGTGTCGCGCTCGCCTTGCTGGCCGTGCTCTCGGCTCGCTCGAGGATCTCGCGATACTGGTTGCGTGCGGTGAGCACGAGGTCTCGCGCGTACTGCTCGGCGTCGGCGATCGCCTTGTCGGCGATCAGCTGAGCCTGCGTGAGGAGCCCGACGGCTCCGGACGTGATCTCGTCCTCGGACTCCGCACCGGAGCCGCTGCGCAGCCGTGCGTTCGCGGCGCGCAACGACGACAGCTCCTGGCCGGCGACGCTCGCGGCGGATCGCACGTCTGCGATCGCCTCGGCGAGCTCGCGCATGAAGTTGTCGACCTCGAGTCGGTCGTACGCGCCACCCCGGATCTTCATCGTGAACTCGACCGAGTGCGTGTCGGGGAGCCGGCCGACCGCTGCGGACAGGTCGTTCTCGGGCATGCTCTCGGCCGGCGACTCGGTGGTGCTGTCGGGGTCGGTCCCGTTCGGCGTCATGCGTGGTCCCCCTGTTCGCGCTGGTGCAGCCCGGTCGGCTGCGGTTCTCGGGTGTGGTGGTGCAGGTCGTGGCTGTCCTCGTCGAGCGTCGCGAACTGCTCGAACCGGACGTCGCTGTGCGCGATCCCCGCGGTGCGGAGGTGGGCGACCGAGTGCCGGACCATCTCCGCGGAACCGCACACGAGCGCGAGACGCCCGTGCCATGGTCCGGCCGAGACGGCCGCGTCGCCCACGTTCCCCCGCTCGCCGGAGTACGTGAGGTCGTCGGAGACCACGGCCGTGTAGGAGAACCACGGCCGGGCCGTCAGGTTCTGCAGCAGCCGGTGCTCGTAGAGTCCCAGCGGCAGTCGGGCGCCGTGGAACAGGTCGACCCGCGGAGCCCGGCCGGTGGCCTGCCACGCGTGGTCGATGCGCTCGAGGTGCGCCCGGAGCGGCGCGAGCCCCGTTCCGCCGGCGACCATGACGAGGTCCCGCTCGCGCTCGGCGTCCGCGAGGGTGAGCTCCTGGCCGACCGGCGCACCCATCCGGATCGTCTCGCCGGCCCTCAGGTCGCGGACGAGCGTGCTGCTCACCTGCCCGCCGGGCACGAGTTGCACGTGGAACTCGATCGACCCGTCGGCGCGAGGTGCGTTCGCGGGGCTGAAGTAGCGCCACAGCCTCGGCCGCGACGGGATCTCGACGGCCACGGACTGGCCGGGTTCGAACGGGAACGACGAATCGGGAGCGACCTGGACCACCGCGATGTCGAGCCCTCGCCGCTCGACCGCCGTGACCCGGGCGGTCCACCACGCCGGACTCGACTGCTCCGACTCCGCGGCCGCCTCGACCATCACCCCGGCGATCACGCCGTACGCGGCCGCCCAGTCCCCGGCCAGCTCCTCGGTCCAGAGCTCCCCGAGGTAGTGCTCGAGCGTCGCGAGCAGGGAGGCGCCGACCGCGTCGTAGTGCTCGGCGATGACCTCGAAGCGCCGGTGATCACGGCCCAGCTGCTGGATGAACGCCGTCACCTCGTCGAGCTGGTCGACGCTGGAGACGATGCGCCCGAGGGCGCCGACGAGGCGGTCGCGCTGCGTCGCCATCGAGACCGGGAACATGGCCCGGAGCTCGGGGTGCGACAGGAACAGATGCGAATAGAAGTACAGCGGGACCTCGTCGCCGAGGCTCTCCGCCAGCCCCCACGTCTGCTTCAGTGCAGCAGTGTCCACCGCGTCACCCGGCCGCCGGCGCCTCGACGATGTCGGGCTGCGTGCCGGCGATGACGCCGACCACGCGATCGATGATGTCGGCCGGGACCCCGGCCCCTGAAAGCGCGGTCACGAGGTGCTGGGCGACGGCACCGAAGTCCTCCTCGGTGATCCCCATGCCCTTGTGCGCCTCGCGCAGCTCACGGCCCTCGTAGCTGGTCGGTCCGCCCATGACCTGCGACACGAGCGCGACCTGGTGCCGCTTGAGGCGGGCCATCTCGATCCCGTCGAAGTACCCCCGCAGGCGATCGTCGTCGAGCACCAGCTGGTAGAACCGGTCGACGACCACGGCGACCGCCGGGCCACCGCCGACCGCCTGGTAGTCGCTCTGCGCCTGGGGCTCGGGCTGCTCGGTACCGGTGGAACTCATGCGACACGTCCAATCACTGTCAGGGCAGGGCCTTCCTTTCATAGCAGAGTCGACCCCGCGGTGGTATCGAACGGGGGACAACGCACGTGCGATTCCAAGCCCGGCGTTCCGGTCGAGGCGACGGGCGACGCCTGGTCTCGCAGGCCGAACCGACCGAAGGCGGAGGGGCCGCACCGACTCCTGCCGGTGGGGGACGACACCGAGGACCGGAGCCGGGAATCAGGATGCCGCGACGGCGCGGAGCGCGTCGACGCCGCCCGCGCGGTAGCTCTCCCAGTCGCGGCTGCCGCCGCCGGGCATGCGGCGGGCGAGCCAGTCGTCCGCGAGCGACCCGGCGAGTGCGGCGATCCCCTCGCCCGCGGCATCCGCCGGGCAGGCCCGGTACAGCTCGCCGAGCGCGGCCGTGCGGCCCTCGTGGAACTTGCCGGCGGGATGCGACCGGCCGTCCTTCGCGAGTGCGCAGGACGTGGCATCCCCCATCGCCTCGGCCCAGGCCGCCGCCGCCGAGGCACGGAGTGCACGGACGTCGTCGCGCACGAGCACGGGCCGAGACGGCGGAAGATCCGGCGGAGCGGCGGCGTGTCGGGGGTGGACACGCGGCTCGCTCGGCGGATTCTCCTCCGTCTCGGCCCGTGGGTCGCGGCGGATGCGGCTCAGGCGCATCGGCTCTGCGGGGTCGGCTCGGCGTCGGTGCGGCGGCGCCGGCTCAGCGACCGAAGAGCTTCGCGAAGAAGCCCGTCGACGGCTCGTCCTCGTGGCCCGCGCAACGCTGGTTGCGGGGCACGCCCCGCATGACCTGGTCGACGTGCTGGCCGCAGCCGGCCCAGGTGGTCTTGCCGCACTTGCGGCAGGTGACGGCTCGGCACATGTGGTTCTCCTCGGTTCGAAGGGTCGTGATGGGGGCGGATGCCGCGGCTCAGCGGTCGCCGTGGTCGCCGTCGCACCACCGGTCGGCGGGAACGTAGTCCTTCACCGAGTCGATGTGCTGGCCGCAGCCGGACCAGGTGGTCTTGCCGCAGGAACAGGTGACGGGGCTGCACATGATGGTTCTCCTCAGGGTCGAGTGTGCGTGGGGTGGTCCGGTGGGTGCGGCCGGCCTAGGCGGCGGCCGCGGTCTCGCGGGTCTCGGCGTGGAGCCGGGCCGACTCGCCGGCCTGCCACGTGAGGTAGCCGCCGTCGAGGTTCACGGCGTCGCGGCCGAGCTGGGCGAGCAGGCGCACCGCGGTGTGGCCGCGCTGGCCGACCTTGCAGTGCACGACGAGGCGCCCGGCTGGCAGCTCGTCGACGCGCGCGCGGAGGTCGTCGAGCGGCACGTTGATCGAGCCGGGGATGGCGCCCGCGGCGACCTCGGCCGGGGTGCGGACGTCGACGAGCACGTCGCCCGCCGCCATCGCGTCATCGAGCTCGTGCCACTGGATCGACGGTGTGAGCCCCTCGAGCGCGTTCAGCGCGACGTAGCCGAGCATGTTCACCGGGTCCTTCGCCGACGAGAACTGCGGTGCGTAGGCGAGTTCGAGGTCGGCGAGGTCGGAGGCCGTGAGGCCGCCGGCCATGGCGGTCGCGATGACGTCGATGCGCTTGTCGACGCCGTCGCCGCCGATGCCCTGCGCTCCGAGGATCCGGTCGGTCTCGGCGTCGACGACGAGCTTCAGCGCCATCTGCTCGGCGCCCGGGTAGTAGCCCGTGTGCGAGGCGGGGTGGGTGTGGATGACGCGGACCTCGCGCCCGACGCGGCGGAGCAGCTTCTCGGGCCAGCCGGTCGTGGCGATCGTGAGGCCCATGAGCCCGACGACGGCCGTGCCGAGGGCGTCGCGCACGCGGATGTCGCGGCCCGCGATCACGTCGGCCGCGAGCCGCCCGTGGCGGTTGGCCAGGCCGGCGAGGGCGACGAGGCGGTGCTCGCCGCTGATCGCGTCGACCTTCTCGACGGCGTCGCCGATGGCCCAGATGTGCGGGTCGCTCGTGCGCAGGTCGTCGCCGACGCGGATGCCGCCCCGCTCGCCGACCTCGAGGCCGGCCGCGACGGCCAGCGTCGTGTCGGGACGGACGCCGATCGATCCGAGCACGAACTCGGCGGGCACCGTGGTGCCGTCGCTGAGCCGTGCGGTGTCGGCGTGGAGCTCGGTCACCTGCGTGCCGAGGCGGACGTCGACGCCGGCCTCGCGCAGGCGGTCGGCCACGGGCGCGGCCATCTCGGGGTCGAGCGGCGGGAGCACCTGGTCGCCGAGCTCGACGAGCGTGACGTCGAGGCCGCGGTGGACGAGGTTCTCGACCATCTCGAGGCCGATGAACCCGGCACCGATGACGAGCGCGGTGCGCGGGGCGACCTCGAGCTCGGCCATCGCGCGGTCGACGTCGTCGATGTCGCGCAGGGTCAGCATGCGGTCGCCGCCCGGCATGGGCGGGCGGACGGGGGTGGCGCCGGGCGAGAGCACGAGGGCGTCGTACGCCTCGGTCGTCTCCTCGCCGGTCACGAGGTCGCGCACGAGCACGGTCTTCGCCTCGCGGTCGATGGCGACGGCCTCGGTGCGCACGCGCACGTCGAGGCCGAAACGGCTGCCGAGCGAGGCCGGGGTCTGCAGCAGGAGGCTGGATCGCTCCTCGATGACGCCGCCGAGGTAGTACGGCAGGCCGCAGTTGGCGAACGAGACGTGCCCGCCGCGCTCGAGCACGATGATGTCGGCGTGCTCGTCGAGGCGACGGAGGCGGGTCGCGGCGGACATGCCGCCCGCGACGCCGCCGATGATGAGGTACCGCTTCGAGGTCATGGCACCACGGTAACAATACCCCCGGGGTATTGTCAAAATACCCTTCAGGTATCGCTCAGGCTGCGTGCGCGACGATCAGGCGCCGCGTGCAGGACACCCGATCGGCGCGACGACGGTCCCCGTTCCCACCGCCGTCGCGGCGGTCAGCGCCGGCGCCGCGAACCGCCCCGGCGCATCGTCAACGCGAGGTAGCCGCCGAGCGAGCCGATCACGCCGAGGCCGGTGCCGAGCATGACGCCTTCCCACGACCGCCACCGCCGCTCGCTCGCCACGAGGCTGCCGACGCCCGTGATGAACGCAGCGCTGATCATCCCGGCGACGAGGCGGTTGCCGATGCGTTCGGCCCGGCCGACGAGCGGCTCGAGCTCGGCCGCCCGCAGGTGCACCTGGATCCCGCCCTCGTCGGCGTGCTCGAGCAGTCGGCGGAGGGTGCCCGGCATGTCGAGGGCGAGCTCGCCGAGGTCGGCCGTCGCCCGCGCGATGCGCTTCGCGAGCACGATGGCGCTGAGCCGCTCCCGCGCCAGCCGCTGCGCGTACGGCCTGAGCGTCTCGCCGAGGCGGAACTCGGGGTCGAGCCGGAGGGCGAGGCCCTCGATCACGAGCAGCGCCTTGAACAGCAGGGCCATCTCGCGCGGCAGCCGCTGCCGGTGGCGTCGCAGGATGCCGAAGAGCTCGGCGATCATGCGGGCGAACGGGGTGTCGCGCAGCGAGTCGAGCCGGTACCGCGCGAGGAAGTCGGCGAGGTCGTCCTGCAGGAGTTCGCGGTCGACGCCGGCGGAGGTCGGCGACAGGTCGATGAGTGCCGACGCGAGCCGCTCGGGGTCGCCGCGCACGAGCGCGACGAACAGCGCCCCGAGCTGGTCGCGCAGCGCCTCGTCGATCTCGCCGACCATGCCGAAGTCGATGAGCGCGATGGTGCCGTCGGGCTGGACGAACAGGTTGCCCGGGTGCGGGTCGGCGTGGAAGAAGCGGTCCTCGAACGTCATCTTGAGCACGATCTCGGCGCCGCGACGGGCGACCCGCTTCCGGTCGACGCCCGCCGCGTCGAGCGCGGCCGCGTCGCCGACGTTCAGTCCGGTCATCCGCTCGAGGGTCAGGACCCGGGAGGTCGTGTACTCCCAGAACACGCGTGGGATCGCGACATCCGCCTCGAACTCGAAGTCCTCGGCGAAGCGCTCGGCGTTGCGCCCCTCCTTGAGGTAGTCGAGCTCGGCCAGCAGGGTCTGCGCGAACTCCTCCGCAAGCCCCCGGGCGTCGTGCTCGCGGGCCAGGCTCCACGTGCGGGTCGCCCGGTCGGCGAGGTTGCGCATGATCTCGAGGTCCTGGTGCACCTGCGCGACGGCGCCGGGCCGCCGGACCTTGACCACGACCTCCGTGCCGTCGTCGAGGACCGCCGCGTGCGCCTGCCCGATCGAGGCGGATGCCAGCGGCACGTCCTCGAACGAGGCGAACAGCTCGTCGGCGTCCGCGCCCAGCTCGCTGCGGATCACCGCCCGGATCTGCTCGACGGGCACGGGCGGCGCGGCGTCCTGCAGCTTCGCGAGCTCGTCCGCGTACGCGGGGGGCACGAGGTCGGAGCGCGTGGAGAGGAGCTGGCCGAACTTGATGAAGGTCGGCCCGAGCTCCTCGAGCGCCCGACGCACGTGCTCGGGTGCCGCGACGGCGGCGGCGGCATCGACCGCCGGGTCGACGTCGGTCGGTGCACGACGGAAGGGATTGCGGCGGCCCCCGCCGACCAGCCCGGCGAGGAAGCCGAAGCTGTGACGGCGCAGGACCGCCGCGATCTCGCGGTACCGGGCACGGTGCCGCGCGTCGGTCGTCCCGCCGCTCAGAACTTCGACCCCAGTGCCTTCGCCTTGATCGCCTCGAACTCGCCGTCGCTGATGACGCCCTGGTCGCGCAGCGCCTGGGCCTTCGCGATCTCCTCCGACGGGCTCGCGAACGAGATCTGCCGGTACTCCTCGGCCGTGTGCGTCTCGTACTCGACCTGCTTGCGAGCCGAGCGCTCCGCCATCCCCCGACCGCGCGCGATCAGGTAGACGAGCCCCGTGAGCCACGGCAGGAAGACGAGGAAGATGATCCAGACCGCCTTCAGCCACCCGTTCAGCGAGTGGTCGCGGAAGATGTCGATGACGATGTAGACGAGCACCATCAGGTACGCGACGTACGCGAAGATCCAGAAGAAGAACCAGAACCACTGCCAGAGATCCACGGGATGTTCCTTTCGACGACGTCCTCGACGAGTCACACGGTACTCGCGGGCCCCGGCGATCAGCGGCCTTTGGTCCCGAATGCCGCTTCGGGCGCGTCGATCACGCGACGCGGATGGCGCCCATCATGCCGAGGTCCTCGTGATCGAGGATGTGGCAGTGGTACACCGTGCGCCCGGCGATGTCCTCGAACGCGATGCGCACGACGACCCGGCCGCCGGCGGGCACGGGCACCACGTCGCGCCGATCGACCCCGGCCACGGGCCGACCGTCGACCTCGACGAGCTGCATGGGCCAGACGTGCAGGTGGAACGGATGGTCCATCGTGCTCGTGTTCTCGATCGTCCACTCCTCGATCGCGCCGGCCGGCGCTTCGATGTCGGTGCGACCCTCGGCGAACGCCCGCCCGTCGATCGTGAATCCCATCCCCTGCCCCATGCCGCCGCCCATGCCGCCCATCGCGAGCGTGAGGGTCCGGCGCCCGGTCACCTGCTCGTCGCGCAGGTCCCGATGGGCGACGGATGCCTCGGGCAGCGGTGCGACGGAGACGGCGGCACCGCCCGACACGATGAACCGCGCCAGGTCGGCGCCGGTCGTCGCACTGCGGGGCGCGCCCATCGCGCCCATGCTTCCACGGTCGAACGGGAGCGTCTGCAGCACGGCCTCGCCGATGTCGGCGTCGACGAGCACGTCGGCGCGGTTGCCCGGGAGCAGCACGATCTCGTCGACCTCGCGCGGTTCCACGAACCGTCCGCCGTCGATGCCGAGCAGGTGCATCCGCTGACCGTCGAGGCGCAGGCGCAGGTAGCGCGAGGTGCAGGCGTTCACGATCCGCCAGCGCTCGCGGTCGCCCGACGCCGCGACCATGGTGGGGAACAGCTGCCCGTTGACGAGCACGAGGTCGCCCTCGCGGCCGAGCATGCGGTCGACCCGCGTCGCCGCGGCGACGTCGCCGTTCGCATCGAAGGAGATGTCGGCGATCACGAGCACGCGTTCGCGGGCCACCGCGACCGGCTCCGCATCCTCGACGATGATCGCGCCGTAGAGGCCCGCGAAGAGCTGCTCGGCGGTCGTGCCGTGGTGGTGCGGGTGGTACCAGAAGACGCCGGGCGGATGCCCCTCCCCGAGCTCGTACGCGTAGTCGAACGTGCCGCCGGCCGGGATCATCACGAAGACGTTGTCGGCGTCGCCCTCGGGGGAGACCTCGAGGCCGTGCGTGTGGAGGTTCGTCGTGGCACCCAGCGCATTGCGCAACCGCAGGGAGACCCGGTCGCCGGGGCGGACGCGCAGGGTCGGTCCGGGCATGCCGCCCTCGAACGCCAGGACGCGCACCTGCCTGCCGGCCACCGTCGCGGTCGCGACGGCCGCCGTCAGCTCGAGGTCGAGGCGGCCCCCCGAACTCGCGCGCACCTCGGGTTCGCGGAAGGTCTCCTCGCCGCCGCCGTCTCCGCCAGTCGGCGCGGCGTCGGTGCCGGCGGGCGCGGCGGAGTCGGGTTCGGCGACGCGGGAGCCGGTCCACCAGGCGAGTCCGCCCGCCCCGACGGCGATCGCGCCGACCGCGGCAGCACCGACCGCCAAGACGGTGCGACGGCTGGGACCCTCCCCGCCCGGTGCGGGCGACGTCACTCGCCGAGCGCCGCGAAGAGCTCGTAGACCATGAACGCCGGCCAGAACAGGCCCTGGAAGATCGCCCAGACGTACTCCCAGAACGCATCGGCCTGCTGCCAGAAGTACACCCAGGCCCCGAAGATCCCGAGACCGTAGATCGCGCCACCCCCGGCCAGACCCGCGTTCGAACCGTTGCTCATCGCGCACCTCCCGGTTCCGACGCTAGACGGCGGGCCGCAACCGCCACGGGCCCAACGGCCCCCGGAGGACGGCAGCGGCGGGCGAAGCTCGAAGGAGGGGCCGGACCTCGGCCTCGCGCGCCGGAACCCGGCGCGACACCCGCAACGAAGCCGGAGCACCCATGTCACGCACCTACGTCGTCACCGGAGCCGCGAGCGGCATCGGTCGTGCGACCGCCGACCTCCTCGCCGAACGCGGCGGCCGCGTCATCGGGGTCGACCTGCACGACGCCGACGTGAACGTCGACCTGACCACCGAGCAGGGCCGCGCCGACCTGGTCTCGGGCGTCGCCGATGCCAGCGGCGGTCGCATCGACGCGATCATCGCCAATGCGGGCCTGGCGCTGCCGGTCGCGAAGACCGCCGCGGTGAACTACTTCGGCACGCTCGCGACCCTCGAGGGGCTCCGGCCGATGCTCGCCGGCTCACCGGCTCCGCGCGCCGTCGCGACCGCCTCGATGGCCTCGCTCTTCCCGCCGGACGACGTGTTGCTCGACGCGTTCCTCGACGGAGACGAGCCGGCGGCCCTGGCACGCGCATCGGAGCTCGAGGCCGGGTCGCCGGAGCAGGGCAACCTCATCTACGGCACGACCAAGCGCGCGCTCGTGCGCTGGATCCGGCGCAACGCCCCGGGGCCCGACTGGGCCGGCGCCGGCATCCCCCTCAACGCGATCGCGCCGGGAGTGGTCGAGACACCGATGACCGAGGCCTACACCAGCACCGAGGAGGCGCGCACCTCGATCCTCGAGATGGTGCCCATGCCCCTGAACGGCATCTTCCAGCCGCGCGACGCGGCGTACCTGCTCGCCTGGCTCACGAGCGAGGAGAACGCGCACCTCTGCGGGCAGGTCGTGTTCATCGACGGCGGATCCGACGCCGTCATGCGCGGCGACTCGACCTGGTGAGCCTCAGCGTTCCGGGTCGTCGGGACGCTCCGAGTCGTCGGGGCGCTCCGGCGCATCCGGGCGCCTCCCCGCCTCCGGCTCATCATCGCGATCGACCCGGTCGCCGTCCCACTTCGTGCCTTCGAGGTCGCCGCGCAGCGTGCCCGTGATCTCGTCGACCGCGGCGCCGACCGTCGGCGCGAACCGGTCCGGCGTGAACCGGTCGGCCAGCCCGTAGCGGCGCAGCACGTCGATGACCGGGTCCTTCATCTCGGCGATGACCAGGCGGATGCCGCGGCTCGCGAGCCAGTCGTCGAGCTCGACGAACTCGTCGATCGCGGTCGTGTCGATGTCGGTGATGGGCTCGGCCGCGAGGATCACGGTGCGGATGCCGGACCCGGCCGCCTCGACGCGCGAGCGCACGAAGTCGTCGAACAGCCCGCCGTTGGCGAAGAACAGGGGCGCGTCGAACCGCACGATCACCACCCCCGGGATCCGCTCCGCCTCCGGGTTCCGTGAGAGGTCGTGGTAACCGCGCAGCCCGGTGACCCGGCCGAGCTCGGCACGGTACGGCTGCCACGAGTGGTACACGAACGCCAGCAGCGACAGCCCGATGGTCACGGCGATGCCCTGGATGACCCCGAAGGCGAACACGCCCACGAACGCGGCCGCCGAGAGCGCGGCATCCACCCGGTCCATCCGCATCAGCCGCACGAACCCGCGCACGTCGATGAGCCCGGCGGCGGCCATGATCACGACCGCCGCGAGCGTCGCCGACGGCAGGAACGCGGTCACGCCCGGTGCCAGCACGATGAACAGGATGAGGAGCACGGCGCCGACGACGCCCGTGAGCTGCGACTTCGAGCCCGCCTGCTCGGCGACCGGCGTGCGCGTCGCCGACGCCGACACGGGGAAGCCGCCGAAGAGGCCCGCCGCGAGGTTCGCCGAGCCGATCGCCGCCATCTCGCCGCTGCCGCTCACCGTCTCGCCGCGGCGCGCGGCGAGCGTGCGGGAGAGCACGGCCGTGTCGGTGAAGGCGACGAGCGCGATGCCGGCGGCGGGCAGCGCGAGGCCCGCGACATCCGCCCACTCGAGGCCGCCCAGCGCGGGCGCGGGCAGACCGGCCGGTAGGGCGCCGACCACGGGGAGCCGCTCGCCGAGGCCGAGGAGCCAGGTGAGGAGCGTCGCGCCGACCACGGCCACGAGCACGCCCGGAACCGGCGACCGGAGCAGCCGCATCGCGATGATCACCGCGAGCGAGCCGAGCCCGAACGCGACGGCGAGGGGCTCGGCGGCGCCGCCGACCAGCGCCGTCCAGATCGCGCCGACCTCGGCGACCGGCGACGCCGCGTCGACCGAGAATCCCAGCAGCGGAGGCACCTGCGAGATGAGCACCAGCAGGGCGATCGCGTTCAGGTACCCGACGCGGATCGGCTTGGAGAGCAGGTCGGTGACGAAGCCGAGGCGGAGCACTCCGCCGATGAGCAGGATCGCGCCGACCATGACGGCGAGCAGGCCGGCGAGCGCAACCGCCCGCTCGTCGTCGCCGACGGCCAGGGGCAGGATCGCCGCGGCGATGATCGGCGCGAGCGCCGAGTCGGGCCCGAGCACGAGGATGCGGCTCGGACCGAAGAGGGCGTAGGCCAGGAGCGGGACGATCGTCGCGTACAGGCCCGTCTCCGGCGGCAGCCCGGCGACGCGCGCGTACCCCATGCCGGCCGGGATGAGCAGGGCCGTGACGACGATCCCCGCGCGCAGGTCGGGCACGAGCCAGTCCCGGCGGTAGCGTCGCGCGACCCCGATCCCCGGCGGCAGCCAGCGCGGCATCCGCCGTGCACCCTGCTGCTCGTTCGCGCCCATCCGGCCTCCGGTTCCGATGATGGCGGATGGCGCGGGCGCGCGTCAGGCCTTCGCCGCCGTGTCGACCGATCGCCAGATCGGCCGGTGCGGCAATCGGTTCTCGCGGTACAGGCGGTAGGCGAACGGCGCCCAGACGACGAGGGCGACGCCCGCACCGACGAGGGCCCCGCCGATCGTGTCGCTCAGCCAGTGCGCGCCGAGGTACATGCGGCTGAGCATCATGAGCACGGTCCACGCGACGCCCGCGACCCACACCCAGGTGCGCATGAACACGAGGCCGAGCGCGGTGGCGATGAGGGCGGCCGCCGAGCTGTGGCCCGACGGGAACGAGCCGAAGTCGGGCTGCACGAGGATGTCCTCCGGGCGGACCCGGCCGACGAGCACCTTGACGAGTCGCGTCACGCCCGCGCTCGCGAGCGCGGCGATCCCGAAGTAGAGCGCGGCCCAGGGGCGGCGCCATGCGAGCAGGCCCGCGGCGATCAGGATCGGGAAGACCACGTTGGACATCGTGCCGCCGCCGAGCACGTCGAGCGCGAGGGCGCCCGAGGTGACGGCCGGCGTCCGCATCGCGGCGAGCGCGGTCATCAGGTCCACCTCGAACGCGAACGGCTCCCGGGACTCGGTGTAGACGATGACACCGCCGACCAGTCCGACGCCGCACAGCGCGATGATGCCCGCGGCCAGCCACGGGCGGCGACTGACGCGGAGCGGTGCGGGGGCGTGCGACTGCTGCGCGTCGCGACGGGCTTCGGTTCCGGTCGCGTCGCGTGGCGTCGGCGCCTCCGGCCGAGCGCCGGTGTCGTCAGTGCCGCTCATCGCGCCCCCATGCCTCGGGCCGGCGGTCGGATTCGGCGATCTGCTCGGCCGATCCGACGCGCACCGTGCGCCACGTGTCGACCGCGATCACGAGGCCGAGCACGACGAGGGAGAGGAAGATCGACCCGAGCGCGTCGGTCGCCCAGTGGTACCCGAGGTAGATGCGGCACGCCGCCGTGAGGACCACGATGACCGCTGCCGCGACGAACGCCAGCGTCGTGACGACCGGCCGCCGGTGCCGTGAGAACACGAGGTAGGTGCCGATGAAGAGGAAGTCGGCGACGCCCATCACGTGTCCCGACGGGAACGACGAGGTCGGGTCGTAGCCGAAGAGCATCTCGTCGGCCGGTGGTCGATCGCGTGCGATGAGCGGGGCGAGCAGCTGCACCGTGATCACGCCGAGGATCATGCCGCCCGCGAGCAGCAGCGGTCGCCAGGCGTGCTTCGCGAAGACGCCCCACGCGACCGTGGTCACCAGGATGATGATGGGCATCGCGACCGGTCCGAACCCGACGGCGAGCACGATCATGAACGTCGTCAGCCAGTCGTCGCGGCCCGACTCGAACCACGCCTGGACGGGGGCGTCGATGTAGGAGATGTCGTCGGACTCGAGGATCGAGTCGAGCACGACGAAGAAGCCCACGAGGCCGACGACGACGAGGACCGCCGCCGTGATGTAGAGGTTCCGGCGGGCGGTCGAGGACAGGTACCGCTCCTCGACGATGAACCGCTCGTGGAACCGCCGCCAGCGGCCGGGTCGTCCCGTGTCCTGCCCGTCCGCCTCCGCCGACGGGGCTCCCGTCGGCCCGCTCGCCTGCGCGCCCGCCTCGGGATCGCCCATCGCACGCCTCCTCTCCGCCTCCGCATCTGCGGAGGTCCCCACAGTATGCCGCGAGCGGCTGGTACGGCTCAGGGGGTTGCGGCCCCCGACCTCACGTGTCCCGCTCGACCGGTCCGATGTCCTCGCGGTGGTCGTCCTCGCCGCCCGGCGGGAAGTCGTGCCGGTCGGGCCTGCGGCTGAGTGCGAGCACGCTCACCGTGAAACCGCCCCACACGAGCGCGATCGCGAGCACCAGGAAGAAGATCGCGGTCCCGGTCATGACCGACCCCCCTCCGTCGGCGTGGCGGCATCAGCCTGCGACACCCGCTCGGGCAGGGGTGGCCACGGTCGGAACGCATCGGGACTCCGGCGCCAACGGACGCCGGTCAGCACGAGGGCCGCCACCGCGAAGAACACCACCGTCCCCCAGCCCATCACCACGAGGTACCAGTCCGGGTAGCCGCCGTATCCCTCCACGACGAGGGCGACGATGCGCTGGACCAGCATGTAGCCGAGCACGATCGGGGCGAGGACGCCCGCGAGGAGCGTCCAGACCCCGCCGACCCGGAACGTCGAGACGGCGTTCAGGTGGTAGCGGAGCTCGGGACCCTTCCGCAGCACCCAGAAGGCGAAGACGCCCGCGAGTACGGCCGAGAGCACGATGCCGATGTTGTTCGCCCAGTTGTCGACCGTGTCGAGCGCGATGAGCCCGGTCGTCGTCGAGAACAGCAGAACCGAGAGCACCATCGAGACGATGCCCACGCGCGCGGCCGCCTGCCGGGGCGTGAGGTCGAACTTCTCCTGGAACCCGGCCGAGACGACCTGCAGCACCGACAGCAGCGAAGTGAACCCGGCCATGGCGAGCGAGCCGAAGAAGAGGATCCCGAAGATCGGCCCGCCCGGCATCTGGGAGACGATCGCGGGGAACGTGATGAACGAGAGTCCCACGCCGGTGAGGCCCTCGAGTTCGGCGACGTCGACGCCCTGCTCGAAGGCGAAGAAGCCGAGGGTGGCGAACACGCCGATGCCGGCGAGGATCTCGAAGGACGAGTTCGCGAATGCGACCACGAGGCCGGGAGTCGTGAGGTTCGCGCGGCGCTTCCGGTACGACGCGTACGTGATCATGATGCCGAACGCGATCGAGAGCGAGAAGAAGATCTGGCTGTACGCCGCGATCCAGACGTTCGGATTTGCGAGCGCCGCGAAGTCCGGCGTGAAGAGGGCGTTCAGGCCGTCGGCGGCGCCGTCGAGGAAGAGCGAGCGGACGACGAGGGCGGCGAACGCGACGACCAGCAGCGGCAGGAAGATCACGTTGATGCGCTGGACGCCGCGTGCGACGCCGAAGGCCAGCACGATGATCGCGGCGATCCAGATGATCACGAGCGGGATGAGCACGCCGGGGACGAACGTGAACGAGAACCCGGGGTCGCCGACCTGGAGGTACTCGCCGGTCAGGAAGCCCGCGGTGTCGTCGCCCCAGCGGAGGTCGAACGAGAAGACGAAGTAGCTCGCCGCCCAGGCGATGACGACCGTGTAGTACAGCGCGATCACGAAGCAGATCATGACCTGGAACCATCCGAGGCTCTCGAGCCACTTCAGGCGCCCGCCGCCGAGTCGACGGAACGCCGTCGGGGCCGCGCCGCGGAACCGGTGCCCGAGCGCGTAGTCGAGGAACAGGATCGGGATGCCCGCGGTCACGAGCGCCACGAGGTAGGGGATGAGGAACGCGCCGCCCCCGTTCTCGTACGCGACCCCCGGGAACCGCCAGATGTTGCCGAGGCCGACCGCCGATCCGATCGCCGACAGGATGAACCCGACCTGCCCCGTCCACATCTCGCGCGGCTGCGCCGTCGTGTGCTCGCCTGCGGTTGCCGACATTCGCGCCTCCCCCGGCCCGTCGCCTGCGGTCGCTGCGCCAACGCCGTGCGACCCGAACGACTGAACGCTACCAAGGGCGGGGCGGATGCCGCAGCCTCGGCGCGGAGCCCACGGCGACGGCGCTCGCCGCCGCGCGCGACGAGACGATCAGAAGCGCTCTGCGACCGGCAGCCGGCCCGAGGCGATGGCGGCGGTGAACGCCTCGAAGTCGCGCTCGTTCTGCTCGGCGTACTCGTCGGCGAACGCCGCGATCGCGCGATCGAACCGATCGGACCCACCGAGGTACTCGGCGATCGCCACGCGGTCGCCGGCCCGCGCATGCGCCCGCGCGAGCGTCTCGCCGCACGCGCCCGCGTACAGCACGGCGGCGGCGGGCCGCATCGTCTCGATGTCGGCCGAGCCCTTCCAGTCGTGCAGCTGGCGGATGTAGAAGTCGCGCTCGACGCCATCGAACCCGGTGACCCGCTGCCACCCGAGGAAGAGGTCGCTCGCGGCCTGCATCAGCCGCTGCCCCTGCACGACCCGTTCGCCGTGCTGGCTGTAGCGACTCGGGGGGAGGAAGCGCTCGAGCACTGACGCCTCCGCCTCCTTGGCCTGCAGGATGAGCGGATCGTCGTCGCCTCGACCCCGCAGCAGGACGACCCAGGCGCGGGTGCCGACGCTGCCGACGCCGACCACCTTGCGGGCCATGTGCACGTACTCGAACTCCTCGACCGGGTGCCGCGGCAACCGCAGGGTCGTCCGATACCCGCTGAGGATGCCCCGCATGATCCGGGGAACGTCCTCGCCCTCCAGTCCCGCTTCGACGAGATCCTCGACGGGGACGATGAGCGGCGGGTCCGCCGTGATCCGCATCCGGCCCCCGTCGACGGTCACGAGCTTCGTGAACGCGCGGACGCTGTCGCGCGTGCGCGACTTCGCGAGCGCGGCCTCCGTGCGCTTGACCTGGGCCTTGCCGACCCGGTTCGCCTCCCGCTCGCGCTGCAGCCGCACCCGGATCTCGTCGGCGTCGAGCCGGTCGTACCACGCGTCGAGCACTCGCGCCCTCGCCGACCTGCGCATCTGCCCGCGGTACGACTCGACCGCTGCGAGCACCGTGCTCCGGCGTTCCTCGGTCGTGAAGCCACGGTGTCGTCCGGCGACTTCGAAGCTCGCCGCGAGCCGCTTGACGTCCCACTCCCACGGGCCCGGCAGGGTCTCGTCGAAGTCGTTGATGTCGAAGACGAGATCGCGCTCGGGCGAGGCGAAGGTGCCGAAGTTCGACAGGTGCGCGTCGCCGCAGATCTGCGCCGTGATGCCGGAGACCGGGGTCGATGCGAGGTCGGCCGCCATGATGAGCGCGGCGCCGCGGAAGAAGTCGAACGGCGTGCGCGCCATGCGCGCGTATCGGATCGGCACCAGTTCGGGCACGCGCGTGATCGCCTGCTCCTCGAGGAGCGCCACCGGGTCGGCGCGGTCGGGCGGCGGCGTCCAGCCCGCGTGGGAGGTCCGCGGGGCTCGCGCTCGGGCGGCGCGCCCGGCGGATGCGCGCGCGCCGAAGTCGTCGCGGGGGGCGAGATCGTCGATGCCGGTCGGGCTCGGACCCGATGCGTCGCCAGGATCGATCGGGGCGCCGTCGAAGCCGATGGTCGTGCTCATGGTCGTTCCTCCACCGTGTGCGGGTCGGGGTCGTCGACCGCATCCGGTTCGGCACCGCCCGACTCCTTCTTCCGAGTGCCGGACCCCGATCCCGCGGCCCTGCCCTCGACGACATCGGGGATCCCGCGCGAGAACAGGAGCGCGAGCAGCGCGATGCCGATGAGCCCGACGAACGCCACCCGCAGCGATCCGAGCTGCGCCTGCCGGTACGTCTCGCTCAGCTCCTGGGCGTCGGCGTTCGAGAGCCCGGCGTCCTGCCCGATCCCCTCGACGGCCGACGCCGGGACGAGCTCGACCTCGCCCGAGGTCGCTTCGGCGACCGCCTCCCGGACGTCGGGGGGCAGGTCGCTCGCCGCGACGCCCGCGGCGAACGAGGTCGCCAGGGCGCCGATCAGCACGGAGCCGATGAGGGCCGTGCCGAGCGAGGAGCCGAGGTTCTGGAACACGCCCTGCATGCCCCCGACCTCACTCGACTTCTCCGGTCCGACGCTCGACATGTTCACGTTGCCGAGCTGAGATGCGAGCAACCCGAGCGCCGCGCCGGCGATGAACATGCCGACGCTGAACGCCGCCTGGCGGAGCTCCTCGTCGACCGAGGCGAGCAGCAGCAGCGCCGCGCCGACGAGCACGAGCTGGCCGATCCGCACGATTCGGCGAGGCGACCAGACGCGCGAGAGACGCGTGCCGGCGAACGAGAAGAAGATGAGCGAGACCGAGAGCGGGAAGATGCGGATGCCGGTCTGCAGTGCGTCCAGCCCGAGGGTCATCTGCAGGTAGACGGGGACCATGAAGAAGAGGCCCGCGGTCACCGCGTACTGGGCTCCGAGCGCCGAGAGCCCGCTCCGCAGCCGGTCGATCCGAAGCAGCGAGACGTCGAGGAACGCCTCACGTCCCGTCTCGACCAGGCGGCGCTGCCGGTGGGCGAACCACGCGAGGAGCACCCCGCCGACGAGGATCAGCCAGGTCGTCAGCGAGATGCCGAGCGGTTCGATCGCGACGCCGTTGATCTCCGGCGAATCGAGCGGCACGATCCAGCCCCAGGTCTTGCTCTGCAGCATCCCGAGCACGATCGCGATCAGGCCGGCCGACGAGAGCAGCACGCTGAGCGCGTCGATGCGCAGCTTCGCCGGTTCGTGCCGGTCGACGATCCGGCGGGAGAAGAGCACGACGACGGCCATCACGACGACCTCGCCGATGAAGACGTACCGCCACGAGGCGTACGTCGTCAGGAACCCGCCGATGAGCGGTCCGGCCGCCACCGCCGCGCCCGACGCGGCACCGATCATGGCATAGGCCGTGACCCGCGCCCGACCCTCGTAGTTGTCGGCGATGAGCGCGGCGATCGCGGGGATGACGAGCACGGCGCCGACGCCCTCGATCACGCTCCAGCCCGTGAAGAGCACGACGATGTTCGGGCTGAGCGCCGTCGTCAGCGAGCCGATCGCGTAGATGATCGCGCCGATCACGAACGCCCGGAGTCGACCCCACACGTCGCCGAGCTTCGCACCGACGAGCATGAGGGCGGCCATCGTGAGCGTGTAGAACGTGATCGCGGCCTGCATCGCCGAGACCGTCGTGCCGAGGTCCTCGACGACCTGCGAGATCGACACGTTCATGACGGTGCTGTCGAGCACCATGACGAACTGCGCGGCGGACAGGGCCGCCACGACGACCCACGAGGTCCGCGCGGGTGCGGGCGCCGCGGGCGCGCCCTCCGACGGCGCAGTCGATGCGGCGGGCTCAGGCTGCGCTTCGGAATGGCTCATGGTGGTACCCCGCTCGGTCGAGGACGGCGATGGTGGATTCCGGGACCTCGACGAAGATGCCCGGCAGGTCGTTCAGGGGCTCCGAGACCACGACGTGGGCGTGCTCGCCGAACTGCGTGAGCCGCTCGGCATCCGGGTACATCTCGCGGATCGTCGGGATGTCGACCGAGTGGAAGAGCGTGCGCGAGCGGCCCTGCGTGGAATACCGAAGCGCCCAGATCGTGGCCCCGTCGGCCACGGCGACGGTGCCCTGCATCGGGAACATGACGCCGTGGTCGCGCCCGACGCGCTCGACCTGGTCGACCGTCGCCCGCAGTGCCGCGACGGGGTCGTCGGCGAGCCCGTTCGTGATCGCGAGGTGGAAGAGCACCTCGGAGTCCGTCGTCCCCTTCACGTGCGGGTAGAGCGACGGGTCGATCGCGAACGTCAGGTCGCGCTTGACCTTCGCGAACTCCGACAGGAAGCCGTTGTGCATGAACAGCCAGTTCTCCCATCGGAACGGATGGCAGTTGGTCCGCTGGATCGGCGGGCCCGCCGCCGCGCGGACATGGCTGAAGAACAGCGGGCTCTCGATGGCCCGGGCGAGTTCGCGCACGTTGTCGTCGTTCCACGCCGGTTCGGTGCTGTGGAAGACCGCCGGGATGCTTCCCGCGACGGCGCCCGCCGGATACCAGCCGATGCCGAACCCGTCGCCGTTCACGGTCTCCGCGCCGAGCGGCGAATCGAGCGACTGCGCGACGAGCGAGTGCTTCGCGTCGAGCAGGACCGCCGAGGTCCTCAGCGGCTCACCGGAGTACGCCAGCCATCGGCACATGCGAACGCCTCCCCCCGGCGCGGGGCCCGCTCCCCGTCGGCGCCATTCTGGACCCGTCCGATCACTCCCGCCGGGCCCAAAGTCTCATTCCCCGGCTTCGGCCGGAAGGGGGCACGCCGCGGCATCCGTCATGCGCTGCGTCGCCTGCTCGAGCGACCACGGCAGCTCGACGAGCGGCATCTCGCGACTCTCGGCCGGCCGCGCCTTCGAGGCGATCGACGCGAGCGCGAACGCCGCCTCTCGAACGAGGACCTCGCCGCCGCTGGAGTTGTTCAGCGCGAGCACGACCGTCAGCCCGGTCGCCGGGTCGGTGAACATCGCGCTCAGCGCACCGATCGACTCCCCGGCGACGCCGCGCAGCGGCCCGAACTGCTGCGCCCCGATCCCCTGCGCCTGCCACCCGGGTGCGTCGCCCCCGAACGGGGTCAGCGTCCACACGTCGCGTGCGGTGGCCTCCTGGAACATCGCCCCCGTCGCGAACGACTCGCTGACGGCCTTCACGTCGGTGAGCGTGGTCCGCGCCCCGGACGCGGTGCCCCCGATCGAGCTGGAACGCCGCGAGACGTCGACGATCGCGTCGCACACCGGCGCTCCGGCGGAGTACGACGCGGCGTAGCCGCCCAGCGCGCCGGCGTACGAGGTGTCGTCCGCCTCCGGCAGGGAGGTTCCCTCGAGGTCCAGCGGATCGAGCACGTACTGCTTCGCGAGCTCGGCCCACGAGCGGCCGGTCCGCTCCTCGAGCGCCTCGGTCAACAGCAGGATCCCCGTGCGCGATTCGACCCACGTCGTGCCCGGGTCGCCCTTCCGGCCCGCGGCGAGGCCGCTCGCGAGCAGCTCGTTGGACGGCCAGATCCGCGCCGGGTTCTTGACGAAGTGCGCTCGAAGCGGGCCGTAGTAATCGGCGAGGCCCGACCGGTTGCGGCACAGCTGCTCGAGCGTGATGCCCTCGAGTCCGGGGATGCCCTTGACCATGTCGGACACGTGCTCATCGAGTTCCACGACCCCGGCATCGACGAGCCGCAGCATCACCGCGCAGGTGAGCTCGCCGGTTCCGTCGGCGAGCTGGAACCGCGTGTCGGTCGTGACCCGCGCGGCCCCGTCGCTGAAGTCCACCGTGCCCATGCCCACGGTCCAGCTGCCGGCCCATGGGGCCCAGACGCCGGCCACCGCGCCGCTCGATCCGCTGAGCCGTACGGCCTCGGCGAGCGTGGCGTCCAACTGCTCCACGATCGCGTCGTCGAACGGACCCTCGACCTGGTCGAAGTCGGCGGCGGGGCTGTCGGACGCGGTGCACGCGGAGAGCCCTCCGACCACGAAGACGGACGCCAGCGCCGCAGCGACCAGCCGACGCATCCGCCCTGTCTGTGCAGCCACCGTGCCCCCCGCCGTGTGTCCGCTGCGATTGTAACCCGATCGAGGCCACCCACCGCACGGCGCTCCGCGGGGGCGCGGTGGCTCCGACCGTCCGTCCCCGAACCGGTGTCCCCCGATCGGCGGACCATGCATCCAATCCGGTTCCCATGCCGTGCCGAACCCCTCCCAGCACGGCGCCCGCCGCGCGAGAAAAAGGAGGCATCGCCATGAAGAACTCACCCAACCGCATCGCCGCGACCGTGTTCGGCGCGGTCTACGTCCTCGTCGGCCTGCTCGGCTTCGCCGTGACCGGCGGCATCGACTTCATCGCCACCGAGGGTGGACTGCTGCTCGGCGTGTTCGCCGTGAACCCGCTCCACAACATCGCGCACCTCGCGATCGGCGCGGCCCTGCTGATCGCGGGCCTGTCGAACGTCGCCGCGGCGAAGACCGTGAACGCGGTCGTCGGCGCCGCCTACCTGCTGCTCGGCGTGGTCGGCTTCTTCATCGCCGGCACGCCGGCGAACATCCTCGCGCTCAACACGCCCGACCACTTCCTGCACCTGGCCAGCGCGATCGTGCTGCTCGGCGTGGGGGTCGGCGCCGAGCGCTCAGCGCGCGTGGCGACGGCCTAGGGAACCGGCCATGCGTGCACCGGCGACGTTCACCCGGACCTGGCCCATGCTCTCCGCCCTCGGCGGCGGGCTGGTCGGTACCGCTCTCGCCGCCGGTGCCGGGGGTGCGGGGCGGCTCGTCCTGGCCGGGCTCGGCGTCGCCGCGCTCGGCTGGGGCGTGCTGTCCCTCCGCGCGGGGCGTCCGCTCGCCCCGCGCGCCGTGCTCGCGACCTCGGTCGCGGCCCTCGTCGTCGCCGGGGTCGCCGTGGCATCCGGTGCCATGGCGGATGTCCCCGGCCTCCCGCTCGCGGCGGCGTGCGTGTTCCTCGCCGTCGTCGCACTCTCGGTCGCCGGCTCCGTGCGCGGCGGTCTGGGCGCACGACGTGCTTCCCGGGCATCCGGCCCCGAGCCGGGCGCGGCGGCCGCAGCAGCCGCCTCCACGACGGAGACCCGTCGATCGCTCGTCGGCCTCGCGATCGGCGCCGTGCTGATCTCGGCGCTCGCGACCCCCGCACTCGCCGCGACGGAGGCCGGCAGGTCCGCCGTGCCGCACGGCACGCACTCCGATGACGCGCCGTCCGCGCCGGCGCACCACCACTGACCACCCGACCGCGGCCGGGGGCGCGTGGCGATGACGCCCCCGGTCGCTCCTCCTCGGCTCCTCCCCCGCGACGCGCGCCGTCGGATCGGCGCGAGTTCCGCTGGATCCGCGATCCGCCGCTCGCCCCTAGGCGTGCGCGGCGGACTCGGCGGCGAACAGGTTGAGCACGAGCACCCCGGCCACGATCAGCCCGATGCCGACGAGCTTCGCGACGGTGATCGACTCGCCGAGGAACAGCACGCCGATCGCGACGATCGCGGCGGTCCCGACCCCCGACCAGATGGCGTACACGATGCCGATCTCGAGCTCGCGGACGGTGAGGGCGAGCATCCAGAACGAGAAGCCATAGCCCGCGAGCACCACGACGGTCCACCACAGCCGGGTGAACCCCGCCGTGAATCCGATCAGGCTCGTCGCCGCGACCTCCGCCGCGATCGCCAGTGCGAGGAACACCCATGCCATGCCGGCGAGTCTGTCAGATGCGTGCGGTCCGGGCCTCAGTCGGGCAGCTCGTCGGCCGTGCCGAGGTCGCGGCTCGCACCCGACATGAAGCGCTCGACGTCGCGGTCGACGATGATGTCGCGCGGCACGAGGGGTCGGGCGAGGTAGAGCCCCTCGAGGCTGGTCAGTCGCGAGAGCGCGACGTAGGTCTGGCCGGGGCTGAAGACGCGCGAGCCGAGGTCGACGATCGCCGTGTCGTAGCTCGCACCCTGCGACTTGTGGATCGTGACCGCCCACGCCAGCCGCAGCGGGAACTGCGTGAACTCGGCGACGATGTCACGCTCGAGCTTCTTCGCGACCGGATCCCACGAATAGCGGTACTTCTCCCAGGTGGCGGGTTCGACCTCGTGCTCCTCGCCGTCGATCTCGACGCGCACCTCGCGTTCGAGCGAGGTGACCGTGCCGATGGTGCCGTTCACCCAGCGCGGCGCCTCGCCCCACCCGGCGGTGTCGTTGCGGAGGAACATGACCTGCGCGCCGACCTTCAGCTCGAGCCGCTCGTCGGCGGGGTAGCCGCGCCCGCCGAACTCGCCGTTCACGTCGGCCTCGTTCGCGATCGAGTGGCCGGGCAGCCGGTGCAGCGCCGCGCGGTTGATGCGGTTCACCGTCTCGTTCGTCGTCGCGAGCGTGATCGCCCCCTGCTCGGGCAGTGGCCGGCGGGCGCCAGTGTCGTTCAGCGCGCCCGCGATCTCGGCCGTGACCATCCCGTGCCGCACCGCGTTCAGCATGTGCTTGAACGCGTCGTCGTGCTGGCGGTGGATCTCGCCGAGCTCGTAGATGCGCAGGTCGGCCTCCTGCCAGACCTTCGCGTCGAAGAACCACATCGATCGGTAGGTGTCGGCGAAGTAGCGGCGCTCGTCGCCGGAGCCCGGTACCGGAGCGAGCTGGTACGGATCGCCGAAGAGCACGACCTGCACGCCGCCGAACGCCTCGTGCGGGCGCTGGCGCGCCTGCCGGAGCGATCGGTCCATCGCGTCCATGAGGTCGGCGTTGACCATCGAGACCTCGTCGACGACGAGCGTGTCGATGGCGTTCAGGACCTTCCGGACCGCGTCGTTCTGGTCGATCTCGTGATCGGCGACGACGCCGATCGGGAGGCGGAACAACGAGTGGATCGTCTGCCCGCCGACGTTCAGCGCCGCCACGCCCGTGGGCGCGCAGATGACGATCTGCTTGCCCGTGTTCCAGTTCAGGTGGTTCAGCAGCGTCGACTTGCCGGTGCCCGCGCGACCGGTCACGAACACGTGCTCGCGCGTGTGCTCGATCGCCCGGAACACCGCCTCCTGCTCGGCGGTGAGGGTGACGTGCTGCACGGGTCGGCCTTCGGTCTCGCTGGGTTCGTCGGGGTTCGATGCGCTGCGGCGGCGCATGCGGCGGTGGGCGGACGCCGCGGGCGGGCGTCTTCACTGTAGACCGCGATCCTCGCGCCGGGGCGCCGGTCGCGGCATCCGTCGATGCGTCACGCGGCGTTGTGGAGAAACCGTACCGTCGCATGGCCCTGTCTAGACTTGCCGGGTGGGGAGCTCGGGTCGACGTGACGGACGCCTGTCGCCCGTCGCGATCGTCGGGTGGACGGGTCTCGCCGTCATGCTCGTCGCCGGCTTCCTCGCCGCACTCGGCGGGCTCAACCAGAGCCTCTACGGTGCGCCGGCGTTCGTCGAGCGGTACCTCGACGCGATCGCGCGCGACGACATCGTGAGCGCCGCGGCGACGCCGGGCGTCCGTCTCGACGAGGGCGACCTCGCGGGCGCCGGCCTTCCCGTCGACGTCTCCACCGCGATGCTCCGCTCGAACGTCGTCGACTCCGGCCCCGAAGACGTGCGCGTCATCTCCGACGAGGCGCACGACGACGGCGGGCATACCGTCACCGTGAGCTATCGACTCGACACGGCGATCGTCCAGACCGCGTTCGACGTGAACCCGATCGAGCCGCTGTACGGCGTGCTGCACCGGTGGGAGTTCGCGTCGAGCCCGCTCGCCGTGGTCGAGGTCACCGCAGCGCAGAGCCCCCTGTTCACGGTCGGCTCGCTCACGCTCGACACGCGGGCCACGAAGACCGGCGACGAGCTGTCGGCGTTCACGCAGACGACGCAGTACCTCGCGATCGCCCCGGCGGTCTACGAGTTCGGCTACCAGTCGACGCTGCTCGAGGCCGTCCCCGTCCAGGCCATCGTCGAACCCGCCGCACGGGCCGAGGTCAGGGTCGACGCCCTCCCGACGCCGGCGTTCGTGGAGCGGGTCCAGGCGAAGGTCGACGAGTACCTCATCGACCAGTGCGCGAGCCAGCCTGTGCTGCAGCCCGCCGGGTGCCCGTTCGGCGTCGTGATCGACGACCGCATCGTGGGCGAACCCGCATGGAGCATCGTCGAGTCCCCCGCGGTCACGCTCGTCCCGGGCGAGACGACGTTCGAGATGCCGCCGACGCCCGGCCTCGCCCACATCTCGGTCGAAGTGCAGTCGCTGTTCGACGGCACCTTCTCGACGCTCGAACAGGACGAGTCGTTCACGCTCGCGCTCGACGCGACCGTGCGTCCCGACGGGTCGATCTCCATCCAGCTGCGCTGACGGCGGGAAGACCCGCGCGTCGGCGCCTCCACGCGTCGCCTCAGTGCACCCCGTCGCGCTCGGCGAGCGCCGCGAGCCGCGCGTTGTACGCCTCGAGCTCGGCCTCGCCGGTGCGATCCGCGTGCCGGTCGCGTCGCTTCGTCTCCTTCGCGTCGGACCGCGACCACTGCACGGCGACGGTGATCGCGAGCGCGACGGTGGGGATCTCGCCGATCGACCAGGCGATGCCGCCGCCGACCTGCTGGTCGGCGAGCGCGTCGGTGCCCCACCCCATCGCGCCGTACCAGTCGGCGAGCATCAGGCCGGTGCCCATCATGATCGCGAGGCCGAAGAACGCGTGGAAGGCCATGGTGCCGAGCAGCAGCAGCAGCCGGAACGGGTAGGGAAGGCGGTACGGCACCGGGTCGATCCCGATGAGCGACTGCACGAAGAGGTACCCGGTGATGAGGAAGTGGGTGATCATCCACTCGTGCCCGATGTGGTCCTCCATCGACCACCGGAACAGCGGCGAGTAGTAGAACACCCAGAGGGAGCCGGCGAACAGCACGGCCGCGACGATCGGGTTCGCGATGATCGACGCGAAGCGCGAGTGCACGGCGAGCAGGATCCACTCGCGGCCCCCGCGGCTGCCGTCCTTCCTCGGGCGGATGGCCCGTGCCGCGAGCGTCACCGGCGCGCCCGGCACCAGCAGCACGGGTACCGCCATGGTCAGCGCCATGTGCCCCAGCATGTGCGCCGAGAACAGGTACTGCTCGTATGCGGCGACGCCGCCGCTGGTGATCCATGCGAGGAGCAGCAGCCCCGCGATCCAGAGCACGGTGCGGTAGATCGGCCACCGGTCGCCGCGGCGCCGCAGGCGCACCACGCCGGCCACGTAGAAGAAGATGCCGAACCCGCACGCGATCAGCCACAGCAGGTCCGGGCTCCACTCGGTGAAGTACCGCAGGGCGTCGGGCGCGGGCGGGAGCGGCTCGCCGGTGAGGATCTCGGCGGGCGTTCGCGCGAGTCCGCCCGAGACGTCCTCGTTCACGGGCGTCGCCGTGCGCGCGAGGGCGGCCGCCACGCCCGACGCGATGCCCATGAACGCGAGCTCGACGACGACGAGCAGCCAGAAGGTGCGATTCGCCGAGGCCGACGGTGCGGCACCGGCGCGCAGCATCCGCCCGATCATCAGGCGGCGCTGTGTGGCGCCGAACAGCCCGAGCGTCACGAGCGCCGCGATCTTCATGACGACGAGCACGCCGTACTGCGTGGCGAGCTGGTCCCACGTGCCGATGCGCAGCGCCGCGCTCGCATAGCCCGAGATCGCGACGACGATGAAGGCGATGAGCGCGACGGTCGAGTAGCGCGAGAGCACGACCGCGAGGCGCTCGCCGTCGAGGGCGGGCTTCAGCAGCACGATCGTGAGCAGGCCGCCGAGCCATGCGCCGGCGAACACGAGGTGCAGGCCGAGCGCCGTGATCGCCTCGTTGTGGCCGGAGGCCCCGGCCGCGTGGCCCTGCTGCGCCATCGGCACGAGTGCCACGACGGCGAGCCCCGCGACGAACACCAGCGCGGTGTGGTTGCGGACCGCGAAGCAGAGCACGGTCACGGCCGCCGCGATGAGCGTCGTCGCGAGCCACGACTGCCCGAGCTCGATCGAGGTCGCGAACTGGCCGAGTTGCTGGCCGAACCGGTCGTCGAGCGAGAACGAGGCGCCGGTGACCAGCATGAAGGTCAGGACGCCGGTCGCGGCGCTCGCGACGGTGAGCACGGCAGCGGATGCCGCGGCCACGTCGAGCGCGAGGTCGAACTCGCGTCGCTTCGGGCTCAGCGCCCAGACGGCGAGCACGAGCGCGCCGAGCATGCCGGCCGCGCCGAGGTTCACGAACAGCTTCGCGACCGGGACGCCCCAGCGCGCGACCGGACCCGGGTCCTGGATCGGGTACGGCTCCGCGCCGCCGCCGTACGCGAGTGCGGCGATCATCGCGGCGAGCGCGACGGCGATGAGTGCGGCTGGGCCCAGCACGCGGGCGGAACGGATCACCGTACGAGCCTAGGCGAGCCGGCTGGGAGCGCCCGCCCGCGCACGACGAAGGGGCGCACCGGGGTACCGGGCGCCCCTTCGGGAGTCGCGGAGTGCGTCGATCGACGCGCGCGGGATTACTTCGCGGCGGCCTTGAGCTTCGAGCCCGCGGTCACCTTGACCGAGTTTCCGGCGGCGATCTGGATGGTCTCGCCGGTCTGCGGGTTGCGGCCCGTGCGGGCGGCGCGGTGGGTGCGCTCGACGGCGAGCCAGCCCGGGATGGACACCTTGGTGCCCGAGCCGACCGACTCGGCGAGGGTGTCGAAGAAGCCGTTGAGCACGGCGTCGACGGCCGTCTGGCTCTGGCCCGTCGATGCGGCGATCTTGGCAACGAGCTCCGACTTGTTGAGCGACTTGTCAGCCATTGGATGTCCTCCTCGGACCTTCGCTGTTGGTACAGCTGTCGTGTGGAAACACGAGAACGGATCGTCTCGACCGCCCCCGTAGCCGTTCAGGCCGCCTCGAATGTAGCAGAGTCCCGCGGAAACACGCGGATTTCCGGCCCGTTCGGGCAGGTTGGGAGGGGGCTTGACGGATGCCGCGGCATCCGTCGCCCGACCGCTCTCGTCGACCGGCGCGGAGACGACGAGAGGGGCGCCCCGGAGACCGGGACGCCCCTCTCGGGAAGCGGGTCGGAGTTACCAGCTCGACTTCGTGATGCCGGGCAGCTCGCCGCGGTGCGCCATGTCACGGAAGCGGACGCGCGAGACGCCGAACTTCGTGAGCACGCCGCGGGGGCGGCCGTCGATGGCGTCGCGCGAGCGGACGCGCACCGGCGAGGCGTTGCGGGGCAGCTTCTGCAGGCCGACGCGGGCGGCCTCACGGGCCTCGTCGGTCGCGTTCGGGTCCACGAGGGTCTTCTTCAGCTCGGCGCGCTTCGCGGCGTAGCGGTCGACGACCACCTTGCGCTGCTCGTTGCGCGCGATCTTGCTCTTCTTGGCCATGTCTTAGCGCTCCTCTCGGAAGTCGACGTGCTTGCGCACCACGGGGTCGTACTTCTTGAGCACGAGACGGTCGGGGTTGTTGCGACGGTTCTTGCGGGTCACGTAGGTGTACCCGGTGCCGGCCGTCGAACGGAGCTTGATGATCGGACGGATGTCCTGCTGCTTCGCCATTAGAGCTTCACCCCACGAGCCTGGATGTCCTTGATGACGGCCTCGATGCCACGGGCGTCGATCACCTTGATGCCCTTGGCGGACACGTTCAGGGTGACGTTACGACGCAGCGACGGCACGTAGTAGGTCTTCTTCTGCACGTTCGGGTCGAAGCGGCGCTTCGTCCGGCGGTGCGAGTGCGAGATGTTGTGGCCGAAGCCGGGGACGGCTCCGGTCACCTGGCACACTGCTGCCATTGGTCTTTCCTCCAATACCGAGGGGCCGGACGGCCCCTCCCAAGGTCTCTTGTCTGCTGACGAGCCCGCGTCGGAACCCGCGATTTCTCGCGCGTCACGTCAGGGGATCGTCGCGGTCTGGGCAGTGGAAGTACCCAGCCAAAGGTTCAGCTTACCAGATGGCCCGATGGGGGGCCGAATCGCGGTCGTCGCGCCGGCCGAGTCCTCCCCTCAGGCTGCGACCGGGCCGGTCGCGGCGGCGGGCTCGTCGGCGTCGATCGTCCGGCGCGACAGCAGCGCCGCGATGAGGAAGCACACGGCTCCGAGGAAGGTGCCGAGGTTCGCCCAGAGCAGGTTGTAGAAGGTCCCGGTGTCGGGCAGGACGTAGGCGCCGATCGCCGAGAGGCCGAAGAAGACCGAGCCGAACATGTTCAGCCAGGTGGCACGCCAGGTCCGGGCCTGGGTGTCCCAGAGCTGTCCGCGGTCCTTGGTCGCCACGAGCGCGAGCGCGCTCGACAGCAGGAACGCGATCGACCCCCAGGCATCCGGTCGCCAGCCGACGCCGAGTCGGGTCGGGTCGGCGATCGCCGCGAGGAGGGCGCCGAAGGTGCTCACGTTGAAGAACAGCGTGCCGACGAACTGGATGGCCGACGCCCACCAGTCGGCGACATCCGCCCGACCGGTGCCCTTCCGCGGCAGGTGGCGTCCGCTGAGGCTCAGCTGGATGAACGCGGCGAGGGTGAACAGGATGGACCCTCCGAAGAAGGTCCACCCGACCACGACCGGTCCCGCCCATTCGGCATAGAACGGGACCGCGCCGACCAGGAAGCAGAGCGAGCCGGCGGCGAACCCCCACGCCTCGCGGCGCAGGCGCTGCCGCCGGCCTCCGCCCGTCTCCGGTGCCACGGCGGCTCCCGCCTCAGTGGTGGAACGTCTGGACGAGGCCCTCGTGCGGCATCGGCGCCTCGAGGCCGTCGAGGAAGTCGGTCTCCTCGCGGATGTCGCGGAGCAGGTCCTCGGCGAGGTCGTGGCTCAGGCCGTTGCGGCACACGATGCGCATGACGGTCTGGTCGGACTGGTCCCCCGAGAGCGGATACGCCGGCACGAGCCATCCCTTGATCCGGAGCCGTTCGGCCAGGTGGTAGAGGGTCCACTTGTCGGTGTACCCGGGCGCCTGCCGCCAGGCGAAGACGGGGATGTCGGTGCCGTCGGTGAGCAGTTCGTAGGCGTCGAGCGACCCGATCTCGCCGGAGAGGAACACCGCGACGTCCTGCGACGCCTGCTGGATCGCCGTGAACCCGATTCGTCCGAGACGGAGGAACCGGTAGTACTGCAGGAGCACCTGGGCGCCCGGTCGGGAGAAGTTGATCGCGAACGTCGGCATCGACCCGCCGAGGTAGCTCACCCGGAACACGAGGTCCTCGGGAAGGGCCGCGGAGTTCCGCCACACGACCCAACCGACGCCGGGGTAGACGAGGCCGTACTTGTGGCCGGACGTGTTGATCGACTGCACCCGCTCGACGCGGAAGTCCCACTCGAGGTCGGGCTGGAGGAACGGCGCGACCATCGCACCGGACGCGCCGTCGACGTGGATCGGGATGTCGAGGCCGGTGGCCGCCTGGATCTCGTCGAGCTTCGCGGCGACCTTCGTCACCGGCTCGTAGGAGCCCGTGTAGGTGACGCCCATGATCACGACGACGCCGATCGTGTTCTCGTCGACCACGTCCTCGAGCCCGGTGCCGTCCATCAGGGGGTGCTCGTCGCTCGTGTTCACGAAGCGCATCTCGATGTCGAAGAAGTTGCAGAACTTCTCCCAGCAGACCTGCACGGCGCTCGACATGATGAGGTTCGGCGTCTCGGTCGACTTGCCCGCCGCGCGCCGGGCATGCTGCCAGCGGCGCTTCAGCGCGAGGCCGCCGAGCATGCACGCCTCGGACGAGCCGATCGTCGACGTCCCGATCGCGTCGTCGGGATCGGGCGCGTTCCACAGGTCGGCGAGGATCCGCCAGCAGTACTCCTCGATCGCCGCCGTCGCCGGGTACTCGTCCTTGTCGATCATGTTCTTGTCGAACGCATCGTGGTAGAGCCGGTCGCCGTGCTCGTCCATCCACGTGGTCACGAAGGTCGCGAGGTTCAGGCGGGCATTGCCGTCGAGCATGGACTCGTCCTGGATGATGCGGTACGCGGTCTCCGGAAGCATGGGCAGTTCCGGTATGCGCGTGTGCCGCGCGGTCGTCGCCTCCCCCGCTCGCGTGAACGTCGGCTCCAGCTCGTCGTCGTGGCGCATGGTCCCCTCCATCGCTCCGTCGGCCTCCGGCAGCTCCGGTCGACCCGGACGGCATCCGCAACGGTCCGTGTCGTCCCCCCGGACTCCGTCCCACGGCCGAGGGTACGCCCTGCGGCCCGTCCGCGCTCCACCCGATCCGTGTGAGGTCGGAAGTCCCTTCGGCCCGGCGGAGCCGCCCATAGGATTCCCGCGTGGTCGGGGACACGCGCGAGCCGGCTTCGCCTGCGCTCGACGTCCCCGGCGTGGAGAGGAGTCGTCGCATGTCGAACGAACCGAAGGCCACCGGGATCGGACCGCCGATCATCGAGCGGATGCACTCGGCCCACTCCACGGCTGGAGCGGGATCGTGAAGGGGTCGGACCGGCCGAGGCGCTTCCGCGGCCTCCGCGGTGCGGCCGACCGGACGGCGCCCGCCGAGCCCGTGACGGCAGAGGGGGTCGTGCCGTCCGTGCCCGTCCATCGCAACGCCTTCATCCTCATGGGCGTGGGCGGCGCGGTGCTCGGGGCGTTCGGGCTCGCGGCCATCTCGGGGATCTTCGCGCCCGTCTTCTTCGCCGTGGTCCTCACGATCTGCGTGCATCCGCTTCGGGCCGCGCTCGAGCGGCGCGGCGTGCCGCGCGGGATCGCGACCGGGTCGGTGATCCTCGCGGTCCTCCTGCTCCTGCTGGCCTTCGGCTACGCCGTGCTCGTCGCATTCGGCCAGTTCGGCCAGCTCATCCCGCAGTTCGAGCCGGAGCTCCAGGCGTGGATCGGCGACGTCGCGTCATGGCTCACGTCGATCGGCATCACGGCCGACCAGGTCGCCGCGATCGGGGACTCGTTCGATCCGTCCGCGCTCATCGGGTTCGTCGGCGGGCTGGTCGGCGGCCTCACGGGGTGGATCTCGCTGCTCGTGATCATCCTCACGATGCTGCTGCTCATGGCGATGGATGCGGCCTACCTGCCGACGCTGCTCACGCAGCTCCGGCCCGACCGACCGCTCGTCTCCACCGCCCTCTCCGCCTACGCCTCCGGCGTCCGGCGCTACATGGTCGTCACGACGCTCCTCGGCCTGGCGCAGGGCGTCCTCAACTGGGTCGCGCTGGTGCTGCTCGGAGTGCCGGGCGCCTTCATCTGGGGGCTGCTGTCGTTCCTCTGCAGCTTCATCCCGAACGTGGGCTACTTCATCGCGATCGTCCCGCCGCTCGTCTTCGGCGGCCTCGTCGGAGGATGGCCGACGGTGATCGCGGTGATCATCGTCTACGGAATCGTGAACGCCGGCGTGCAGTCCGTCGTGCAGCCGCGGGTCGTGGGCAACGCGGTCGCACTGAGCCAGAGCATCACCTTCTTCTCGGTGCTGTTCTGGGCGATCATCATCGGGCCGGTCGGGGCGATCCTCGCCATCCCGCTCACGCTGCTCGTGCGGACGATCTTCGTCGACACCAACCCGTCGATGCGCTGGGTGAGACCGCTCCTCGGCGACCTCGACGAGGCGAAGGAGTCCATGTCGGCATCGGACGCCGAGCTGAAGGCGGCGCGCGCGGCCCGGCGGGCGGAGCGCTCGCGGGCGAGCCGCTCCGCCTGAACGGCCGACGGCTCGACGACGCGGCGCGTTCGGAGCCGGACGAGACGACGGATGCCGCGGGCACGACGTGCGCCCGCGGCATCCGCTCTTCGCCTCATCGCGCCGTCACGGCGCGACGGGACCTCAGGAGGTCAGGGAGTCGACGTACTCCTGGTTCTCGGAGATCCACTGCTCGACGACGGGACCGTAGTCGTCGCTGTCGTTCTCGTTGAACATCGCGTTCTCGAGCGAGTACAGCAGGTCGCTGTCCATCGTGAAGCCCGCGAGCCAGCCGGCGAGGGTCGGGTGGGTCTCCTCGAGGTCGGCGGTGCCGAACGAGTGGATGCCCTCCGCGTCGCCGAGCGTGCCCTCGGGGTCCTCGAGGTCCTTGAGCGGGAACGCGTCGTAGGCCCAGTGCGGGCGCCACAGCGTGACGGCGATGTTCTCGCCCGCGTCGGTCGCCGCGGTCAGCTCGGAGAGCATGGCCGGGGTCGACGAGGTGAGGTACGCCATGCCGTCGAGGCCGTAGGTCGGGATGACGCTGTCGGTCGTGACGCGGTTGAGGCCGGAGCCCGGCTCGATGCCGACGAGGCGGTTGTCGAACGCGTCGGCGTTCGCGGCGAGGTCGGCGAGCGAGTCGACGGGGGCGTCCTCGTTCACGGCGATGGTGAGCTTGGCGTCCTCGTTCCAGGCGCCGAGGTCGACGATGTCGTCGCCGTACTGGTCGACGTAGTCGGCGTGCGTGATGGGCAGCCAGGTGTCGAGCGTGACGTCGTAGTCGCCGTCGCTCAGGCCCTGGAAGACCGGGGCGGCGTCGGCGTACTCGAGCTCGACGTCGTAGCCCTGCTCCTCGAGCACGGCCTTCCAGAGCTCGCTCGCGGCGATGCCCTCGTCCCAGCCGTTGAACACGGCGATGGTGACGTCCTGCTGGTCGCCGTTGTCGAGGGTCTCGGCCTCGGCGCCCGAGGCGCAGCCGGACAGGGCGAGCGCGGCGGCGCCGCCGAGGGCGATGGTGGAGATCAGGTGACGCTTGGTCATGTGCAGGGTGTTCCTTTCCTCCCGTGTGCTGTGGCACGGGCGTTGGGGATGGGTCCGCGCGGGTTCCGCGCGGGGGTCCTGGGGGCGGTGGATGCCGCGTCCCGGGGCATGCCGGGCACCGCGCTCCGTGACCGAAGAGCGGTGACCGGATGGTCTGGTTACTTGGCGCCGACCGGCGACTTCACGGCGGAGTGCTTCACCGCGAGACCCGAGCCGTCGGCGTCGGCGAGGTCGGTGGCGTTCGAGGCATCCGTGCTCGCGGCGACCTCCGACGGGCGCGCGGCCGCGGCATCCGACGTCGCCGACCGTCGGAACGTGCGTCGACGGCCGGAGCCGAACGCGCCGGTGATCCGGTCGAGCACGATCGCGAGGATCACGACCGACAGGCCCGCCTCGAAGCCGAGGCCGACGTCGATGCGCGTCAGCGACTGCACGACGTCGCCGCCGAGGCCGCCCGCGCCGACCATGCCGGCGATGACGACCATCGAGAGCGAGAGCATGATGACCTGGTTGACGCCCGCCATGATCGACGGCATCGCGAGCGGCAGCTGGATCTGCCGCAGGATGCGCGACGGCGACGAGCCGAACGCGTGCCCCGCCTCGACGACCTCGCGGTCGACGCCGCGGATGCCGAGCTCGGTCAGGCGCACGCCCGGAGCCATCGCGAACACGATCGTCGCGACGATGCCCGGCACGACGCCGACCCGGAACAGGATCAGCGCGGGGATCAGGTACACGAACGCCGGCATCGTCTGCATGAAGTCCAGCACCGGGCGGATGACGCGGCTCGCCACGTCGTTCCGGGCGGCGAGGATGCCGAGGGGGATCGCCACGACGACCGCGATCGCGCTCGAGACGAGCACGAGCGCGAGGGTGTCCATCGCGTTCTCCCACTGGTCGACGCCGACGATGACGAGCAGGCCGAGGGCCGTGCCGATCGCGAGCTTCCAGCCCTTCGCGAACCAGGCGAGCGCCGCGATGACGAGCATCACGGCCCAGAACGGCGGGGTCGAGAGGATCAGGTCGACGAGGTCGTAGAAGCCGGCGAAGACGGCCCGGATGACGTCGAAGAGGCCGCCGAGCGCGTCGGTCAGGACATCGATGGCGCCCTCGGCGAGCTCGCCGAGGGGAAGGCGGAACTCGTTCATGCGCGGCTCCCTTCCGTGGTGGCGCGGGCCGGGTCGACGGCCTGGACCGCCTCCTCGAGGCCCGGAGCGGGGTCGGGCCGGCCCTCCTCCGTCGAGCGCAGGGTCTCGGTGATCACGTCGACGGGGACCGTCGCGGGCGGGGTGATCGCCGGGAGCTCGCCCGTGGTCGCCGTCACGTTGCCGAGCGCGGCGAGCAGGGTGACCCGTGGCACTGCGCCGAGGAGGCGCTGCCGGTCGTCCACGACGGCGAGCGCGAGCTCGTGCTCGACGGCGCTGCCGAGCAGCTCCGCGAGGGGCACGTCGGGGGCGACGGTCGCGACGTCCGCTCGGATGGCGGCGTCGAGCGTGCGCTCGCCGCGCTGGACGAGCCGGAGCACCTCGCGGTCGTGCGCAACCCCGAGCAGGCGCCGGCCCGGCGCGACGACGAACACGGTCGAGGTCTGCAGGTCGCGCATGGTCCGCAGCGCCGCGCGGGGCCCGGCCGACGACGACACGATGGCGCGCGGCGCCTCCATCACGTTGCCGGCGGTGAGCACGCGGGCACGGTCGACGTCCTGCACGAACTGCGCGACGTAGTCGTCGGCGGGGTCGGTGAGGATCTCCTCGGCCGTGCCGAGTTGCACGATCCGTCCGTCGCGCATGACGGCGATGCGGTCGCCGAGGAACATCGCCTCGTTGAGGTCGTGCGTGATGAAGACGATCGTCTTCCCGAGCTCCTGCTGGAGCTCGACGAGCTGCTCCTGCATCTCGCGGCGGATCAGCGGGTCGAGGGCCGAGAACGCCTCGTCCATGAGCAGGATGTCGGTGTCCGCGGCGAGCGCGCGGGCGAGGCCGACGCGCTGCTGCATGCCGCCGGAGAGCTCGGACGGCATCTTGTCGCCCCAGCCGCCGAGGCCGACGCGCTCGAGGACGCGCCCGGCGCGCTCGCGACGCTCCGCGGCGGGCACGCCCTGGATCTCGAGGCCGTAGGCGGCATTGTCGAGGACCGTGCGGTGCGGCAGCAGGGCGAAGTGCTGGAAGACCATCGAGACGTGGTCGCGGCGGATGGCGCGCAGCCGCTTGGGCGAGACGCCGGTGATCCGCTCCCCCATGACCTCGACCGAGCCCGCGGTGGGCTCGAGCAGGCCGTTGAGCATGCGGATGAGCGTGGACTTGCCGGAACCGGACAGGCCCATGACGACGAAGATCTCGCCGCGGCGGACGTCGAACTCCGCGTCGACCACGGCCGCGGTCCCGAGGTGCGAGACGTCCTCGCGGGTGGCGCCTTCGGCGAGGCGCTTCAGGGCCTCGGCGGGCTTGCGGCCGAAGAAGCGGGTGAGGCCGCGGACCTCGAGGGCGGGCGGGGCGTGGCGGGCCGCGGCGGCGGCCGCCGCGGCGTCGGAGGTCGTGCCGGGCGGCGCGGCGACCTCGATGGTCGCGACGCCGTCCGAGGGACGTGCAGGTGATTCGAGCATGTGTGCGGGCACTCCGAGGCGCGCTCGATGCGCCGGCCATGGTGCGCTGCGGCCGACGGGCAGGAGCGTGCTCAGGGTCACGGCCGGGTTCCCGGCGATCCGGGAGACGGGGCTCGAGCCGCGGCGTTGCTGTGCACCGGGCGAGCGCCGAATCCAGCGCGTCCGACCATCCGGGCCGGACACCACGCAGGGAACCGTACGACCCCGACGGGCACTGGACGAACGTGCCGGCGATCGGAGCCGCGGACTGGGCGGGGCGGTCCACGTGGACCGTCGTCAACCGTATCCACGTCCGCGGACGGTTCCCAAATCGTGTCACGTGATTCAGCCGTGACCGGGGATTTCGCATAACCGGCGAGTGCGCTTCCCTGCGCGGGCACCCACGGGACCTCCGACCCGTGGAATACCCCATGGGTATTGCTACCGTGAGATCGCGGCACGATCCACCGGGCCGCGTTCACCGGACCGAGAGGTCCCGAGAGAAGGGCTCCCACATGCTCCCCCGCAGGTCCATCGTCCTCAGCGCCATCACCGCCGTCCTGCTCACCGGCTCGGCCCTGTCGCTCACGGCCTGCACGCCCTCGCCGGCCGGCACCGCACCGGAGCCGACCACGCCGGCGTCGGAGGAGGCGACGACCCCCGCCCCCGAGGCATCCGCCCCCACCGCTGCCGAGAGCGACACGGCCGCCGCCCTCACCTACCTGATCGAGGAGGAGAAGCTCGCCCACGACGTGTACGTGGTGCTCGCCGACCTCTGGGGTGCGCAGGTGTTCGCGAACATCGTCGACAGCGAGACGACCCACCAGGACCTCGTCGCTCCCCTGCTCTCGGCACGTGGAATCGACGACCCGCGCTCATCCGACGTCGGCGTGTTCACCGACCCCGACCTCCAGGCGCTCTACGACGAGCTCGTCGCGCGCGGGTCGACGAGCCTCGACGAGGCGATCCAGGTCGGCATCGCGATCGAGGAGAAGGACCTCGCCGACCTGGGCGCCGCGATGGCGTCCGAGGACGAGGCCGACGTGATCAGCGTGCTCGAGCGGCTCTACGCCGGCTCCGAGAACCACCTGGCCGCGTTCGAGCGCCTCGCCTGACGCGCGACGGCCGCCGACGACGGCGTGCGCGGACCTCTCACGCGGCACCGGCCGAGCCTGTCGCGCCGGCCGCGGTCAGTCGCGCGCGCCGTCGGCCGCCTGGCGCGAGCACTCCGCGCAGAGCCCGAACACGTCGACCACGTGGGCTGGGGCGGTGAAGCCCTGCTCGGCGGCGACGCGCTGGGCCCACGTCTCGACCTCGTCGGCGGCGATCTCGACCGTCAGGCCGCAGTTGCGGCAGATCAGGTGATGGTGGTGGCCGGTGCTGCACGCCCGGTAGATCGCCTCGCCCTCCGGCGACTGCAGGCAGTCGGCGTCGCCGCTGGCGGCGAGGTCGCCGAGCGCGCGGTACACCGTGGCGAGGCCGATGGGCGATCCGCTCGCGTGCAACGCCGAGTGCAGCGCCTGCGCGCTGATGAAGCCCTCGGTGCCGTCGAGGGCGTCGCGCACCGCTTCGCGCTGCCAGGTGTTCCGTTTCATGCGATCCGTGCGTCCTCCGCGGTCTCCACGGGTATCGGAGCCCGCCTCGAGGGTAGTCGCCGCAGCTGCGAGCCGCCGAGCGCGACGAGCAGGAAGGCGGTCGCCGCGAGCGCGATCGCGGGACCGGCGGCCACCGCGAGGGCCCGCGAGGCCAGCACGCCGACGACGCCCGACGCCGCCCCGATGACCGGCGCCGCGAAGAGGACCCCCCGATAGGTCGACACCACCGCGCGCGCAGCGGCGGCGGGCGCGGCGATGAGCGCGATCGCGAGGATCGCGCCGACCGCGGGGAGCGAACTGACGACGGATGCCGCGGTCAGGCCGAGCACGAGCAGCTCGACCGGCCACTCGCGGAACCCGGCCGCGCGGAACCCTCCCGGATCGAACGTCGAGAACGCGATCCGCGGGCCGAACGCCGCGACGAGCACCACCGCGCCGACGAGGACGCCCGCCGCGAGGGCGATGTCGGCGTCGCGGACGGTCAGGATGGAGCCCACGAGCAGCGATTCGGCGCGGACCGGGATCCCGGGGATCGCGGCCTGCAGCAGGGCGCCGGCGGCGAAACCCCCGGTCAGCACGATGCCCGCCGCGACCTGCGCACCCTGATGCCGCACGCGCGCGATGCCGACCATGACCGCGACGATGGCGACGGATGCCACGGCCGCCCCGAGCGGCACGCTGAGCCCGAGCGCGGCCGCCGCGACCGCGCCGGGGTAGGTGGCGTGCGTGAGCGCCTGCGCGAAGAAGGTGCGTCGACGAAGCACCACGAGGGCACCGACGAATCCGGCGCCCGCTCCGATCACGACCGCGGCGACGAGGGCTCGCTCGAAGTACCCCATCAGCGCTCCCCCGCGATCTCCGCCGACGACCGCAGGCCCTCGGGCGACGCCGGTCGCCTCGCCAGCCGGTCGGCGCCGATCCGGAACCCCAGCATGAGCGCGTACACCAGGACGAACACCGCCACGACCGTGCCGCCCGCAGGCAGGTCGATCCCGGCGCCGACCGACGCACCGAACCCGACGGCGAGGCCGAGCCATGCGCTGACGGCGCCGACGATCGCGGCGACGGGGAACAGGACCCAGAGCCGCGTGGTCGCGAGCCGAGCCGCTGCTCCGGGGACGATGAGCAGGGCGAGCACGAGGAGGGTCCCGACGGTGCTCGCTCCCGCGACCACCACGAGCGCGATCGAGGCGTTGAGCACGAGGTCGAGGAGCAGTCCGCGGTCTCCGGCGGCGCGGCTGCCCTGCGGATCGAACGCCCGGAACACCTGCTGCTTCATCGTCGCGCCGACGGCGACGACGGCGACGAGCGAGACCACCACGAGCGGCACGACGTCCTCCGGCGCGATGGTGAGCACGCGGCCGAACAGCAGCGCCTCCAGTTCGCCCGCGTAGTCGTCGCCTCGCGAGACGACGATGACGCCGACGCTGAACGTGGCCGTGAGGACCACGGCCACGGCGGCGTCCGAGGTGACGCCGGCCCTGACGAAGAGGGTGAGCAGCACGGCGCCGGTGAGGGCCGCGATCGCCGCGCCCGGCACGAGTCCGGCCGTGCCGCCGACCGCGAGTCCGATCGCGAGGCCGGGGAAGACCGCGTGGGTCAGCCCGTCGCTGATGAACTCGAGCCCGCGCAGGTTCACCAGGACCCCGACGATGCCGGCCACGACGGCGAGCACGAGCAGCACGAGCAGTGCACGGCCCATGAACGGCAGAGCGAAGGCGCCGAAGAGCACGTCGCCGAGGCTCATCGCGCGCGACTCCCCCGGTTGCATGCCCGTCGCAGCATCAATGCCCCTCGTGCCCCGGCACGACCACGGTGTGCTCGTCGATCTCGACCTCGACGCCCTCGAAGCACTCCTGCACGTTCTCGAGCGTCAGCACGTCGTCGACCGGACCGCAGCCGATCTGGCTGCCGTTGACCAGCAGCACGGTGTCGCAGACCTGCCGCGCGAGCTCGAGGTCGTGCGTCGAGACCACGATGGCGACGCCGCGGGCCTTGAGCGTGCGGATGGTGTCGACGAGCGCGTCCCGGTTGGCCTGGTCGAGGCCGTTGAACGGCTCGTCCAGCAACAGGAGCAGGGGCTCGGAGGCGAGGGCCCGCGCGAGCATGCCGCGTTGGCGCTGACCGCCCGAGAGTTCGCCGAAGCGGCGGCGGGCGCGGTCCGCGAGGCCCACGGTCTCGAGGGCGTCGCGCACGACCTCGCGGTCGCGACGGCCGGGCCAGCGCAGCAGCCCGAGGCGGCGGTATCGACCCTGCATGACGACCTGCTCGAGGCTGATCGGGAAGTCGGGGTCGAGGTCGGAGGACTGGGGAAGGAACCCGATCATGCCATCGGCGGCATGTTCCGCTCCCCCGATCCGCATCGCGCCTCCGACGAGTGGGACGAGGCCGAGGATGCCACGCAGGAGCGTGGACTTGCCTGCGCCGTTCGGGCCGATGACGGCCACGGCCTGGCCCGGTGCGACGGACAGGCGGAGCCCGCTCACTCCGGCCCCGCCGGGATGCCGGAATGCGGCGTCGCGGAGCTCGAGGACGGCGTCCTGGTCGGTCATGCGGTCATCCTCCCAGCAGAGCGGGCAGCGGGGAAGGCTCGACGCCCCACGATTCGAGGATCAGCTCCACGTTGTGGACCAGGCTGCCGAGGTAGGTCTCCCCGTCCGTTCCGGGCTGGCCGAGCGAGTCGCCGTACAAGGCGTCATCGCCCGAGTAGACGGTGACGCCGGCCTCGTCGGCGATCGTCTCCGCCGCCTTCGGCGAGATCGACGCCTCCGAGAAGACCGCGCGCACTCCGGTGTCGGCGATCCGCTCGACGAGTGCGTCGATCTCGGCCGCGCTCGGCTCGGCGTTGTCGTCGAAGCTCGGGATCACGCTGCCGACGAAGGTGATGTCGTACGCGTGCAGGAAGTAGGTGAACGCGTCGTGGTTCGTCACGAGGAGTCGCTCCGCGACGGGCACCGTGGCGACGTTCTCGTCGATCCAGGCGTCGAGCGCCTGGAGTCGTGCGGTGTAGTCGTCGGCGTTCGCGCCGATCGCCGCGGCGTCGATGCCGGGGACCTCCTCGAGGCCGGCCGCGATGTTCGCGACCATGCGCTCGGCGAGCACGGGATCGGTCCAGATGTGCGGGTTGCCGCCCTCGTGCGCATGCTCGTCGTCGGCGTGCTGGTCCCCCGCCGTCTCGGCCTCGTGGTCGTGGTCGGCGGCGTGCTCGTCGTCGGTCGACTCGAGCTCGATGCCCGTTCCGGCGTCGATCAGCACGCCGTCGAAGCCCGACGCGGCGATCGCGTCGTCGATCCACGACTCGAGACCGGCGCCGTTCACGACCAGCGCATCCGCCGTGCCGAGCGCGAGCAGCTGAGCGGCCGAGGGGTCGAAGGAGTGGGCGCTCTGCCCGGGCTCCAGCAACCCGGTCACGTCGGCCGACTCCCCCGCGACCTCGCGGGCGAAGTCGGCGACCTGGGTGGTCGTCGCGACCACCTGCACGCCGTCGGATCCGGTCGCGCCCGGCGTGGCGCAGCCGGCCAGCAGGGTCACGGATGCCGCGCCGAGGGCGAGTGCGGAGACGCGGACGGATCGGGTCGATACGAGGGGCATGCCACGAGGCTACGCCTTATTGATAATGATTGTCAAAACCACGAAGCACGTATCGTTCGCATGACGTTCTGTGGACTGGCACTGTCGCTCGTCGGTCGTCCATGCGAGAGTGTCAGCCGTGGAAACCACCACGAGCCCCATCACCCTGCACCCGTTCACCCCCTCCGACGCCGAGCGCCTGCTCGACGGCCACGTCGACCCGATCGACGGCTGGGAGGGCGGCTACTCGTTCACCGATGAGCCCGAGCTCCTCGCCGACTACGTCCGCGCAGCGCAGCGCGACGGCGACCCGGCGCCCTTCGGTCCGTATCTCGTGCGACGCCTCGGCACCGACGGAGAGGACGGCGCCGCGGTCGGCGGCGTGAACCTCTTCGGGCCGCCCGACGATCGCGGCGCGGTCGAGTTCGCATTCGGACTCGTGCCCGCCGCCCGCGGCACCGGCCTGGCCGCTCACGTGGTCGACGCGGCGATCGAGGTGCTCCGAACGGCGGGCGCGCTCGTCGCGCGCGCCGAGTGCGAGATCGCCAACCTGCCCGCGCGGCGCGTGCTCGAGCAGGCGGGCCTCGTCGAGGTCGGCCGCTCCGACGACATCGTCAGCTTCGAGATCCGCCTCTGAGGAGGCGGGTGCCGCGGCGGTGGGCCGACGCGGCACCCGCGGCATCCGCTACTCGAGCAGGAGCGCCGGCTCCTCGATGATCGAGGCCACGTCGGCGACGAAACGCGAGACCACGTCGCCGTCGACGACGCGGTGATCGAACGAGCCTCCGATGGTCGTCACGAAGCGCGGTCGCACCTCGCCGTCGACGACCCACGGCTTCTGCTTGATCGTGCCGAGGGCGACGATGCCGACCTCGCCGGGATTGAGGATCGGGGTTCCGGTGTCCATGCCGAAGACGCCGATGTTCGTGATCGTGATCGTTCCACCCTGCATCTCGGCGGGCTGCGTCTTGCCCTCGCGAGCGGTGAGCGTCAACTGCTCGAGCGCCGTGGCGAGCTCGACCATCGACATGTCCTGCGCGTCCTTGACGTTCGGCACGATGAGGCCGCGCGGCGTCGCCGCCGCGATGCCGAGGTTCACGTAGTGCTTCACGATGATCTCGTCGTCGGTCCACTGCGCGTTCACCGTGGGATTGCGTCGCACGGCCCAGAGCATGGCCTTCGCCATGATCAGCAACGGCGAGATCTTGATGCCCGCGTAATCGGGCGACGCCTTGAGTCGCTTCAGGTACTCCATCGTGCGCGTCGCGTCGACATCGACGAACACCGATACATGCGGCGCCGAGTATGCGCTCTGCACCATGGCGGAGGCGATCGCCTTGCGCACGCCCTTGACCGGGATGCGGGTCTCGCGGTCGGAGGGCGCCTCGGGAGTCTGGATGTTGCGGAAGACGCTCGCCTGGCTGGCCTCGCGGATCACGTCGTCGCGCGTGATGTCGCCGATCGGGCCGGTGGGGGCGACGCGCGACAGGTCGACACCGAGGTCCTTCGCGAGCTTCCGGATCGGGGGCTTCGCGATGACGGGAACACGGTCGTCATGACGCTCGGCAGGGCGCGTGGCCTCAGCGGACCCGGGCGTCGCGACCGGCGAGCCGGCCGGTTCGGCCGTCGTGGTGGGTGCAGCCGACGAGGCCGCAGGCGCCGGAGGGGCCGGGGCGGCGAGGTGCTCGTGCGCACCGCCGGGCGCGGGATGCCGGCGGCGACGGCTCTGGCCCGGGCCGCTGCTGCCGTGCCCGACGAGGACGGCGCCGCCGCCGTCGCCCGCCGCGGACGCGGGCGGCGTCGAGGTCGACGCAGCCGGGCCGGCGGGCGTCGCGACGGGAGCGCCGGCCGCGTCGGGCGCGGTGTCGGGAGAGGACATGCCGGACGTGGCATCCGTCTGGATCACCAGGATCGGAGTGCCGACGTCGACGGTCCGGCCCTCTTCGACGAGCAACTCGCTGACCGTGCCCTCGAACGCGCTCGGCAGCTCGACGAGCGACTTCGCGGTCTCGATCTCGACGAAGACCTGGTCGAGCGAGATGCGGTCGCCGGGGGCGACGCGCCACTGCACGATCTCGGCCTCGGTCAGGCCCTCGCCCACGTCGGGAAGCGGGAATCGGATCTCACTCATGTGTCCACCCTCGCAGTCGATCTATGCCGTCACGGTCATATCGGATAGGCGTTCTCGTCAGTACGCCAGTGAGCGGTCGACGGCCTCGAGCACCCGATCGGCGCTCGGCAGGTACTCCGTCTCGAGCGCGGCGGGCGGGAAGGGCGTGTCGAAGCTCGAGACGCGGAGCACCGGTGCCTCGAGCGAGTAGAACGCGCGCTCCGCGACGGTGGCGGCGATCTCGGAGCCGACGCTCACGAAGCCGTACGCCTCCTGGGCGACCACGAGGCGGCCGGTGCGCTGCACCGAGTCGACGATCGGCCCGAAGTCGATGGGGGAGAGGGAGCGGAGGTCGACGACCTCGAGGCTGCGGCCCTCGCCGGCCGCGATGTCGGCGGCCTGCAGCAACGTGGCGACCATCGCGCCGTGCCCGACGACCGTGACGTCGTCGCCTCGACGGACGACCCGGCTCGCGTGCAGCGGCAGGCCCGCATGGTCGTGGTCGACGGGTCCCTTCGGCCAGTACCGGCTCTTCGGCTCGAAGAACAGCACCGGGTCGTTCGATGCGATCGCCTCCTGGATCATCCAGTAGGCGTCGTGCGGCGACGACGGGCTGACCACGCGAAGGCCCGGGGTGTGCGCGAAGTACGCCTCGGGGCTCTCCTGGTGGTGCTCGATGGAGCCGATGTGGCCGCCGTAGGGCACGCGGATGACCACCGGCATCGGCATCCCGCCGTCGTGGCGCAGGTTGATGCGCGCGAGCTGCGTGGTGATCTGGTCGAACGCGGGGAAGATGAAGCCGTCGAACTGGATCTCCAGCACGGGGCGGTACCCGCGCATGGCCATGCCGATCGCAGTGCCCACGATGCCCGACTCCGCGAGCGGGCTGTCGAGCACCCGGCGATCCCCGAACTCGGCGAGCAGGCCCTCCGTCACGCGGAACACGCCGCCGAGCGCGCCGATGTCCTCGCCCATGAGCAGGACCTTCGGGTCGTTGCGCATGGCCTCCGCCAGGCCGGCGTTGATGGCCTTGGCCATCGAGAGCGTGTGCACGCCGCGGAGCTCGCCCGACTCGGGCGACGCGTCGGCAATGGTCTCGACCGTCATGCCTGGTCTCCTTCGAACGAGTTCTCGTACTCCTCGAGCCACGCGGCCTGCGCCTCGATGAGCGGGTGCGGCTCGCTGTAGACGTGGGCGAAGATGTCGCTGCGCGGGGGAGCGGTGAGCTCGAGCGAGCGGGTCCTGACGTCGGCCGCGATGTCGGCCGCCTCCTCGTCGACGCCGTCGAAGAACCCGGCGGACGCTCCGCGGCCCTCGAGCCACGTGCGGAATCGGGTGATCGGGTCGCGCGCGGTCCAGTACGCGACCTCGTCGTCGGTGCGGTACTTCGTCGGGTCGTCGGCGGTCGTGTGCGCGCCCATCCGATACGTCACCGCCTCGATGAACGACGGCCCCTCGCCGGCGCGCGCCTCCTCGAGCGCCTGCCGGGTCACCGCGTAGCTCGCGAGCACATCGTTGCCGTCGACGCGGATGCCCGGCATGCCGAATCCGCCGCCCCGCAGCGCGAGCGGGCTGCGCGACTGGCGCGAGACGGGCACCGAGATCGCCCACTGGTTGTTCTGCACGAAGAAGACCTGCGGCGTGGCGTAGCTCGAGGCGAACACGAGGGCCTCGCTCGCGTCGCCCTGCGAGGTCGAGCCGTCGCCGTAGTACACGAGCACCGCGGCATCCGCCTCGGGGTCGCCGGTCGCGGTCGCGCCGTCGAACTGCAGGCCCATCGCGTAACCGGTCGCGTGCAACGTCTGCGACGCGAGCACGAGCGTGTAGAGGTGGAAGTTGCCGTTCTCCTCGGGGGTCCAGCCGCCGAGGGTAGCGCCGCGGAGGAGCTTCAGGATGGCGACCGGGTCGAGACCGCGGATCATGCCCACGACGTGCTCGCGATACGAGGGGAAGATGTGGTCCTGCGGACGCGCGGCGCGCGCGGAACCGACCTGCGCGGCCTCCTGGCCGTGGCTCGGCACCCAGAGTGCGAGCTGGCCCTGGCGCTGGAGGTTCGCGCCCATCACGTCGACGCGGCGCGAGATCACCATGTCGCGGTAGAACTGCTCGAGCGCGGCATCCGGAAGCGCCTCGACGAGCGGCAGGTAGCCTTCCGCCTCCGGCGTCGGACGCAGGTCGCCCTCGGGCGTCAGGAGCTGGACCGTCGGAGCGGTGAAGTCGCGTGAGGGGGCTGTCACCGTTCCACGGTACCCGCTCGATGTGAGCCCCTTCTTGTGGAGGTCAGACAAGCTCCCCGAGAAGCCTTAGGAGTACCTCCACAGACTCGTGCTCGCCGACGGAGATCCGGATGCCGTCGCCCGGGAACGCCCGCGCCACCACTCCACCAGCGAAGAGCGCCTCGGCGACCTCGACGGTGCGGTCACCGGTCGGCAGCCACACGAAGTTGCCCTGCGCGGCCGGAATCTCCCAGCCCTGGGCGATCAGCGCCTCGCGCAGGGCCTCGCGCCGCTCGGCGAGGGCGTCGACCCGAGCGAGCAATTCGGCCTCGTTCTCGGGCTCCAGTGCGGCCAGCGCGCCGGAGGTGGCGACGGCGGTGACGCCGAGCGGGATCGCCGTCGCGCGCGCGGCGTCGAGGATCGGCACGGGCCCGATCGCGTAGCCGATCCGGACGCCCGCGAGCCCGTACGCCTTCGAGAAGGTGCGGAGCACGACGAGGTTCGGGTAGCGCCCGATGAGCGAGCTGCCGTCGACGGATGCCTCGTCCCGGACGAACTCCGCATACGCCTCGTCGAGCAGCACGAGCCGGTCGGCCGGCACGCCCGCCATGAAGCGCTCGAACTCGTCGGCGGTCACCGCGACCCCGGTGGGGTTGTTGGGGGAGCAGACGATCAGTACGCGGGTGCGGTCGGTCACGGCGGACGCCATGGCATCGAGGTCGTGGCCGTGGTCGGCTCGGTTCGGGACCTGCACGCTCGTGGCGCCGGCGATCGTGACGAGCCCCGGGTAGGCCTCGAACGAGCGCCACGAGTAGACGACCTCGTCTCCGGGTCCTGCCGCGGCGAGGACGAACTGGGCGAGCAGGGAGACGGAACCGGCTCCGACGAGCACCTCGTCGACGGCCACGCCGAAGCGCTCGGCCAGCCGCTCGCGGAGCGCCAGGGCGGTCGCGTCCGGGTACCGGTGGACCCCCGAAGCGGCGGCCGAGATGGCCGCCTCGACGGCCGCGACGGGAGGCCACGGGTTCTCGTTGCTCGACAGCTTGAAGCCGTCGGCCGGGGCCGGCCGGCCCTGGCGATACGGGGGAAGCGCGGCGATCTCCGGGCGCAGGCGCACCTGCGGGGGCGTGGGCTCCGATGCGGTCACGGCATCCACCGTACCCCTTCGCCCGCACGCGTCCCGCTGCCATAGTTGGGGGATGCGCTTCCTCCTGAAGGTCATCGTCGTCGCGTTCGCACTCTGGCTGACGACCCTCATCGTGGCCGGCGTCAGCGTCGTCCCGTACGAGGACACCGACATCGCGACCGTGCTCACCTACCTCCTCGTCGCGGCGATCTTCGGCATCGTCAACGCGACCATCGGCACGTTCGTCCGCATCGTCGGGTTCCCCCTCTACGTGCTGACCCTCGGGCTCATCTCGTTCATCGTGAACGGCCTGCTGCTGCTGCTCGTCGACTGGATCAGCGGCCTGATGGGCTTCGGGCTCGAGGTCGACGGATTCTGGTGGGGCGTCCTCGGTGCGTTGGTGCTCGGCCTGATCAGCTGGCTGATCGGACTGGTGGTCCGGCCCGCCGACTGAACGGCGACGGCGTCGGGCGGATGCCGCTCGGGCGGACCGGTCAACCCGGCACCCGTTCGGTCCGCCAGTACGACACGTCGGCGGGAAGCGATCCACCGGTGAAGTCGGCCACCAGCCCGCGGAACTCCACGAGCCGGGGCTCGTCGTCGCGATCGATCAGGCGTGCGGTTTCGCGGTAGCGCTCGATCGCGTGCGCCGGGACGCTCTCGCCGGGCGAAGGGGCGATCGCACCGAGGCTCCGGCCGACCTCCACGCGACCGGTCGCCGCGACACCGGATCCCCCGGTCGCCGGCACGAGATCCTCGGCGTGGGCGACCGAGAGCACAGGTACGTCACCGGTCGCCGCCTGCGCGACGGGGCCGCCGAGGCTGACCGCGGCGACCACGTCGAGGTCGGGGTCGGGGTCGGCGGCCAGGTTCGCCGCGACCATGCCGCCCGCCGAATGGCCGACCACGATCACGGGGTCGCCCGCCCTGACCCCGGCCTCCGCCATCGACGCGCGGAGCGCACGCTCCGACGCGGCGGCCTCCGAGGGCAGGCCGATGAGGTCGTGCAGCACGGATGCCCCGGCCACCCCGTGCAGGTTGGCCGTCATGTCGTAGGGCTCTCCTGCGGGCGTCGTGCCGAAGTCGGCCGTGCCCGCCGAGTAGACGATCCAGCGCGGTCCGCCGGCGGTGTCGTAGCGCTCGATCCGCACCTGCGGCCCGCCCGCCTCGGACGGTGGGATCCGATCGGCCAGGTCGGCGATCCCCTGGACCGGGCGGGCGTGGTCGCCCCCGCCCGATCCGGCGCCGGCACCTCGGCCCTCCGGTGCGGCCGTCTGGGGCGCAGCCGTGCGGGTCGGCTCCGAGATCGCCGTCTCGCGCAGCCCGTGCGCGCCGGATGCGAGCCCGGCCACGCCCGCGGCCCCGAGCAGCAGGCTCGCGTTCTCGGGCGCGCCGATCTCCGATCCGACCGCGAACAGCCCCTGTGATCGGAAGAGCCCCGCCAGGAACTCATCGGCCTGGTCGGCTGCGGATCGCACGAATCCGACGAAGGCGGGATCGGACAGGATCGGCAGGCCGTGCTCCGAGACCAGCGCGCCGATCGCCCGGACGTAACGGTCCTGGTCGAAGACGAGCGGCAGGATGCTCGCCACTGCGATCGGGCCGAGCGTGATCGACGCCGCCGAGGCGAGCGGCAGCGCCATCCCAGACGCGGCCAGCCCGAGCAGCCCTGCACCCACGCGCCGCCCGGCCTCGGCGAGTCCGGCCACGACGCCCTCGGCCATCACGTAGCGCGTCGCGCTCAGTCCGAGCGCGACGGAGAGATCGGTTGCCGCGCGCCCGGCCGACGCGAAACCGGCCTGTACGGTGTCGAGGTCGATCGCCGCGACCCATGCGCGATCCGCCGGGTCGTTCGTCGCGATCGACTCCGCCTCGACCCGCAATGCGGTCGCACGACCGGCCCATCCCTCGATCAGGTGCGCGACCGCAGCCAGGCGGACGGCCTCCGCGATCAGCGCCCCCGTCTCGACCGAGTGCGGTCCGCGGACGCGTACCTCGAGGCCGGTCACCAGCGGCCGCCGGCACCGGACACCGGTCGCTCAGGTGTCGCGATGGAGAGCGCGGCCGCCTGCAGCTCGAGCGCCCGCTCGCGTTCGGCGACGAGCCCGTGCTCGGCCTCGAACAGCGCCCGTCCGGCGCCGGCGAGTGCGAGCCGGAGTTCACGGGCACGGTCGGCGTAGAGATCGGCGGCGTCGTCGTGCCATCCGTCGAGACGTTCGAGCACGAGACCCGGGGCGACCTGCTCGACCTCGACCCGAAGCCGTCGGAGGGCGAGGAGCGCCTGCTCGATCGTGCCGAGCCGGAGCTCGGCAGAGGCGGGGGAGAGGGACGTCGGCGGGATCACCCCACGAGGCTCCGCCGTCCGACGGCTCCGAGGCGTCCGCCACCGCGATCGCGTGGGCGGATCGTCCTGGTTCGGCGCGGGGGAGGAGGGAACCGCGCGACCGCATTCCGTCCCGCGACCTCGGACCATCGCGAATCCGGCGCCGCACCCACCGCGGGTGACCGACCGGGAGCCTCCGTCAGTCGAGCCGCACCTGTTCGAGCGCGAATGACGCCACTCGCCCGAAGGTCCCGCACGGACCCAGGTGCTCGACGACTGCGGATGCGATCACGAGCGCCCAGCCGCGAGCCCGGTCCCACGTCCCCTCGTCGACCCCGCGGCGGGCCTCGAGCTCGGCGCGGAAGACGCGGCGGGCTCGGGCGTCGAACGTCAGCCACGCCGTCGCGAGGTCCGTGGCCGGGTCGCCGGCGGTGACGTCGCCGAAGTCGACCACCGCCGCGAGCGAACCGGACGGCGCGAGCAGGAGGTTGTGCGGGTGCAGGTCGCCGTGCAGCCAGACCGGCGGGCCCGTCCATGCGGGTGCCGCGAGCGCGCGCTCCCACACCGGCAGCAGCAGCTCGGCGTCGGGGATCCGTCCGCTCGCGAGACGGATGCGCACGGTGTCGTCGCGACGCTGGAGCGGCACCCCGCGCCAGGCGCTGCGTGGGGCATCCGCCGGTGCCGGCGTCGCGCCGAGCTCGGCGACGAACGCCGCCAGACCGTGCACGGCGACCCCGCGCGCCTCGGCGTCGAACGCGAGACCGCTCGCGCCGCGGAACCACGGCACGATGCTCCAGGGCACGTCGTACCCGAGCTCGGGCGCCGGCCGGCCGATGCGCACGGGTGCGGGCACGGCGACGGGCAGGTGCGGGGCGAGCCGGGGAAGCCAGCGCTGCTCGTTCCACATGAGTCCGACCGCATCGCGGCGCCGCGGCATCCGTATCGCCAGTTCCTCGCCGAGGCGGAACATCACGTTGTCCCAGCCGTTCGCCGCCAGGCGGATCCGGCCCGCGAGGTCGGGGTGCTGCTCGGCCAGGAGCCGCTCGGCGAGGGTCTCGTCCACGTGGAAGTCGGGCGGCGGAGCATCCATCGGCGCCGCCTCCCCTCGTCGGTGATCGCGGCGTCGATACCCGCACCCGATCCCGCTCTGTTCGGAACGCCCCGATTCGGTCCAGAATAGGGTTCCATGACGCCTGCGGAGCCCGCCGGGGATTCCGCGCAGCGATTCCGAGTCTCCTTCGTGTGCACTGGCAACATCTGCCGGTCTCCGATGGCGGAGGTCGTGCTGCGCGCCCTCGCCGAACGTGCGGGGATCGCCGACCGCCTCGACATCGTGTCCGCGGCGACCGGAGACTGGCACGTGGGCGAGCAGGCCGACCATCGCACGCTCGAAGCACTCGAGCGTGCCGGATACGACGGCAGCCGCCATCGGGCGCGCCAGTTCGACCCCGAGGACTTCCCGGTCCTCGACCTGGTGGTCGCGTTCGACCGCGGCCAGTCGCGCGTGCTGCGGAACTGGGCGCGCACCCCGGTCGACGCGCACAAGGTGCGACTGCTGCTCGAGTTCGACCCGGAGCTGGCTCCGTTGCAGGACGTGCCCGACCCGTACTACAGCGACGATGCGACCTTCGACCGGGTTCTTGGGATGATAGAGCGGTCGACTCAGGCGCTCTTCCGGCAACTCGCGCCGGCTCTCAGACAAGGAAACCGATGACTTCGCTGCCTCCCCAGCCGCTCAGCCCGCTCGACGGGCGCTACCGCGCCGCCGTCGGCGAACTCGGCGAGCACCTGTCCGAGGCGGGGCTGAACCGGGCGCGCGTGCACGTCGAGATCGAGTGGCTCATCGCGCAGACCGACCGCGGCTTCTTCGGCACGACCCCGCTGACGGATGACGCGAAGCAGGCGCTGCGCGCGGTCGTCACCGACTTCGGCCAGGCCGACATCGACGAGCTCGCCCGATTCGAGGCGACCACGCGTCACGACGTGAAGGCCGTCGAGTACTTCGTCCGCGGCAAGCTCGACGAGCTCGGGCTCTCGAACCTCGCCGAGCTGACGCACTTCGCGTGCACGAGCGAGGACATCAACAACCTCTCGTATGCGCTGACCGTGCGCGACGCCGTCGCACAGGTGTGGCTGCCGAAGTACCGGGCCGTCATCGCCAAGCTGATCGGCCTCGCCGAGGAGCACCGCGACGCCGCGATGCTCTCGCGCACGCACGGACAGCCCGCGACCCCCACCACGATGGGCAAGGAGCTCGCGGTCGTGGCGTACCGCCTCGAGCGGATCCTGCGCCAGGTCGAGGCGACCGAGTACCTCGGCAAGTTCTCCGGTGCGACCGGCACGTTCTCGGCGCACGTCGTCGCGGCACCCGGCGTCGACTGGCCCACCGTGTCGCGCGAGTTCGTCGAGTCGCTCGGGCTCACGTGGAACCCGCTCACGACCCAGATCGAGTCGCACGACTGGCAGGCCGAGCTCTACGGACGCATCTCGCACGCGAACCGCGTGCTGCACAACCTCGCGACCGACGTCTGGACCTACATCTCGCTCGGCTATTTCCGCCAGATCCCCGCGGCGGGAGCGACGGGCTCGTCGACCATGCCGCACAAGGTGAACCCGATCCGCTTCGAGAACGCCGAGGCGAACCTCGAGCTCTCGAGCGCGATCCTCGACTCGCTCGCCGCGACGCTCGTGACGAGCCGCCTGCAGCGCGACCTCACCGACTCGAGCGCGCAGCGCAACATCGGCGTCGGCGTCGGCCACTCGCTGCTCGCGCTGGACAACATCCTCCGCGGCCTCGGCGAGATCGACCTCGACCGCGCCCTCCTGCTGGCCGACCTCGACGGCAACTGGGAGGTGCTGGGCGAGGCGATCCAGACCGTCATCCGCGCCGAGGTGGCGGCCGGCGACTCGTCGATCGCCGACCCGTACGCTCTGCTCAAGGAGCTGACGCGCGGCAAGCGCGTCGGCGCGGCCGAGCTCGCCGAGTTCGTCGGCGGCCTCGACATCTCCGACGAGGCGAAGCAGCGCCTGCTCGCGTTGACGCCCGCGACCTACACGGGAATCGCCGACGAGTTGGTGGACCGCCTGCAGGGCTAGGAGCGCCCGCGCCCGCGCTCCGGCCGCTCACGCCCGCTTGACGTTCACGAACGATTTCTGGGGTGGAGCGCCGTTTCAAACGGCACTCCACCCCGGAAATCGCACTCGAACCGTGCACGGGCGCCGCGCGTGGGCGGGCGAGCGCGGCGGCTGCGGGCGAGCGCTCAGTGCGCCGAGTCGCGGCCCTCGCGCCGCTCGGGGTCGCCGCCCGTGCCGTCGCCGTGCTCGCCGGCGTTCGGCTTCACGGCCATCGACAGCAGCGCGAGCACCATCAGCACGATGATGAACACCCCGCCGAGCGTGATGAGCGTGATGGTCCAGTCGCGCGTGCCGAACAGCACGATCACGGCGGTGAAGACGGCGGCGATGGCGGCACCGCCCACGTACTCGACGGGCCGGAGCACGTCGCGTCGGCTCGGCCGGTAGCCGCCGTCGGGGGAGTTGGTCACGATCGCTCCGATCCGGATGCCGCGTCGCCGGAGCCCGTTCGCTCGGCCGCGGCCCACTTCAACGACAACCCGCCGATCACGAGCAGCACGCCCGCCACGACGAGGTAGGCGCCGAAGAGGCCGACCGCGGTGACGGGATCGAGCGGGAGGAGGACGAATGCGAGGGCCAGCACGGCGGTGAGTCCGCCGACGGCCAGCCAGTCGCGCGCTGCGGCCACGCGGCCGCGGGCGCGGATGCCCGCGAAGAGCTCGAGGATGCCGGTGACGGCCGCCCAGACCGCCACCGTGTAGGTGAACGTCGCGACACCGGCAGAGCCGGTTCCGGCCAGCGGGAGCGCGATCAGGCCGGCGGCGGCGGTGATGACCCCGTTCGCGACGAAGGTCCAGCGAGCCGTGCGGTCCACGACGAGTCGCGCGGAGAGCGCACCGACGACGACGCCCGACGCGAGCGCCCACCAGCCGAACACCGTGAGGCCGAGGGCCGCCGAGTGGTCCTGCGAGAACGTGATCACCACGGACGGCACGAGGGCGAGCGCTCCACGGGTGACCGGGAGCAGCCAGGCGCCTGCGCGCTCGGGCGCGGCATCGCGGGCATCGGCCACGGCGACCTCTTTCGACTGGGGAACCGTTCAATCCTACGCGGGCGCTCATCGAGAGGATGCTGGGCGCCGAGCGCGATCACGCAGGACGACGACGGATGCCGCGGCGCGCGCCGCGGCATCCGTCACCGTCTCAGCCGGTCACCGACCGGTCCGAGGCCTCAGAGCGACTTCAGGATGTCCTCCACGCGCTCCTTGGCGTCGCCGAAGAGCATCTGCGCGTTGTCGCGGAAGAACAACGGGTTCTGCACGCCGGCGTAGCCGGACGCCATCGACCGCTTGAACACGATCACGTTGTCGGCCTCCCAGACCCGCAGCACCGGCATGCCGGCGATCGGGCTGCCCGGGTCCTCCGCCGCGGCCGGGTTCACGGTGTCGTTCGCGCCGATGACGAGCACGACGGACGTCTCGGCGAGGTCGTCGTTGATCTCGTCCATCTCCTCGACGATGTCGTAGGGCACCTTCGCCTCGGCGAGCAGCACGTTCATGTGGCCGGGCAGGCGGCCCGCGACGGGGTGGATGCCGAAGCGCACGTCGATGCCGCGCTCGCGCAGCTTCGCCGTCAGCTCGGCGACGGGGTACTGCGCCTGGGCGACCGCCATCCCGTACCCGGGCGTGATGACCACGCTCGAGGCGTTCTTCAGCATCTCGGCGGCATCCTCGGCCACGATCTCGCGGTGCTCGCCGAGGTCGTCGTCGGACTTCGACGGTGCCTCGATGCCGAACCCGCCCGCGATGACCGAGATGAAGGAGCGGTTCATCGCACGGCACATGATGTACGACAGGTACGCACCTGAAGAGCCGACGAGCGCGCCGGTGACGATGAGCAGGTCGTTGTTCAGCAGGAAGCCCGCGGCCGCGGCCGCCCAGCCCGAGTAGCTGTTGAGCATCGACACGACGACGGGCATGTCGCCGCCGCCGATGGAGGCCACGAGATGCCAGCCGAGCGCGAGGGCGAGCGCGGTCACGACGACGAGGAGCCACAGCTCCGGCGTGATCACGTACCAGACGGTCAGCACCACGAACGCGACCAGGGCGCCGAGGTTCATCACGTTCTTGCCGGGCAGCACGAGGGGCGCCGACTTCATGCGCGCCGAGAGCTTCAGGAACGCCACGATCGATCCGGTGAAGGTCACCGCGCCGATGAAGACGCCGATGAACACCTCGGCGTGGTGGATGTCGAGCAGCGCACCCTCGAGGTGCGGCTCGGCGAGCGCGCCGTTCCAGCCGACGAGCACGGCCGCGAGGCCGACGAAGCTGTGCAGGAGGGCGATGAGCTGCGGCATTCCGGTCATCTCGACGACCCGGGCCCGCCACAGGCCGATCGCGGCGCCGATGAGCACGGCGACGGCGAGGAGGACGAGGCCGACGGTGGCGGCGGGGTCTCCCCAGGCACCCTGCACGGTGACCCAGATGGTCGCGGCCAGCGCGATCGCCATACCGCCGATGCCGTAGCCGACACCGGCTCGTGCGGTTTCGTGCTTGCTCAGGCCGGCGAGGCTCAGGATGAACAGCAGGGCCGCGACGAGGTATGCGGCGCCCGCCACGGAGGCGGGGGTGATCAGGGTCTCAGGCACGCTGGGGGCTCCTCGGGAACGTCGTCGTCAGGGTCGCGGTGGCGGGCGCGGGGGCCGCGTGTGCGGCAGCCGGGCCGGGCCGGGAGATCGCACTCACGTCGTCGTCCGGTCGCCCTTGGAGAACATGCCGAGCATTCGCCGCGTGACGGCGAAGCCGCCGAAGATGTTGATGCTCGCCAGCAGGATGGCGATCGCCGAGAGCACCTGCACGACCGGGACGTCACTCGTCACCTGCAGGATCGCACCGACGATGATGATGCCCGAGATCGCGTTCGTGACGCTCATGAGCGGCGTGTGCAGCGCGTGCGCGACCTTGCCGATGACGTAGAAGCCGACGACGATCGACAGCGCGAGCACCGTGAAGTGCTGCGGCAGCGGCGCCGGCGCGATCGCGTTGACGAGGAACAGCGCCGCGATGCCGACGCCGACGAGGGCGGCGCGGCCGCCCTTCGAGAGCGTGCGCTTCGGCTTCGGGCCTGCGGCGGATGCCGCGGCATCCGTCGCGCCCGCGCCCGCGGGAGCCGGGGCGGCCGACACCTGCACGGGCGGCGGCGGCCACGCCGTCTCGCCGTCGCGCACGACCGTCACCGCGCGCTGCACGACGTCGTCGAAGTCGATGACGAGCTCGCCGTCCTTGCCGGGCGTGAGGAGCTTGACGAGGTTCACGAGGTTCGTGCCGTAGAGCTGCGACGCCTGGGCGGGCAGGCGCGAGGCGAGGTCGGTGTAGCCCAGGATGATGACGCCGTTCGGCGTGACGGTCCGCTCCCCCGCGACCGAGCCCTCGACGTTGCCTCCCTGGCCCGCGGCCATGTCGACGATCACGCTGCCGGGCTTCATGCTCGCGACATCCGCCGCCGTGATGAGCCGCGGGGCCGCGCGGCCGGGGATGAGCGCGGTCGTGATGATGATGTCGACGTCCGCCGCCTGCTCCGAGTAGATCTCGGCCGCTCGCCGGTCGTAGGCCTCGCTGGTCGCCTTCGCGTACCCGTCGGTCGACTGCTCGACGGCGACCTCGACCTTCAGGTACTCGCCGCCGATCGACTTCACCTGGTCGGCGACCTCGGGACGCGGGTCGGTCGCGCGCACGATGGCGCCGAGGCTGGATGCTGCGCCGATGGCCGCGAGCCCGGCGACGCCGGCGCCGGCCACGAGCACCTTCGCGGGCGGCACCTTGCCCGCCGCGGTCACCTGGCCCGTGAAGAACCGGCCGAACTCGTGCGCCGCCTCGACCACCGCGCGATAGCCCGAGATGTTCGCCATCGAGCTCAGCACGTCCATCGACTGCGCGCGCGAGATGCGCGGCACGGCATCGAGCGCGATCGCCGTGACCCCCTGCGCCGAGAGCGCCTCGATGAGGTCGGGGCGCAGGGCCGGACTGAGCAGGCCGATGAGGGTCGTGCCGGGCGAGAGCGCTGCGATCTCGTCGGGCGTCGGCTGGTTCACCTTCAGGACGATGTCGCTCGCGAACGCCGCCTCGCGTGAGACGAGTCGCGCTCCGGCGGCGTCGTAGGCGTCGTCGGGGAACGACGAGCGGGCACCCGCCCCGGTCTCGACGACGACCTCGTAGCCGAGGCCGATCAACTGCTTCACGGTCGCCGGCGTGGCGGCGACCCGGGTCTCCGAGCCCTGCTCGGTGACGACGCCGATGCGCGTCATGCGTTCTCCCTCTCATCGCTCGACCGTCAGTCGATGCGATGCGGCACCTCGTGGACGGGTCCGTGCGAGCCCGTCGTCCGGTGGGGGCCGGAGCGGCGACGGTGCTGCACGCGATCACTTTAGGTCCACGGATGGCGGTGACTCCATGTTTCGCGCTCGATGACCGGGAAAGACCGGCCATTCTTTCGCGAATCGGAAAGCGCGGGTCGCGCCCGCGATGCTCGAGTCGCACGTGGTGACGAGCTCAGGCGAATTCCGCCCGGAACAGGTGCATGGGCCCGGGGACGCCCTTGAGTTCCGCCGGGCCGACATCGCGGAAGACGATCCCCTCCTCGTCGTCCGCGTCGGCGACCGCCTGGGTGACGAGTACCTCGCCCGGCCTGGCGTAGTCGGCGATGCGCGACGCGAGGTTCACGGTCTGGCCGAAGTAGTCGCCCTGCTGGTACAGCACCGGTCCGGTATGCAGTCCCACGTGCGCCGGCGGGAGTCCCGCCGTGGTCAGCTCGTCGACCATCTCCAGTCCGGCCCGGACGGCCGGACCGGGATCGCGGAAGTGGAACATGACGCCGTCACCGAGCCACTTGATGGGCTTGCCGCCGTGGCGCACCGAACCGCGCTGCACGAGCCGCGCGAGCGTGGCGGCCAGGTCGGCGGCCGCCTCGTCACCGCGCTCCTGGGTGAGCCGCGTGTAGCCCGTGATGTCGAAGAAGCAGATCGCGGGCGGGCGGTCGAGGTGGCTGTGGATCCCGGCCTTCGCCATGAGCACCTCGAAGCCCTCGATGATGTTCGAGGTCCACGCCCTCGCCTGCTGCGCGTGGTAGAGCCCGAGCATCGCCTGCTCGGCGAGCGGAGTGCTGCGGTCGGCGAACTCCGGGTTGGCGATGTCGTCGACCGAGCTGCCGGCGGCCATCGCCGGCTCCACGACCTCGGAGTTCCACCACGCCCCCTCGGCCTCGGCCATCCGCCGGGTGCTCTCGCCCTGCACGCGGAGCAGTCGCTCGATGGCGGCCGGCCGGAAGCCCTCGGCGATCTGCAGCTCGAGGAACGGCACGACGGCCATCTCGTCCTCGCGGACCAGGTCGTCGGGCGACGGCAGCGGCGACCCGATCGCCTCGCGGACCGTCGTGAGGAGGTCCAACGGCACCCCGGTGCGCTCGCTGACCTGCCGGAACGTCTCGCCGGAGAGCGGGGAGAAGCGCTCGTACGCCTCGGCGTCGAAGAACCCGAGCGAGAGCGCACCGTGCTCGATCGCGACGGCGAGGCGCTCGAGCGGGATGGCGGCCTCCTCGAGCGAACGCGCCATCAGCATGCGGCGCACGTCGCCCGCCGAGAATCGGTCGCGATCGGGCACCACGATGCCGAGCCGCACCAGGTGATCGACGTAGGTCACGTCGACCCCGGCGCGCTCGGCCGCTTCCGTGCGCGAGAACCCGCTCACGCCGGTCAGCCTACTCGCGTGTCCCGACCCGAGCGTGTTCGGATTCCGTGCGATGCGTTCTACTATCGACCGAGTGCCCGCGGCATCCGCTCGGGCCCGCAGCTGACGGAGGACCGCCGTGGACGCACCGAAGGCGGCCGCGCCGACGGGCTCGCAGACGCTGAGCCGCGGCATCCGCGTGCTCGAGGTGCTCGCCGACGCCGACCGGAACCTCACGATCGACGAGGTCGCGGCCGGGCTGGGGGTCCACCGATCCGTCGCGTACCGGCTCGTCCGCACCCTCGAGGAGCACCGGCTCGTGACCCGCGACGCCGGTGGCCGTCTCGCGCTCGGGACCGGCCTCGCGGCGCTCGCGGCCGGAGTCGCGCGCGACCTGCAGCAGGTCGCCCTGCCCGAGCTCACCGAGGTCGCGAACGAGCTCGGCATGACCTGCCTCATCGCCGTGCTCGCCGACGACGAGGAGGCGGTCACGCTGCTGAGCGCGGCGCCCCGCCAGACCATGACGGTCGTCTCCTACCGGCCGGGGCACCGGCATCCGATCACGCGCGGCGGGCCGGGCAAGGCGATCCTGCTCGCCATGCCCGAGAGCTCGTGGCCCGTCGATGTCTCCGACGAGCTGCGCGCCGAGATCGCCAAGAGCCGCGCCCGCGGCTACGCGCTGAGCCACGACGAGGTCGTGCCGTCCCTGCGGTCGGTCGCCGTGCCGCTCACGCTGCCGGGACAGCCGCCCGCGGCGATCGCGGTGATCCACGTGTCGATGCCGCGCCCCGAGGCCGAGATCGCCGCGCGGCTCACCGCTGCGGCGCGCGCGGTGTCGCGCAGCTACGGGGCCTGAGCGCGCCGCGAGCGGCAGTGGGTCGACTGCTCGCGGCCCGTGGTCAGCGGCTGACCAGGTCGCCTTCGACGCTCGTATCGGCCGCGGCATCCGCCGTCGTCCGCTGCGGCAGCAGGTGCTGCGCGAAGAACGCCGCGAGCTCGTCGGTGGCCGTCAGGGGCAGGATGTGGGCGACGTACTGGTCGGGACGCACCACGACGACGACGCCGTCGCGTGAGATGCCCCGCTCGTCGAAGATGTCGGTGGGGCACCACGTGCTCGGCCCGGCCGCGAACACCTTCTCCCAGTCCATGAGCGCGAACGGCCCGGTCCTCGGTCGGAACACCTCCGGCGCGGCCATGATGTCGACGTCCTCGTGCGGCTGCTGGTAGACCACCTTGACGTCGAAGACCGCGTCGACGTCGACCCCGTCCGGCGTGTACCGCGCCAGCGGGGCGTCGGGCGACGCCATCCACTCGGCCCAGTCCGAGAGGGCGGATGCCTCGCCGGCGGCGGGCGCGTCGGCGAACGCGTAGATCCGCCACCGCCCGTCGGCCCTCGCGTGGTGGCCGAGGTGCACGACGTTCCCGTCGCACACGAGCGACACCGGCGACGACTTGAAGCGCATGCCGATGGGGAACCCGGTCGCGAGCGCCTGGTGCTCGTTGTCGCCGGTGATCATCGACGGGCCGTAGTGCGTCATGAACCCCGACGGGAACTCGGCGGTGCCGAGGTAGTGCTTCGCCAGTTCCTGGGGGTCCGAGATCTCCTCCGGCTTGCGCGCCATGAGCGACGACCATTCGCGGTCGAAGTCGATCAGCTGCTGCGCCACCGGCTGCCGCTCCGACGAGTAGGTCGCGAGCAGGGAGGCGGGTGCCAGGCCGGTGACGACCGAGCCGAGCTTCCACCCGAGGTTGAAGCCGTCCTGCATCGAGACGTTCATGCCCTGCCCGGCCTTGGCGCTGTGCGTGTGGCACGCGTCGCCGGTGAGGAACACCCGCGGAGCGGCATCCGTGCCCTCGTCGCGGTCGTCGAAGTGGTCGGTGACCCGATGGCCGACCTCGTAGACGCTGGACCAGGCGACGTTGCGCACGTCGAGCGTGTACGGGTTCAGGATGTCGTTCGCCTTGGCGATGATCGTCTCGATCGGCGTCTTGCGCACCTCGTGGGTGTCGTCGGCCACCTCGCCGAGGTCGATGTACATGCGGCAGAGGTACCCGCCCTCGCGGGGGATGTGCAGGATGTTGCCCGCGGCGGAGTTGATCGCGCACTTCGTGCGCCAGTCGGGGAAGTCGGTGTTCACGACCACGTCCATGACGCCCCAGGCGTGAGCGGAGATGCCCCCGACGTGCTTGCGGCCGATCGCCTCGCGGACTCCGCTGCGGGCACCGTCGCTGCCCACGACGTACTTGGCGCGCACGGTGCGCTCCTCGCCCGCGCGCGCGCCGGCGGTGTAGCGCACGCGCACCTCGACGGGGTGCTCGCCGGCGGCCTCGGAGCCGACGTCGTGCACGGTGAGTCCGATGAACTCGACGCCGTAGTCGGGCACGATCCGCCCCGGCCCGTTCGCAGCGGCCTCGGCGAAGTAGTCGAGCACGCGCGCCTGGTTGACGATGAGGTGCGGGAACTCGCTGATCTTGAATCCGTAGTCCTCGGTGCGGGAGGTCCGGATGATCTTCGTCGGGTCGGCCGGGTCGGGGCCCCAGAAGTTCATGTAGCCGATGTTGTAGGCCTCGGCGATGATGCGTTCGGCGAACCCGAACGCCTGGAACGTCTCGACGCTGCGCGGCTGGATGCCGTCGGCCTGGCCGAGCACGAGTCGCCCGTCACGGCGTTCGATGACCCGGGTGACGACGTCGGGGTACTGCGAGAGCTGCGCGCCGAGCAGCATGCCGGCCGGGCCCGAGCCGACGACGAGCACGTCGACCTCGTCGGGCAAGTCCTCGGGGCGGTCGATGCCGACGCCGGCAGCCGGCTTCACCCGGGGATCGCCGGACACGTAGCCGTGGTGGTGGAACTGCACGTGGTGCTCCTCACGTCGTCGTGGTGCAAGTCGATGCGTTCGATAATCGAATGCGACTTTCTATTATCGCGCGGAGACATGGTAGGCCGGGATCCGGCGGGACACAAGCGCGCCGGTTCGGCACGGACTCTGGATGCCCCGAGGCCGGTGCGTTAGCGTCGCGTCATGTCGCTCGCCGAATCCTCCCGTCCGCGCCCTCGGGCCGCCGACGACGCGTTCTGGTCGGACGTCGACCGGCACCTCGTGCGCTACGGCGCGAGCTTCACGCCCGAGGTCATCGTGCGCGCCGAGGGCAGCTGGGTCGAGACCGAGGACGGCCGGCGCCTGCTCGGCTGAGCCCGACCGCGACGGGAGGATCGAGGTGACGGAGGGGACCGACGACGAGACGGACGTCGTCGTCGTCGGCGCCGGGCTCGCCGGGCTGCGGTGCGCCTGCCGGGTGGCGGCCTCCGGCCTCGCCGTGACCGTGCTCGAGGCGGCCGACGTCGTCGGCGGTCGGCAGAGGACCGACGAGGTCGACGGCTTCCGGCTCGACCGCGGCTTCCAGGTGCTCAACCCCGCCTACCCGGCGGTCCGACGATGGGTGGACGTCGACGCGCTCGACCTCCGGCGCTTCCCGGTCGGCATGCAGGTCCGGCGGGACGATCGGCTCGTGCGTCTGGCGCACCCGCTCCGGCACCCCGGCGCACTGCCCGCCACCCTGGGCAGCGGGCTGGTCCCGGCGCGCGACCTGGCCGCCATGGCACGCTGGCTCGCGCCCGTGATGCTCCGACCCCGCTCGGTCATCTCCGGCGCCGATCGCCCGCTCCGCGATGCCTGGGACCGTGCCGGGCTGCGCGGTCCGCTGCGCACGGAGGTGCTCGAACCGTTCCTCGCAGGCGTGCTCGCCGACGACCGCGGCGACACGTCGGACGCCTTCGTCCGCCTCCTGATGCGGATGTTCGCGCTCGGGGCGCCCGGCCTGCCCTCCGAGGGCATCGGCGCGCTGCCGGCCCAGCTCGCGGGCGCGGCGCGCGCAGCCGGCGTCGTGGTGCGCACGGGGGCGGTCGTCGAGCGGATCGGACCGCGCGGGTCGTCGGGCCGGGTGCACGTCGACCTCTCCGACGGGGGCCGCGTCGCGGCATCCGCGGTCGTCGTCGCGGTCGGCCCCGAGTCCGTCGCCGGCCTCCTCGACGTGCCGGCTCCCACGACCCGCGGCCTCCAGACCTGGTGGTTCGCGGCCGACGACCCGCCCACCGCCTCGGCGATGCTCGCCGTCGACGGCCGCCGACGCGGACCGGTCGTCAACGCCGTGGTGCTCTCGCACACCGTGCCGCGCTCCGCGCCGTCGGGGCAGCACCTCGTCGAGGCCACCGCCCTCCTCCCGCCCGCAGCGCGCTCCGACCCGGCCGCTGCACCGCAGGAGGCCGAGGTGCGACGTCAGCTCTCCGAGGTCTGGTCGACGGATGCCGCCCGCTGGCGCCTGCTCCGTCGCGACGACCTGCACGACGCCCTGCCGGCGCAGCTTCCGCCGTTGCGGACGCGCCGACCGGCGCGAGTGGCGGAGGGCCGCTACGTCGCCGGCGACCACCGCGACACCGCGTCGATCCAGGGCGCGCTCGTGTCGGGCGATCGGGTGGGCCGCGCCGTCGTGCACGACCTCGGTCTCGCGACATCTGGAGACGGCGTCGCCTGAGGCACGCGCGGGCTTGAACGGGACGGCGGCGGCGGCGACGGGCACGGTCCTCCGTACCCGTCGGCGCCGCCGCCGGAGCAGTTCACTCGTCACATGGGCATGAGCACGCCGTCGATCAGGTAGACGGTCGCGTTCGCCGTGTGGACGCCGCCGCAGATCACCTCGGCGTCGTTCACCATGAGCTCGTCGCCCGAGCCGCTGACCTCGACGGTGCCGCCCTGGACGGTCGTCAACGTGCCCACCACCTCGTCGGGCGAGAGCTGCCCCGGCACGACGTGGTAGGTGAGGATCGAGGTGAGGGTCTCCGAGTCGGTCTTCAGCGACTCGATCGTGGCCGCGTCGATCGCGGCGAACGCGTCGTCGACCGGCGCGAACACCGTGAACTCGTCGCCGTTCAGCGTGTCGACGAGGTCGACGTCGGGGTTCAGCCCGCCGGAGACCGCCGCGACGAGGGTGGTCAGCATGGGGTTGTTCGATGCCGCGACCGCGACGGGGTCCTCCGACATCCCGGCCACGGACCCGGGACCGTCCGGGACCGCCTCGGCGTAGGCGGCGCAGCCCGGCCCCACCAGGTCGGCGGCCGGGTCCGCCTCCATCGACTCGGATTCCTCGCTCATCGTCGGCTCGTCGGACATCTGGTCGGACGCCTCGTCGGTGCTGCCGCTGCTGCAGGCGGTCAGGCCCAGCGCGAGGACGGCCGTGATCGAGAGTGCCGTCCCGGCGGAACGGATGCTGCGGATGGATCGCATGGATCTCCCCTTTCGGTTCGTCGGCCCCGGCGGGCCGTCATGTGGGGTTCGGCGCCGTCGCCGCGACGGTTTGCATCGGAGCACCGCGATCGTCCGCCGGCTCTGGTCGCGTGGCGGGATCGCGCGTACGGTCGATCGCATGGGGAAGCTCATCGAGAACCTGGCGGAATCGGTGCCTGCGTGGGGTGCGCGCGTGGCCTATGCCGAGAAGACGACGATCGACGGGCAGGAGGCCGTGCCCGTCGCCTTCGTCGTCTTCGGCTTCGGAGCCGGTGAAGGCTCGGGCGACATGCCGGAGGGCGGCACGTCGCTCGCGGGACACGGCGAGGGCAGCGGGGGAGGCGGCGGCGGCTTCGCCGTGCCGATCGGCGCGTACATCAACGGGCCCGACGGCCTTCGGTTCCGGCCGAACACGATCGCCCTCGCGGTGGCGGCCGTGCCGCTCGTCTCGGCGATCGGAGGCGCGCTGGCGCTGATCGTCGGCGCGGCGCGCTTCCGCGGCCTCCGCTGACCCGCACCGGCCGGCCGCCCCGCGAGCGGCGGCCGGGCGGAAGGCGGTCGCGGCCGGCCAGGCTGAGGATGGCGCGGTCGATGGCCGCGACGCCGTCGTCCGCCCAGTGGCTCGTCCGCGGCGGACGGTCGCGTGGACCCCAGCGAGAACACGGTGACCTACGCGGCGGCGCACTGAATGCGAGGATCTCTGCCCCTTCCCCGATGATGATAGCATCACTATCACCATGATGTATCTCGAAGTCGATAAAGCGGGCCCGGTCGACCTGCACGAGCAGGTTGCCGGCGAGATCCGGCGCGCGATCGCCGACGGCGAGGCGCGGCCCGGGGATCGGCTTCCGCCCGCCAAGGACCTCGCCGCCGTCCTCGACGTCAACGTCAACACCGTCCTGCGCGCGCTCCGGACCCTGCGGGACGAGGGCCTGCTCGAGTTCCGCAGGGGTCGCGGCATCTCGGTGGCCGCGTCGCCCGAGCGAGGCGAGGTCGTGCGCCGCTCGCGCGAGCTCGTCGAGTACGCGCGCCGCCACGGCTACCGGCTCGACGAGCTCGTCGAGATCATCCGCAACATCGACTGACGGACCGGCGCCGCAGTTCGGTGAGCCTGCCCTGATTCCTGCCCGTGCGGGCAACGCCGGTGTCGTCGCTCCGTCTATGTTGCACTCATGGAGCGCGTTCGCCACCCCTCCGTAGGTGTGCGGGTCGAGCGGCGTACCGGTCCGCCGTCGCCGCTGGCTCCGACGAGTCCGAAGCCGCCTGGAGGGACGGTCGGAGTCCTGCAGTTGCAGTCATCCGCCGGCAATGCCGCAGTTAGTCAGGCGATCACGGCGCAACGCCAGCACCACCCCGGAGCCGCTCCGCCGGCATCCACGACGGCGACTCGAGGTGGAGCGACCGCCTCGCGGGTCGAGCCAGTGTTGTCCTCCCCTGACCCTGCCGTGAACGGCCGAGGGGTGGGCGAGGTCGGCCAGGACCTTCGAGCGCGAGTCGGACGCTACAGATCGCGACTCGACTCCTTCAAGCGCATGAGCGAGGACTCCAAGCTCCAAGAAACGGAGTGGTACGGCGGTCTCGACCTGGCAGGCCGATTCATCGACCTCTTCAACAGCGCCCCACGGACCGATCCCACCCGTTGGGACACGATTCCGGGTCAGTGGGAGGACGTGCGAGCCGACTTCGATCGCGTCCTCCGCCTCCCGATCTCCTCGGGTACCATTCGCGACGCAGGGACCCGCAGTCACGAGAGCCTCGAGCACTTCGACCGCGTGTATCAGCTGGATCAACGCACGCGCGAGGAGTTCGCCCGATACCTCCAGGGATTCAGTCACTCGGCCGAAGGCGTGTACACCGTTGCCGTCGTCGTTCGTGATGTCTCCTTCGCCGCCGCCGTCGCCGTCGCGGTGGTGCTCGCGGCGCCCGCCGTCGCAGCATCCGCCGGCGCCGTGGCAGCGGGTGTCGGTCTAACGGGCACCGCAGCCACGGTCGCCACGTACGGCGGCACCGCTCTCACGATGGGTGCGATGGGATCGGCGATCGAAGGTGGCGGTCAGGCCCTGCCAGCGCTCGTCGTCGAGAGCGTGGGTCTCCTGAACGACCTGATCGTCGAGGGCCGTACCTGGCGAGATGCGGCGGCCGGCTTCGACTGGTCGGTGGTCGAGAACAACACGTGGGAAGGGATAAAGCGCGGGTTCGTCGACGGCGTCCTGGCGTACGCGGCGCTCGGATTCGACAAAATCCTCGCGAAAGGCACGAGTGTCGCATTGACCAGAGTCCTAGGCCAGGAGGGGGCTAGCACCCTTGCGCAGGTCCTTCGCACCTCGTTGAACCGAGCCATCACCGGGGGGGCGTCGGGCTCCGTCATCGGAGCGCTCGACGCTGGCATCAAGGCAGCGCTCGAGGGCAAGACCATGGTCGAGGTGCAGGCCGCGATGCTCCAGGGCTTCGAGTTGGGAGGACTGGCCGGCACGGTCCTCGGCGGAGCCGGCGGCGCGTTCGAAGGACGAACCAAGGCGCGCCTTGCTGCGGAGATATCCGAACTGCAGTCGATCCTCGTCTCAGAGCCCGACGAATTCGCCCGCCGCTATCGCACCCTGGTCGAGGGCCTGACGCCGGAACAGCGAGCTGCCTGGGACACCGAGATGCGGGGCCGACGATTCATCGATCGTCAGCACTACGAACCGGCAGCGGCCGCGCATGAGTCCGGGGCATCCTCGATGCCGCCCGCCCATCGATACGGTGCGCCGAACTATCGCAACTGGAGCGAGGCTGCGGCGATGCTTGACGCGCACGCTCGGACAGGGCGGCCACTCTCGCAAGCCGAGGTCGAGGCCGCGCACGGAGCCGCAGCCCGGAACCTCCCCGGTGAGGCCGGTCAAGCACGCAGGGCGGGACAGGACGTCTGGGCCGGAGGAAGTCTGGGGCCGAACGGTATTTTCACCGTCCTCTCAGCCGAACAGGTCGCGGTCCTCGAGCGGAATCCGCATCTTCGCCTCGAGTTGCGAGGAATGCTGAACGCCTCCCTCACACCTGAGCAGATCGCGCAGCGGTTCGAGACCGCACACATCAGGTACCCGGAAGGCGCGTCGGTTCAGGCGAAGCTCGACGAGTTCTTCAGCTGGTTCGCACGAGAACGATCGTCAGGCGATCCGACCACCTTCGCGGCGGCAGCACAACGCGAGCTCATCTCGATCCACCCATTCGTCGACGGCAACGGGCGCGTCACCCGCCTCGTCATGGACCATGCGCTCCAACACCGCGGCCTGCCCCCCTCGCTCCTCGAGAATCCCGGGCTCGACTACATGGTGTCCGAGGCCGCGTGGACTGCCGAAGTGCGTCGCGGAGTCGTCGAGGCATACCGCACGACCCTGCGCCATGTGGACCTTTTCAACCTCGCACTCCGAGATGGGCAGCCCGCGAGAGCAGCAGTTCTCTGGGGATCGATCCTCGGGCTCACTCGAGATCCGGACCTCCTCATCAGCTGGCTCTACAGAGGAGAGCCCGTGAGCCGATGAATCCAACGGAGCACGACTCTGGCGGAAGCGAATCCGTGACGCGCGCGGCCCGTCGGGGGACGGGCCGCGCGCAGTGGGGGCAGCTCGGCTACACCTGCACCATGTCGGCGAACCGCGAGAAGTGGCCGTGGAACGCCACGGTCACGGTGCGGGTCGGACCGTTGCGGTGCTTGGCGACGATGAGGTCGGCCTCGCCGGCGCGCGGGCTGTCGCGCTCGTACGCCGACTCGCGGTGCAGCAGGATCACCATGTCGGCGTCCTGCTCGATCGAGCCCGACTCGCGGAGGTCGGAGAGGGCGGGCATCTTGTCGGCGCGCTGCTCGGGACCACGGTTCAGCTGCGACAGCGCGAGCACCGGAACCTGGAGCTCCTTGGCCAGCAGCTTCAGCGCACGCGAGAACTCCGAGACCTCCTGCTGCCGGCTCTCGACGCGCTTGCCGCTCGTCATGAGCTGCAGGTAGTCGATGACGACCATCTTGAGGCCGACCCGCTGCTTGAGCCGCCGGCACTTCGCGCGGATCTCGACGAGCGTCATGTTGGGGGAGTCGTCGATGTAGAGCGGCGCGTCGTTGATGCGGCCCCGGGTCGAGGCGATGGTCGTCCAGTCGCGGGTGTCGACGGTGCCCTTGCGCATGTTCTGCAGTGGCACGGATGCCTCGGCCGAGAGCAGGCGCATCGCGATCTCGCTTCGCCCCATCTCGAGCGAGAAGAAGATGGTGGGCAGGTCGTGCGTGATCGCGGCCGAGCGCGCGAAGTCGAGCGCGAGCGTCGACTTGCCCATGGCGGGGCGGGCGGCGACGATGATCATCTGCCCGGGGTGGAAGCCGTTCGTCAGGTCGTCGAGATCGGCGAAGCCGGTCGGCACGCCCGTCATCTTGCCGTCGGTGTGCTTCGCGGCCTCGATCTCGTCGATCGCGGTGCCGATGGCGTCCGTCAGCGGGACGTAGTCCTCGCTCTCGACGGACCCCGTCACCGAGTAGATCTCGGCCTGGGCGTTGTTGACGAGCTCGACGACCTCGCCCTCGCCCGCATAGCCCATCTGCACGATGCGCGTGCCGGCTTCGACGAGGCGGCGCAGGAGCGCCCGCTCGGCCACGATGGATGCGTAGTAGCCGGCGTTCGCCGCGGTCGGCACCAGGCTCGTCAGCGTGTGCAGGTACTCGACGCCGCCGGCTCGCTGCAGCTCGCCGTTCTTCGTGAGCTCGTCGGTGACCGCGATGACGTCGGTCGGCTCGCCGTGCGAGTACAGCGCGAGGATCGCATTGAACACGACCTCGTGCTTGGGCACGTAGAAATCGATGCCGCGGAGCGTCTCGATGACGTCGGCGACCGCGTCCTTCGAGAGCATCATGCCGCCGAGCGCGCTCTGCTCCGCGAGGAGGTCGTGCGGAGGGGTGCGCTCGCCTCGGCGGGCCTCGGACTCGTCGACGGGGTCGGCGATCCCGATGTGCGCGATCGACACTTGCTACCTCCGCTCGCCCGCCGGGCATGTTCCATCGCCCCGCGACCAGTCTCGCCGGACCCCCCGACACCTCGTCGAACGGCGTTGGCGGGGCCCGTTCACGGCGTCATTCCGAAGGAGACTGACTCACCATAAGGAAGGGGTTCCCACAGCACAAGCCAGCCTGTGGATAACTCTGTGGAAGACGTGGGCGAAACGCCGTCCAACATGTGCACAGACCCTGTGGAGAACTGTGGAAATGTTGTGAATGACATGGCCTGAATTCGGCCCTGAACTGGGCCTTCGCGAATCCACACCTGTGGGGGGAAAATTCTTCCGTTTCTCGACCGGGCCTCGGCGGGTCCTGTGTACAAACCTGAGGACAGCACCCCAAAGTGTGGACTTGCGGCGCCCGCGTCGGCGGGTGTAATACAGCCCGTCCCGACACCCGGAAACGACGACGCGGCGGGGGCCTCAGCCCACCGCCGCGTCGTCGTTGCGTCGGAAGCGATTACTTCGCCGCGACCACCTGGAGGGTGATCGTCGCGGTGACCTCGTCGCGCAGCTTGACGGTGACCTCGTGGTCGCCGACCGACTTCACCGGTGCGGTGAACTCGACCTTGCGCTTGTCGATCTCGCCGAGGCCGGCGTCGGCGACGGCCGACGCGACATCCGCGGGCTTGACCGAGCCGAAGAGACGACCGCCGAGGCCGGCCTTGACGGCCAGCTTGACCTTGGCCGACTCGAGCTTGGCCTTCAGGGCCTGCGCGTCCTCGAGGGAGTGCAGCTCGCGCGCGGCGCGCGCGGCCTTGATCTGGTCGACCTGCTTCTGGCCGCCACGGGTCCACGGGGTCGCGAAGCCCTGGGGGACGAGGTAGTTGCGGGCGTACCCGTTCTTGACCTCGACCACGTCGCCGGCCTCGCCGAGACCGGAGACCTCGTGCGTGAGGATGATCTTTGCCATTTCCGTGCTCCTTAGCGGCCGGAGCCCGAGTAGGGCAGGAGCGCCATCTCGCGCGCGTTCTTCACGGCGCGGGCGATGAGGCGCTGCTCCTGCACGGAGACACCGGTGATGCGACGGGCGCGGATCTTGCCGCGCTCCGAGATGAACTTCCGAAGGGTCGCGACATCCTTGTAGTCGATGACGCCGACCTTGACGGACTTCGCGGGGGCGGCGTTCTTCGCGCCCTTGCCGCCGCGAGGCTTGCGGCGGTCGCCGCTGCTCTTTCCAGCCATGGTTCTTTCCTAATCGTGTGTGAGTTTCGGGTGCGAGCGGATGCCGCGTGGCATCCGCCGCCGGCCTGAAGGCCTAGAAGGGCGTCTCGTCGCCGTAGTTGGTGCCCGGGGTGTTCCAGACGTCGCCGCCGCCCGAGGACTGGGCGGGGGCGCTGGGCGCCCACGCGTCATCGGACTGGCTGCCGCCCCCGAAGGAGCCGCCTCCGCCGACGCCGCGGTTGGACTGGGCGCGCGTCACGGACGCGGTGGCATAGCGCAGGCTCGGGCCGATCTCATCGACCTCGAGCTCGATGCTGGTGCGCTTCTCGCCTTCCTTCGTCTCGTAGGAGCGCTGCTTGAGACGACCGGAAGCGATGACCCGGGTGCCCTTGGTGAGCGATCCCGCGACGTGCTCGGCGAATTCACGCCAGCAGCTCGCACGCAGGAAGAGGGCCTCGCCGTCCTTCCACTCGTTCGCCTGACGGTCGAACGTGCGGGGCGTCGACGCGATCGTGAAGTTCGCGACAGCCAGCCCGCTCTGCGTGTAGCGCAGCTCGGGGTCGGCGGTGAGGTTGCCCACCACGGTGATGACGGTCTCGCCGGCCATGGGGACTAGGCGTCCTTCTTGGCGGGGGCCTTCGCGGCGGCGGCGGCCTTCTTCGCGGCCTTCGCCTCCTCGGCCTTCTTGTGGGCGGCGACCTGGGCGATCGCCTCCTCGGCACGGAGCACCTTGGTGCGCATGACGGCCTCGCTGAGGTTCAGCTGGCGGTCGAGCTCGTTGGTGGTCGCGGACTCGGCGGTGAAGTCGACGACGGCGTAGATGCCCTCGGACTTCTTGTCGATCTCGTACGCCAGGCGACGCTTGCCCCAGATGTCGACGTTGTCGACGGTGCCGCCATCGTTGCGGATGACGTTGAGGAACTTGTCGAGGCTCGGAGCAACGGTGCGCTCGTCGATCGACGGATCGAGGATGACCATCAGCTCGTACTGGTGCATGACAGACCCACCTCCTTCGGACTCGGCGGTCACAGACGGTCTGTGACAGGAGGGTGTTCATGCGTCGTACTGCGGAGGCCCGGAATCGGGCACGCAGACAACCTGCCAAGTGTAACGGATGCCTCGCGGCAGCGCACATCGGCGGCGCGGTGTCAGATCGCGGCGAGGATCGTGACCTCGAACGAGACGGCCGAGACCTGGGCGTTCCCGAATGAGGCCATCGCCCAGAGCTCGAATGCGAGCCGGACGCGGCCGGTGTCGTCGTCGTGGCTGGCATCCACGTCCGTGATGCGCCACGAGGACTCGACCCCCGAGAGCCCGACGTTCGCGCCGGCCATCGTCGGGTCGCCCGACACGAACGAGAACGCGGTGATCCACGCGGACGCGATCCCCCGGACGAACTCGGTGTTCGACATCACCGGTCCGAGGGTGACGATGAACCGCTCCGTGGCACCGCCGCCGCCGCCGCCCGACCAGTTGATCGGAACGGTGCCGGCCGCGGTCGGGCGCGATACGGCGCGGCGGGGGTTGCGGGAGTCAGGCCTCGCCGCGGGCGGCCCACCAGGCGAGCAGGCGCTCGCGCGCGGCATCCGGCCCGATCGGGCCCTCGTCGAGCCGCACGTCGAGCAGGTACTTGTACGCCTCTCCCACCACGGGCCCGGGGCGGATGCCGAGGGCCGCCATGATCTCCTGCCCGTCGAGCTCGGGGCGCACCGCCGCGAGCTCCTCCTCCTCGGCGAGGCGCGCGACGCGCTCCTCGAGGTCGTCGTACGCGAAGCCGAGGCGGTCGGCCTTGCGCCGGTTGCGGGTCGTGACATCCGCCCGGGTCAGGATGTGCAGGCGTTCAAGCTGGTCGCCGGCGTCGCGCACGTAGCGGCGCACCGCCGAGTCGGACCACGCGCCGTCCGTGTACCCGAAGAAGCGCAGGTGCAGCTCGATGAGCCGCGACACGGCCTTGATGGTGTCGTTGTCGAAGCGAAGCGCCCGAAGTCGCTTGCGCGCGAGCTTCGCGCCGACCATGTCGTGGTGGTGGAACGAGACCGCACCGCCCGATTCGAGCCGCCGGGTCGCGGGCTTGCCGATGTCGTGCAGCAGCGCCGCGAGGCGCACGACGAGGTCGGGGGAGTCGAGTACCCCGCGCGACACCTCGTAGTCGATCGCCTGGTCGAGCACGGTCAGGCTGTGCTCGTAGACGTCCTTGTGATGGTGGTGCTCGTCGATCTCGAGGCGCAGCGCCGGGATCTCGGGAAGCACCCGCGCGGCGATCCCGCTGTCGACGAGCAGGCGGATGCCGCGGCTCGCCGCCTCCGTGCACAGGAGCTTCGACAGCTCGTCGCGCACGCGCTCGGCCGAGATCCGGTCGATCTCGGGCGCCAGCGCGGACATCGCCGCGAGGGTGCCCGGCTCGACCTCGAACCCGAGCTGCGCCGAGAAGCGCGCGGCGCGCATCATCCGCAACGGGTCGTCGCCGAACGAGACCTCGGGCGCCGCGGGCGTGCGCAGCACCTTCGCGATGAGGTCCTCGACGCCGCCCGAGGGGTCGAGGAGCGTTCGTTGGGGCAGGCGGAGCGCGAGCGCGTTCACGGTGAAGTCGCGGCGCACGAGGTCGTCCTCGAGCGACGTGCCGAAGACCACCTCGGGCTTGCGCGACGTGCCGTCGTAGGCGTCGGCGCGGTAGGTGGTGATCTCGACGGTGTGCCCCTGGACGATCGCGCCGATCGTTCCGAAGGCGCGCCCGATGTCCCAGTGCGCCTCGGCGACGGGCTTCACGACGGCGAGGATCTCGTCGGGCGTGGCGTCGGTGGTGAAGTCCAGGTCGTTGGTCGACCGGCCGAGGAACGCGTCGCGGACCGGACCGCCGACGAGGGCGAGCTCGAAGCCGGCCGCCTCGAAGGCGTCGGCGAGCGTGGCGACCGTCGGCGAGGCCGCCAGACCCGCGAGCCGGTCGAGGGCCTCCGCGACACTCTGCATTGCTCCATGTTAGGCAGGCCACCGCGAGCGGCGCCGCCCGCGACGGCGCCGGCGGCCCGGCGACCTCCCGTCGGCACCCCGGCGACGCCCCGCGACCTCCCGGGTCGGTCCCCGTAGAATCGCCTCCATGCCGGCCGAGTCGACCACTCCTCGACGCCTGCGCCGACTCCTCGCCTTCCTGTCCGCAGGGGCCGCGTCCGTGGCCCTCGGGGTCGCGGGCGCGGTCGCGCCGTTCGACGGTCCGACAGGCGCCCCGGCCGCCCGCGCGGCCGAGCCCGTGGCCGGAGTCAGCGTGAGCGTCGCCCCGGCCGACGGCACCTCGGTGACGGCCGGTGCGCCCATCGGCGTGGTCGTCGAGATCGTCAACGGCAGCGACGCCGCGATCGAGGCGGGCACGCTCTCGCTCGGGGTGGCCGCGTCGGGGCTCGACGACGTCGACGACCTCGACTCGTGGACGAGCGACAGCGGCCTGCCGGCATCGGCACGCACCGTGTTCGAGCGCGCGACCGCCGCGCTCCCCATCGGCGCGGTCGCGACGCTCGAGTTCACGCTGCCGGCCGGCGCGACCGACGCGGCCGATCCGGCGGTCGGCCTCGCCGCGTCACTCGAATCGGGCGGGGCGGATGTCGCGTGGGGAACCACCGCCGTCGCGAACGCGCTCGTCACCGACGGCGACGGTCCGGGCCTCGCGCTGGTGTACCCGCTCACGGTCCCGGTGAACGAGGGCGGCGTGCTGCCCGCCGAGCGACTGGCGTCCTGGACCGGGCCGACGGGCCTGCTCACCCGCCAGCTCGATGCGGTCTCGGGCGCCGGCGTCGCCATCGGCATCGATCCGCGGATCCCCGTCTCGATCCGCGCCCTCGGTTCATCGGCGCCCGAGTCCGCGGTGGCGTGGCTCGAGGCCCTCGCCAAGATGCCGAACGAGGTGTTCCCCCTGGCCTATGCGGACGCCGACCTCGCCGTCCAGGCGCAGGCCGGACTCGACGCGCCCCTCGAGCCGCTCGGGTTCGGCGACGTCGTCGACGACGCCGACTTCGCCGACGGCCAGAACCCCGCCGGAGCGACGAACACCCCGGGCGAGGCGCCGACCGATGCCGACTTGGCCGACTGGGACTTCACGCGGACCGACCTCGCATGGCCGGCCGACGACACCGTGGCGTCCGGCGACCTCGACCGCTTCGCGGCGGGCGGACTCACCACGGCGATCCTCGCTCCCGGCAACGTCGAGGGGGCGGGTGGCGCGTCGAACGCGGCGGCCACGGTCGACGGGCGCGGGGCCGTCGTGGCCGACGCCCGACTCCAGGTCCCGCTGCGCCTCGCGGCCGCCGCCCAGACGGACGCCGAGTGGCGCAGCGCCGCCTCCCGCCTGCTCGCCGAACTGGCGGTCGGCCCGGGCGAGGGCTCCACGACGTTCCTCGGCTCGTTCGCGCGCTCGGCCGGCGCGGACGCCGAGCGCATCGGCGAGACGCTCGCCGCGCTCGACGGCTCGCAGTGGTCGCGCACCGCGACGCTCACCGAGGCCGTGGGTGCGCCGCCGGTGTCGCGGACCCTCGTCTCGCTCCCCGAAGACGCCCAGCGCCTCGACAACGTCGACCGCCTGCTGAGCGCCGAGTCGGCCGTGGGCGAGTTCTCCGACGTGCTCGACGACCCGCTCGTGCTCACCGCGCCGACTCGGCGCGACCTGCTCGGGCTGCTCGCCGTCGGGTGGCTGGACCTTCCCACGGAGTGGAGCGAGGCGGTCGGTCGCTGGCTCATCGACCAGCGCGCGATCACCGGGTCCGTCTCGGTCGTCCCCACGAGCAGCGTGCTGGTGGTCGCGAGCGAGACCGGCATCCCGATCACGATCGAGAACGATCTGCCGTACGCCGTCAACGTCGTCCTCACGGTCGACCCGTCCAACGGACGACTGCTCGTCGAGGACACCGTCGAGGCGACCGTCGAGGGCGTGAGCCGCCGCACGGTGCAGGTGCCCGTCGCGGCCGGCGTCGGCAGCGGCGAGGTCACCCTCGAGGTCTCGCTCGCATCGCCGGGCGGCACCCCGCTCGGCTCGGTCGTCCGGATCCCGGCGAACGTGCACGCCGACTGGGAGGGCGTGGGGGCCACGATCCTCGCGGTGCTCGCGGTGGGCGTCTTCGGCGCGGGCATCCTGCGCACCATCCTCCGCCGTCGCCGCCAGCGGGCCGAGGCCGATGCGACGACGGATGCCGCCCCGGTGGCCGGGTCCGGCGTCGCGGCGCCGCACGACGCGCCGCACCCCGACGCGGCGCCCGCCGACGCGAGCGACCGTGAGTCCGACACCCCATCCCGACCGGAGGATCCCCCGAATGGCTGACGACCGCATCGCCCGCGCGAGCCTGTTCCTCGCGTCGGGCACGATCGTCTCGCGCATCCTCGGGTTCCTGAAGGCGATCGTCCTCGCCGCGACCATCGGCGTCGTGGGCTCGGCGAGCGCCGACGCCTTCGCCGTCGCCAACGGCCTCCCGAACACGGTGTACGTGATCGTCGCCGGTGGAGTCCTCTCGGCGGTGCTGGTCCCGCAGATCGTGCGCGCGAGCGCCCACGTCGACGGCGGCAGCGCGTACATCAACAAGCTCGTCACGCTCGCGCTGGTCGTGATCGGGGCGGCGACGATCGTCGCGACGGCGCTCGCGCCGGTGCTCGCGTGGATCTACGGCGGGAGCTTCCCGCCCGACACGCTCGCGCTCGCGACGGCGTTCGCGTTCTGGTGCCTCCCGCAGATCTTCTTCTACGGCCTGTACACGCTGCTCGGCGAGGTCCTGAACGCGCGCCGCAGCTTCGGACCCTTCACCTGGGTACCGGTCCTCAACAACGTGGTCGCCCTCGCTGGCCTCGTCGCCTTCGGCCTGCTGTTCGGCTTCGACCCCGACGGCACGCGCGCGGCCTCCGACTGGACGCCCGGAATGATCGCCCTGCTCGCCGGTTCGGCGACGCTCGGCATCGCCGCGCAGGCCGTCGTGCTCTTCTGGTTCTGGCGCCGGATCGGCCTGCGGTACCGCCCCGACTTCCGCTGGCGGGGTGTCGGGCTGGGCTCGGCGGGCCGCATGGCGGCGTGGACGTTCGGGATGCTGCTGCTCACGACCTTCGCCGGGATCGTGCAGACCCGGGTCGCCGCGACCGCCTCCGAGCAGGGGGCGTCGGTCGCCGCCATCGAGAACGCCTGGCTCATCTTCATGCTCCCGCACTCGGTGATCACGGTCTCGATCGCGACCGCTTACTTCACCCGGATGAGCGAGCACGCACGCGACGGATTCCTCGACCGCGTGCGCGACGACCTCTCGGGTGCGGTCCGGGCCGTCGCGCTGATCCTGGTGCTCGCGTCGGCCGTGCTGGTCGTCGTCGCGTATCCGTTCGCGGCCGTCTTCCAGCCCGGCAACCTCGCCAACGCGGCGGCGCTCGGCAACGTCATCGTCGCGTTCGCGATCGGCTTGGTCGGCTTCAGCATCCTCTTCGTGGTGCAACGGACCTTCTACGCCCTCGGCGACACGCGCACGCCCTTCGTGTTCACGCTCGTCCAGGTGGTCGTGTTCACGGCCCTCGCGCTGACCGCCCTCCTGCTCCCGGTGGAGTGGACCGCCGTCGGCGTCGCACTGGCGACCACGATCTCCAGCACGGTCCAGCTCGGCCTCGCCCTGCTGCTGCTGCGGCCGAAGCTCGGACGACTCGACGCCACGCGAGTGCTCGCGAGCCTCGCGCGCGACATCGCCGCGGTCATCGTGCCCGTCGTCGCCGGCTTCGCGATCGTCTGGGCGTTCGGCGCCTTCGCCGAGGGCGGCTTCGCGATCGCCGACCGCTGGGGGGCGATCCTCGTCATGGCCCTCGCGGCCACCGTGATGGCCCTGCTGTACGGCGGCATCCTGTGGCTGCTCCGCTCGCCCGAGCTGCGCGGATTCGCCGGGCCCGTGCTCGCCCGTCTCCGGCGCCGATGACGGCGGATGACGCGGGGCTCGCGCCTGCGGCATCCGCCCGGTCGCTGTCCAGCCTGTGACCCGCCCGTGAGCGCCGTCGGGGCCGGAATAGGCGCCGCTTAGACTGTGTTCACCATGTCGTGGCATCCCGTGAGTAGGGTGCCGCGGCATCGCACGGAACGACAGGAGCGGGTTTGCGCGACATCATCATCATCGGGTCAGGTCCGGCGGGATTCACCGCCGCAATCTATGCGGCCCGCGCCGAGTTGAAGCCGCTGCTCATCGCCAGCTCCGTCGAGATCGGCGGCGAGCTCATGAACACGACCGAGGTCGAGAACTTCCCGGGCTTCCCCGAGGGGATCATGGGTCCCGACCTCATGGGCAAGTTGCAGGCCCAGGCCGAGCGCTTCGGTACCGAGGTCGTCTACGACGACGTCGTGGAACTCGATGTCGACGGCCCGGTCAAGCGCGTCAAGCTCGGCAACGGCGGGGAGCACGAGGCGAAGTCGATCATCTTCGCGACGGGCTCGGCCTACCGCAAGCTCGGCCTGCCCGAGGAGGAGCGCCTCTCGGGCCACGGACTCTCGTGGTGCGCGACCTGCGACGGCTTCTTCTTCCGCGAGAAGACCATCGCGGTCGTCGGCGGCGGCGACTCGGCGATGGAGGAGGCGACGTTCCTCACCCGCTTCGCCGAGAAGGTCTACGTGATCCACCGGCGCGACCAGCTCAAGGCGTCGAAGATCATGCAGCAGCGCGCCTTCGACAACCCGAAGATCGAGTTCGTCTGGAACGCCGCGGTCGACGCCATCCACGGCGACACCGCCGTGACCGGTGTCACGCTGCGCGACACCGTCTCGGGCGAGGTCAGCGCCCTCGACCTCGACGGCCTGTTCGTCGCGATCGGCAACGACCCCCGCACCCACCTGGTGCACGGCAAGCTCGACCTGACCTCCGAGGGCACCATCGCCGTCGACGGACGCTCATCGCGCACGTCGGTGCCCGGCGTGTTCGCCGCGGGCGACGTCATCGACCCGACCTACCGCCAGGCCGTGACCGCCGCCGGTTCCGGCACGGTCGCCGCACTCGACGCCGAGCACTACCTCGCGGCGCTCGAGGACACCCACGGCGAGCCCGCCGCGGCGGCGGAGGAGGCCGCCGAGGTGGACGATTTCGTCGCCGTCGACCTCGCCGACGCCGCCCGCTGACCCGCGCTTTCCGGATCGGATGCCGGCATCGACATATGACGGCGGCCGCTCCGACCCATCGCTTCCACCAAAGGAGATATCCATGACTGCACGTGCAGTGTCCGAGGCCACCTTCGAGCAGGAGGTGCTGCAGAACGACAAGGCCGTCCTCGTCGACTTCTGGGCCGAGTGGTGCGGCCCGTGTCGCGCGGTGAGCCCGATCCTCGACCAGATCGCGACCGAGCACTCCGACAAGCTCGACATCGTCAAGCTGAACGTCGACGAGAACCCGGGCCTCGCGATGAAGTACCAGATCACCGCCATTCCGGCGATGAAGGTCTTCAAGGGCGGCGAGGTCGTCCGCACCGTCATCGGTGCGAAGCCGAAGCCGATCCTCGAGCAGGACCTGGCGGAGTTCATCGGCTGAGCGCCACCCGATCGACCCGAGGGCCCGTAACTGTATCTAACGGTTACGGGCCTTCGTCGTCGTCCCGCTTCCGCGGGTCGTCACGGTGCGGCATCCGGTTCGGGCGCCCCGACGCGGCTGGCTAGCATGGAGAGCCTGAGCAGAACGGAATCCAGCAGTGACCTCTGACGGAGCGCCCGAGCGGGCCGGCAACAACCTCGATCCGTGGTACGCGAACTACGCCGAACGAGCCGCCGGCTTCGCCGCCTCCGAGGTGCGCGCCCTGTTCGCCGTCGCATCCCGGCCCGAGGTCGTGTCGCTCGCGGGCGGCATGCCGTTCGTCTCGGCGCTGCCGCAGGAGCTCATCACTTCGGCGTTCGAGCGGACGATGCGCGAGCAGGGGCCGGTCGCCCTGCAGTACGGCTCCGGGCAGGGCGTCCCCTCGCTCCGCGAGCACATCCTCGAGGTCATGTCGCTCGAGGGCATCCGCGCCTCGGTCGACAACGTGGTCACCTCGACCGGATCGCAGCAGGCCCTCGACTTCGTCGCCAAGCTCTTCCTCGACCCCGGCGACGTGGTGCTCGCCGAAGCGCCGTCATACGTCGGTGCGTTGGGTGTCTTCCGCTCGTACCAGGCGTCCGTCGTGCACGTCGCGATGGACGACGAGGGCCTCATCCCCGAGGCGCTGCGCGAGACCATCGCGCATCTGCGGGGCCAGGGTCGACGCATCAAGTTCCTCTACACGATCCCCAACTTCCACAACCCCGCCGGCGTCACGCTGTCCGCGGCGCGACGACCCGAGATCCTCGAGATCTGCCGGGCCAATGAGATCCTGGTGCTCGAGGACAACCCGTACGGCCTCCTGCACTTCGACGAGCCGGCGCCCGATGCGCTCCGATCGATGGATCCCGAGGGTGTCGTCTACCTCGGCTCGTTCTCGAAGACGCTCGCTCCCGGCTTCCGGGTCGGCTGGGCGCTCGCACCGCACGCGATCCGCGAGAAGCTGATCCTGGCGGCCGAGTCGGCCATCCTCTCCCCGTCGTCGTTCAGCCAGCTCGTCGTGTCGGAGTACCTGTCCCAAGCCGACTGGCGCGGGCAGATCGACGCATTCCGCGGCGTCTACCGCGAACGCAAGGACGCGATGATCGAGGCACTGGGGGAGTACCTGCCACAGCTCTCGTGGACCAACCCCAACGGCGGGTTCTACGTCTGGGTGACGCTGCCCGACATGCTCGACTCGAAGCAGATGCTTCCACGCGCCGTCCGCGAGCTCGTCGCCTACACGCCCGGCACGGCCTTCTTCGCCGACGGCCGCGGCCGGCACGCGATGCGGCTCTCCTTCTGCTATCCGACGCCCGAGGCCATCCGTCTCGGCATCCGTCGCCTCGCGACGGTCGTCAACGGCGAACTCGACCTCCTCGACACGTTCGCCGGCACCGGAACCCTCCAACTCCCCGATCGCCCCGGCATCGAGCTCGCCCCGCCCACCGACCTCAAGTAGTGGAGAACCCCTGATCATGAGCGATTCCACCGGCCTCTCCGTCGTCGTGCTCGCCGGGGGCATCTCCCACGAGCGCGATGTCTCGCTGCGTTCCGGCCGACGCGTCGCCGACGCCCTGACCGAAGCCGGTCATCGCGTCGAACTGCGCGATCCCGACGCCGCCCTCCTGCCGTACCTCGCCGAGCACCGTCCCGACGTCGTGTTCCCCGCACTGCACGGCTCGAGCGGCGAGGACGGGACGCTGCTCGAACTGCTCGCCGCGCTCGGGATCCCGACCGTCGGCTCAACCGGCGCGGCGGCGCGACGGGCGTGGTCGAAGCCGGTGGCGAGTTCCCTCGTGGCCTCTGCCGGCGGTGCCGTCCCCGACTCCATCGTGCTCTCGCACGAGGCGTTCCGGGAACTCGGCGCAGCAAGCGTGCTCCGCGTCGTCCGCGACGCGCTGCCCGGCGACCTCGTCGTCAAGCCCGGCTCGGGCGGTTCGGCCCAGGGCGTGACCATCGTCGAAGCGCCGGCCGACCTCCCGCGCGCGATGGTCGACGCCTTCACCTACGCCGACACCGCCGTCGTGGAACGGCGCGTGGTCGGCACCGAGTTGGCGATCGGGGTCGTCGAGACGGATGGCGCGCCGCGCGCGCTCACGGCGGTCGAGATCGTGCCGTCCGCCGGCGTGTACTCGTTCCAGGCGAGGTACAACGCGGGGGAAACCACGTTCTTCTCGCCGTGCCGGCTGCCCCAGGAAGCCGTCGAGCGTGCGACGGCCGCGGCGCTCGCGGCGCACCGCACGCTCGGACTCCGCGACATCTCGCGCGTCGACCTCATCGTGGACGACGAGGGGACCCCGTGGTTCCTCGAGGCGAACGTGCTCCCCGGACTCACCGAGACCTCGCTCGTCCCCCTCGCGATCGAGGCCTCTGACACCGATGCGGCGTCGGTCTACGACGGGCTGGTGCGCACGGCGGTGCGCCGCGGCGCCTGAGTTCCCGACGCGGCGACACCCGCTACCGGGCGGATCGGCCCGGTCGACTCGGACGTTCAGAGCCCTTCGAGGTTCTCGCCGAGCTCCGACAAGATCCTGCGCAGGTCCTGAACCGTTGCGAAATCGATGTTGATCTGGCCTTTCCGAGCACCGAGCGAGATCTTCACGCGGGTGTCGAGCCGGTCGCCCAGTCGTGTCGACAGGTCGTCGAGGAATTCCTGGCGCTTGCCTGCGGCCGGCTTCACTCGTGCGGCCTTCGGCGCTGCGGAGACGATCGCCTCTGCAGCGCGCACCGAGAGGTCCTCGTTCACGATCTTGTCCGCGAGCCGTTGCATCGCCGCCGGGTCGCCCGCTGCGAGGATCGCGCGGGCGTGCCCTGCGCTCAGCACCCCGGCAGCCACCCGCACCTGGACCGGCTCGGGGAGCTTCAGGAGTCTCAGCGTGTTCGAGATCTGGGGCCGCGACCGCCCGATCCGCGACGCGAGTTCCTCCTGGGTGATTCCGAAGTCGGCGAGCAGCTGCTGGTAGGCGGATGCCTCCTCGAGCGGGTTCAGCTGCGAGCGGTGGAGGTTCTCGAGGAGCGCGTCTCGGAGCATCGCCTCGTTCGCCGTGTCCTTGACGACGGCGGGGATGGTGTCCAGGCCGGCGGCCTTCGTCGCCCGAAGGCGGCGCTCGCCCATGACGAGCTCGTACTTGCCGGGCTCGTCGGGATGCGGGCGGACGACGATCGGCTGGAGGACGCCGAACTCGCGGACCGAGTGGACGAGTTCCTCGAGGTCCTCCGGGTCGAACACCGACCGCGGCTGCTGCGCGTTCGGGACGATGTCGTCGGGGTTCAGCCGAGCGAGATGGGCACCCGGGACCGTCACGAGGTTCGCTTCGACGGCGTTCTCGACGGCGGCGACCGCGGTCTTCGGCGCCTCGCTGTCCGCGAAGAACACGTCGACGGGTCGCGTCGCCCTCGGCGCCGCATCCTCCGTCGTCGGGATCAGGGCGCCGATTCCTCGGCCGAGTCCAGTGCGCTTCGTCGCCATCAGTCGGACTCCTTCTGTTCGGACGCGTCCCGCGTCCCGCGCCATGCGATCTCCGCCGCGGCCTCGCGGTAGGAGAGCGAGCCGGTGGACGCGAAATCGTAGCTGATCACGCTCTGCCCGTAGCTCGGTGCCTCCGAGACGCGGACCGAGCGAGGGATGATCGTGTCGAGGGTCTGAGCGGGGAAGTGGTCGCGCACCTCCTGGGCCACCTGCTGGGCGAGGTTCGTCCGCGAGTCGTACATCGTGAGCAGGATGGTGGTGAGGCGCAGCTCGGGATTCAGGTGACGTTCGATGAGCTCGATGTTGCTCAGCAGCTGCGACAAGCCCTCGAGTGCGTAGTACTCGCATTGGATCGGGATCAGGACCTCACGCGCGGCGACGAACGCGTTGATGGTGAGGAGGCCGAGCGACGGCGGGCAGTCGATGAAGACGTAGTCGTAGGGATGCTCCATCGCGGCCAGGTGTACGTCGAGCGCGCGGCGCAGGCGCTGCTCGCGGGCCACGAGGGAGACCAGCTCGATCTCGGCACCCGCGAGGTGGATGGTCGCCGGCACGCAGTCGAGGTTCTCGTGTTCCGTTGACGGCTGCACGACCTCGGCGATCGGGAGGTCGGAGACGAGCACCTCGTACACGCTCTGGAGATCCGACCGGTGGTCGACGCCGAGGGCCGTCGATGCGTTGCCCTGCGGGTCGAGGTCGATGACCAGCACGTGCGCTCCACCCCGGGCGAGCGCCGCCGCAAGGTTGACGGCCGAGGTCGTCTTGCCGACTCCGCCCTTCTGGTTGGAGATCGTGAAGACGCGCGTGCTGTCTGGGAGCGGGAGCACGGCCTGGTCGAGAGCGAGACGGCGCCGGGTCTCGTCGGCAAGCTGATCGGCCAGTGGAGTTCCTCCGTGTGATTCTGATGTTTCACGTGAAACCGACCCTTGCGGACCGGCGGCGACGGCGTGACTCGTCGCAGCAGCGTACGGATGGAAGGCCGACTCGGCTCGTCCGGCGCCGACCGCACGGAACTCGTCAGGCTGCTCATCACCCGCCCCGACAGCATACGTCTCCGCACGCGCTGATCCCCATTCGAGACCCCCATCTGAAGCGGGCTCGGCGAGGTCATCACCCACCCTGACGTTCCCGGAGTTCTCGACGGATTCCGCGATCGCCTCTGCAGCGTCCGGAGCCGGTGATCGCTCGGCTTCCGGTGCCGAGCGAGGTTCGGATCCGTTCGCATCCACGACGGATGTCCTGGCTTCGCTCTCGGTCGCGGTTCGCGGCTGATGCAGGCTCGAGACCGTCTCCGCGGTCGCGTCGCCCACGATCTCGCGGATGATGTCCTCGAGCAGCTTGTCCGGGTCGCTGTGGGGGAGCGGATGGCTCGATGGGCTGGCCTGTGGTGCCGACTCGTCGGACAGTGCGGCGGCGGTCGCCGCATCCCAGTCGTATCGTGCGGTCGCGGGTCGCCCGCTCGGTTCGCCCCCTGCCGCGCTCCGGCCCGAGGATTGCCCGCCCGGATCCGGTGCGATCTCCGCGACTTGCGGGGCGGGGTCCGGGCGAGACGACTCCTGCCCGGTCGTCGAAGCGTCGACCGTCGACGTCGGCCCGGAATCGTCGGCGGCCTGCGGCGCCGATGCCGGCGGGGCCCAGCGCTGGTCGGACTCGGCAACGGATGCTTCGCGAGATGCTCGCCTCGGATCTCCCTGAGCCGGCGGTGATGGCGCTCGGTTCGCGGGTGCCGCGTTGTTCGGGGGAGTCGGCGCGGTCGGCGCGGTCGGTCGCAGGAGCGAATCGAAGTCGGGTTGTCCATCCAGCGACGTCTGGTTCCGCGCTGCCTCGGCACGGCGCTGTGCCTCATGGGCTTCGATACGAGTGGGTTCGGTCACCCGCTTCTCGGGCGTTGGCTGCATCGGGTCGGACTGCGGCTTCCTCCGCTGAAACCAGCCCCGGCCACCGTTCGCCATGCCCCACTCCTGACCAGTCGCGAGATCGCCTTCTGTGCATCGTCCTGCGATCGCTTCGAACCCCCAGCCTAATCGTCGGGACCGACGCCGAAGCAGCGTCCCGCCGAGGATCGACGAACTCGACGGTACCGAGTCAGGCATTCAGGAAGATGCCCCGTTTCACGTGAAACACCTCTATCGGTCGGGTGACCTGCACGAGCTTCTGATCGATCGAGTGATCGTGTCCACGGGCGTCGCTCGCGGTGGCAACTTGCTCGATCCGACCGGGCGCGTGCAGTCGGCCGCGCTCCTCACGGGCCATGGCTTCGGCGGGTTCATCTTCTCGAGCAGTGCGACCACGGGCAGTGTCCCAGTGTTCGGGCGAGCTGCCTTTCCGAGGTCCACGCGCAATCTGACGGTCGGTCGAGCACGGACACCGCGGCCCCGGTACACCCGAGAGCTGCGTCTCGTGTCGGCCGTCGTGGCACCGTCGGGGATGTGGTCGTGGCCAAGTCTTCGTTCTGGTCGCTGCGGGTGGTCCACAGCGGCACTCGAGGCGCGCCAAGACCGCGCGCTCCGATACCGGCGACGATCCGCGCTCCGACGGAATCGCGGTGCGACCAGTTGCGAGCGCGACGGGGTATCCGATCCGACCGACCGTGCATCGATGCACATCGGCGCGCCCCGAGAACTCGTGCCGGCTGCAGGCTCGGAACTCGTGCCGACTGCAGGCTCGCTGGTCGCAGCGCTCGCGATCATGCGGCGCGACGACGAGAGGACGTCGTCGACCGCGCTCACCGAGCGTCCAGGCCGCAAGGACACGAGGTCCGACGTCATCGCGTTCCAACGCTCTCCCAGCCGCGGGCGGGCCATCCACTCGAGCGCGCTTCGCTCTCCGTCGCCCTGTCGACCTGGCTCCCGGACAGGTGGGGAGTCGTGCACGGAGCGAGGCCCGGCCGACGGCGGCTCGGGCGCGCGGTCCGCGAGCGAACGGCGACCGCGCTCCACGGTCGTGCGATCGCCACCGTGATCCATCCGGACACTGCGGCGATGGGCCAGTGAAGCTCCTCGGCATTCGTTCCCCACCCCTGGCCGTGATTCGACCAGGTTCGGAACGTCTTCGGCGGTGTCGACAGGCGAGGGAGACGTCGGATCGAAGCGACGAATGTCTCAGCCGACGGGTTCGGCAGAAGTGAATCGGGCGACGGGCCGGCGATTACGCCGGCGGCACGTCCGCGCAGTCGCTGGGTGCACCGACCCGTCCGCAAGAGACGCCACCCGATCATTCACCTGCGTCGCTCCGACCGCCTCGTCCGCTTCGTCCACTTCGCCCGAGGTCGCCGTGTGATGTTTCACGTGAAACGCCCAGTCGATCCGCACATGCGAGTCGCGGCGCTGGTGGCTGACACGTGGGCGCACCAGTCATCGGACGAATATCGGTCCGACCGAGCAATCCGGTGTTCGCCATCCGGGCCCCACCGCACCGTTGGTGCCGGGGCCCTCCCCGCAGCACCGCAGAAGAGGTCCCGGCCTCGTGTGGCGATCAGCGCGCTCGTTGGCGATCGTCGATCTGCCCGGGCCGATCAACGGCGACCTGCGCGCCGTTCCCGCTCGGTCCGACCTGACCGAGGCACGCGCCTCGCCGAGCATGTTTCACGTGGAACGGCCTCTCGGAATGCATCGGTGAGGCGACGCAGCGGCTCGGAGTTCCACGCACGGCGGCGAGGCCTCGTTCAGCTCACGGGAACGCCGCGAACAGGTCCCCAGCCGGGCGGTGCAGCACGAGAGCCCGGGGCGTGGAGCCTCGGCGTGGAGGAGGACTCCAGGCAAGCCCAGGCACGGCCTGGGCACAACACGTCGATCAGTCGACTCCAGCCGACCCGGAGGGGGGTTCGGGGGAGTCCGACGTTGAAGATTGGGCAGGTCTGCCGGCACGCGGTCGATGTCGCGGCCGGAATCCGTGTCGCGATCGGGAACACCCCATCGTCGGGTCCATGGGGTCGGTGCTCACGTGCAAGAGGAGCCTCGGTCGCCCCCCTGCGGCGGAGGAGAACTCGAAGGACCGCCGTCAACCGAATCGTCGATGTCTCGCCCCGATGTTCCACGTGAAACATCGAGAACGTCCGGGCTACCGGGCGGCGGCCGGACCGTAGTCGGCGATGATCGACCCGTTCGTCGGATCGAGCGTCAGCAGACCGCCGTGCGGCAGGATCCACTGCGGGCGTGTGTGTCCGAACGGCGGGCCCACGCAGACCACGGCCTGCGGGTTGTACCGAGCCATTTCGGTGACGATGGCGTCCCGCTGCGCCGCTCGACGAGCAATCCGCTCAGCTGGTGGGGACATCTCCTCGTGGGAACTCGTCGGGGCACGTGCCGCGATCACCGCGGCGAGCGGCTCGAGGAGGCCACGTTCGCCGATCGCACGCAGGAGCCGCGAGACCCAGTCGGCCGGGGGCAGCAACTCGCTCGTCTCGATCATGAGCACGGCGCCCTCCAGCGCCTGCGGCGAGAACCGAAACCGGTCGGCCACCAAGATCTGCTCGATGACCTCGAGGCATCCGCCCCATGTCGGGCCGGTCACCCGCCTCGAACCGCCGGCCCACACCCACGGTTCGGTGGGCTCGCGCCGACCCCACTCGGTCAACGAACGCACGTCGTCCCAGGGCAGCCCGAAGTCCTCCGACTCGCCCGGATCGACGACCTCGAGCACACCGCCGTCGAGCAGGGCCGCGCGCAACGACCGCGCATGCACCTCGTCCACACGTGGACCCGCCCCGAGGTGTACCTGGGTGCTGCCCCCGTAGAAGCTGGCGATTCCGTTCGCCCAGAGCCAGTTGTGGAGGTTCGTGTTGTCGCTGTAGCCGACGAAGGGCTTCGGATCGGACCTGATCTCCGCGGCGTCGAGGTGGGGGATCACGAGGATCTGATCGTCGCCGCCGATCGTGGCCAGCACGCCTCGGATGGACCGGTCGGCGAATGCCGACATGAGGTCGGCAGCGCGGTCTGCCGCGGATGCATCCGCGCGCCGGGTGGTCGGGTACTCGACCGGGACGAGGCCTGTGAGTTCCGTGAGGCGCCGCATCGCCTGTTCGTGGATCGCGGGGAAGTGAGCCGGTGCTGCCCACGCCGGCGAGAGCACCGCGACTCGATCGCCCGGTCGTGCCTTGGGGGGCTGGGTCACTCGGTGCGGCGCCATCCGCAGATCATCTCGCACCACCGCGAGGTGCGCCACGCCGTCGGGCGGCACCTACATCGGTCCGCGACGTCGCGGGTCTCCGGAACGCGGGGGGGGGTGCGTGCCTACGCCGAAGGAACCCGAGCCCGGAACACGCGGGTGACGTCGTCGACCACGCCCTCCCCGAGCACGATGACCTCGACGTCGGTCAGCCGGAACCTGCGGATCGCCTTCTCAGCGGCGCCGATCTCGCCCTCCACGCCGCTGCCCTTCATGAGCACGAGCTCGCCGCCGGGGCGGAGCAGGGGGGCGGTGATCGGGATCAGCGTGCGCAAGGCGCTGACCGCGCGCGCCGTCACCTGGTCGAGCTGGCCCTTCAGCTTGACCTCTTCCGCTCGGGCACGCACGACGTCGACGTTTCCGAGCTCGAGTTCGGCGACCTGTCGTCGAAGCCATGCGACACGACGTTCCATCGGCTCGATCAGCGTCAGGTGGACGTCCGGGCGTGCGATCGCGAGCACCAGGCCCGGGAGGCCGGCTCCGGATCCGACGTCGCCGACGCGCCCTGCACGGAGCAGGGGAGCGACGAGTCCGGAGTTCACGACGTGCCGGGACCACAGCCTCGGGAGCTCGAGGGGTCCGATCAACCCGAGTTCCTCGCCGTGCGTGGCGAGGTTCTCGGTGTACGCGCGCGCGACCTCCAGGCGTTCGCCGAACACGACCGCAGCGGATGCGGGCTCCGGCTCGAGACCGGCCGGGCGGTCGACAGGGTCAGTCATGTTTCACGTGAAACGGCGGCGGGCGCTCAGCCGGCGCGGGTGATCACCGTATGACGGTCCGCGCCCTCACCGCGCGACTCGGAATGCAGGCCGCGCTCGGCGACCAGGTCGTGCACGAGCTTCCGCTCGTACGACGACATCGGCGGCAATGCGGCCTCTGCCGCGCCCGACTCGATGCGCTCGGCGGCTCGCGTGACGAGTCGACCGAGTTCCTCGCGACGCGCATCGCGGGACCCGCCCACGTCGAGGATGAGGCGCGAGAACGCCCCGGTCTTCGTCTGCACTGCGAGGCGCGTGAGTTCCTGCAGCGCCGTAACGGTGTCGGGCCGGGAGAGCACGGCGAGGTTCGCGGCATCGGCCGCGTGGACCGAGACGTATGCGCGGCCGTTGCGAGCATCGATGTCGATGTCGCCGTCGAGGTCGCAGATGTCGAGGAGCTCCTCGATGTAGTCGGCCGCGATGTCGCCCTCCTCCTCGAGCTGCGCGAGGGATCGGGTCGCGGCGTCGTGCTGGACGTCCGTCATCGGGGTCACTTCCTGTTCTGCTTCTTCGCGCGGTTCTTGCTGACCGGCTGCTGGCGCTGGGTCGTCACGGGCTTCGGCGGCTGCCCGTCCTCGGCGTCGTCCTTCGACTCGACGACCAGCTTCCCCTTGCGGGCGAGGCGCGCCTCGCGGGCCTTCGCCGCTTCGCTGCCGGGGGTGGGCATGTTGCGGATGACGATGAACTGCTGCCCCATGGTCCAGAAGTTCGAGACGAGCCAGTAGAACATCACGCCGAGGGGGAACGCGACACCGGAGAACGCGAAGACCAGCGGGAGCAGGTAGAGGAGGATCCGCTGCTGGCGGAACATCGGGCTCGCCTTGGTCTCGGGCGACATGTTCTTCGAGACGATCTGGAGTTGGGTGATGAACTGCGATGCGGTCATCAGGATGATCATCGTGATGGCCACGAACATCGTCGAAGCGCTGAACGGGTCGCCGGCGATCATCGCATTCCACTCGCCGATGAAGGTCGAGTTCAGCGGGGCTCCGAGGAACGTGGCGTTCGAGAACGACTCGGCGAGTGCCGGGGTGAGGACGCCCACACCGCCGCGTTCCGCGTTGCGGGACGCATCGTTCAGTACCGAGAAGAGCCCGAAGAAGATCGGCATCTGGAGCAGGAGCGGCAGGCACGACGAGAGCGGGTTGGTGCCGGTCCGCTTGTAGAGCTCCATGGTCTCGCGCGACATCGCCTCGCGCGAGAACTGGTCCTTCTTGCCCTTGTACTTGTCCTGGATCTTCTTCAGCTGCGGAGCGACCTCGAGCATCCGCCGCTGGCTCTTGATCTGGCGGACGAAGATCGGGATCAGCGCGGCACGGACGACCACGACGAGGCCGACGATGGAGAGGACCCACGTCACGCCGGCGTCGAAGGGCAGACCGAGGAACGTCCAGAGCGAGTGGAACGCGACGAGGATCAGCTCGATGACCCATTTGATGGGCCACAGGAGAATGCTGAAGATGTCCATTGGGGCGGGTCAGTCCTTCCGGGACGTGATTGCAGAGAAATCGGGTTCCGCGAGGCGGAGTGGCACGGATGCCGCGGAGTCGACGGGCCGGGAGTGGTCGTGCGTGTGCGCCTCGGTCTCGTGATGCGACACGTGGGTGTGCCCGCCATCGGCGTCGGCCGCGATCGGGACGCCGACCCGTCGACGACCACTGCGTGCCTGAGCCCGGTCGCGGGATTCCTCTGCTCCGGCCCAGCCGGCGGGGATCACGAGGCCGAATCGGGTCACCCGGAACCGGCGGACACGAGGCAGGGGCACGTCGTCTATGCCACCGGCCGACCATGGGTTGCACCGGACGATGCGCCACGCTGTGAGCACTGATCCGACCACGAGACCGCGGTGTTGCACCGCGCCGAGTCCGTAGGCCGAGCATGAGGGGTAGTACCGGCAGACGTCGCCGTAGAGCGGGGAGATCACGGCCCGGTAGGCGCGAATGAGCAGCACTCCCGCGTTGCGGGGCAGGAGCCAGACGAACCAGGCGAGGTTCTCCACGTCAGCGCTCTTCCAGTGGACCGGCGGTGACCGAGGCGCCGGAGCCTGGGCTCGACGATTCAGCGGCTGAGGCATCGGCCGGACGACGCCGGCCGGTTCGAGCGACCAGGGCCTCGCCGAGCTCGTCGCGGAGTTCCGCGAACCCGGCGAGCGAGGCCGAGGGCAGCGCACGGACGACGACGTCGACGGCGGACGCGCCGCCGTCGACGAATTCGCGACCGGCCGCCTTCAACCGTCGGCGGACGAGGTTGCGGCGTACGGCCGTGCCGACCTTCTTGGACACGATGAAGCCGAAGCGCGCGTCGGTACCCGCCTCCCGCGAGCGGATGTAGCTCACGGTGTGGGCACCGGCGACCTTCGCACCACGGCGCACGATGAACCGGTAGTCATCGGCGCTCGTGATGCGGTTGGCTTTGGCGAGCACCGAGGAACTTACGCGGAGAGCTCGGTGCGGCCCTTGGAGCGGCGGGCCGAGAGGATGGCGCGGCCGGCACGCGTGCGCATGCGGGCGCGGAAGCCGTGCTTCTTGGCGCGACGGCGGTTGTTGGGCTGGAACGTACGCTTGCTCATCTTCTTCTCCGGCTGGGAAATTCCGCGCACGGACGCGTCACAGGTGCGCCGGCGGGGAGAACTCGGTGCCCGAAAGGGCTGCGGTCAACTGATTAAAACTACGGCCTGCGGATGCCACGGTCAAACCGAGCGGACCACGGAAGGGACATTCTCCACCGATCCACAGGTTCCCGGGCGGAACGACACGCCGACGGCGTGCCGGATCCTCGGATGGGCATTTGTCCGAGCAGGTCCGATTCGCTAGCGTGTGACACCAGTTATCCCCAGCCTGTGCGGCGGAATCCCGCGGTTCTCGCAAGTCTGCCCACAGGCGGTGGAGAACGTTGTGAACAGACGCCTTCGGGCCGCTCCACCGAATCGCTCGGGGGAGCGACGAGCGGCCGGCGAACGGTGCGAGAGATTGCGGGGAGCGATGACGGAACAGCCCATCAGCGAGACGTGGGCGACGGTCCTCGAGCGACTCTCCGACGACGAGGCGATCACGCCGATGCTCCAGGGCTTCCTCAGCCTGGTCGAGCCCAAGGGGATCGCGGCGGGCACCTTCTACCTGGAGGTGCCGAACGACTTCACGGCCAGCATGCTGAACCAGCGCATGCGGGTGTCGCTGCTCTCCGCGATGAGCGCGATCGAGGCACCGTCGCCGGTGACCTCCTTCTACGTGGTCGTGAACCCCGAACTCGAGCAGCTGCGCCCGGCCGAACCCGACGCGGGCGGGCCCATGGGCGCCGCGGCATCCGTCGGCACGACCGCACCCGGAATGGGCGGCGTCGGCATGGCCGCCGGGCCGATGGGCCTCGACGGCGACGACGTTCCGGCCGGTCCGCAGCCGATCTTCGACAGCGGCAGCGGCAGCGTCGACCGGCCGCGAGACGCGCGACTCAATCCGAAGTACTCGTTCGACAGCTTCGTCATCGGCCAGTCCAACCGCTTCGCGCACGCCGCGGCGGTCGCCGTGGCCGAGGCGCCGGCGAAGGCGTACAACCCCCTCTTCATCTACGGCGACTCCGGGCTCGGCAAGACCCACCTCCTGCACGCCATCGGCCACTACGCGATGAGCCTGTATCCCGGCATCCGCGTCCGGTACGTGAGCTCCGAGGAGTTCACGAACGACTTCATCAACTCGATCGCGAACAACCGCGGCTCGCTGTTCCAGCAGCGCTACCGCAATATCGACATCCTGCTGATCGACGACATCCAGTTCCTGCAGGGCAAGGCGGAGACGCAGGAGGCGTTCTTCCACACCTTCAACACGCTCCACGACCACAACAAGCAGGTCGTGATCACGAGCGACGTGCCGCCGAAGCACCTGACCGGGTTCGAGGACCGGATGCGCAGCCGGTTCGAATGGGGCCTGATCACCGACGTGCAGGCGCCCGACCTCGAGACGCGCATCGCGATCCTCCGCAAGAAGGCGCAGAACGAGCACCTCCAGGTGCCCGACGACATCCTCGAGTACATGGCGTCGAAGGTCTCGAGCAACATCCGCGAGCTCGAGGGCACGCTGATCCGCGTCACCGCCTTCGCCAGCCTGAACCGCACGCCGGTCGACATGCCGCTCGTGCAGACGGTCCTGAAGGACCTCATCACGGATGACACCGACAACGTCGTGGCGCCGGTCGACATCATCACGGCGACGGCCGACTACTTCAAGCTGACCGTCGACGACCTGTACGGGTCGAGCCGGTCGCAGGCGGTCGCGACGGCGCGCCAGATCGCGATGTACCTCTGCCGCGAGCTGACGAGCCTCTCGCTGCCGAAGATCGGGCAGCTCTTCGGCAACCGCGACCACACGACCGTGATGTACGCGAACAAGAAGATCTCGGAGCTCATGAAGGAGCGCCGCTCGATCTACAACCAGGTCACCGAGCTGACGGCGCGGATCAAGCAGACCGCACGCTATCGCTGAGCCCGGCAGGTGACGGATCCCGCGCGGCCCATCAGCGCGCGTCGTGGCGGCCGGCCGACCGTTCCTGAGAGCCCGCCGACACGATTCCGCACAGGTGTGGAAAATCTGTGGATTGTTAACGAGCAACCGCGCCACGACTGTTGAGACGGCCGATCGGCCTGTGTACAACTCCGAACGGCGCTCGATGGCGACGGATGCCGCCCCCACGGGTTTCCACACACCGTGCACAGCCTCGACGGCCTCCGATCGGCGCCATCTCGCGGATCTCCGCACGCCATCCACAGTTTCCACACCGGTTAACACCGTTAAGAGATAGATGGATTAACCCACGGCGTTCGGCAACCTGGATTCGGTCGGGCCGGGCGGGCGGCGACGGCGCATCGGAGCACGCGAAAACACCGCGTCGGAAACGGGCGTCCGGATAGCATGGGAGCCACCCAGCACCTCCACGACGGGAGAACCGTGAAGTTCCAGGTCAATCGCGACGTCTTCAGTGAGGCCGTGTCCTTCGCCGTCAAGCTGCTGCCGCAGCGCACCACCCTCCCGATCCTCTCCGGGGTGCTGATCCAGGCCGAGGGCGACGGCCTCGTGCTCTCCTCCTTCGACTACGAGGTGTCCTCGCGCACCGAGATCCAGGCCGACGTGGAGGAACCGGGCACGGTGCTCGTGTCGGGTCGACTCCTCGCCGAGATCGCCGGCCGGTTGCCGAACGCGCCCGTGCGCGTCTCGACCGAGGAGTCGCGCATCTCGGTGACCTGCGGCTCGGCCAGCTTCACGCTGCTCTCGATGCCGGTCGAGGAGTACCCGTCGATCCCCGAGATCGGGGAGCAGACCGGGGTCGTCCCCGCCGAGGAGTTCGCGTCGGCCGTCGCGCAGGTCGCGGTCGCGGCGTCCCGCGACGACGTGACCCCGGTCATCACCGGCGTGCAGCTGGAGGTCCGCGAGACCAACCTGAGCCTCGTCGCCACCGATCGCTATCGCGTCGCGATCCGCGAGATCGACTGGGACGGCGGCGGCGTCGCGGGCGAGGGCGATGCGGCGAGCACCGCGCTCGTGCCGGCGCGCACACTGCAGGAGGTCGGCAAGACCTTCGGTCACTCGGGCACGATCTCGGTGGCGATCACGAGTCGTGACGACCGGGAGCTCATCGCCTTCTCGGCAGACCGCAAGACCGTGACGAGCCTGCTGATCAAGGGCAACTTCCCGCCCGTCCGCCGGCTCTTCCCCGAGACCGTCGACAACTACGCCGTCATGAACACCGCCGAGCTCATCGAGGCGACCCGGCGCGTGGCGCTCGTGCTCGAGCGCGAGGCCGCGCTGCGGTACTCCTTCACGGCCGACGGGCTCACGCTGGAGGCCATCGGCAGCGAGCAGGCCCAGGCCTCGGAGTCGATCGACGCGATCCTCACGGGCGACGAGACCGTCGTCTCCCTGAAGCCGCAGTTCCTGCTCGACGGCCTGCAGGCGGTGCCGAGCGAGTTCGTGCGCATCTCGTTCACCAAGACCGAGAACCCGAACAAGCCGGGTCCCGTGCTCATCACGAGCCAGACCTCGCGCGAGCAGGCGGGGGCCGACACCTACCGCTACCTCCTGCAGCCGAACCTGCTCCTCCGGTAGGCCGTCGCACCGCGCCGCGATGTCGGCGCGGGCGGGTACCGTGGTGGTTCGCGAGAAGGGAGCCGCACCGTGCACGTCGCGAGGCTCTCGCTCACCGATTTCCGGAACTACCGGTCCGCCGAGTTGTCGTTCGAGCCCGGTGCGACGGTCATCGTCGGCCGGAACGGGCAGGGCAAGACGAACCTCGTCGAGGCGATCGGCTACCTCGCCACGCTCTCATCGCACCGGGTCTCGAGCGATCAGGCCCTGATCCGCGCCGGTGCCGATGCCGCGATCGTCCGGACCCTGCTCTCATCGGGCGGTCGCGAGGTGCTCCTCGAGCTCCAACTGAACCGGCAGGGTGCGAATCGAGCCCAGGTGAACCGTGCCGCGGCGAAGCCCCGCGATCTGCCCCGTTACGCGCACACGGTCCTCTTCGCGCCCGAAGACCTGGCCATCGTGCGCGGCGAGCCCTCGGTGCGGCGCCGCCTGCTCGACGGGCTGCTCGTGCAGCGGATCCCGAGGCTCGCGGGCGTGATGGCCGACTACGACCGGGTGCTCAAGCAACGCAACTCGCTGCTGAAGAGCGCCCGGGCGCGCGGGCTCGCCGTATCGCAGTTGACCACGCTCGACATCTGGGACGAACGACTCGTCGAACTCGGCGCCGAAATCGTCGACCGTCGGGAGGAACTCGTGGCCGAGCTCCGCGAACCGCTCGCGGCCGCGTACCGCTCGATCGTCGATGACGACCATCGGCCGGAGCTCCGGTCCGTCCTCTCGATCGACGGTGCCGATCCCGATGACGAGTCGACGGATGCCGCATCCGCTCCCGGCAGCGGCGAGTCGGGCGTGGCGACGGCCGGCCGCGTACCGACGGCCGAGCGGTTCGCGACGGCGCTCGCTTCGCTCCGTCGCAAGGAGCTCGAGCGGGGCGTCACCCTCGCCGGGCCGCACCGCGACGACGTGCTGCTGTTGCTGAACGGCCTGCCGGCGAAGGGATACGCGAGCCATGGCGAGTCCTGGTCGTTCGCGCTGGCGCTGCGACTGGCCTCGGCCGAGCTCCTCCGCCGAGACTCGACGACGGGCGATCCGGTCCTGCTCCTCGACGACGTGTTCGCCGAACTCGACCGCCTGCGTCGCGAGCGGCTGTCGGCCGCCGTCGGCGGGTACGAGCAGGTCCTCATCACCGCCGCCGTCCTCGAGGACGTCCCCGAACCGCTCTCGCACCGCGTGATCCGCATCGCGGCGGGCGAGGTGGTCGACGCGCCTGGATCGACGGGCGATCCCCGGGGCGCCGGGCGATCGGGCGCATCCGTCGAACCCGTGCCGTCGGAGGCATCCGGTGTCTGAGGCCGCCCGCACCTACCAGCACTTCCGCGAGATCTTCGGCGGAGAGCCGCGGATCCGCCCCGGGCGGGCTCGCACGCGCGTCCGCGACGTCGAGGGCAGCGAGCCGTTCACGCCCGGCCGCGACCCCAAGCCCCTCGGCGCCGCGATCGACGCGCTTACCGCCCAGCTCGGCTGGACGGGCGCGCTGTCGCAACAGGAACTGCTCTCCGCCTGGCCCGAGATCGCCGGCGAGGACATCGCCCGCCACTCCGAGCCCATCGCGATCGAGGGCGGCGTGCTCCAGGTCCGATGCGAATCGACGGCGTGGGCGACGCAGCTGCGCATGATGCGCGAGGAGCTGATCCGCGCCATCCTCGAACGGCACCCGAGGGCGGGGGTCGACACCATCCGTTTCCAAGGCCCGGATGCCCCCACCTGGAAAAAGGGTCCCAGATCGGTTCCAGGGCGCGGTCCGCGCGACACCTACGGCTGAGACGGCAAAATCGGTCACTTCGCCTCTCTCGAGGCCTCAGATCGGCGCGGAGCGGCTCGGGCGACGACCGGACCTTGATAGGATCGAGAGTCGCCAGAACGACGGTTTGGAGCCCGATTCACCCATGACAGCGGAACCGACGAAGGCCCAGGGTGCGCCTGAATACGGCGCCGACGCGATCCAGGTTCTCGAGGGCCTCGAAGCGGTTCGGAAGCGCCCCGGCATGTACATCGGCTCGACCGGGCCACGCGGACTCCACCACCTCGTCTACGAGATCGTCGACAACTCGGTCGACGAAGCCCTCGCGGGCTACGCGACGAACATCGACGTGACGATCCTCGACGACGGCGCCGTCCGCGTCGTCGACGACGGCCGCGGCATCCCGGTCGACGTGCACCGCACCGAGGGCCGGTCGACGGTCGAGGTCGTGCACACCGTCCTCCACGCCGGCGGCAAGTTCGGCGGCGGCGGGTACGCGGTCTCGGGCGGCCTGCACGGCGTCGGCGCGTCCGTCGTGAACGCGCTCTCGAGTCGGTTCGACGTCGCGGTGAAGCGACAGGGCCACGTCTGGCGTCAGACCTATACGGTCGGCGTGCCCGACGCACCGCTCGCCCAGGGCGAGGCGATCCCCGAGACCGAGACCGGGACCACCACGATCTTCTGGCCGAGTGCCGAGATCTTCGAGACGGTCGAATTCGACTACGAGACCCTCCGCGCACGGTTCCAGCAGATGGCCTTCCTCAACAAGGGCCTCCGCATCACGCTGACCGACCTGCGCGCCGGACACGTCGAGATCGACCCGGAGGACACGCCGACGACGGGCGCCATCGCCATCCCGGTCCAGCGCACGGACACCTTCCTCTACGAGCGCGGGCTCGTCGACTACGTCGAGTACCTCAACAAGTCGAAGAAGGCCGAACTCGTCAACGACGAGATCATCTCGTTCGAGGCCGAGGACACCGAGCGAAACATCGCCCTCGAGGTCGCGATGCAGTGGACGACCGCGTACACCGAGTCGGTCCACACCTACGCGAACACCATCAACACGCATGAGGGCGGCACCCACGAAGAGGGCTTCCGCGCGGCGCTCACGACGCTCGTGAACCGGTACGCGCGCGAGAAGGGGATCCTCAAGGAGAAGGACGACAACCTCTCGGGCGACGACGTGCGCGAGGGCCTCACCGCCGTCATCTCGGTCAAGCTCTCCGAACCGCAGTTCGAGGGCCAGACGAAGACGAAGCTCGGCAACACCGAGGCGAAGTCGTTCGTTCAGCGGGTCGTCGGCGACCAGCTCGGCGATTGGTTCGACCGCAACCCGAACCAGGGCCGCGACATCATCCGGAAAGCGCAACAGGCCGCCACCGCGCGGATCGCCGCGCGCAAGGCGCGCGAGGCGACGAGGCGGAAGGGCTTCCTCGAGTCCAGCGGCATGCCCGGCAAGCTCAGCGACTGCACGAGCAAGGACCCGACGGTGTCGGAGATCTTCCTCGTGGAGGGCGACTCGGCAGGCGGTTCGGCCAAGACCGGGCGGAACCCGGAGACGCAGGCGATCCTGCCGCTCCGCGGCAAGATCCTGAACGTCGAGAAGGCCCGCCTCGACCGGGCGCTCGGCAACGCCGAGATCCAGGCGATGATCACCGCGTTCGGCACCGGCATCGGCGAGGACTTCAACCCCGAGAAGGCCAGGTACCACAAGATCGTGCTCATGGCCGACGCCGACGTCGACGGCCAGCACATCACCACGCTGCTGCTCACGCTGCTGTTCCGCTACATGCGGCCGCTCATCGAGATGGGCTACGTCTACCTCGCGCAGCCGCCGCTGTACCGAATCAAGTGGTCCAACGCCGAGCACGACTACGTGTACTCCGATCGCGAGCGCGATGCGGTGATCTCCGACGGGCAGGCGGCCGGGCGTCGGCTGCCGAAGGAGAACGGCGTCCAGCGCTACAAGGGACTCGGCGAGATGAACCACCAGGAGCTCTGGGACACGACGATGAACCCCGAGTCCCGCACGCTGCTCCAGGTCACGATGGACGACGCCGCTGCGGCCGACGAGATCTTCTCCACCCTGATGGGCGACGACGTCGAGTCGCGCCGCGCATTCATCCAGAAGAACGCGAAGGACGTGCGTTTCCTTGACATCTGACACCATCGACCCGGGCATCGGCGACGGCGAGGGCTTCGGCATCCACGGACGCATCGACCAGGTCGACCTGCACCTCGAGATGCAGCGCTCGTACCTCGACTACGCGATGAGCGTCATCATCGGTCGCGCGCTGCCCGACGTCCGCGACGGCCTCAAGCCGGTGCACCGCCGTGTGATCTACACGATGTACGACGGCGGGTACCGCCCCGACCGTGCCTTCTCGAAGTGCACGCGCGTCATCGGCGACGTCATGGGCCAGTTCCACCCGCACGGCGACAGTGCCGTGTACGACTCGCTCGTCCGTCTCGTGCAGCCGTGGTCGATGCGGTACCCGCTCGCGCTCGGCCAGGGCAACTTCGGCTCGCCCGGCAACGACGGCGCGGCCGCCCACCGGTACACCGAGACGAAGATGTCGCCGCTCGCCATGGAGATGGTGCGCGACATCGAGGAAGAGACCGTCGACTTCCAGGACAACTACGACGGCCGCACGCAGGAGCCCACGGTCCTCCCGAGCCGGTTCCCGAACCTGCTCGTCAACGGCTCGGTGGGCATCGCGGTGGGCATGGCCACCAACATCCCTCCGCACAACCTGCGCGAGGTCGCCGACGGCGCACTGTGGGCGCTGGAGAACCCGGATGCCACCCGGGAGGAGCTGCAGGACGCGCTGATCCAGCGCATCAAGGGTCCCGACTTCCCGACGGCCGCGCAGATCCTCGGCGTCAAGGGCATCCACGACGCGTACCGGACGGGCCGCGGCTCGATCACGATGCGCGCGGTCGTGAACGTCGAGGAGATCCAGGGTCGGACCTGCCTCGTCGTCACCGAGCTGCCGTACCAGGTGAACCCCGACAACCTCGCGATCAAGATCGCCGACCTCGTGAAGGACGGGAAGCTCGCGGGCATCGCCGACATCCGCGACGAGTCGTCGGGCCGCACCGGCCAGCGCCTCGTGATCGTGCTGAAGCGCGACGCCGTCGCCAAGGTCGTGCTGAACAACCTGTACAAGCACACGCAGCTGCAGGACAACTTCGGCGCGAACATGCTCGCGATCGTCGACGGGGTGCCTCGCACGCTGTCGATCGACGGGTTCATCTCGCACTGGGTCGACCACCAGGTCGAGGTCATCGTGCGCCGCACGGAGTTCCGGCTGCGCAAGGCCGAGGAGCGGATGCACATCCTGCGCGCCTACCTCAAGGCGCTCGACGCGCTCGACGAGGTCATCGCGCTGATCCGCCGTTCCGCGACCGCGGAAGACGCGCGCGACGGCCTCATCGAACTCCTCGACATCGACGAGCTCCAGGCTCGCGCCATCCTCGAGCTGCAGCTGCGCCGCCTCGCCGCACTCGAGCGCCAGAAGATCATGGACGAGGCCGCCGAGCTCGAGCGCCAGATCGCCGACTACCGCGACATCCTCGCGACGCCGGAGCGCCAACGCACGATCATCGCCGACGAGCTCCGCGAGATCGTCGACAAGTTCGGCGACGAGCGCCGCACGCACATCGTGCCCGGCTTCGACGGCGACATGTCGGTGGAGGACCTGATCCCGGAGGAGGAGATGGTCGTCACCGTCACGCGCGGCGGGTACATCAAGCGCACGCGCAGCGACAACTACCGTTCGCAGCACCGCGGCGGCAAGGGCGTGAAGGGCGCGCAGTTGCGCGCCGACGACGTGGTCGACCACTTCTTCGTGACGACCACGCACCACTGGCTCCTCTTCTTCACGAACATGGGCCGCGTGTACCGCGCGAAGGCCTACGAGATCCAGGAGGCCGGCCGCGACGCGAAGGGCCAGCACGTCGCGAACCTCCTCGAACTGCAGCCCGACGAGGAGATCGCCGAGATCCTCGACATCCGTGACTACGAGGTCGCGCGCTACCTGGTGCTCGCCACGCGAGACGGCCTGGTGAAGAAGACCGAGCTCACCGCATACGACACCAACCGCTCGCGCGGCGTCATCGCGATCAACCTCCGCGAGGGCGACGAGCTCGTCTCCGCGATGCTGGTCGACGAGCACGACGAGATCCTCCTCGTCTCGAAGAAGGGCATGTCGCTCCGCTTCGAGGCGACGGATGACGCGCTCCGCCCGATGGGGCGCTCGACCTCGGGCGTGAAGGGCATGAGCTTCCGATCCGGAGACGAGCTGCTCGCGGCATCCGTCGTGCCCCATTCGAACGGCGACGACGCAGCCGATGCGACGGCGGACGAGTCTGGGCAGAAGCACAGCGCGGCGAACACGTACGTCTTCATCGTGACCGAGGGCGGGTACGCCAAGCGCACCCGGATCGAGGAGTACCGCAAGCAGCAGCGGGGCGGTCTCGGCATCAAGGTGGCCAAGCTGAGCGACGATCGCGGCGACCTCGCGGGCGCACTGACCGTCGCGCGGGAGGACGAGGTCCTCGTGGTTCTTGCCAGCGGCAAGGTGGTACGCTCTGACGTCGCCGAGGTCCCGGCCAAGGGCAGGGACACGATGGGCGTCGTGTTCGCGAAGTTCGTCGCGGACGATCGCATCATCGCGATCGCGAAGAATTCCGAGCGGAACCTGGTGGAAGAGGCCGCTGAGTCCGAAGCGGCGGAGACCGCGGGAGAGGAGTGAGCGTCATGAGCAGTGTCGCCGAGAAACTTGCCGGCAAGTCCAACCGGAAGCCGCCGGCCAAGCAGGTGCGCCTGCGCCTGGTGTACATCGACTTCTGGTCGGCGGTGAAGCTGTCCTTCCTGGTGGCCGTGTGCCTCTCGGTCGTGAACATCGTCGCGACGTTCCTCGTCTTCACGATCGTTCAGTCGACCGGCCTCTTCGAGAACCTCAACAGCCTGGTGCAGGACGTCGCCGGTGCGGGCACCGACCTGCGCTCGATCCTGTCGGTCGGCAACGTCATGGGCTTCGCCGTGGTGGCGTCGCTGCTGAACCTCGTCGTGACCACCGCGCTCGGCGCGGTGGTGGCCGTGCTGTACAACCTCAGCGTCAAGATCACGGGCGGCATCCTCGTCGGTTTCACCAACAACTGACGTCGTCCTCGGCTCGATTTCACGATCCCGAACCCTTCGGGTAGTCTGTCCTTCGGCCGAAATTCGGGGATATAGCTCAGGCGGTTAGAGCGCTTCGCTGATAACGAAGAGGTCCGAGGTTCAAGTCCTCGTATCCCCACTCCGATAACTCCACAACCGGGTGCCCACGGCATCCGACACGGGGCCTTAGCTCAGTTGGTAGAGCGCCTGCTTTGCAAGCAGGATGTCAGGAGTTCGAATCTCCTAGGCTCCACAGTCAAGTCCCCTGATCGGTACGCCGATCGTCGGCCGCTCCCCCTGTCGTCGCCCCCCGTCGGAAGAATTTCGGCGATGCTGCATCCGATCGCGCTCCGATCCCGGAAGTAACGGATATCGGGTGGAACACCCGCAGACAGAAGGGGAAGTCCAATGAAGCGCATTCTCGCCACCGGATTCATCGTCGGTCTCGCAGCGGTCGGTCTCGCTGCAGCGCCCGCGAACGCCGCGCCCAACGACGCCGCGTGCTTCGGCCAGATCCACAAGACCATCAACACCGAGGGCGCCCTCGGCTTCTCCGGAGTCGGCGAGGTCGTCAAGGCGGTCGGCGGGCAGATGAAGAACGAGATCGCTCGCGGCCTCTGCGGCGACTGACGCCCGGGGCTTCTCAGCACCGTCGGCGGCGGCCCGGAACCCGGTTCCGGGCCGCCGCCTGCGTCCCCGGCCACGCTCGCACGGACGGCGACCGGACGCGCCAGACTGGGGGAGTGCCTCCTCGCTCCGATCCGCGGATCGACCTCATCGCGTCGCGACTCCGGGCGGCCGGCAGCGTCTTCGCCGAGGACGAGGCGGCGATCCTGGTCGATGCCGCGACGGATGACGCCGAGCTCGAGCAGTTCGTGCGTCGTCGCGCGTCGGGCGAGCCGCTGGAGCCGATCGTCGGATGGGTCCGGTTCGGCCGGCTCCGGCTCGCGGTCGGATCGGGGGTCTTCGTCCCGCGCCAGCGCAGCCTGCGGCTCGCCCGTCTGGCGGTGCGGCGTGTGCGCGCGGCTCGCACACCCGTGATGGTCGAGGCGTACTGCGGCGTCGCGCCCCTCGCGGCGATGGTCGCGGCGTCCGTGGGCGGGGTCGAGGTGCACGCGGCGGACCGGGAGCCGACCGCGCTCGTCATCGCCCGAGGCAACCTGCCGGCCGGCGCGGGCGTGCACGTTTCGGACGGACTCGACGGGCTGCCGGAGCGGCTGCTCGGCAGGTGCACCGTGATCGCCGCCGTGCCCCCGTACGTCCCGGAGCCGGAGCTGGCGCTCATGCCGCGCGAGGCGCGAGAGCACGAGCCGGCCGAGGCGCTCATCGGGGGCGGACCCGACGGCCTCGACCAGGTCCGCCGGCTCATCGGCACCGCTCGAGGGTGGATGGCGCGCGGCGGGTCCGTGCTCGTCGAACTGCACGCCGCGCAACTCCCCGTCGCGGCCACGGAGGCCCGCCGCGCGGGGTGGCGCACTCGGGTGCATCCCCCGACGGAGTCGCGGACGGGAGTGCTCGAGCTCATCGCCGGGTAATACAGTGGCGGGATGGACATCCGCATCGCCGCGTACGGGGTCATCATCCGGGACGGCGAGATCCTGCTCTCCCACTGGAACGAGCACGGCCGGTCGGCCTGGACGCTGCCCGGCGGCGGGATCGAGGGGGCGGAGCATCCGCTCGAGGCGGCCCGGCGGGAGATCCGTGAGGAGACCGGCTACGACGCCGAGATCGACAAGCTGCTCGGGATCGACACGATGGTGGTGCCGGCGGCGAAGCGCCACCACGGGTCGGCGCCGTTGTACGCGATGCGCATCGTGTACCGCGCGCACGTCGTCGGCGGGCAGTTGGCGAACGAGGTCGACGGTTCCAGCGACGAGGCGAGGTGGTTCCCGCTCGGCGAGGTCGCCTCGCTGAAGCGCGTGAGCCTGCTCGAGATCGCGCTTCGGATGAACTCGGAGGAGCCGGCGGACGGCGCGCCGTCGCGCGCCTGAGCGACGCCGGCACCGGAGACGGGCGACGGCCCCGCCCGGCGAGCGGACGAGGCCGTCGAGATCGGTCCGGATGCGGCGTTCATGACGATCAGAGCGTCCGGGCCACGAGTGCGAGGGTGCTGAAGTTCCCGTCGCGGAGGCGATCGGCCTCCCTGCGGAGCTCGGACATTCGCTCGAGTTCGCCGGCGAGGGCTCGCTCGGCGCTCGCTCGGCGCTCCGATTCGGCGCGGCTCCAGGCGAGCAGCGCCAGGCCGGCTCGGCGTGCGAGGCGTTCCTGCAGGCGGCCGGCTCCGGCCGCGACCTGTTGCGAGGTCGAACGGCGGGCGGTGAGTGTGGTGTTCACGGTGTGTTCCTTCATCGGGTGGGGCGGATGGCGCGCGCGGGTGCGACGCGCCGGGAGGTGACGTGGTGGTGGCTCCCGGAACGTCGCGTCGCGGCATCCGTCGCCGATGAGGCGACACGGTGCGAGACGCGGAAGGCGTGGCGGGAGAGGATCGGCGAGCTGCTCGCATCCGTCGGGGACGCGTGATCCGGGGACCGGATGCCGATTGGACGGGCGTTGGCCCGCGTCGCGGGCGTGCCTCGTCAGGCGGTAGGCCTGCTGCGAGCCGTCATGGCTTCGCGGTCAGCGCGGTAGGGCGCGAGTCAGCAGGCCGCGAACGGTGCGCCGAGGAAGGCGACCGCCGCGCGAGTGGGCGACTGGATTCGCTGGATCATCATGGGGTCTCGCCTCCTCTCCTGTGCCGATCTCTGCCGTGTTCGGCTGGGCCGAGTCACGACCATAGCGTCGTTCGCTCCTCACACGCAAGGGAATTCTCCGAATCCGCCGGAATTCAGTGCGAGCACCGACCGCGCGGGTGATCGCGGAGACGACGAAGGCCCCCATCCGTTGCGGATGGGGGCCTTCGGGAAACCGTGGGGATCAGATGACGGGCGACGGTGCGACACCCGCATCGGATGCGGTGCCGGGCTCCTCATCGGCGACCCAGAGCTCGTCGTCGGCGCGGAACGTCTGCCAGACCGCGTAGGCGACGCCTGCCGCCGCCACGACGCCGGCCCCGATCGCCAGGTAGGTGCCGACACCGGGGCCCTGCTTGCGCCTGACCTCGGCCGCTGCGCGCGGCGACACTCGCTCGAGCGCCCGCCGAACGCGCGTGTCGTTGGCGATGTCGCCGATCGACAGCAGCGAACCGAGCGCACTGCCGAGCGAGCGCTCGACCTGGTCGCCCGCGCTGCGGGCGTACACCCGGGCCTGGTCGACGCCCGGCCGCACGTAGGTCTGGTAGCCCGTGCGCACCCGCGGAACGACCTCCTCCTGCGTGAGCAGGTTGAGCTGGCGGCTCGCCTCTCGGGCGACCTTGCTCGCGTGGTCCAGCACGTCCTGCTGGTTCCCCCACAGATCCCCTGCACTGCTGCGCAGTCGCTTGAGTTCCTTCCGGCGCTTGCGTGACAGGCTCATCTCGACCTCCATCGTTGTGCAGCGAACTCCTCCATCCTGCCACCGAACCGGCTGGATGTGGGGTGGGAAGGCCGGGGGTTGCCAGCCCCGTGCCGAATCGTGCATGAGAGAATCGTCGGTATGCCGAATCCCACCGCAGTCGCGACGATCACCACCAACCACGGCGACATCAAGGTCGACCTCTATGGCAACCACGCACCGAAGACCGTGAAGAACTTCGTCGGCCTCGCGACCGGCGAGATCGAGTGGACGCACCCGGCGACGGGCCAGACCACCACCGAGCCCCTCTACGACGGCGTCGTGTTCCACCGGATCATCCCCGGCTTCATGATCCAGGGCGGCGACCCGCTCGGCCAGGGCATCGGCGGGCCGGGCTACCGCTTCGACGACGAGATCCACCCCGAGCTCGACTTCACCGACCCGTACGTCCTCGCGATGGCCAACGCGGGCATCCAGGGCGGCAAGGGCACGAACGGTTCGCAGTTCTTCATCACGGTCGGCCCGACCACGTGGCTGCAGGGCAAGCACACGATCTTCGGCAAGGTGACGGATGCCGCGAGCCAGGCCGTCGTCGAGAAGCTGGCCTCGGTCCCCACCGACGGCCGCGACCGGCCGCTCGACGACGTGGTGATCGAGAAGATCACCGTCGAGCAGCTCTGAGCACGACCCCCGACCCCCGGTGAGCGACCCGGCGCCCGAGCGCGCGAGCACCTGCTATCGGCATCCCGATCGGCAGAGCTTCGTGCTGTGCCAGCGCTGCGGCCGCACGATCTGCGGGGAGTGCCAGACCCCGGCGCCCGTCGGCGTCATCTGCCCCGAATGCATGCGCGAGCAGCGCGCGTCGGCGCCGCGGACCGCACCCGCGGCGCTGACGCGCGTGCGCTCCGCCGCACGACGGGGCGCACCGGTGGTGACGTATTCCATCATCGGCATCACGCTGGCCGTCTACCTGCTGCAGCTCATCCCCGGGCTCGGCCGGGCCGTCACCAACTCGCTTTACTTCACGCCGCTCGCGATGGGCGTGCTCGAGGTCGAGCCGTGGCGCATGATCACGGTGCTGCTCGTGCATTCCACCGCCCTGATCTTCCACGTGCTCCTGAACATGTACACGCTCTGGATCTTCGGCCAGCTGCTCGAGAATCTGCTGGGACGATGGCGCTTCCTCGCGCTGTACCTGATCTCCGGGCTGGCGGGATCGGTGGGCGTGATTTGGCTCGCTGACCCGAACACAAGCGTGGTCGGTGCCTCGGGTGCGATCTTCGGTCTCATGGGCGCGTACCTCGTGATCCAGCGCCGTCTCGGGGGGAATGCGACCCAGCTACTGATCCTCGTCGGGATCAACCTCGTCATCGGCTTTGTGCCGGGATGGAACATCTCGTGGCAGGCCCACCTCGGCGGACTCATCGGTGGCGCCCTCGTCGGGCTCATCTACGTCGAGACGCGCAAACGCGACCAGCGCGTGCTGCAGTTCGTCCTGCTCGGTGGCCTCGTCGTTCTGCTGCTCGTGCTGAGCCTCCGGTACTTCCTCTTCTTCTGACCGACATCGCCCATGAGCCGTGGGCACGTCCGGCACCGCCGGCGCGCCCGCTTCGGCGACCCCGCGGGGCCTCGGCGACACCTGCAGGACCGGTCACTGTGGGCGGACGGCCACGGTTATCCACAACGCTGTCCACAGTTGGGGAGAGTTACACCGGTGTGATTCTGCACATCGTCCGGAATTCCGCGGTACCCGCCTCTCCACAGGGTGTGGAGTATGTGGAGAAACCTGTGGAAGGTGTGGATAACACTGTGCAGAGATGGGGAAAGCGGGGCGGATGCCGCAGCATCCGCCCCGCTCTCGAGGTCGTTCAGGCCGGCGTCAGCGCCAGCGCGTGGTCATGAGGAAGCCGATGAAGGCGATGCCGAAGCCGACGAGGATGTTCCACGAGCCGAGCGCGGCCACGGGCAGCGCACCCTGGCTGACGTAGAACAGGATGATCCAGACCAGGCCGAGCAGCATGAAGCCGAACATGACGGGCTTGAACCAGACGGGGTTCGGCGCGTCCTCGCCGCTCGGCTGCTCCGCGCGCGCGGGCTTCGAAGAATTGGTGCGTGCCATGCCGGAGATTCTACTGCACCGACTTCGGCCTTCGATCCGGCTCATGCGGCCGCACGGGAGCGGCGGGCGACGAGGGAGTCCCGGCGATGAGCGTGTTGGCGGCCGTGTGGCGTATCCTGCCGGGACCGGCTTGGTTCCGCGTCATCCTCGTGCTGGCCATCCGCGCCGGCCCGATCTTCGTCCTGTCCACCCGGGTCCTCCCTGGCGGACGGGATCGTGAACCCAATCGACGCCACGGTGGAGCAATGACCCGGATCCTCGTCATCGACAACTACGACAGCTTCGTGTACACCCTCAACGGGTACCTGCAGGAGCTCGGCGCCGAGACCGACGTCGTGCGCAACGACGACATCCCCGTCGACGAGGTCGCCGACCGGATCGCCGAGTACGACGGCGTGCTCATCTCACCCGGTCCGGGCAAGCCCGCCGATGCGGGCGTCTCGATCCCGGTCGTCGAGGCGGCGCTCGCGTCCGGGCAGCCGATCCTCGGCGTGTGCCTCGGGCACCAGGCGATCGCCGAGGCGTTCGGCGCCGTCGTGACCAACGCCGAGGAACTGATGCACGGCAAGACCTCGAAGGTCGTGCACGACGACAGCCCGTTCTACGACGGTGTCCCGCAGCATTTCACCGCGACGCGGTACCACTCGCTCGCGGTCGTCGACGGAACCGTGCCCGACGAACTGGTCGTCACGAGCCGCACCGAGGGCGGGGTCATCATGGGGCTCCGTCACGCGACGGCGCCGATCCTCGGGGTCCAGTTCCACCCGGAGTCGGTGCTCACCGAGGGCGGCTACCGGATGCTCGGCAACTGGCTCGCGACCGCCGGGCTTCCCGAGGCGCGGGAGCGTGCGCAGTCGCTGAACCCCCTCGTGCGCGCGAGCTGAGCCCGCGCGCTGCGCCAGCGGTCGTGGTGTACGGTCGGCTCATCCTGCCGTCGGCTCAGCCGGCGCAGTAGACGAGTTCGACCTCGGACTTCTGCGGGACGTCGCCCGGCGCGGGCGTCTGCCGGATCACCGGCGAACCGGGTTGCGACGCGCAGCTCGTGTCGGGAACGGGCTTCGGCGACAGCTGCAACGACGATGTGCCGAGGTACGAGGACGCCGCCTGCAACGACTGACCCGTCAGGTCGGGCAGGGTCACGTTGCCCGACGAGATCGTGAAGTTCACGGCACTGCCCTGGTCCACGGACGATCCGCCGGCGGGATCGGTCGAGATGACGATCCCGGCCGCGATCGTCGGGGAGTTCTGCCGGGTCTCGGATCCGGGTGTCAGGCCGGCATCGGTGAGCATCGTCTTCGCCTGATCGAGCTGCACGTTGACCAGGTCCGGAACCGAGACCGCTTCACGGCCGGTGGAGACGAAGACGCTGATCGGCGTGCCCGTGTCGACGATCTCGCCGGCCGCCGGCTCGGTCTCGATGACCTCGCCGGCCGGGACGGTGTCGCTCACGCGATCCATCCGGGTGGGCGGCAGCGTGAGCGACTGCAGCTCGTTGGCCGCCTCCTCCCACGTCGAGCCGGTCAGCTGGGGGACCTCGCGCGCGTTGGACGGGAGGGTGTCCGCCGGTTGCAGGTTGAATGCCCAGTACATGACGGCCACGACGATGACGACGACCGCGATGATGCCCGACCAGATCCAGATCGCCGGTGGACGTCGTTGCGTGCGGGTCATGGTGTCGTCCTCGGTGAGCTGGCGCAGCGCCAACTCGGAGGTCGAGAGCGAACCCGTTGGCGTCCCGAAGAACAGCGCCGTCTCATCCGTCTTCTTCGGCACGGGGATCCGGCCGGATGCCGCGGCCTCGACGTCGGCCCGGAACTCGGCGGCCGTCTGGTACCGGGTGGTCCGGTCCTTCGCGAGGGCGTGCATGACGACGGCGTCGAGGGCCGGCGACACCTTCGGGTTGATCACGCTCGGCTTGACCGGTCGTTCGCTGACGTGCTGGTAGGCGACCGCGACCGGGGTGTCGCCGCGGAACGGCGGGCGACCCGTGAGCAGTTCGAACAGGACCACGCCCGTGCTGTAGAGATCGGTGCGCGCATCGACCGTCTCGCCCTTCGCCTGCTCGGGCGAGAAGTACGATGCGGTACCGAGGATCGCGGTGGTCTGGGCGACGGTCGTCGCCGAGTCGGAGACGGCCCGGGCGATCCCGAAGTCCATCACCTTCACCTGGCCACCGGTCGTGATCATGACGTTGCCCGGCTTGATGTCGCGATGCACGACGCCGGCCCGGTGCGAGTACTCGAGCGCGGTGAGCACGCCGTCGATGACGCGAGCGGCGGCGGCGGGGTCGAGCGGACCGTCGTGGATGATGTCCTTGAGGACGCGCCCCTCGACGTGCTCCATGATGATGAACGGCAGTTGGACCTCGTGCCCCGAGGCGTCGGTCACCGTCTCCTCGCCCGCATCGAAGACGCGGACGATCGTCGGATGCGCCATCCGCGCGGCCGACTGGGCCTCCTGCCGGAAGCGCATGCGGAACGCCGGATCCGTCGCGAGCTGCGGCTTCAGCAGCTTGATCGCGACCTGCCGACCGAGCCTCGTGTCGGTGCCGACGTGGACGTCGGACATCCCGCCGCGCCCGATGAGTGCACCCACGCGGTACCGACCCGCGAGCATGCGATCTCCATCGTTCACGGTGTCTCCGTTCGTGTAGGGCTCGTTCCGGGGATGCGTCAGTTGACCGTGACCGCAGCGGGGGGCGAGGCCGCGGACGTGCCGCCGGCGCAGGTGTACGTGTACGAGATCTCGTAGTTCCCGGTGGCCGAGGCTTCGACGACCGTGTTGGTCGCGCTCGCGGGAAGCTGCGACTGCGCGGGGTTCAGTCCGTCGGCCAGGACGGTGTAGCCGGTCGGGTCGCCCTGACCCGAGGGGCAGGAGGCCTTCGGCCAGGACACGCTGAGCAGCGCCTTGCCGCTCGCGTCGAGCTGCGCCGGGTTCGGCGTGACGCTCGGGGCCGAGCCCGGCGCGCTCGGAGCCTCCGGCTGGCCGAGGTAGGTGACCGTGATGGTCGATCCGATCGGCACCGGCCCACTCGGGTTGACGTCGGTGACGTTGCCGGCCTCAGCCGGGGTGGCGGCGGGTCCACCCTCCTGCGTGCTGACCACGAAACCGAGTCCCTCGAGCTCGCCTCGCACGTCGTCGACGTTGCGACCGATGTACGCGGCGCGGTCCACCTGCTCGGTGGTCGGCGCTGCGGTGGTGGTCTCGGGCGGCGGCGCGGTCGTCGTCGTCGGCGGCGCCGTCGTGGTGGCCGGGCCGCTCGACGTGCTCGCCGCCGGCTTGTTGCCGCTGTTCAGCGCGAGCGCGATGATCGTTCCGATCAGCACCAGGGCCAGCAGGATGATGAGCACGATGAGCGGCCACGTCCACGGGCTCCGCTTGCGCTCGGCAGCCTGCTCCTCCTCAGGCTCCGGCACGCCCGCGCCCGCCGGCAGCACCGTCGTCGCGGCGGTGTTCGCGCCCGCCTGCGGCATCAGCATCGTGGCCGCGGTCATGCCGGCCGCGGCGCCGAGCACCGCCGGCACGGCCGCGGCGGCCGCCTGGACGTCGCCGCGGCGGAGGGCGGTGGCGGCGCGCGCGAGGTGTGCAGCGGTCTGCGGACGGTCGGCCGGGTTCTTCGCGATGCAGGAGTAGACGAGGTTCCGCACGGGCTCCGAGACCGTGACGGGCAGGTCGGGCGGGGTCTCGTTGATCTGGGCCATCGCGATCGCGACCTGCGACTCGCCCGTGAAGGGTCGGCGTCCGGCGAGGCACTCGTAGGCCACGATTCCGAGCGAGTAGATGTCGGTCGTCGGCGACGCCGGGTGGCCGGACGCCTGCTCGGGCGAGAGGTACTGCACGGTGCCCATGACCTGGCCCGTCGCGGTGAGCGGCACCTGGTCGGCGATGCGCGCGATGCCGAAGTCGGTGATCTTGACGCGGCCGTCGGGCGTGATGAGGAGGTTGCCCGGCTTGATGTCGCGGTGCACGAGGCCCGCTGCGTGCGCGGCCTGGAGCGCCGCGGCGGTCTGCGCGACGATGTCGAGGACCTTGTCGGTCGAGAGCACGTGCTCGCGCTCGAGGATCGTCGAGAGCGCCTCGCCGGGGACGAGCTCCATCACGAGGTAGGCGCTGCCCTCCTCCTCGCCGTAGTCGAAGACGTTGGCGATGCCCTCGTGGTTCACGAGCGCGGCGTGACGCGCCTCGGCGCGGAAGCGCTCGAGGAAGCCCGGGTCGCCGAGGTATTCGTCCTTGAGGATCTTCAGCGCCACCTGGCGGCCGATGACGAGGTCGGTGGCCTGCCACACCTCGCCCATGCCGCCGATGGCGATCCGGGACTGCAGCTCGTACCGTCCACCGAAGGTGAGCCCAGCACTCGGTCTCATTTGTTCAGCACCGCCTCTAGTACCTGTTTCGCCAATGGCGCGGCAATCAGATTGCCGTACCCCTCCTGACCAAGCCCTCCGCCGTCTTCCACGAGCACCGTGATCGCGTACTGAGGGTCGTCGGCGGGGGCAAAACCTGTGAACCACAAGGTGTAGGGATCGTCCTCGCCGTTCTCCGCTGTACCCGTCTTACCGGCCACGCTGACGCCGTCTATTCTTGCATTACTCGCGGCGCCGTCCTCGACGCCGTTGACCATCATCTCGGTCATCGTCCGGGCCGTCGACTCGCTGATGGCCCGCCCGAACTGGGAGCCGGCGAACTCCTCGATCGGGCGGAAGTCGGGCGCGGTGATCGACTCGACCAGGTCGGGGTTCATCACGATGCCGCCGTTCGCGATCGCGGCCGAGACCATGGCCATCTGCATGGGCGTCGCCCGCACGTCGCCCTGGCCGAAGCCGCTCAGCGCGGTCTGCGGCTCGTCGGGGTTCTCCGGGTAGGTGCTCGTCTCGGTGGGGTTCGGGATCGTGAAGTTCGAGTTGAAGCCGAACTTCTCGGCCTGCGCCCGGATCGCATTGTCACCGAGTTCCAGTGCGAGTTCGGCGAACGGGATGTTGCAGGAGAGCCGGAGCGCCGTCGCGAGGGTCACCTCGGCGCCGCCGCCGCACGTGCCGCCGCTGGAGTTGCGGACCACCGAACTCGTCTGCGGCAGCGTGAACTCCGCGAGGTTCGGGAAGGTGCTGTCGGGGGTGTACTGCCCGGACTCGAGGGCGGCCGCGGTCATCACGAGCTTGAAGACCGAGCCGGGCGGGTTCATGTCGCCACCGGTCGCCCGGTTGAAGAGCGGGTCACCCGGGTTCTCGAGGAGGCCCTGGTAGGTCTCGTCGACCTCCTCGCCGCTGTGCACCGCGAGCGTGTTCGGATCGTAGGTGGGCTTCGTGACCATGGCGATGATGCGGCCGCTGCTCGGCTGGGTCACGATGATGGCGCCGGTGTAGTCGCCGAGGGCGTCCCACGCCGCCTGCTGGGCGACGGGGTCGATCGTGACCTCGACGGAGGCGCCCATCGGGTCCTGGCCCGAGATGAGCCGGTTCAGCGAGTCGAAGAACTGGGACTCGGAGGTGCCGCTGAGTTCGGCGTTCAGCGAGCCCTCGAGTCCGGTCGCCTCTCCGTTGACGGGGATGAACCCGGTGATGGGCGCGTACAGCGGCCCGTTCGCGTAGATGCGCTGGAACTTGTAGTCGTCGTCGGACGGCTCCGAGAACGCGATCGGCTCGCCGCCGACGAGGATCGGACCGCGCTCGACCGAATAGCTCTGGTACAGGGTCCGTGCGTTCCGCGGATCGGCGGCGAGGTTGTCGGCCTGCACGTACTGGATCACCGTCGAGGCGACGAAGAGCGTGAGGAACATGAGGAGGGAGACGATCGTCACCCGCTTGAGTTCGCGGTTCATCCGTCGATCACCAGCCTCGGGTGGTTGCGCACCGTGTCGGAGAGCCGGAGCAGCAGCGCGACGATGATCCAGTTGGCGACGAGGGACGAACCGCCCGCCGCGAGGAAGGGCGTCGTGAGGCCGGTCAGGGGGATGACGCGGGTCACGCCGCCCACGACGATGAACACCTGGAGCGCCACGACGAACGCGAGCCCGACGCCGAGGAGCTTGCCGAAGTCGTCCTGCCCGGCGAACCCGATGCGGAATCCGCGAGCGACGAACAGGACGTACAGCGCCAGGATCGCGAAGAGCCCTGCGAGCCCGAGCTCCTCGCCGAGGCTCGCGATGATGTAGTCGGACTGCGGAACCGGGGTGAGGTCGGGACGACCCTCGCCGAGTCCGGTGCCGATGAGCCCGCCGTTGGCGAGCCCGAACAGGCCCTGCACGAGCTGGAACGAGCCGCCCTGCGCGTCGTACACGGCGGGGTCGAACGCGTTCAGCCAGTTCTGGAAGCGGCCGTTGACGTAGTCGAGCGTCTGGCTGGCGATGATCGCGCCGGCGAAGAACAGGCTGAGACCGAGCACGACCCACGAGAGCCGGCTGGTTGCGACGTAGAGCATCACGAGGAACAGCCCGAAGTACAGCAACGCCGTGCCGAGGTCGCGCTGGAAGACGATGACCGCCATCGACAGGGCCCAGACGACCAGCAGCGGACCGAGGTCGCGGCCGCGCGGGAACCGCATGCCGAGGAACTTCCGGCCCACCATCGAGAGCGAGTCCCGGTTGCGCACGAGGTAGCCGGCGAAGAACACCGCCAGGGCGATCTTCGCGATCTCGCCCGGCTGGAACGTGACGAGGTCGCCGATGCCGATCCAGACACGAGCGCCGCCCCTCGTCTGCCCGAGGCCGGGCATAAGCGGCAGCAGCAGGAGCACGATCGCGATGAGGCCCGAGAGGTAGGTGTAGCGGAACAGCGTGCGGTGGTTGCGGATCAGCAGGATCGTCGCGAGTGCGGCGACGATCGCGATCACGCTCCACACGATCTGGCGGACCGCCGCACTGTCCCACCCGCCGTCGCCGTACGCGATGTCGATGCGGTAGATCATGGCGATGCCGAGTCCGTTCAGCACCGTCGCGATCGGCAGGAGGAACGGGTCGGCATCGCGCGCCACGAAGCGCATCGCGATGTGCAGGCCGAACACCAGCGCCGAGAGTCCGGCGCCGAGAAGGACGAGCTGCGTGTCGACCCGGCCGAGGGCGCCGAGCTGCACGAGGACGATGGCCCCCGAGTTGATCACGCATGCCACGATGAGCAGGCCGAGCTCGAGGTTCCTCAGCTTCTGGGGCATGCGGATCCGCCGCACGCTCGCCGTCGCGGGGGCGCGCTCGGCCGCACTGGCCGCGCCTCGGTCAGTCAACGGACTCCTCCAATCGGTCCACGATGCGCATGGCCTCATCGAGGGTGCCCGCCGTGATCGTCTGCACGACGCGCTGCTGGTCGTACGCCTTCAGGTCGGCGATGTCGACGGGGGTCTCGGAGTGCAGGCGGTGCAGTGAGATCGGGCCGAGGTCCTGCTGGATGCCCTGGTAGATCGCGACGCGACCGTTGTACTCGCCCACGTAGTAGCGCGTCTGGGTCCACTGGTACCCGACCGCGGTCACCGTGACGATCGCGCCGACGAGCAGCGTGATCCAGACGCCCCACATGATGCGCCGCCGCCGCCGTCGGCGCTCGTCCTCTTCGATCAGCTCGTCGAAGTACTCCTCCGAGTCGGGCTCGAAATGCGTCTCCTGGACAGGGTGCGGCCGGAACGGCGTGAGGCGGATGCCGGGGCGGCGCGCCGGCTCGGGCGCCGTGCCGAAGGCGAGCGGAGCGGCGGCCGATCCCACGATGAGCGGCGGCGTGTCCGGGGCGGGCGGGTCGCCGATGTCGACGACCACGACCGTGACGTTGTCGGGGGCGCCGCCGTCGAGCGACGCCTTCACCAATCGGTCGGCGACCTGCTTCGCACCGGCGTCGGCCGAGAGCATCTCGTGGATGTCGTCGAAGGAGACGACGCCCGAGAGCCCGTCGGAGCACAGCATCCACCGATCGCCGGGGTGGGTGTCGATCACCAGGGTGTCGATCTCGGGGGAGGCCTCGACGTCGCCCAGCACGCGCATGAGCACCGAACGCCGCGGGTGGACCATCGCCTCCTCGGCGGTGATGCGCCCCGCATCGACGAGGCGCTGCACGAAGGTGTGGTCGGTGGAGACCTGGCTGAGCTCGCCCGAGCGGAACAGGTAGACGCGCGAATCGCCGATGTGCGCGATGACGACGCGGTCCTGCTGCACGAGCATCGCGCTCGTCGTCGTGCCCATGCCGGTCAGCTCGGAGTGCTCGGCGACCGTCTCCTCGAGGTTGCGGTTGGCCGACAGGAGTGCGGACTCGAGCGCGGCGGCGGCCTCCGCCGACGAGTCGTAGTCGCCATCGGCCTCGGCGATGCGGCGCGTGGCGATCGCACTCGCGACGTCACCGCCGGCGTGGCCGCCCATCCCGTCGGCGACGAGGAACAGTCGGCGCCCGGCATAGCCCGAGTCCTGGTTGCTCGCGCGGACCCGGCCGACGTGCGAGACCGCCGCGCTCGCCTTGACGCTGGCCATCGGCTACCGCCGCAGCTCGAACGTCGTCGCTCCGACCTTGACGGTGGCTCCGAGCGGGATGGGCGTCGGCACGGTGACTCGGGAGCCGTTGAGGAACGTGCCGTTCGTGGAGTCGAGGTCCTGGAGCATCCAGCGACCGTTCCAGAGCATGAGGCGGGCGTGGTGCGTCGACGTGTAGTCGTCGCGGATGATGATCGCCGAATCGCTCGAACGGCCGATCGTGATCTCGTCGCGCCCGAGCGGGAACTCGGCGCCGGACTTCGCGCCCGACGTGATGACCAGGCGCGAGGCGCTCTCGACGGTGGCGTCGCCGCCGCCCGACGGTGCCGGCGCGGGCTTCGAGACCGCGGCGGTCGGGGCGGTCGCACTCGCCGCCGGGGCGGGGCCGGGCGTTGCGGCCGCGGCCTCGGGCTGCAGCTTGCGGACGCGCTGGCCGAAGAGGTCGCTGCGCAGCGCGTAGACGATGGCGAACACGAACACCCACAGCAGCAGCAGGAAGCCGAGCTGCAGGACGAGCAGCGTGAGTTCACTCATCGCTCGGGCCCCCAGAATCCGCCGCCGTCGCGACGGTCTGCGGCCGGGTCGACGCGGCGGGCGGCCGCGGTGTCGGTGGGGTCGGCTTGGGCGAGCACCCGGAACACGATACGCGAGCGGCCGATCGTGATGACCGAATCCGGCTCGAGGACCGATTCCTTCACGGGCTGCCCGTCGAGTTGCGTGCCGTTCGTGGAGCCGAGGTCGCGCACGCGGGCCCGCTGGCCGTCCCATTGCACCTCGGCGTGTCGGCGCGACGCGCCGGAGTCGTCGAGCGTGAGATCGGCCTCGCTGCCGCGACCGATGACCGTGCGGCCCTTCAGGATCGGATGGCGCCGGCCGTCGACGTCGAGCACCGGGGTCCACGCGACCCGGCCCTTCACGTTCTGCGACTCCACCTGCACCATGCCCTCGGCCAGGCCCGGGTCGGCGTGCAGCGCGATCGAGATGCCGCCGGCGAACTGGAAGCGCTGGTTCGCGGCGTGCTTCTGCACGATGTCGGTGAGCTCGTCGATGAGCGCGGGGCCGAGCGAGTCCATGCGCCGGTGGTCGGCGGGCGACATCCGCACGATGAAGCGGTTCGGCACCAGCACACGGTCACGCGAGACGACCGCGGCCTTGGTGTCGATCTCCCGCTTCAGCGCGGCGGTGATCTCGACGGGCTGCAGCCCCGAGCGGAAGGTCTTCGCGAACGCGCCGTTGACCGCGCGCTCGAGACCCTTCTCGAAGTTGTCCAGTAGGCCCACAGGTCTCCCGTCCGGTGCGTTTCCGACTCACATGCTAACCGCAGCCCGTGCGAACGCGTCGGGCTCCGGGCGGAACGATGCGGTTCCGAGAGCTTCGACTCAGTCGAAGATCGCGGCCTGCTCCTCCTCGTCGACGTCGAGCGACAGCGTCGGGATCGACGCCGTGAGCAGCGTGCCGTCGGCGCGCCGCGCGCCGCGCACGTTCTGCATCGTCGGCGCCCCGACCCGACGTGCGCCGTGCCCGTCGAGCGGGACGACAACGGGCGCGTCGGCCGTCACGACGACCTCCTGTCCGCGGACCCCGAGCAGCAGCTCGGCATCCGGCCCGCCGGTCTCGAGCCGGAACCGGATGGCGTCCTCGGTCAGGTCGACCCGCACCCGCATTCCGCGGATCGTCAGCTTGAACGACAGTCGCTCCCAGCCGTCCGGCAGTCGCGGATCGAACGTGAACCGACCGTTGTGATCGCGGAACCCGCCGAAACCGGACACCAGTCCCGCCCAGACGCCGCCGGTGGAGGCCACGTGCACGCCGTCGGCGGCGTTGTGGTGCAGGTCGGCGAGGTCGACGAACAGGGCCGATCGGAAGTAGCGGAGCGCGAGCTCGTGGTAGCCCACCTCGGACGCGATGATCGACTGCACGACCGCCGAGAGCGTCGAGTCGCCCGTCGTGAGCGGGTCGTAGTACTCGAAGTCGGCGAGCTTCTCCTCGGTCGTGAACCGGTGGCCCTGCAGGTAGAGGGCGAGCACGACGTCGGCCTGCTTCAGCACCTGGAACCGGTAGATGACGAGCGGGTGGTAGTGCAGCAGCAGGGGGAGCCGGTTGTCGGGCGTGTGCTCGAGGTCCCACAGCTCCTTCTCGAGGAACGCCGCGTCCTGCGGGTGCACGCCGAGCTTCTCGTCGAACGGGATGTGCATGTGCGCGGCGGCGCGGCGCCATCCGGCGACCTCGGCGGGCGTCACCCCGAGCCGCTCGATGAGCTTCTTGTGCGCGTGCGGGTCGAGCACCTGCAGGTCGTCGACGGCGGATGCCGCGGCCGCGAGGTTCGCGCGCGCCATGACGTTCGTGTAGAGGTTGTCGTTCACGACGGTCGTGTACTCGTCGGGACCCGTGACCCCGTGGATGTGGAACACGTCGTCGGCGTTCGTGCGCCAGAACCCGAGGTCCTCCCACATCCGCGCGGTCTCGACGAGGATGTCGATCGCGCCGCGGGCGAGGAAGTCCTCGTCGCCGGTCGCGGCCACGTACTGCGTGAGCGCATACGCGATGTCGGCGTCGATGTGGTACTGCGCCGTCCCGGCCGCGTAGTAGGCGCTGGATTCGAGCCCGTTGATGGTGCGCCACGGGAAGAGGGCCCCGTGCTGGTTGAGCTCCAGCGCGCGGGCGCGCGCGGGCTCCAGCATCCGCTGCCGGAAGCGCAGCACGTTCCGCGCCACGATGGGCGCGGTGTAGCTGAGGAACGGCATGACGTAGATCTCGGAGTCCCAGAAGTAGTGGCCGCCGTAGCCCGAGCCCGACACGCCCTTCGCGGCGACGCCGCCGCCGTCGGTGCGCGCCGTCGCCTGGACGAGCTGGAAGAGGTTCCACCGGCTCGCCTGCTGGAGTTCGGGCTGGCCGGCGATCTCGACGTCGGAGCGGGCCCAGAAGTCCTCGAGCCACGAGCGCTGCTGGGCGAACAGCTCGGCGACGCCGACCTCGCCGCCGCGATCGAGCGTGCGCTCGCAGCGGTCGACCAGTTCGCGCGCCGGCACCTTCCGCGCCGTGTGGTAGCTGATCAGCTTGGTGATGCGGATCGGCACGCCGCGCCGCGCGCGGATGCGGTAGATGTGCTTGGCGAGGTCCTCGCCGATCGAGCCGCTCTCGCTGAACTCGTTGTCGGTCGTGATCGAGTGCTGCGCGCCGACGGCGATCGCCATCTTGGAGTTCGTCGTCTGGTAGCCGAGCACATAGCGGCCGTCCTCCGACCTCTTCTGCACGCGCGGCTGCAGCACGCGTTCGGTGAACGTCTCGGCCTTGCGCGGGTCGAACGCGCCCGGCGCCTCGGTGACGCCGCTCCGGTACTCGTCGCGACCGTCCTGGCGGTTCAGCATCTGGCTCGAGATCGTGATCGCGGCATCCGCGTCGAGCATCTCGACCTCGTAGTCGATGACGCCGAGGTGGCGGTCGGTGAAGCTCGCCATGCGCCGGCTCGTGATGAGCACGCGCTTGCCCGACGGCGTGCGCCACTCGATGCGTCGGCTCAGCACGCCGAGCCGGAAGTCGAGGCGACGCTCGTACGCCATGATCTCGGCCTCGGTGATGACGAGCGGCTCGTCGTCGACGTAGAGGCGGATGACCTTGGCATCCGGAGCGTTCACGATCGTCTGCCCGACGCGCGCGAACCCGAACGCCTCCTCCGCGTGGCGGATGGGCCAGGTCTCGTGGAAGCCGTTGATGAACGTGCCGTGCACGTGGCCGTCGCGGCCCTCCTCGACGTTGCCGCGGAGGCCGAGGTAGCCGTTGCCGACGGCGAACAGCGTCTCGGTGCGGCCCATGTCGTCGGCGCCGAACTCGGTCTCGACGAGCGCCCACTCGTCGATCGGGAAGATCGTGCGGTTCAGCGGGTCGGTGTCGGCGAACCTCATGCGCGGTCCTCCTCGTCTGCGGCGGCGGGTGCGCCGGGGGTGGGGGTCTGGGGGTCGGCCGCGTCGTTGAGGATGGCGGAGGTCTCGCCGGCGCGCTCGAGCGCCGGGATGAGCTCGTCGAGCTCGTCGACGATCACGTCGGCCCCGAGCTCGGTGAGCGCCTCGCGCCCGACGCCGCGATCGACGCCGACGACGAGCGCGAAGGGCCCGCTCGCGCCGGCCTTCACGCCGGACTCGGCGTCCTCGATCACGGCGCACTCCTCGGGTGCGAGGCCGAGCAGTGCGGCCGCGCGTTCGAACATGTCGGGCGCCGGCTTGCCGAGGATGCCCTCGCGTGCGGCGACGGCGCCGTCGACCACGACCTCGAAGCGCTCGGCGAGCCCCGCGGCCTCGAGCACCGCGGGCGCGTTCTTCGAGCTCGACACCACCGCGACGTCGCCGCCCGCACGCTCGATCGCGTCGAGCAGCGCGACGCTCGCCGGGTACGGCTCGACGCCCTCCTCGGCGAGGGTCGCGTTGAAGGCCTCGTTCTTGCGGTTGCCGAGCCCGTGCACGGTCTCCTCCGTCGGCGCGTCGGACACCTCGCCCTCGGGCAGGCGGATGCCGCGGCTCTCGAGCAGCGACCGGACCCCGTCGTAGCGCGGCTTGCCGTCGATGTAGGCGAAGTAGTCCGCGTCCCGGTACGGCTCCGCACCCTGCGCCTCGAGGAACGGCGCGAACAACCGCGCCCACGCGTGCATGTGCACGACCGCGGTCGGCGTCAGCACCCCGTCGAGGTCGAACAACCAGCCGCGGATGCCGCCGAGGTCGACGTCGTGCGGGTCGACGGGCGCATGCGCGTCGCGAGGGTGGGTCACGGGCGATCCTTTCAATCAGGGGTGTCGGTCGGGCGCCGGTGCCGTGGTGCAAGGCTAAGCCCGACGTCGGCGGCGGCGCGAGATGCGATCCGGGTTCCGAGCGGATGCCAAGGGTGCTCGTCGCCCGGTCGGCGCCGCTTTCCCCGCCGGCGTGCGGCCACGGCTCGGCGGCATCCGCTCGATTCGGGCGCGCAGACCAGCTGTGTTAGTCTCGGTTGGCTGGTTCGCACCTGTGTGCGGAGCGGTATGCGCAAGTGGCGGAATAGGCAGACGCGCACGGTTCAGGTCCGTGTGCCCGGAAGGGCGTGGGGGTTCAACTCCCCCCTTGCGCACCACCAGCAGAACGGCTCGATCCCGATGGGATCGGGCCGTTCTCGCGTTCTCTGGCCGACACCCTCGTGCGAGGGTCACCCTCCGAGTCGGTCGTTCGGACTTTGAACGGGACAGTACCGCCGGATTCGTTCCGGTCGCGGCAGCGAACCCGCTCCCGTTCATCATCGGGGAACCGTTCGGCGCGGAGGGTCTGTTCATCTGGAAGTGACGGCCGAGGCGTCGGCACCGTGATCGCGCGACGGTTGTTCATCCGGATGTCGGCCCCGTGCGGCGTCCGCCAACGGCCGCTTGCGCGCCTACCGCACGAACGGATTGGCGGGAACCGCATCCCTCCCGGCATGGCCCCTGTATTGGGACGGCCGTCCAGCAGACAGTGCGCGCTAGGTTCGGCAATCGTGACCCGGACGCCACGAGAACGCTTTGCCAGGAACATCTCCATCGCGCGGAACCTGGTGGGTGCTCTGTGCCTGCTGGCGCTGGCGGCCGGCATCGTAGTCAGCACGATCTCGATCCGCGCGGCGCATCGTTCCGATGAAGTCGCCTTCAGATTCGCGAGCGAGGCGAGCCAGGCGGCACGCGAACGGGCTGCGCTAGAAGACGAAGTCGTTGACGCTGTCCGGCTAGTGGCGACCACCGCGGACGAGGTGGAGTCGACGAAGAAGTACTACATTCGCGAACTGGCAGTCCCTCCCTATCTCGACAACACGTATGCCATCAAGAAGACCGGCGCCGCCTGGGATACCGCGAAGAAGGACGCCGCGACGGCTGCCAGCGATCTGATCGACAAGCGGGAAGAACTGGAATCCGCGGTCACGGACGAGGCCGTGGCCGGTGCCCTTGCGGATGCCGGCGACGAAAGCGCCGCGTCGGCATGGACGCATGCTTGGTGGATTCTCGGACTTTCCGTTTGCGGCGTGCTCCTGATCGCAGGTTTCTACCTCCCGTTGGCCCTTGCTGCAGGTCGCGCAAGGATCGCCGCGTCGGAGCTCCCTCTTTGACTTCTCCCCCAGCTTCAGCCCGGGGGACGAAGTCACCTCAGACGAGGCAGGAGGCAGCGCTGCTTGCCGCGTGAGCGGGGAGGGCTTCCTCCTGCCCGGCGACCCGGTCAACCCTCAAACTCGAAGACCCTAGGCCGACCGGTCTTTCCCCAGGAGACCTTCAGCCCCGGCCCCGAACTCGAACTGCCTTTCACGCTCACCGAATCTGATCGGCCATTGTCAGTGACGATATACGCCTCCACGGAGTGCTCGATCGAGCTGAGTGCACCACCGAGCGGTGCGAGCTGCAGGTTGAGCTGGTACGAGGTGTAGTAGCCGTTCGAGGTGCTGATGGGGGTATCGCAATATCTGAGCACTACCGTTTGAATGAAGGCGCCCTTCTTGTTGGATGTGTTCGTGATGTCGATGACGTAGTCGTTCTCGGTGGCGGTCAGCTCGTCCAAGCCGGCTGGCTCCGTTCCGTTCCACAGGATCCCTGCGTCCGATCGGGGATTCAACTCTGTTGCCTTCCAGGTGGAGACGAAACAGACCTGCTGAACAAGCGATGCGCCGAAACCGGACAAGCGCGCAGTTTCACCGCCCACCGCGGTGCCGCCGGCGCCCACATACGCGTAGGCGGGGATGAGAGTGACCGAGTACACGACCGTCGGGTCGCGCCAGTTCGGGATGCCATCATGGTCGCTGTCTCCGACCCCTTCGTCGGCGTCGGCGATCCCGTCGTCGTCGCTGTCAGTGTCAAGACCGTCGACTACTCCGTCCTGGTCGGTGTCGACGTACAGTCCGCCGTTGCTCTCGACGTAGTCAGAAATTCCGTCTCCGTCGCTGTCCGGCGAGGTGGGGTCGGTGCCGGCCACGACCTCCTGCTCGTTCGAGACGTTGTCTCCGTCGATGTCCGGGTCGCAGCTATCTCCAAGGCCATCGCTGTCGAGGTCGTCCTGTTCGGGGTTCACGACGTCAGGGCAGTTGTCTTGTTCATCGACGATTCCGTCGCCGTCGCGGTCGTTGACCGTGGGGGAGGTGGTGATCTTCACGTCGAAGGTCCAAGCTACGGACCCGCCGCCCATGTACGAGTCGCCGTCGAACGAAGGGTCGTACCGGCGGATCAGTTACTCGTCGCTGTTCGAGTCGGTAACCTCCTCGAGGCGAGCGGCCCATACCCGACGAACCGGCACCGACCGGATGCGGCCAGCGCGAACGTGCACGGTGACGCCGTCCTGGTCGGCGGTGACACTTGATTCGCGGATCTCGCCGATTTCCGCTGCGGACAGGCCGGCACCGAACCCGACCTAGAACCTGTCGCCCTAAGTATTACGCCTGAGGCAACCCTCGTGGCGGAGTTCTTCAAGGCCTTGAACTCCTACTACGTGATAGAGACGGCCTCACTTGCTGTCATGCAGAACGGCCAGGCGCAAGATCTCCGACTGCTTTACTTCTCGCTGTTGGAGATGTGTGGTCGCTGGCTGGAGAGCGTCGAGGGGAAGCTCACCGGCGGCTACCCGCACGCCTCCGCGAGTACTGGGAGACTGTGCTCGCCCCTCCCGAGGACCGTGCGGAAGTGGAGCACGATACTCCAGCGGATCCTGAGGACCCCTTGGGACGTGAGGAAGTTGCGATTGCGGTCGTGGACTTCATCTGTAGCCTCGGAGTCTCCGAGGCAGCGAATCTCACGAGCCAACTTCGGTCTTCACCGGATCCAACGCAGATGCATGCCAGATGGTTGGACGGGTAGGGGTCGACAACTATCCGCCATCGACGCGGATGAGACGCGAGTCGGATTCGTTGTCTCACCTGGGCTTGGAAGAACGGGCATTAAGTATATGGTTCTGTGACAATTGGCCCCCGGGACTGCCGCGGATCTACAGGGCGCGACCGATATCGCTACTCCCCAACGTTCTCGCGTTCAGCCCGCTGGATGCTCGTGGATCGCCGTGCTGAAGCTCGACCCGTTGAGCTCGAGGTACGCGTGCCGCTCCGTGATCGAGAGCGTCATCGCGTTCCGGCGCTCGAGCACTCCCGCGACGTCGTCGATGAACCCGGGATCGAAGCTGACGAGCGGGATCGCCTCGGCGCGATGGATCCGCTTGCCGGCCCAGGCCGCGGCGACCTTCGCGGGATCGCGGTGCGTGTAGACGGCGGCGCGCTCCGCGAGCTTGGCGCCGCGGTGCAGGCGGTCGGCATCCGGGGCGCCGACCTCGATCCACGCGAGCACCCGTCCCGTGTCGTCGCGCACGAGGACGGCGGGTTCGTCGGTGGCCGAGATCCCCTCGCTGAAGGCGATGCCCTCCTCGTACTCGAGGCAGTAGGCGAGGAGGCGGGTCACCATGAACGCATCCGTCTCGGAGGGGTGCCGCGCCATGCGGAGCGTCAGGCTCTCGTATCGGCCGCGATCGACGTCCGCGAGTTGCACATCGAACGTGTGGATCGTCGCACCCAGGGCCATGGTCCACGAGCCTACGGGCGCGGCCGTCGAGCCGCGCAGCCGGCGGCGTCGTGACCGGTGCACGGCTCGGCCCCGGAACCGGGCCGAAGGCCGACTAGGCTGCGGGCATGCGCCGGGTCCTCCGCTCATTCCTCCTTCCCGGGATCGGCGCGATCGCGGTGCTCGCGGCGGCCGGACGGCTGGTGCGGCTCGTGGGCGGTGACGACCCCGCCGAGGACCGCGCGGTGCGCGGGCTCCAGGCCGCGTCCGGCCATCGGCCGGACGACCGGGAGGGCGGAGGCGAGGTCGACGCTCCGGTCGCACAGGCCGGATCTCGCGGGTCGCTCGACCGGTTCACCGCGCCGGTCTCGTGGTACTCGGGGGTGCCGCAGACGATCGTCAACGGGGCGCTCTGGTGGGTCGTGACCTGGGTGCTGACGCGCAACCCGCGCGCCGCGGTCGCGCCGGTTGCCGCGCTCGCACTCGAGACCGCCTGCTTCGTCGGAGCCGCCGCGCTCGTCGGGCGGCCGCGGCCACAGGGCGTGTGGCGCCCCGAGCCGCCGCACGCGACGTCGTCGTTCCCGTCGGGGCACACCGCGGCATCCGTCGCCCTGCACACCACGCTCGCCGACCTGATGGACCGGCACGAGGCGCGGGGCGCCCGGGCGCTCGGACCCGTGCTCAGATACGGGATTCCGGGGGCCGTCGCGTTCTCGCGCATCCACCGCGGGCAGCACCACATCACCGACACGGTCGCCGGCCTGCTCCTCGGCCGCTGGAGCGCTGCAGTCGTGCGGCGGGAGCTGCTCTGACGTCGCCGGGCATCCGAGTGCCCGGACCGTGATGCGATCGATATTCGCGGGACCTACCCTGTTCACATGGCACCCGTTCCGCGGCGCACGGCCGCTCGACCCGCGATCACGTCGACGTCTCGCCGGGGGGTTCGCGGCGGGCTCGCGGTGGCGGTCGTCGTCGCGGTGACCGTCGCCCTGAGCGCGTGCACCTTCGGCCAGGACGACGTCGACCGCGGCGCGATCGACGGCGGCGACTTCGCCGACGACGGCTGCACGAGCGTCGTCGTCGCGACCTCGTCGGAGAAGGTGAACATGCTCGACGCCCTCGCGGCGGCGTTCAAGGAGTCGCCGGAGCACGCGGGCCTCGACGAGTGCGCGACGGTGCGGCCGGTCAACGTGTCGTCGGGCGACGCGACGCGGTTCCTCACCGCGGGCGGCGACTGGCCCGACGAGGACGCGCGGCGCTGGCCGACGCTCTGGTCGCCCGCCTCGACCGTGTGGACCGAGCGGGTCGCGGCCGCGGCATCCCCCTCGCTCGTCGGCGAACCGGTGTCGTTCACGCACACGCCGGTCATCTTCGCCATGCCCGAGACGATGGCGAAGGCCCTCGGCTGGCCCGACGCCGAGATCGGCATCTCCGACTTCGAGGAGCTGTGCGCCGACCCCGACGGCTGGAGCAGCGCGGGCAAGCCGATCTGGGGCTCGTTCAAGATCTCGAAGACCAACCCGAACACGTCGACCACCGGGCTCTCGGCGATCCTGATGCAGTCGTACGAGGCGTCCGGCAAGACGGCCGACCTCACGGCGGCGGATGTCGCGGGCGCCGAGGAGTTCTCGCGCGTGTTCGAGGAGTGTGTGATCCACTACGGCGACACGACGGGCAAGGTGCTCACGACGCTCTACGACGAGACGCAGAACGGCGCGGGCGGTTCCGGCTACGTCTCGGCCGTGGCGCTCGAGGAGACCTCGATGCTCAACTACAACCAGGGCAACCCCGACTCGCACACCGTGCAACCTGGTGAGACCCTGACGCCGCCGAAGGAGAAGCTCGTCGCGATCTACCCGTCGGGCGGGTCGATGTGGTCGGACAACCCCGTCACCGTGCTCGGCGCGGACTGGGTGACCGACGTGCAGCGCACGGCGGGGGAGGCGTTCGTCGACTTCCTCGCCACGGAGCCGGCCCAGCGGATCCTCCCGGAGTACGGGTTCCGCCCGCTCGACGAGTCGGTGCCGCTCGGCGACCTGTTCACCGAGCAGTACGGCGTCGACCCCGCCGGGCCTGCGATCACCCTGCCCCGCCCGGGCGTCGACGTCGTCTCGGCGGCGCTCGACCAGTGGACGCAGATCCGCAAGCCCTCATCGGTGCTCGAGCTCATCGACGTGTCGGGCTCGATGGACGACCCCATCGGGGACGGCCGGTCGAAGCTCGACGGCGCGATCGAGGGTGCGCAGGCGACGCTCGGCCACTTCCGCGGCACCGACGAGGTCGGCATGTGGGCGTTCACCACGGGCGTCGACTCGGCGGCGGGGGAGAACCTGATCGTGCTGCGGGATGTCTCGGCACTCGGATCCGACCGCGAGAGGTTGAGTGCGTCGATCGACGACCTGCGCTACGCGAACCGCGAGGGCACGCCGCTGTACGACGCGATCGCCGTCGCGTACGACGAGATGATCGAACGCGCCGAGCCCGGTCGGATCAACGCGATCGTCGTGCTCTCGGACGGGCAGGACACCGACTCGTCGATCTCGATCGACTCGCTCATCGCGAAGATCGGCAGGAGCTCGCGCGAGGGCGGCGACGCGGCGCCCGTGCGCATCTTCCCGATCGCGTACGGCGAGGGTGCCGACACCGGCTCGCTGCAGCGGATCGCCGAGGCGACCGGTGGCCAGTGGTTCGACGCGTCGGATGCCGCGAAGATCGACCTCGTGTTCGCATCGGTCATCAACAACTTCTAGGGGCGGCGGATGGGTGGCCAGTTCATCGCTGCGGCGGACGGATACGTCGACGACGCATCCGACGCGCTGCAGGCCTCGCCGGTGTACGTCTCGTCAGAGGTGAGCGGCGCCTCGGCCCTGCAGGACGCCCTGCTCGCGCAGGTCGGCGACGACTCGATCGGCATCGCCGTGTTCTCGGACAACGCCGCGCTCGAGGCGTCCGGGCCTGAGATCGTCACGCAGCTCGCCGAGACGACCGGCTACGACACGATCATCGTCGCGGTGGGCGACGACGTCTCCGCCGGCTCGCGCGTGCTCGACGCGGGCGAGGCGATGCAGATCGCCAACGAGGCGGAATCCGGTGCCGACAGCCTCGGCGGCGCGCTCACCGAGACGGTGCAGGGCGTGCAGGCCGCCGACGACCCGCCACCGCTCGTCGTGGGCGGAGACGGCGGCGGCGGGATCGGCCCGATGCTCGGGCTCGTGGTGGGCGCGGCGGTGCTCGTCGCGGCGGCCGGCGCGGTGTTCGGGGTGGTCCGGGCGCGACGGCGTCGTGCCCGGGGTGCCGGCGACGCGAAGGTCCCGGAGCCGATCCGCCGGAACGTCGCGATCCTGCGGACGCTCGCCGCCGAGTACGCCCAGGTCGGCGCGCGAGGGAACGCCGTCGCCGCTCAGACCGCGAACGACATGATGGGCATCGCCGAGAACGTCGAGGAGCTGTTCGTCAGGCTCGATCGCGCCGGCAGCGGGCAGGCCGGCGGCCAGCGCGGGATCGCCGCGATCGAGTACGACGACACGCTGCGGAAGCTCACCGCGGCACTCGACCGCGACTACCTGCTCGACATCCTCACCCACCCGCATCTCTGGGACGACCCCGAGGAGCGCGTCCGCGAGGTGCGCGGGGCGGTCGTCGCGGTGTCGGGCGAGCTCGTGCAGAACATCAAGCAGGTCAACGCCCGGCGCGGGCTCCACTTCCAGGTCTCGCTCGACGGCCTCATCGGCGGCCGCAAGGAACTGCAGGAATGGGAGCGCGCGTTCGAGCGGGCGTCGGGCGAGGGCGCGCCGGGCCTGCGTGCGCCGGGTGAGCTCCCATCGGGCGATGGCCCGGGTCGCCCGCCCGCGGCAGGCGACTGAATCGGCAGCGGCGGTCGTCGAAGGGCTCGCCGGTCCTGTAGGCTCGTCCAGCCGGTCGGAAGAGCGGCAACGGAGCGGCGGAGCCGCCCCATGCGGATGTAGCGCAGTTGGTAGCGCGTCACCTTGCCAAGGTGAAGGTCGCGGGTTCGAACCCCGTCATCCGCTCCACGTCAAGGCCCCCTCGTTGCGCCGTCGTTCGCCACGATGCCGAGGCCGTTCGCCGATCGCGCCGTCTAGTGTGGGGCGCGTCGGCACGCACGCGAACGAGGAGCGAGGTGCGCATGGGACGGATCCGTCGGATGGCCGGCGCCGCGCTGATCGCGGTGATCGGCCTCGGCCTGGCCGGATGCTCGGAACCCGCTGCGCCGCCGACGGCGAGCGACCCCGCGACATCCGCCGGCGACCTGGCCGAGGCCGCCGCGTACTGCGAGGGGCAGGGCGGCGAGGTGCAGCAGCGACAGCCCGCCTGGCGGACGAACCTCGACGAGGAGGACTGGGTGCCGCTCGGCGACCCGGTCGCCGTGTGCCGGTTCCAGACCCTCGACGACGACGCCGACTCGCGGATCTACGTCGACCTCGTCACGATCACCTCCGACGAGCCGACGCTCGCCGCGCTCGCGTACCTCTCGCGGACCGAGATCCCCGACGACCCGCCCGGGAACCCCGCATCCGCCCTCTGCAGCGCACTCGGCGGAACGACGAGCTTCGGTACGAGCGCCGGCGGCGGCGGCCTCACCGCACCCGACGATCCCGACGACCCCGTGATCGCGCCGTGCACGTTCGCCGACGGCTCGTTCATCGACGAATGGGGCATCGCGTACCACGCCGAGGGCACCGTCCGGGGCATCGACCTCACCGGGGTCTTCAGCTTCGACGGGTCGACGCTGCCCGAGGTGTTCTGAGCCCGTCGCCGGCTAGGCGCGCCTGTGCCAGCGCCAGCACCTCGGCGCGCGGGAACGCGGCGAGGAACGAACCGGGCACGAGCAGCTTCGAGCCGCGGACGAGGCAGGCGGCGTTCCAGCTGCGCTCCCCGCGGCGGGCCTGCACGATGACGCAGTTCGCCCCGTCGGACATCGAGATCCCATGGTGCTCGCAGAATGCCGCCGTGTCGGCCAGCCCCGGATCGATGGCGGCGACGAGCACATCGGCCGCGGCATCCGTCGCCCTCAGGGCCGCCAGCGTGGGTGCGGCGAGCAGCTCGGCGGCGTCGAGGGCCGGACCGAAATCGAGCGAGCCGAAGCGGGCCCGGCGACGGCCCGGGCCCAACGACCTGCTCGCGTCGGCGTGGATCGGGTTGGCTGGAGGAACCGGGCGCGAACTCGCCCGGGTGTCCACGGGAGGTGGCGCCGATGATGTGGGACTACGGCTTCGGCGGATGGTGGATGTGGCTTCCGGGCCTGCTGTTCGGGGCGCTCGTCATCGGCGGCATCGCGGTGCTCATCGTGCTGCTGGTGCGGTCGGCATCGGGGCACGGCGGAGCCGATCGCGGGGTCCGACCGTACGGTGAGGGCGGGGCGACCTCCGACGCCGCGATGCAGATCCTCGAGGAACGGTTCGCGCGCGGCGAGATCTCGGCCGACGAGTTCCGGATGTCGGCGTCGACGCTCCGGGAGGCTCGGCGCGGCCCCGGCTGAACCGCGACCTGCGGCGCCCGAGCGATCGACCTACCATCGAAGCACCGACCGCATCGGACGGAGGGGACGACGATGGTCGACGACCCGCGGCGCGACGCTGCGCAGTACCGCCTCGAGAAGTGGGAGCGCGAGACCGCGGGCGCGAGCGAGGAGGCCGCGGAGGTCGATGCCGCGGGCTCGGGCTCCGGATCGGGCCGGGAGCGGCCCGCCGACCGGTCCACGGCCGGGTCGCTCGCGGCGGAGCGTGCGGCGTACGTCGAGGTCGTGATCCAGCAGGCGATCCGGCGGGGCGAGTTCGACGACCTGCCCGGTGCGGGCAAGCCGCTGCCGGGGCTCGGCCGTCACGACCCGGACTGGTGGATCCGACGGAAGATCGAGACGGAGCGCCTCACCGGGCTCGGACCTCCCGCGCTCGCGCTGCGCGTCGAAGACGCCGAACTCGATGAGCGCCTCGACCGACTGCATCGCGAGCAGGAGGTTCGCGATGCGGTCGCCGAGTTCAACGCGCGGGTCGTCGAGGCGCGCCGCCAACTGCTCGGCGGTCCGCCCGTGATCACGCCGACGCGAGACGCGACGGCAGAGGTGGACGCATGGCGGGCTCGACGCGAGGAGCGGCGCCGGGTTGCCGACGCCGACGCCGAGCGGCGGCGCGCCGATGAGGCGTCCGCCCGCCGGGCACGACGGCGCTGGTGGCGGCGCGGCTGAGCACGACGTGCCCGTCCTGGGCCGCTCCGGGCTGCCGTGCCGGCAGCCCCTCCGGGCACGCCGACGGCGCCGGCTCAGTCGTGCGCCTCGAGTCTCAGGGTCACGCCGCGGACGTGGTCGCCCAGCACGGTCGCCATCACGTGCGCGGCATGGTTCGGACCGTACTTGCGCTCGTACTCGGCGTCGAGCGACTCGTGCAGGCTCGTATCGTCGGCCGGCACGTCGATGAACGCCACATCGCGGATGACCCCGGCCGACTTGATCCGGCCGACGCCCGCCTCCTTCGCGCGCCGGTACCAGCCGTTCTCGGGTCCGTAGGCCGAGCGCACGAACAGCTCGTCGCCGATCCGGACCACCCAGACGGTCGTGAACGGGCGCAGCGAACCGTCGTCGCGCACCGAGGCGATCTCGAGCTGGTCGGCCGCACCCACGCGGTCGAGTTGGTCGTCGGTCCAGTCGGTCATGGTCGGTCCTCTCTCATACGGGAGCGGGCAGCGGCGATCACACGAGCGTCGGGTCGTCGCGGAGCGGGTCGATCAACGTCGGGTCGTGCGGGTCGATGCGGCGGTGGTTGTTCACACGCGGGTCGACCTCGTACTCGGAGATCGTGGGTGCGACGCGGTCGGACTGGGCGATGAGGAAGTCGACCATCGCCGAGGCCTCGCCGGCCGAGAGCTTCTCAGGGGCGAGGTAGTGGTCGACGGCGTCGAGCGGGAGGTACACCGGCATCCGGTCGTGGACCTCGCCCGAGGCGTCGCGCGCCTCGCGCGTGATGATCGAGGTCGACACCTCCCAGGTGCCGTCGTCGAGCTTGCGCGCCGTGGAGATGCCCGCCGCGGCGAGCACGTCGTCGGCGCCGTGGAGGTAGTGCGCCCGCTTCCTGCCCGGCTCGCCCGTCCACTCGAAGTAGCCGCGCATCGGCACCACGCACCGTCCGGACGCGAACGCGCCCTTCCACAGCCCGTTCGTGGCGACGGTCTCGATCCGGCTGTTGAACTGGGGTCGCTTCGAGTCCTTCATGAACGCGGGGTGGAAGTCCCACCGGGCGGGTTCGAGGCGGCGGACGAATTCGCCGGTGTCGGAGCGGGCGCGCTCGCGCACGATCGGCACCGTGTCGGTCGGCGCGAGGCTGTAGGACGGCCGCCAGTCGGCGAAGTCGTTCTCGGCATCGAAGACCGCGGTGAGGTCGTCGGCCTGCTGCGAGACCACGAATCGTCCGCACATGGGAGCGCCCCTCCGATCGGATGCATCGAGCCTACGTCGACCCTCCGACAGGTGCACGGATGGGGGCGTCATCGTCGTAGCGCACCACCGCGGAAAACGCATGCTGTTCTGAATGCGTTCGCATCGGTACGTTGGATGCAAGGAACGACGCACGATGAGGTGCGATTCGCAGCTTTCGCGCATCACACCGGCCTCGGGCGCCGTGATCTTGCTCCACCTCGCACCACCTCACCGAACGGGCTCCATGCGACAGAGAGGGCACCACCCATGAGATCCGAACACCGTCCCGTCCGATGGCGCAGACGCGCCGTCGCGGCATCCGGCGCACTGCTGTTGGGCGCCTCCCTCGTCACCGGCACGGCCGCCGCCGCCGAGGACGACCCGCGCGTCGACCTGAGCCCCGGTCTCTTCGACGCCGGAATGGCGACGTCGAACGTCGACCTGCTGGCGAGCCTCCAGAAGGTCGCGCCGTTCGACGCGTCCTTCAACTCCGACCTGGCGTTCACGGGCGACTACGCGATCGGCGGCAGCTACGCGGGCTTCCAGGTGTACGACGTGTCCGACCCGGCGGCACCCTCGCTGCGCGGCACGTTCGTGTGCCCGGGCGGCCAGGGCGACGTGTCGGTCTACGGCGACCTGCTGTTCATGTCGGTCGAGCAGACCAGCGGCCGGATCGACTGCGGCACGCAGGGCGTCTCGGGCCTCGTGAACCCCGAGCGGTTCCGCGGTGTCCGCATCTTCGACATCAGCGACATCGACAACCCGGTCCAGTTGCCCGGCGTCCAGACGTGTCGCGGATCGCACACGCACACCCTCGTGACCGACCCGAGCGACCCCGAGAACGTCTACATCTACAACTCGGGCACCTCGAGCATCCGTTCGGCACTCGAGCTCGAGGGCTGCAGCAGCGGCGACGCGCTCAGCGAGAACCCGACGCGCTGGCGGATCGACGTCATCAAGGTGCCGGTCGCCGCGCCCGAGACCGCGTCGATCGTGTCGCAGCCGCGGATCTTCGCCGACCCGGAGACGGGACGCGTCGACGGGCTGCAGAACGGTCCGACGCAGCCGCTGCACCCGAGCGGGTCGGGCTACAGCCCGTCGCCGAACACGAACGCGTGCCACGACATCACCGCGTTCCCCGAGATCGGACTGGCCGCCGGCGCCTGCCAGGGCAACGGCATCCTGCTCGACATCTCCGACCCGGCGAACCCCGTTCGCCTCGCCGAGGTGGCCGACCCGAACTTCTCGTACTGGCACTCGGCGACGTTCAACAACGACGGCACGAAGGTCGTCTTCACCGACGAGTGGGGCGGCGGAAGCGGCGCGCGTTGCCGCGTCACCGACCAGCCCGAGTGGGGCGCCGACGCGATCTTCGACATCGTCGACGGCCAGCTGCAGTTCGCCAGCTACTACAAGCTGCCGGCACCGCAGTCGACGAGCGAGAACTGCGTCGCGCACAACGGGTCGCTCATCCCGGTCCCCGGGCGCGACGTGATGGTCCAGGCCTGGTACCAGGGCGGGCTCTCGATCTGGGACTTCACCGACTCGGCGAACCCCGTCGAGATCGCGTACCTCGACCGCGGCCCGATCTCCACGCCGGCGATCACGCTCGGCGGCTACTGGTCGACGTACTGGTACAACGGCAACGTGTTCGGCAGTGAGATCGCGCGCGGCTTCGACAGCGTCGCCCTCACGCCGAGCGCCCACCTGTCGGCGAACGAGATCGCGGCGGCCGCCGCAGTCCAGCTCGACGCGTTCAACGCCCAGCACCAGACGGCGCTGTCGCACGACCCGAGCTTCGTGCTCTCGCGTGCGTTCGTCGACCAGGCCGAGCGAGACGGCAGCCTGAGCGGCAATGCGCTCAAGCAGGTGCGGAAGTCGCTCGACCAGGCCGAGAAGCTCGCGGCCCAGGGGGCGCAGAGCGGCTCGATCCTCGACCAGCTCGCCAACGCGCAGCGCAAGTCGGGCGCTCCGGCCGACTCGAACCTGGTCCTGAGCGTCCAGGCGCTGGCGGCGACCTTCCAGTGAGTCCGACGGGGAGGCCGGGAGACCGGCCTCCCCGACCGGCATGACGATGCCCGGCGATCCTCGGATCGCCGGGCATCTCGCATGCGGCCCGCCGTCGTGCCGCGGGGGTCAGGACGACCGCGGGGTCAGGACGACCGCTCCGCGAGCATCGTCTGCATGCGCGCGATCTCGATGTTCTGGTCGCCTTCCACGTGCCGTGCGAAGTCGCCGACGGCCTGCTCCTGGCCGCCACCGGCGGCGTAGAGGTCGCCGACCATCTCGATGGCGCCCGTGTGGTGCTTGATCATGTACTCGAGGAAGAGGCGGTCGAACTCGCCATCCCTCGCGGCCTCGAGCTCGGCCAGTTCGTCGTCGGTGAGCATGCCCGGCATCGCCGCGGCGCCGTGGTCGTGTCCGGTGTCCCTGACCGGCTGGCCCCGGTCCTGCAGCCAGGTCGCCATCAGTTCGAGCTCGTCGGTCTGGCTGATGCTCATGCGCTCCGCGAGCAGGCGGACGTCGCGGTCGTCGGTCCGCGCCTCGACCCAGCCCGTCATGGTGATCGCCTGGTCGTGATGGTGGATCATGTCGCGCATGAACTGCGCGTCGGCCTCGATGTAGCCCGGCGCGTCGACTCCCTTCGACGCCTCGTCGGGGGAGAGCGTTCGATTCTCCTCGCCCGGCGCGCCGAGCTGGACGACCGGGCTCGTCGGCGCGGGGGCGTCGTCGCCGGTCGTGCACGCGGTGAGGCCGAGCATGAGCGTGAACGCGGCCGCAACGCCGAGGGACCGAGCCGATACCGCCATCCGGAATACCTCATCCGCGTCGAAGAGTACGTAGGGCTCGCGGGTCGCCGTGGCGGCGCGGCCGTTCGGCTCCGCGAGTCCAGTCAGGCTAACCCGGATGCCGGGACGGCGCGAGCCGGGACGCCCGTGTCATCCGCCCGCCGACGCCCGACAGGGTGCAGGATGACCGCATGGCCATCGGACTGCGCGCCGACGTGCTGCGCCCGGCGGACTCGGAGCGCGCCGACCGCGTCACCTACGTCGAGCTGTTCTTCGACCTCGTCTTCGTGTTCGGGCTGACCCAGCTCGGCGTCTACCTGTACGAGGACCAGACGCTGCTCGGCGCGCTCGAGGGCGCGATCATGGTGTGCGCCCTGTGGTGGGCCTGGGTGTCGACGACGTGGGTGACGAACTGGCTCGATCCGGTCCGGGTGCCGGTGCGGGTCGCGGTCATCGCCCTCGCGTTCGTCGCATTCGTGATGAGCGCGGCGATCGCCGAGGCCTTCGGGGATCGGGCGTGGACGTTCGCGCTCGCCTACATCGCGCTGATGCTCGGCCGCGCGGCCTTCATGGTGTGGGCGACGGCGCGGCACGATCGGCAGGTCGCGCACGACTTCGGCAACGTGCTCGTCTGGGCGCTCGCCGGGTCGGCCCTCTGGATCGTCGGAGCACTCATGCCGCTGCCCGCCCAGTTGCCGTTCTGGGCGGCGGCGCTCGGGCTCGAGCTCGTCGGCAGCGTGCTCGGCTACCCGGTGCCCGGCCGGGGCCGCATGGAGATCGGGCGATGGGATGTCTCCGGAGCGCACATCGCGGAACGCACCGCGCTGTTCGTGCTCATCGCGCTCGGCGAGGGCCTGCTCGTGACCGGGTTCGCGTTCGTCGCGGAGGAGTCATCCGTCGACCGCGTCGTCGCCCTCGTGACGGCGTTCGTCGCGGCCGCCGCGTGCTGGTGGATCTACTTCGACCACGGCGAGCGGATCGGGTCGGAGGCGATCGAGGCGGCCGATGCGCCGGGGCGCGTCGCCCGCACGGCGTACTCGTGGGTGCACCTGCTCATCGTCGGCGGGATCGTCCTGCTCGGCGTCGGCGACAAGGAGGTGCTCGGGCATCCGCACGAGCAGAGCGTCGCCGCGGTGGTGACGGTGCTCGGCGGCCCGCTGCTCTTCCTCCTGGGCACGGTGCTGTTCCGGCGGGTGCTCGAGCGACGATGGATGCGGGCGCAGCTGGGGGGCTTCGCCGCGATCCTCCTGGTCGCCGCGGCGTCGCCGTGGCTGGATCCGCTCGGCACCGGCGTGCTCGCCGCGGTCGTGCTCGTCGCGACGGCGATCGGCGAGACCGTCGAGCGGATGCGGCGCCGCGCGCCGAAGGGCGGGTGAGCCCTCACCGGATCGCCGTTGCCGATTCGAGACTTGACCTCTGCTGAGTTCTGTATACAAAATACTGAGTGCCGGGATGCACCCGGTGGAACTCGATGACGGAAGAGGTGGGGCGCGATGCGCCGTGCGAACTCAATGACGAGACGTCTGCTCGCGGTCGGAGCGATCGGCGCGATGACGGTCGGCCTGGCGGCCTGCAGCGGTGGCGGGGGAGGTTCGGACGAGGACACCGTCGTGTGGTCGACCTGGGGCACCCCCGAGGAGCTGACCCGCTTCGAGGAGTTCAACGACGAGTTCATGAAGCGCCACCCCGACATCACGGTGGAGCTGCAGCCGGTCGCCAGCTACGGCGACTACCACTCGAAGCTGCTCGCCCAGCTCACGAGCGGCACGGCGCCCGACGTCTTCTACATCGGCGACGACAAGATCGGCCAGTTCGTCGACGCGGACGTGCTCCTCCCGCTCAGCGAGCGCATGGCCTCCGACGCGAGCGAGACGCACCCCGACGACTTCTTCCCCGGCCTCTTCGGCGCCGCGGAGACCGACGGCGAGATCTACGCGGCCCCGAACGACTCCAACCCCGACGTGCTCTGGTACGACCGGCAGGCCCTCGAGGCGGCCGGCATCACGGAGGACCCGGCCACCCTCGCCGAGAACGGCGAGTGGACGACCGAGAAGTACCTCGAGATGAACGACGCGCTCGCCGACGCGGGCCTCATCGGCTCGATGTTCTGGAACTACTGGGCGACGCACTACAGCTGGATCTCGGCGCAGGGCGGCACGGCCTACGACGAGTCCGGCGCCTTCGTCGGCAACGACGACGCCACCACGGTCGACGCCGTCGAGACCCTCGGCGGATACTTCCAGGACGGCACCTTCGTCGTCGCCGACACGATGCCCGAGGGCGCCGGCGCCGACAGCGTGTTCGTCACGCACAAGGCGGGCTTCTTCTCGCAGGGCCGCTACACGATCGGCACCGTCTCGAGCGCCGGCGAGCAGGACGGCTACGACATCGTGCGCTGGCCGACGCCCGACGGCCAGGCCGCCCCGACCGGCGTCGCCACCTCGTACCTGGCGATCAACGGCAAGACGGATGCCCCCGACGCCGCCTTCACCTTCTGGACCGAGTTCCTCTCGGCCGAGGGACAGGTCTTCCGCCTCTCCGGCGGCGGCAACGCCGTGCCCTCGATCGCCGGGGCCGACGAGGTCGTGCTCGAGGACGGCTACCCCGCCCACGCGCAGACCTTCCTCGACATGCGCGACGTCGGCTTCGAGGACTATGCGCCCGAGGCGCGCGTGCCCGGACTCTCGACGGACATCAGCGACCTGTTCCTGAAGCTCTACGAGGGCAAGTCCGACGCGCAGTCCACCCTCGACGCGGTCGCCGACCTCGTCGCGGAGAAGACGGCGGAGTGAGTCCACCCATGGTGATCACCTCGGGCGGCGCGACCGGCACCCCGGTCGCGTCGCCCGCGCACCCCGCGGAATCCGCCCCGTCCGCCGTCGTCGCGGGCGGCGCGCCGGGAGGCCCGGTCCCGTCCGGTCGCCCGGCGCCGCGCCGCGAGGCCGCGTGGCGCCGCCGCGACCGCCGCTGGGGCTACGTGTTCGTCGGCCCGCAGCTGGTCGGCATGGCGCTCTTCGTGCTCCTGCCGTTCGTCGCGAGCCTCGTGCTCGCGTTCGCCTCGTGGGACGGCCTGACCGAGCTCGAGTGGGTCGGCTTCGAGAACTTCACGGCGCAGCTGCAGGACGAGCTCCTGCTGCGCTCGATCGTGAACACGCTGCTCATCGCGGTCATCACGGTGCCCGTGGGCCTCGGACTCGCGGTCGTCATCGCCGTCGCCCTGGAGAGGCTGCGCACCCGCACGCTCTACCTGATCCTCTTCTTCGCACCCGTCGTCACGAGCACCGTCGCCGTGGCGATGATCTGGCAGCAGCTGTTCCGCGCCGACGGCGTGCTGAGCGGCGCCATCGCGAGCGTCTTCGGGATCGACCCGCCGGACTGGCTCGGCGACCCGCGCCTGGCGCTCATCGCCGTCTGCATCGTGGCGATCTGGTCGTCCCTCGGGCTGAACGTCATCATCTTCCTCGCGGGCCTGCAGAACATCTCGCCCTCGGTCATCGAGGCCGCCCGCATCGACGGCGCCGGCGCGTGGCGGCTGTTCCGCAGCATCCGCCTGCCGCTGCTCTCGCCGATCGTGTTCTTCTCCTCGATCGTCGCGTTCATCTCGTCGCTGCAGACCTTCGACACCGTGTTCGTGCTCACCGCGAACGCCGGTCCGGACAACGCGACGCGCACGATCGTCTACCACATCTACGACCTGGGCTTCGGGCGGTTCGAGTTCGGACCCTCCAGCGCCGCCTCCGTGATCCTGCTGCTGCTGACCCTCCTCATCACGGCGATCCAGTTCGGCGCGCAGAAGAAGTTCGTGCACTACGAGGACGATTCCGCATGACCGCCGCAGACCTCGAGTCGACGCTCGTCGGCCGCCCGCAGCTCGAACGACCCGCCCGGCGCGGCGACGGGCGCACCCGCCGCACGATCGGCCGCGTCGCCATCCATGCGGCGCTCGTCGCCGCCGGCCTCGCGATGGTGTTCCCGTTCCTGTGGATGCTGCTGACCTCGTTCAAGACGCTCCCGCAGCTGCTGCAGGACCCGCTGAGCCTCTGGCCCGACCCGTGGACGCTCGACAAGTACGTCGATGCGTGGAACGCGGTGCCGTTCGGCCAGGCGTACCTCAACAGCATCTACATCTGCGTGCTGTCGGTCGTCGGAACGCTGCTCACGGCGTCGATGGCCGGCTACGCCTTCGCGCGCATCCGCTTCCGCGGCAGCCGGGTGCTGTTCATCGTGTTCCTCGCGACGCAGATGATCCCCAAGCAGGTCACGCTCATCCCGTTCTACCTGCTGATGGCGAAGTTCGGCTGGGTGGACTCGCACCTCTCGCTCATCGTGCCGGCCATGCTCGTGAACCCGTTCGCCGTGTTCCTCATGCGGCAGTTCGTGCTGAGCCTGCCGAAGGAGCTCGAGGAGGCGGCGCTCGTCGACGGCGCGGGCCGCTGGCGGACGTTCTGGAGCATCATCCTGCCGAACCTCAAGCCGGGCCTCGGCGCGCTCAGCATCATCGTCGCGCTCGACGTGTGGAACAGCTTCCTGTTCCCGCTCGTGCTGCTGAACTCGCCCGACCTGTTCACCGTGCCGCTGCTGCTCGCGAGCTTCCGCGGCCAGTTCGGGTCGGTCGACTACGGCCTGGTGATGGCGGCGTCGGCGCTCGCGACGATCCCGATGCTCGTCGCGTTCGTGATCGGCCAGCGCCGGATCCTGAACAGCATGGCCGCGTCGGGCCTGGGCGGCCGATGAGCGCCGCGCCGACGCTGCCCCGCCGGGTCATGGGGCGAGCGGATGCCGCGACCGCTGCCGCACGTGCCGGCGAGCATCTCGACCTGGTGCGGGCGCCGTTCACGCTGCCGCGGTCGCGCCTGATGGTGTTCCGGGACGGCGACGGGCTGCGCGTGCACACCTCGGAGTACGAGCGGTCGCTCGAGGAGTGCGTGGCGATCGACGCGCTCGAGGTGCGGGACCGGGACGGCGCGCGGCTCGCCGTCACGCGGGTGCTGCCGCACGTCGTCGAGCTCGGCGGCGGCGCCGTCACGCTCACCTTCGCGGGCCCGCACGCGTTGAGCCTCGGCGTCGCCGATGGTCGCGAGGCGATGGTCTCGTGGACGGTGCGGGCGGGCGACGAGGCCGAGGCCCTCCGCATCGGCGGGCGGCACGCGGCATCCGTCGCCTTCACGATCGACGCCGATCGCGGCGTCGAGTTCGCGCGGAGCGACGCGCACGCCGAGCACCTCGCGGAGACGCGTGCGACGTGGCTCGACTGGTTCGCGCGCTGCCCGGTCGTCCGCGACGACCTGCAGCACATGGCCGCGTTCTGCTGGTGGGTGCTCGGCGCGAACGTCGTCGAGCTGCCGCAGCTCGCCGGCGCGCGCGCGGTCGTGCCCTCGAAGATCGGCTACGTCGGCCTCTGGCAGTGGGACGCGTACTTCATCGCGGTCGGGCTCCGCCACGGCGATCCCGAGCTCGCGCGCGAGCAGCTCGACCTGGCGCTGCGGTTCCCGACCCCCGAGGGCCAGCTCCCGGACGTCGTCCACGAGCACGGCGTGCTCGCGTCGAGCGACGACCTGCCCGCCTCCGATCGGGAGAACCTGCGCCGCGCCGGCTCCGCGGTGGCGGACCCGAGCGCCCCCGTGCCGCTCACCAAGCCGCCGCTCGCGGCGTGGGCGCTCCGCAAGGTGCTCGAGGCGGAGCCAGTCGAGGCAGGGACCGCCGCCTGGGCGCGACGGATGGTCGGCACCATCCGCCGCTCGCAGGACTGGTGGTTCGAGCACTCCGACCTCGACCGCGATGGCCTCCCGGAGTACGGGCACCCGTACTCGTCGGGCCTCGACGACAGCCCGGTGTTCGACGGGCCGCTGCCGACGACGACCCCCGACCTGGCGGCGTACCTCGTGCAGCAGGACCTGGAGCTCGCGGAGCTCGTCGAGCGGTTCGGCGCGTGGGATGGCGCGGAGACGCGTGCCGTCGACGGCCGCGCGGCCTGGGCCGCCACCGCCCACCGAGAGCGGGCGGCCCGCATGCTCGACCGGCTGCTCGAACTGTGGGACGTCGATCACGGCCGGTTCCGCTCGCTCGCCGCCGGCCGACCGGTCGACAGCGACACCGTCGTGGGGCTCATGCCGCTCCTCACCGGGATGCTGCCGCAGTCCGTCGTCGCCCGGCTGGTCGACGCCCTCGACGACCCGGAGCGCTTCGCGACCGAGTGGCCGGTCCCGACCGTCGCGGTCGGCGACCCGGATCATTCGCCGCAGCGCATGTGGCGCGGGCCGGTGTGGGTCAACACCAACGCGCTCGTGGCGGAGGGCCTGGCCCGCTCGGGCCACCCGGATCGCGCCCGGCGGCTCGCCGAGCGGACCGTGGAGCTCGTCGTCCATGCCGGCGGCCCGCACGAGTACTTCGACCCGCGGACGGGTGAGCGCGCCCCCACCGCGACGACGGCGTTCGGCTGGTCGGCCGCGCTGTTCATCGACCTCGCCGTCGCGCTGTCGCACGGCGACTGAGCTCGCCGGACGCATGGAGCGGACGGTGGGACCGGGCGCGGGCGCGACGGGCCGTGCCCGGTCAGGCGCTGAAGTAGGAGCTCGACGCGTTGTCGAGAATGCGGCGCATGCCGTTCATCCAGTTCGCCTTGAGGGCGACGGATGCCGCGGCGACGTCCCCGTCGGCGAGGTGCCGCGCGATCTCGGCGTGCTCCGCCGCGACGCGCTCGATCATGACGTCGTTCGGAACCAGCAGCGACTCGTAGCGGTGGAACGCGCCGCGCGTGGCCTCGATCGTGTCGAGCAGCCGCCGGTTGGGGCACGCGGAGAGCATGATGGCGTGCCACTCGTCGTCCTTGTTGACGACGAGCGAGTGCTCAACGACCTCCTGGTGGAAGTCGGCGGCGAGTTCAGCGAGCCGCCGACCGATCTCCCGGAGCTCGTCGGGCGGGCTCAGCTCGAGGGCGAGCGACTCGAGCGCGGCCATGACGGGCGCGAGCTCCTCGAACTCGGTCGCCGAGAGCGGCACGAAGCGGAAGCCCTTGCCGTTCTCGCTCGTGATCTGCCCTTCGCTCTCGAGGGCGATGAGCGCCTCACGCAGGGGCGTGCGGCTGACGCCGAGCTCGCCGGCGAGCTGCACCTCGTTGATGCCCTCGCCCGGGCGCACCTGCCCCGTACGCATGCGCGCGAGCAGTTCCTCGCGCACCTGGGAACGCAGGTTCTTGCGTTCGATCGCCATCGCTCCTCCAGCCGGGTCGACGCCGCAAGCCTAGGGCTTGACCCCTGTCGACTTGCGGCCTAGCGTGTCTGTATACAGAATACAGTGCGCAGGGCGACCTGTACAGATCCACGACGGAGAGGACACGACGTGACGAACGCGACCCCGAGGCCGATGCGCCTCGACGCGCTCGCCTACGGCGGCGACTACAACCCCGACCAGTGGCCGGAGGAGGTGTGGCACGAGGACGTGCGGCTCATGCGCGAGGCGGGCGTCAACCTCGTGAGCCTCCCCGTGTTCTCGTGGCCGCAGTTGGAGACCTCGCCGGGCGTCTACGAGTGGGGCTGGCTCGACCGGGTCATCGAGGTGCTCTGGGCCGGAGGCATCCGCATCGACCTCGCGACGGCCACGGCCACGCCGCCGGCCTGGCTCGTGCGCCGCCACCCCGAGATGCTCCCGTGGGACGCCGACGGTCGTCGCCTCGAGTTCGGGTCGCGTCAGGCCTACTGCCCGAGTTCGCCCGTCTGGCGCGAGAACGTCGCGCGGATGGCGCGGGCGATGGCCGAGCGCTACGGCGAGCACCCAGCGGTCGTCCTGTGGCACGTCTCGAACGAGTACGGCGACCACGTCGCCCGCTGCTGGTGCCCCGAGTCCGCGGCCCACTTCCGGCGTTGGCTCGAGGCGCGCCACGGCGACCTCGACGGGCTCAACGAGGCATGGGGCGTGAACGTCTGGGGCCAGCGCTACACCGCCTGGGAACAGGTCGAGCCGCCCCGCCGGGCGACCGGGCCGATCAACCCGACCCAGCTGCTCGACTTCGAGCGGTTCTCCTCCGACGCGCTCCTCGAGCTGTTCCAGGTCGAGATCGACGTGCTCCGCGAGGTCACACCCGAGCTGCCCGTGACCACCAACTTCATGAGCCTCTTCCGCGAGCTCGACTACTGGCGGTTCGCCGAGGTCGAGGACCTCGTCACCGACGACGCCTACCCCGACCCGGCCGACCCCCGCGCCCACGTTCCGGCCGCGCTGAACTACGGCCTCATGCGATCCCTCAAGGGCGGACAGCCCTGGCTGCTCCTCGAGCAGGCCGCGAGCGCCGTGAGCTGGCGCGACGTCAACGTGCCGAAGGCGCCCGGGCGTATGCGCATCGACAGCCTCCAGGCGGTCGCGCACGGTTCCGACGGCGCGATGTTCTTCCAGTGGCGCCAGGCCCGGTACGGGCAGGAGAAGTTCCATTCCGCGATGCTCGGCCACCGTGGCGAGCGGTCGCGGACGTTCCGCGAGACCGCGGCGCTCGGGCGCGAGCTCCAGCGCCTCGCCCCGGTGAAGGGCACGCGCGTGCGCACCCGCGTCGCGCTCGTCGTCGACTGGGACTCGTGGTGGGGGACGAGCGCCGCCGAGTCGCTGCCCTCGCAGCGACTCGGCTGGCTCGCGCAGGCCCGCGCCTGGCACGGTGCGCTGCACGCACTCGGGCACGCCGTCGACGCCGTGCGCGCCATCGGCCCCTTCGACGGCTACGACCTGGTCGTCGTGCCCAACCTCTACGTGACGGATGCCGCGCAGGCCGACGCCCTCGCGGCGTACACCGCCGCCGGCGGCACGGTCGTCGTCGGGCCGTTCTCGGGAGTCGTCGATCCGACCGAGAAGGTCCACCCCGGCGGGGCGCCCGGACCCCTCCGCGACCTCCTCGGCATCGAGGTCGACGAGCCGTGGCCCGTGCCCGACGGTCGCGCCGAGCGCATCCGGCTCGACGGCGACGCGTTCGACGCGCCCGTGTGGACCGAGTGGATCGAGGCCTCACCGGAGGCATCCGTCGTCGCGCGCTTCGCGGGCGGCGTGCTCGACGACCGACCGGCCGTCACCCGGCGCCGGCACGGCGACGGCGCGGCCTGGTACGTCGCGGCCGCGCTCGCCGAGGACGGCCACGTCGCGGTCCTGCGCCGGGCGCTCGCCGACGCGGGCCTGCCAGCCCGCGGCCGCATCGACCGCGACGTCGAGGCCGTCACCCGCGCCGACGACGCGACCGACTACACCTTCGTGCTCAACCACGGCGACCACGAGGTCGCGGTGGACGTGCCCGACGGCGCCAGGGACCTGCTCGGCGACGGCGCCGTCGGCGCGCGGCTCGTCCTCGCGCCCCTCGGCGTCGCGGTACTGGCCGCGCCCCGCGCGGAGGCGCCCCCGTTCATCACCCTGTCCGAGACCACCGAGTGAGGCGTCCATGACCGAACCCTTCGTGCATCCGTACATCCCGAACACCGCCCCCGACGTCCGCGCCGAGATGCTCGCCGCCGTCGGCGCGGCATCCGTCGAGGAGTTCTACGCCGACGTCCCCGAGGACCTGCGCCTCGGACGAGCGCTCGACCTGCCCGAGCCGTTCGTCGCCGAGGCCGACCTCGAGCGCCACGTGAGCGGGCTGCTCGCCCGCAACGTGCCGACGACCGAGCGGCTGAGCTTCCTCGGCCAGGGCACCTACGCGCACCACGTGCCGGCGGTCGTCGACGAGGTCATCGGGCGCAGCGAGTTCCTCACGGCGTACGCCGGCGAGCCCTACGAGGACCACGGCCGGTTCCAGGCCCTGTTCCAGTACCAGTCGCTCATGGGCGAGCTGCTGTCGATGGACGTCGTGAACGTGCCCACCTACGACGGGTTCCAGGCGACCGCGACCGCGCTCTCGATGGCCGGGCGGATGACGGGACGCCGCCGCGTGCTCGTCGCGAGCGACGTGCTGCCCGCCAAGCTCTCGAAGGTCCTCGACTACGTGCGCCTGCACCTCGAGCTCGAGTTCGTCGCCCCGGTCGACGGCACGGCGGATGTCGCGGCCATCGCCGATCGCCTCGACGCCGACGTCGCCGCGGTCTGGGTCGAGACGCCGAGCCGCACCGGCGCGCTCGAGCACCGCCTGCAGGAGGTCGCCGACGCCGCGCACGCGGCGGGCGCGGTGCTCGTCGTCGGAACCGACCCCGTCGGGTACGGCGTGCTCACGCCGCCCGCCGAGCAGGGCGCCGACATCGTCTGCGGCGACATCCAGTCGCTCGGCCTGCACCAGTGGTACGGCGGCGCGCACGCCGGCTTCATCGCCGTGCACGACGACCCGAGGTTCGTGATGGAGATGCCCTCGCGGCTCTTCGGCCTCGAGGCGACCGACGTGCCGGGCGAGGTCGGATTCGGCGACGTCGCCTACGACCGGACCTCGTTCGCGCTCCGGGAGGAGGGCAAGGAGTGGGTCGGCACGGCCGCCGCGCTCTGGGGCATCGCCGCCGGCGTGCACCTCGCGCTCATGGGCCCGCAGGGCATGCGGGAGCTCGGCGAGGTGCTGCTCGCCCGCACCGCCTACGCGCAGCGCGCGCTCGGCGCCATCCCCGGCATCCGCCTCACCGACGGTGCGGCGCACCTCCGCGAGTTCGCGGTCGACGTGTCGGACGCCGGGCTCACCGCCGCCGACGTCGTCCGCGCGCTCCGCGCCGAGGGCATCGAGCCGGGCGTGCCGGCCGGCGAGCACGAGCTCGTCGTGTGCGTCACCGAGCTGACCACGCAGCGCGACATCGACCGCCTCGCCACCGCCGTCACCGGACTCGTCGCGGCGTCCGCCGCCGAGTCCGCCGCCACCCTCGACACCGCCCCGACCCCCGAGGAGCACCGCGCATGAGCCTGCCCATCGCCCCCAAGCCCGCCCTCCGCCGCTTCCACCAGGCTCGCTGGGACGAGCCGGTGATCTTCGAGCTCTCCACGCCGGGCGAGCGCGGCGTGCTCGTCACGCCCGTCGAGTCCGGCGTGCGCGAGGCCGTCGGCGATGTCGTCGCAGCCCTGCCGGAGGGGCTCGCCCGCCGCGAGGCGCCCGCACTTCCCGAGATGGGGCAGATGCGCGTGCTCAAGCACTACCTTCGGCTCTCGCAGGAGAACCTCGGCGCCGACCTCAACGTCGACATCGGCCAGGGCACGTGCACGATGAAGTACGCGCCGAAGGTCAACGAGCGCATCATCTCGACGCCGAAGCTCGCCGCGATGCACCCGCTGCAGGACCCCGCCGACGCGCAGGGCGCGCTCGAGATCATCTGGCGCACCGAGCGGATGCTGGCCGAGGTCTCCGGCATGGACGAGGTGTCGCTGCACACCCAGGGCGGGTCGGCCGCCATCTGGGCGAACATCGCCATGATCCGCGCCTACCACGAGGCCAACGGCGAGGGCGCGCAGCGCCGCGAGGTCATCACCACGATCTTCAGCCACCCGTCGAACGCGGCCGCAGCCAAGGCCGCCGGCTACGACGTCATCACCCTGCACCCCGACGCCGACGGCTACCCGGACCTCGATGCCCTGAAGCGCGCGCTCTCGACTCGGACCGCCGCGATCATGGTCACGAACCCCGAGGACACGGGCATCTACAACCCGGCGATCCGGGAGTGGGTGGACGCCGCGCACGCGGTCGGCGCGCTCGCCTCGTACGACCAGGCCAACGCCAACGGCATCCTCGGCATCACCCGGGCCCGCGACGCGGGCTTCGACGTCTGCCACTTCAACGTGCACAAGACGTTCGGCACGCCGCACGGCTCGGGCGGCCCCGGCACCGGCGCGAACGGCGTCAGCGCCGCGCTCGCACCGTTCCTCCCGGGCCCGCGCGTGGTCCGCGAGGGCGACCGATACGAGGTGCGCGAGGCCGGTCCGCAGTCGATCGGCGCCATCGGGCCGTTCCACGGCGTCGTGCCGAACATCGTGCGCGCGTACGCGTGGATCATGGCGCTCGGCGCCGAGGGCCTGCGTGCCGTCGCCGAGACCGCGGTGCTGAACAACAACTACCTGATGAAGCGGATCCTCGACATCCCCGGCGCCTCGGCGCCCTACGCGACCGGACGCCGCCGCATCGAGCAGGTGCGCTACTCGTGGCAGGAGCTGTTCGAGGAGACCGGCATCAGCTCGGAGGAGATCGGCGTCCGCGCGAGCGACTTCGGCATGCACTACTGGACGAGCCACCACCCGTACGTCGTGCCGCAGCCGTTCACGCTCGAGCCGACCGAGTCGTACTCCAAGGCCGAACTGGACGAGTACGCCGACGTCCTCGCCGAGGTCGCCCGCGAGGCGCGCGAGACGCCGGAGGTCGTGCGCACGGCCCCGCACAACCAGACCGTGCACCACACGCACCACGACGACCTTGACGACCCCGAGCGCTGGGCCGTCACGTGGCGGGCCTACCGCCGCAAGTACCCGGACGCCGTCGGAGCCTGACGTGCTCGGACTCATCGTGAACCCCGTCGCCGGCGTCGGCGGGCCAGCGGGTCTCGCCGGCAGCGACGGCGCCGACGTGCAGCGCCGGGCGGGGGAGCGCGGGGCGCACGCTCGGGCGTCCGAGCGTGCCGCAGCGGCGCTCGCGGTGGTCGCGGAAGCCCGGCCCGACGAGCACGTCGTCACCGCGGCGGGACCGATGGGCGAGGATGCCGTGCGTTCCGCGGGCCTCCGACCGATCGTCGTCTGGCATCCGCGTGCGCACACCACGGCCGCCGACACGACCGATGCCGCTCGCGCCCTCGGCGACGTCGGCGTCGACCTCGTGCTGTTCGCCGGGGGCGACGGCACCGCGCGCGACGTGGAGCGCGGCCTCCCGCCGCGCACGGCCGCGGTCGGGATCCCGGCCGGCGTCAAGATGTACTCGCCCGTGTTCGCCGTCGGGCCGCGAGCGGCCGGCGCGCTCGCCGCGGCGTGGCTCGACGAGCGCGGGCTGCCCACGCTCGAACGGGAGGTGCTCGACGTCGACGAGGAGCAGCTCCGGCACGCCCGGGTCGAGCCGCGCCTGTACGGGACCCTCCGGGTGCCCTACCGGGCGGGGCGGACCCAGGCCCGCAAGGCGTCGACCCCGTCCGACGAGCAGGCCGCGGTCCGGCTCGCGGCCCGCGGTGCGGCGGCTCGCCTCCAGCCAGGCATCCGCTACCTGCTCGGGCCCGGCGGGACGATGGCCGAGGTCGCCCGCGAACTCGGCGTCGACAAGACGCCGCTCGGCGTCGACGTGGTGCTCGACGGGCGGGTCGTCGTCGCCGCGGCCTCCGAGCGCGACCTGCTCGACCAGGCCGCACAGGGACCGGCGCAGGCGGTCGTGTCGATCATCGGCGGGCAGGGCTTCCTGCTCGGCCGCGGGAACCAGCAGCTCTCCGCCCGCGTCGTCGAGGCGCTCGGCGACGAACCGCTCATGGTCGTCGCCCCCGAGCAGAAGCTCATCGACCTCGGCGGCCGCCCTCTCCTCGTCGACACCGGCGAGCCCGCCGTCGACGCCCGGCTCGCCGGATTCGCCCGGATCGTGACCGGTCCCTCCACCACCAGCGTCTATCCAGTCCATGCACCAGAGAACGAAGGAGCGCTCCATGCGCCTTGAGCAGAAGCAGGCCATCGTCACGGGCGGGGCGGGCGGCATCGGCCGCGCGACCGCCAAGGCCCTCGCCGCCGAAGGGGCGGCCGTGGCCGTCGTCGACCTGAACGGGGAGGCGGCCGAGGCGGTCGCCGCCGAGATCCGCGACGCGGGCTTCACCGCCGTCGCGATCCAGGCCGACGTGTCGAGCGAGGACGACATCGTGCGGGTCGTCGACACCGCCGTGGCGGAGTTCGGCGGCGTGAACGTCGTGTTCAACAACGCCGGGATCATCCGCCGGACCACCGCCGTCGAGACGACCGTCGAGGAGTGGGACCGCGTGTTCGGCGTGAACGTGCGCTCGATCTTCCTCATGTGCAAGCACGTCGTGCCCGTGATGGCCGCGGCGGGCGGCGGCTCGATCGTCAACACCGGGTCGGGCTGGGGCCTCAAGGGCGGCGGGCAGGCGATCTCGTACTGCGCGTCGAAGGGCGCCGTCGTCAACATGACCCGCGCGCTCGCGATCGACCACGGTCCGCAGGGCATCCGAGTGAACTCGGTGAACCCGGGCGACGTGAACACCGGCATGCTCCGCGACGAAGCGAGCCAGCTCGGCCAGGACGCCGACGCCTTCCTCGCCGAGGCGGCCGACCGTCCGCTGCGGCGCATGGGCGAGCCGCGCGAGATCGCCGCCGCGGTCGTCTGGCTCGCAAGCGACGAGTCGAGCTACGTGACGGGCTCCGCCCTGGTCGTCGACGGGGGCGGGATCGCATAGGGCTTCCCGAGGGGCGGTCCGGCGTGCGCTCCGCGCCTGCTGGACGCCCCGGCTCCCGACGGACCCTCAGCGACCGCCGAAGTCCTCGTCGTCGTCCTCCGGGTCGGCGACCTCCTCCATGACGAACTCGACGTCGTCCTCGCCGACGCCCTCCGCCTCGAGTTCCTCCTCGTACTCGATCTCGGCCTCCTGGCCCCGGCTGAACGGGCCTTCGAGCGGGTCGACGAAGCTGGTCATGGGATCCCCCTTCGGATGGCCGTCCCGGCGTTCGGGCGGCCGCGTGCCAACAGGCTAGACCCGAGCGCGGGTGCGGCGGAACGGGTCGCAGGAAGCTCCCACCTCATCGACGGGGGAGTGCGAGGATCCGCTCGAACGCGGCATCCGCCACTCGGTCGACGACCTTCAGCTCGGGGTGCGCGTCGTGGAACTCGACGATGCGCCGCGCACCCTCGTCGAACGTGACCGTGGTGCGGAACTCGGGCACGAGCGCCTTCACCTTGTCGTTGTCGAACACCATCGAGTGCGCCTTGTCGCCCAGCAGGCCGGGGCCCCAGTCGGGGTGCACGGCGGCGATGGTCTCGGATGCCACGTGCACGAGCTCGGTGTCGGGCGCGCCGGCCGCCTCAGCGAGCCAGCGGTAGATCTGGTTCCACGTCGGGGCGTGGTCGCCCGTGATGTGGAAGGCGTCGCCGACGGCCATCGGGTTGCCGAGCAGGCCGACGTACGCGACGGCGAAGTCGTCGTGATGCGTGATCGTCCAGAGGCTGGTGCCGTCGCCGTGCACGACGACGGGCCGGCCGGCGCGCATGCGCGCGACGTCGGTCCAGTGGCCCATGGTGGGGATGAGGGTGGCGTCGTACGTGTGCGACGGCCGCACGATCGTCGCGGGGAACGCTCGCTCGCGCACCGCATCGACGAGCAGCTGCTCGCACGCGATCTTGTCGCGCGAGTACTGCCATGCGGGATTCACGAGCGGCGTGGACTCGGTCACCGGCAGCCGGCTCGGCGGCGTCTGGTACGCCGACGCCGAGCTGGTGAACACGTACTGCCCGATTCGACCCTCGAAGAGGTCGAGGTCGGCCTGCACGTGCTCGGGCGTGAACGCGAGGAACTCGCAGACGACGTCGAACTCGAGCGGATCGGCGGTGCCGCGGCCGAGCGCGGCGCGCACCGTGTCGGGGCGACGGATGTCCCCGACGACCTGGCGCACGTCGGCGGGCACCGGTCGCAGGCCCGCCGAGCCGCCGCGGTTGAGCACGGTCACGTCGTGACCGGCCTCGACCGCGCGTCTCACGCAGGCCGAGCTGATGACGCCGCTGCCGCCGATGAACAGGATCCGCTTCGCGCTGGTGGCCATCGACCCATGCTGTCACCCCGAGCGCCGGCGCGCTCCCCGCACCGGCGCCCGTTCGAGCCCGCGGGCTCGGGCCCGCGAGGCGCTACGCGGCCGACCAACCGCCGTCGGAGGCCAGCACGACGCCGTTGATGTTCACGCCGTCGTCGGAGAGCAGGAAGGTGATCGACGCGGCGAGTGCCTCGGCCTCCGCGGCATCCGGAAGCAGCGCCATCGCCTGCCGCACGCGCTGCGCGCCGAGCGGCGAGGCGAAGGAGGCCTCGATGTTGGTGATGGTCGGGCCGGGAGCGACGGCGTTCACGCGGAGGCCGCTCGGGCCGTACATGAACGCGGTCGACTTGGTGAGGCCGACCACGGCGTGCTTCGACGCGGTGTAGGCGACGCCGGCCGCGGAGCCGCGCAGCGCTGCCTCGGACGCGGTGTTCACGATGGAGCCGTAGCCCTGGGCGAGCATGCCGGGGACGACCGCGCGCATGAGCTTCATCGTGCCGTCGACGTTCACGCGCATGACGCGGTCCCACACGGCGTCGGTGAGGTCGCCGATCGGGGTCATGTCGTCCATGATCCCGGCGATGTTGGCGAGGCCGTCGATGCGGCCGCCGGCCGCGGCGACGATCTCGGCGATCCTGGCGTCGTCGGTGATGTCGGCGACGAGCGTCACGACCTCGGCCCCGTCGTGCGCCGCGGGCCTGAGCTCATCGGCGAGGGCGTCCAGGCGCTCCTGCGAGACGTCGACGGCCACGACCGTGCCGCCCTCGCGCGCGATGCGCGACGCCGTGGCGCGGCCGATGCCCGAGCCGGCACCTGTGACGATCACGGTCTTGCCCGTGAAGCGGCCCTGGTCGATGCGCTCGACCCACTCGGGACGCTCGACGGCCTCGGCCTCGGGGGCGTCTTCGGCAGCGCTCTCGGCGGTGGCGGCGGGGGCGGACGCCTCGGCCGAGCCGGCCGGGACGTCGCCCGCCGCTGCGCGCGCCACGAGCTGGTCGACCATCTCCTGCGAGAACTGGCCCTTGCTGAGCTTGATGAGGCGCTTGAGCGCGAGGCGGTGGACCGGTCGCAGCACGTCCGGGTCCTGTCCGGCCTGCGAGAGGAGGTCGCGGATGATCGGCCCGCCGACGGGGTCCTCGAGCCACGTCTTGATCGAGGAGTCGCCGGTGAGGGGCTTGGTGGGGCTCATGAGGGTTCCTTCTTCTTCGCTCGTTCCGTGTCGCATTCGGACACCGGACAACCTTGTCCGGTAGTAACGTAACACCCATGCCCGAGCGACGACAGGGAGAAGGTCCCAAGCCGCGCAAGCCGAACCTCGGCCCGAGCGCCGGTCCGGCGAACCGCCGTGCCCTGCTGGCGGCCGCGCGCGAGATCTTCGCGGCCGACGGGCTCTCCGCGCCGTTCAGCGCCATCGCCAAGCGCGCCGGCGTGGGTCAGGGCAGCCTCTACCGGCACTTCCCCGACCGGCTCTCGCTCGCCGTCGCGGTCTACGAGGAGAACCTCGACGAACTCGAGGCCGCGGTCGCCCCGCCCGAGGCCGGGCTGGATGCCCTGCTCCAGGGCGTCATCGCGCAGGCCCTCGTCTCGACGTCCCTCATCGACCTGATCACGGCGAACCCGCACGACCCGCGCGTCGAGCGGCTCGGGGCGCGCGTGCGCGACATCGCGGCCGCCGCCGTCGAGCACGAACGGGCCGCCGGCCGCTTCGGCGAGCACGTCGGCGTCGAGGACGTGCTCCTCGCGATCTCGATGCTCGCCGGCCTCGTCGCGCGGACCGAGCCCGACGACCGCGAGGCCACGGCCGAGCGCGCGTGGGCGCTGCTGCACGCGGCATTCGCGCCGACGGCCCCGCGCTAGCGCCGGCTCAGTCGGCGGGCGGCCACCGCCCCGCCCACGGGTCGAAGTCGGCGAGCAGCGGACCCTGCTCGGGCCGGTCCGCCTCGGGCACGTGCTGCAGGTTGACCCGCACCCGATACCAGAGCGAACTCGACCCGCGCATGCCGTCGACGAGCACGTCGGCCGGGCTGAGCAGCGGCACCACGGCCGGATGCGAGGCCTTCCATCGCTCGAGCGCCTCGAGCGCCTCGGGCTTCGTCTCGGTGCGGGCCACCTCGATGAGCGGCATCGTCGAGACGCGTCGCCCCGACCCGTCGCCGCGCGCGGCACCCCGCGGCGCCTTCTCGGCCGGGCCGAGCTCCTCGGCCAGTCGGAGCAGCCCGTCGAGGGAGCCGACCGCCTCGTCGATGCCGGCGTGCGGGTCGCCGCGCTCCGCGAAGCGCTGGAGCACGGTCGCGACGGTGAACTCCTCGGGGCGCCTCGAACGGACCTCGTCCCAGTCGAGCGGCGTCGACACCCGCGCGTCGGGCAGCGGCCGGATCGAGTAGGCGGATGCCACGGTGCGGTCCTTCGCGTTCTGGTTGAAGTCGACGAAGACGCTCTCGCCGCGTTCCTCCTTCCACCAGCGCGCCGACGCCAGGCCGGGCGCCCGGCGTTCGACCTCGCGCGCGAGCGACTCCGCCGCCAGCCGCACCTCGCGGAAGTCCCATCGGGGTTCGATGCGCACGAGCAGGTGGATGCCGCGCGAGCCCGACGTCTTCGGCCAGGCCACGAGCCCGTGGTCGTCGAGCACGTCGCGCGCGACCATCGCCACGTCGACGATCTGCGACCAGTCGACGCCCGGCATCGGATCGAGGTCGACGCGGAGCTCGTCGGGATGGTCGAGGTCCTCGGCCCGCACCGGGTGCGGGTTGAGGTCGAGGCATCCGAGGTTCGCGATCCAGGCCAGGCCCGCGGCATCCCGCACGACCGCCTCCTCGGCCGAGGTGCCGCGGGCGTAGTGCAGCGTGGCGGTGTCGATGAAGTCGGGGTGGTTCTCGGGAACGCGCTTCTGGAAGAAGGGTTCCGCGCCGATGCCCTTGACGAAGCGCTTGAGCACCATGGGTCGACCGCCCGCGCCGCGTAGGGCGCCGTCGGCGACCGCGAGGTAGTACTCGACGAGGTCGAGCTTGGTGAGTCCGGGTTCGGGGAAGACGACCCGGTCGGGATGGCTCACCCGGACCTCGTGCCCCCCGACGTCGAGGACCACGGCGTCGTCGCTGCGCGCAGCCATGACACCACGCTAGGGGGTGACCGCCGCCGGCGCTCCTTCCGTGCCGCCCGAGTCGTCGGCCTGATCGTCGTTCGACGGCGCGATCGATCGGCCGGCGGGCGCGTCCGCTCCGTCGTCAGCGGGCGGGCCCGGCCCGTCGTCGCCCTCCGTCGCACGCCGCAGCTGGAGGAGGATCGCGGCGGCCAGGCACGAGGCCCCGAGGAGGGCGAGCAGCGAGCCGACCGCCGAGACGTCGCCGCCGACGGCCGCGAACGCGTCGGCGAGGTGCAGCCCGAGCGCGAACCCGGCCCACCACAGGAAGAAGGTCGTGGCGTGGATGAGCAGCAATCCGACCGTGATCACGTCGTGCGTCGTGACGATGCCGCGTCGCGAGCCCTGGATCGCCACGATGGACCCCGCCGCCGTCGCGAGCGTGGCGCCGACGGCCCAGACGAACGGGCCGCCGTCGATCACCCCGAACCGTTCCACGAGGATCCCGTAGATCTGCGCGAGCGAGAGCTGCGGGACGGTCGCCATGGGATTCCACACCAGCAGGTGCAGCACGCCGAGCGCGACCACCGCGAGCTCCGCGGCGGCGAGGACGACGACCGCGACCGCGACCCGGTCGGGCCGGCTCGGGTCGCGGCGGTGCTCGGACAGCCCGAGAGCGATGAGCGCGTAACCCCCGACGGCGGCCGCGAGCGCCAGCAGGATCAGGAACGGCGAGCGGCCGACGCCGGTCAGCTGCACCACGATCGGCGCGCCGACCGCGACGAGCACCGCGACCCAGCGCCGCCAGGCGCGGGGCTCGCCCGCCAGGAGGAGCAGCAGCAGCCCGAGCGGGAGCGCACCCCAGACCGCGACGATCTCGAGCACGTCGGAGAGGACTCCGACGACCGTTCGCTGCACCGTCGAACCGAACCCGGGCACGGCGAGGTCGACCGACACGCTCGTCGCCGCGAGGACCACGGCGACCGCGAGGAACGATGCGCCGGCACGGGCGCGACGCCCGGCGAACACTCCGTCCCTCGGCATCCGGGTCATGACGACCTCATCTCGTGTCGGGCAGCAGGTGCCCTCCGTCCCCACCATGGCACGGATCACGAGGCGGCGGAAGCCGCCGACGGGCCTCAGCCCGGGCCGGCGGCCGCGGCCTTCGGAGCGTGGTCGCGGTGCACGGTCGCATGCGCCCACGGGTGCAGGATGTCGAGCTGCACCATGGTCGCCGCGAGCTCGACGAGTCCCAGCCCGAAGTAGACCGCCTGCAGGGGGCTGAACGGGATGAACATCATCTGGACGAAGACCCACACGAGCATGCCGAAGCCGGCGACGGCGCAGCCGATCATCGCCCAGCGCATGCGGCGCGAGAGCATCACGAACGCGACGAGGTGCGTGCCGCCGACCACGATCGCGAGCGCGAGGCCGGGGATCGCGAACGACGTGAACGGCGACCCCTCGAGGTAATCGGGCGGGATCGCGAGGGCGGTCCCGCTGAAGTCGATCACCCCGCTCAGCACGAGCGCCGCTCCACCGAGCACGCTCGTGATCCCGACGAAGATCTGCACCGTCAGCAGCAGCCGGCGCGCCACGCCCTGCACGGTCATCCTCGGCACCCCCTTCGCATGGGTCGGGTCGCGTCAAGCCTGATCCGAGCTCCGAGCGCGTGACGGGGCCGAAGGTCATGCGGATGCCTCCGGCCCGCGCCGTGCTCAGTAGCCGGATGCGGCGGGCGGGACCGGCCCGGCCGTGCGAGCGTTCGCACCCTCGTGCGCCCCGTCGCCCGGGTCGGCGGCGCGTGCGAGCGCCTGCTCCAGGTCGCGCGCGAGGTCGTCGACGTGCTCGAGACCCACCGAGAGGCGCACGAGCCCCTCGGGAATCGTGTCCGCCTCCGCGGGCCACCGGCGGCGGCGCTCGAGCTGCGACTCGACGCCCCCGAGGCTCGTCGAATGCACCCACACCCGGGTCGACGCCGCGACGCGCTCAGCGGCATCCGCACCGCCCGCGACGACGATCGAGACGATCGTGCCGAAGCCCGGGTAGCGGAGCTCGTCGAGCGCGGGGTGGTCCGCGAAGCGGGCGGCGAGCTCTCGGGCGTTCGCCTGGGCTCGCTCGAGGCGCACGGGCAGCGTGCGGAGGCCGCGGAGTGCGAGGAAGGCGTCGAGCGGGCCCGGGATCGCGCCGCCGAGGCTCCGTCGCGTCACGATGCGGTCGCGGAGGGCGGCGTCGCGTGCGATCACCGCGCCCATGACGACGTCGCTGTGGCCCGAGATCGACTTCGTCGCCGAGTGCACCACGAGGTCGGCGCCCGACTCGAGAGGGCGCTGGAGGAGCGGCGTCGCGAACGTGTTGTCGACCGCGAGGAGCGCGCCCGCCGCGCGTGCGGCGCGGCCGATCGCCGTGAGGTCGGCGACCTCGAGCGCCGGGTTGGTGGGCGACTCGACCCAGACGAGGTCGGCACCGCGCGCGGCATCCGCCACCGCCGCCGCATCGCGGACGTCGACGTAGCGGACCGCGACGTTCCGGGTGGCGACGAGGTCGTCGAGCAGGCCGATCGTTCCCGTGTAGGAGTGCCGGGGCGCGACCACGGTGCCGCCCGTCGGCACCAGCGCGAGCACGGCCGAGATCGCGCCCATGCCCGACGCGAACGCGACGCACTCCCCGCCCTCGAGCGCGCCGAGCGCCTCCTCGAAGGCCGTCCACGACGGGTTGCCGTAGCGGCCGTAGGCGGTCGGGCCGCCCTCGTGGAAGGTCGAGGCGAGGTGCACGGGGGTGCTCATCGGCCCGTCGGGCTCGCGCGGCGGCCGGCCGGCGTGCACGGCGACGGTCTCGGGGTGCAGGTCGTCGTGCGTGCCCTCGTCCGCTCGGGGATCGCGGGTTCGGTCGTGCATGGCTGGTCCTCTCGTCGACGGTCCAGGTCGATCCTCGCCCATCGTCGGCGGCCGTGACGACCGCTGCCGCCCAGGCGCGCGATCCGATCCCGGCGTCACTGCCGGTCGATGACGGGGTGCACGACGGCGTCGGTCACGTCCACCTCCACGCCCACGATCGAGGGGATCTCCGACTCGAGCACCTCGCGGAGCTCCGAGACCGGGGGGATCCGTCCGCCGGGCGCCTGGACCGAGATCCGCGCGACGAGGCTCTTCCAGGTGATGCCGTCGATCTCGCCGCCGTCGTCGCCGATCCACTCGGTCGCGGCCGCCTGGATCCGGGCGGTCCACGTGGCCTGCGCGACGATGACGAGGGTGTTGAGGCCGAGCGGGATCACGGTGAGCACGGTCAGCACCGTCACGATCGTGTACGCCCGCCGCCGCCGGGCGGGCAGCGCGAGCGCGTCGCGCGAGTACCCGGCGATCGTGAACACGATCGCTCCGGCGATGATCAGGGCGACCACGTTCGAGAAGAACAGCAGGAACGCGCCGAACGCGCCGTCGAAGTCGCCCTGCCCGAGCGTGACGCCGACGACGGCGAGGGGCGGGACCAGCGAGATCGCGATCGCGACGCCCGGCAGGACGGCGCTGAGGTCCTTGCGGCTCATGGCGAACGCGCCCGCGACGCCGGTCGCGAGGGCGGCGACGAGGTCCATCAGCTGCGGCGAGGTGCGCCCGGTGATCTGCGAGTTCGCGGCGAGGTTCGCGCCGTTCGGCAGGACGACCGAGAACGCGGCCCCGATCAGGATCACCGCCCCCACCGCACCGGCGACCCAGACGACGGATGCCACGACGAGCCGGGCACGACCGGTGACGATCCCGGCGGCGATGCCGAGGATCGGCGTGCCGAGGGGAGCGATGATCATCGCGCCGATCACGGTGGCGGTCGAGTCGAGCAGCACCCCGGCCGCGGCGATGATCGCCGACAGCACGAGCATGATCACGAAGCCGCTGCGCTTGCCCACCCGGTCGCCCGACCCCAGGTCGAGTTGGTCGAGCAGGTCGGTGAGCGGGTTGCGCTGCAGCGTCGGCAGCAGCATCGCGGTCAACTTCGCCACACCCGGATGATCCCACCGGGGCCGCGCGGCGACAACCGGCGACTCGTGGGCCGCGAGCAGTTCGGACGCGCGACGGTGGCGGGGCGCACACTTGAGGGGTGGATCCCGACCTCGCCTTCGACTGGCGCGCCCCGCACGAGACCGACGTCGCGCAGACGCTCGGCGTGCTCCGGAGGGGTCCGGGCGACCCGACGTTCGTGCGCACGTCCGACGGTGCGATCTGGCGGTCCACCCTGACCGACGCCGGGGCGGCGACCCTGCGCATCGTGCAGCGCGACGTCGACCTCGTCCGCGTCGACGCCTGGGGGCCGGGGGCCGCCGCGGCGGTCGCCCTCGCACCCTCGATGCTCGGGGAGCGCGACGACACGACCGGCTTCCGCACCGGCATCGAAGAACTCGACGCCGCGCACCGGCGCAATCCGGGCCTGCGCGTGCCGCGCACCGCGCGCGTGATGGAGTCGCTCGTGCCGGCGATCCTCGAGCAGAAGGTGATCACGCTGCAGGCGCACGCCTCGTGGCGCCGGCTCGTGCTCGCGTTCGGCACCCCCGCACCCGGGCCCGTGCCTCGCCCGATGCGGGTCGCCCCCTCGGCCGACGGATGGCGCGCCATCCCGGTCTGGGAGTGGCACCGCGCCGGCGTCGACCCCAAGCGCGCGGCGGCGATCCAGCGCGTCGCCGCTCGCGCCGCACGCATCGAGGAGGCCGCGGAGCTCGCGCACGTCGACGCCGCGGCGCGGCTGACCCTGTTCCCCGGCGTCGGCGCGTGGACGGCCGCCGAGGTCGGGCAGCGCGCCCTGGGCGACCCGGACGCCGTGTCGGTCGGCGACTACCACCTCTCGAACTACGTCGGCCACGCGCTGTTCGGCCGCGACATGACCGACGAGGAGATGCTCGAGGCGCTCGAACCGTGGGCCGGGCAGCGCTATCGCGTGATCCGCCTGATGATGGCGGCGGGGCTCCGTGGCCGGCCGCGGCGGGGGCCGCGGATGTCGTTCGTCGACCATCGAGGGCGCTGAGCGGCGCGGTCACTCGGTCGCCGCCTCGCCCGGCCGAGTGACCTTCGGCCCGGCGACCGCGATCACCCCTCGGCGAGGCTGGGGACACGCAGTCGTCAATGCCACGAAGGGGTGATCGCAGGTGTTCACGCAGGTCGTCGTCGGATGGGACGGATCGCCGAACTCGGATGCGGCGCTGAAGTGGGCCGCGGACCGGGGGGACGCCGCGCCCCTCCTCATCGTCCACACGCTGCCGGGAGCCGACACGTCGAGCGAGTACCTCCGGGCGACCGGCGACCTCCCCGAGGCGCGTGTCGAGCTCATCGACCGGGCCGACCGCCTCCGGACGGAGCATCCGTCGCGGCCGATCGACACGCTCACCGTCCACGGGCGCCCCGACCGGGAACTGGCCGCGTACCTCGACAGCGGGGCCCTGGTCGTGGTCGGGTCCTCGCAGAGCGGCCACGAGACCGCCTGGACGCTCGGCGCCCGCCTCGCCGGCCGCCGCGGTCGCGGCGCGGTCGCGGTGATCCCGCCCGACTGGGAGGAGGTCGATCGCCGCGGGGTGGTGGTCGGGGTCGACGGATCCGCCCGCTCGAAGGAGGCCGTGCGCTTCGCGATCGAGGAGTCGGTACGGCTCGGGGAGCCGCTCGAACTCGTGCACGCGTGGGTCGTCCCGACGAGCTGGAACTCGGCGTACGTCGAGTACCTGAGCGACGTCTCGGTCATGGAGGACATGCGGCGGGACGTGCTCGACGACGCGCTGGCGCATGCGCGGGCGCACGGTGCCGACCCCGTGGGTCGCCTCGAGCGCGGAGCCGCGGCGGAGGTGCTCGCCGTCGCGACCGAGTCCGCCAGCGTCGTGATCGTCGCGAGCCACACGGCGGGCGGCATGGCGCGCTTCCTGCTCGGCTCCGTCAGCCACGACCTCCTCCTTCGCGCGACGGGTCCGGTCATCGTCGTCAGCGACGTCGGGTAGAGCCGTGGGCGCGCGGAGCATCCGCTTCCTCGGCGCAGCGGACACGGTCACCGGGTCGCGGCACCTCGTCGAGGGCGACGGTGCGCGCGTGCTCGTGGACTGCGGCCTGTTCCAGGGCTACAAGGTGCTGCGGGCACGGAACCGGCAGGAGTTCCCGGTCGCACCCGCGTCGATCGACGCGGTCGTGCTGACCCACGCCCACCTCGACCACTCCGGGTACCTGCCGGCACTCGTGCGGGACGGCTTCGCCGGGCGGATCCTCGCGACGCCGGGCACGATCGAGCTCGCCGAGATCCTGCTGGCCGACAGCGCGTACCTCATGGAGGAGGAGGCCCGACACGCGGCATCCCGCCACTGGTCGAAGCACGCCGACCCCCGTCCGCTCTACACGTCGGAGGACGTCGGGCGGACGATGCCGAGGTTCCAGCCCGTGGAGTTCCACGAGTCGCGGACGGTCGCCCCGGGCATCGAGGCGCGCCTCGTGCACGCCGGCCACATCCTGGGAGCGGCGCAGGTGCGGCTCGACGTCGACGGCGCCACCGCGCACTTCACCGGCGACCTCGGTCGGCCCGACGACCCGCTCATGCGGCCGCCCGAGGCGCTCGAGACGTGCGACGTGCTGGTCGCCGAGTCGACCTACGGCGACCGGACGCATGCCCACGACGATCCCGAGCGGCAGCTCGGCGACGTCATCCGGCGCGTGGCACGGCGCGGGGGCGTGGTGCTCATCCCCGCGTTCGCGATCGGCCGCACCGAGAGCGTGCTGCTGCACCTCTCGCGGCTCGCTGACCGCGGCGAACTGCCGGACGTGCCGATCTACCTCAACAGTCCCATGGCCGTCGACGCCGTCGAGATCTACGAGCGCCACCCCGAGGAGCACCGGCTCGGCGGCGACGAGCTGCGTCGCATGTACGGCCTCGCCCGGCGCGTCACGACCGTCGACGACTCCAAGCTGCTGAACCTCCGCGGCGGCCCGCTCGTGATCATCTCGGCCAGCGGCATGCTGACGGGCGGACGCATCCTGCACCACATCGAGGCCTACGGGTCGGATCCGCACAACGCGATCGTGCTGACCGGGTTCCAGGCCGGCGGCACGCGCGGTGCCGCGCTGCAGGCCGGCGAGCGGTCGCTCCGGCTGTTCGGCCGCGACGTCCCGATCCGCGCCGAGGTGGCGATGATCGAGTCGATGTCGGCGCACGCCGACGCGGAGCAGATCCTCGGCTGGATGCGAACGGCGCCCGAGCCGCCGGGCATGACCTGGGTCGTGCACGGCGAGGCGCACGCGGCCGACACGCTCCGAGCGCGCATCAGGCGCGAGCTCGGGTGGCGGGCCCGCGTGCCGGACCTCGGCCAGGTCGCCCCGCTCGAACCCGCCGTCGCGCGGGCCGAAGCGGCTGAGGACCGGGTCGCGGCGATCGACGCCTCGATCTGAGGGAAGGGCTCGCCCGAGGCATCCGCTCACTGACAAGCTCGAAGCACGGAGAAAGGAATCGCGATGGACGGACAGGACGACGGGCGACCCCCCACACGGCATCTCGGCGTGGAGGAGTGTTGGCAGCGCATCGAGGCGGCGGCGTTCGGCCGAATCGCGGTCTTCGCCGCGGGCGAGGTCGACATCTTCCCCGTCAACCACATGGTCGACCACGACGGCCCCGATGCGCCCGCGCTCGTCTTCCGCACGGCCGCCGGCACGAAGCTGCTCGAGCTGACCATCCACTCGCACGTCGCGTTCGAGGTCGACGGCTACACCGACGCCGATGCCTTCAGCGTGGTCGTGAAGGGCGAGGCGCGCCAGCTCGAGCGGGAGAGCGAGATCGAGCACGCCGAGACGCTCGGCGTGCACCCGTGGGCGCCGGAGGAGAAGGACCGCTGGGTGCGGATCCAGCCGACCGACGTGCGCGGGCGCGAGTTCCAGCGCTGAGACGGCGACACGTGACGCGGCCGCGCCGCCGCGTCAGTCGACGAGCGCGTCGAGCGTCGGGTGCAGGTGCCGGCTGACCAGGACGGATGCCGCGTGCTGGGCGCCGACCTCGAGCGCCGAGTCGACGTCGGCCCCGTCGAGCATCGCATGCAGCATTCCGGACATGAACGCGTCGCCCGCGCCGTTCGCGTCGAGCACCTCGACGGGCACCGCCTCGACCCGGTGCTCGGTGACGCGGCCCGCCTCGGTCGAGAGCGCGACGGCGCCGGCGGCGCCGAGCGTGCAGACCGCGAGACGCGCCCCCTCGTCGACCACGCGGCGCAGGAACGGCATCGGATCGCCGCCCAGCCGATCGGCGTTGAGGAAGACCGCGTCGGCGGCGTCGAGGAACGGGCGGTGGAACTCGGCCTCGCCGTCGTAGTCGTGCAGGTCGGTCCAGATCGGCCGGCCCGATGCGCGGGCGTCGGGGATCAACCGCCGCGAGCGCTCGGAGAGGTCGAGCACGATCGCCGCGGCATCCTCCATCGCAGCGGTCAGCCGGCCGTCGGCCTTCGCGGCGCGGTCGTCGGGCGTCGAGAGGTAGATCGAGACGCGCTCGCCGAGTGGCGTCATGAGGTTGAGGTGCCGTTCGGTGCGTCCGCCGTCGACGATGTCGAGGTCGAGTCCGTCGACCCGCTCGAGGATGCCGCGCAGGCGCTCGCCGTCGGCATCCGGCCCGACGACCGTGAACAGCGTCACCGGCCGGCCGAACGCCGCGAGCCCCAGCGCCTTGCCCGCCGACGTGCCGCCGACGCTCTCGTGGTCGCCCAGCGCGAACTGCATGTGCGGCACCGGTTCGGGCAGCCGTTCGACCTGCACCATCCGGTTCCACGACGCCGGCCCCGAGATCACGACCCTGCCGCTCACGCGCTGCTCCCGTCCGCCGCGCCGGTCGCAGCCCCGTCCCATCCTGCCGTGGCCCGCGGCGCCGCGCCCGCCTGAAGCGTGCGTCGCGTGGCCAGCCTGTGGTGGGATGACCGGGTGGACACCGGTCAGGCGGCCGTCGACGCGCGTCCCGACGGCTTGAGCGCCGGCGAGGTCGCCGAGCGTGTCGCGCGCGGTGACACGAACGCGTTCGAGAGTCCGACGAGCCGGAGCGCGTGGAGCATCGTCAAGGCGAACGTCTTCACCCTCTTCAACGGCATCATCGCGGCCTGCTTCATCGTGCTGCTCCTCATCGGCCGATGGCAGGACGCGCTCTTCGGCTTCAGCGCGATCGGGAACACCGTCATCGGCTCCTGGCAGGAGTTCAGCGCCAAGCGCGCGCTCGACCGGCTCGCGCTGCTCCACGCGCCGAGTGCGCGCGTCCGGCGCGACGGGCGGGAGGAGGACGTGCCGCTCGCCGACGTGGTCCTCGAGGACCGCCTCGTGCTGCGCGCGGGCGACCAGGTTCCGGCCGATGCGAAGGTCGTGGCATCCGAGCGCCTGCAGCTCGACGAGTCGATGCTGACGGGGGAGTCGGATCCCGTCGACAAGCAGCCCGGCGACGAGGTGCTGTCGGGCTCGATCGTCATCGGCGGCGCCGGTGCCGCGGTGGTCGACCGCGTCGGCGCCGACGCGTTCGCGAACAAGCTCTCGAGCGAGGCCAAGCAGTTCTCGCTCGTCGCCTCCGAGCTGCGATCGTCGCTGAACCGGCTGCTCGGCTGGGTGGCCTGGATCATCGGGCCCGTCAGCCTCCTCGTGCTCAACGCGCAGATGGTCGCGCAGGGCGGCTGGGCCGAGGCGATCGAGGATGGAACGTGGGACGATGCGATCGTCGCGACCGTCGCCGCGATCGTCGCGATGATCCCGCTCGGGCTCGTGCTCATGACGAGCATCGCGTTCGCGGTCGGCGCGGTGCGTCTCGCGAGCCGGAAGGTCCTCGTGCAGGAACTGCCGGCCGTCGAGGGCCTCGCGCGTGTCGACCTCATCTGCCTCGACAAGACCGGCACCCTCACCGAGGGCGACATCGTGTTCGATGCGGCGCACCCGGTCTCGCTCGAACCGCCGGACGGCTGGACCGACGTGCTCGCCTGGTACGGCGCCGATCCCGAGGCGAACGCGACCGCGCGGTGCCTCGTCGAGCCGTACCCGGTTCGGCAGGCGCTCGAACCGCGGGCGCGTGTGGCCTTCGCGTCGTCGCGCAAGTGGAGCGCAGTCGGCTTCACGGGCGCCGGCACCTGGGTGCTCGGAGGGCCCGAGATGGTGTTCCCCGCGACGGATGCCACGAGGGCGACCGACACGGCCGGACTCCGGGATCGGGCCGCCGAGCTCGCCGCCACCGGGCGCCGGACGCTCGTGCTCGCGCACAGCCCGGAGGAGCTGACCCCGGAGCGCGCCGAGGCCGAGCGGTTGCCGCGTTCGCTGACCCCGGTCGTGCTCCTCACGTTCCGCGAGAACGTGCGGGGCGATGCGCGTGAGACCCTCGAGTACTTCGCGGAGCAGGGCGTCGCGGTTCGGATCATCTCGGGCGACAACCCGCAGACGGTCGCCGCGATCGCGCGGGAGGTGGGAGTCGACGCCCCGCACGGGATCGACGCGCGCACGCTGCCCGACGATCTCGACGAGCTCGGTGACCTGCTCGAGCGCGAAGTCGTCTTCGGGCGGGTGACGCCCACGCAGAAGCGCGACATCGTGACCGCGCTGCGCCGCCGCGGTCACACCGTGGCCATGACCGGCGACGGCGTGAACGACGCGCTCGCGATCAAGGAGGCCGACATCGGCATCGCGATGGAGTCGGGCTCGTCGGCGACCAAGGCGGTCGCGCGCCTCGTACTGCTCGACGGGCGATTCTCGCACCTGCCCGGGGTCGTGGCCGAGGGTCGCCGTGTCGCGGCGAACATCGAGCGGGTCTCGATGCTGTTCCTGACCAAGACCGCGTATGCGACCGGCCTCGCCGTCCTGTTCGGGGTCATGCTGTTGCCGTTCCCGTTCCTGCCTCGACAGCTCTCCGTCACGGACGGACTGACGATCGGACTGCCGGCGTTCTTCCTCGCCCTGATGCCGAACGCCCGGCGCTACGTGCCCGGCTTCCTGCGACGATCGCTGAGCTTCGCCATCCCGGCCGGCGCGGTCATCGCCCTGGTGCTCGCGCTCTACAGCCGCATGGCGACCGACGCGGGGATCCCCGAGGAGGAGCTCCGGAGCGGTTCGACACTCATCCTCGGCATCGTCGGCCTCTGGGTGCTCATCGTGCTCTCGCGTCCGATCGACGGGTGGAAGATCGTCATCATCGGCGGCATGGCGATCGGGCTGATCGGGATCTACGCGATCCCGTTCATCGCTGACTTCCTCGAGCTCGTCGAGTTGGGCGAGACCGCGGCGGTGCTCGCGCTCGCCGCATCGATCGTCGCGATCGGGGGCGTCGAGGTCGTTCGGTTCGTGCACCGCAGGGCGGTCGCACGCATGACCCCGACCGTTCCCGCGGCGCTCGTGGCCGCGGTCAGGCAGACGGCTCCGGGCGTGACGAGCGACCCTCGCGGAAGTACCGAGCGCCCCGACCGGTCCACAGCACGAGGATGACGGCGATCGGCACGACCGCGCCGATGAGGGTCGACCAGATCGAGTCGGCGTCGCGCACGAGGTCGAGCACCGAGGTCGTGAGCGACAGGCCCATGAGCGCGGTGACGAAGATCCGGGCCGAGTTCCGCGCTCGCGTGAGCCCCGAGGCCATCGCGATGGTGAGCAGGCCGATGAGGATGAGCGCCGCGCCGAGGAGCGTGACGGGCAGTTGCTCCCCGTCGCGCCGGACCTCGGCGTCGTAGCGCGCGAGCACGAGCAGCACTCCGAGCGCGATGTCGACGAATCCGGCCAGGTAGGTCAGCACGACCACGGCGATGATCCGCTTGGGTGGCCGCCGCGCCGCGCGCGTCTCGTCGCTCATGAGCCCTCCCGGCGTGCCGTGATGCGGCCCAGCCTACGAGTACGCTGGCGACCACCCCGGCCGCCACCCGCGAGGAGTCCCGCATGCCCTTCTTCGACCTGCCCGCAGCCGAGCTCCGCACGTTCCGTCCCGAGGTGGCCGAGCCGAACGACTTCGACGCGTTCTGGGCCGAGACGCTGGCCGCCTCGCGCGCGGTCGCCGAGCCGCCGCGGCTGACCCGCGTCGACTCGCCGCTCTCGCTCGTCGAGGTCTACGACGTCGAGTTCTCCGGGTACGCGGGCGATCCGGTGAAGGGCTGGTTCCTGGTGCCGGCGGATGCCGCGGGGCCGCTGCCCGCGGTGATCGAGTACAACGGCTACGGCGGCGGCCGCGGGCTCCCGCACGAGCGGCTGCAGTGGGCGGCATCCGGCTACGCGCACTTCTTCATGGACACCCGCGGCCAGGGCAGCGCGTGGGGCACTGGAGGCGGCACGCCCGACCCGCACGGCACGGGACCTTCGTTCCCGGGGTTCATGACGCGCGGCATCCACGACCCGGGCGAGTACTACTACCGGCGGGTGTTCGCCGACGCGGTGCTCGCGATCGACACGGTGCGCTCACTCGAGGCCATCGACGCCGACCGGGTCGCCGTGACGGGCGGATCGCAGGGCGGCGGAATCGCGCTCGCCGCAGCGGGCCTGACGGAGGGCCTCGTCGGCGCGATGCCGGACGTTCCGTTCCTCTGCTGCTTCGAGCGGTCGGTCGGGCTGACCGACCGCGACCCCTACAACGAGATCGTCCGGTACCTCGCGATCCACCGCGACGCCGCGCCGACCGTCTTCCGCACGCTCTCGTACTTCGACGGCGTGAACTTCGCCAAGCGCGCGAGCGCGCCCGCACTCGTCTCCGTCGCGCTCATGGACCCGGTGTGCCCGCCGTCGACGGTCTACGCCGCGGCCAACCACCACGCGGTCGGCGCCGAGGTCGTCGAGTACGCGTTCAACGAGCACGAGGGCGGGCAGGGCGTGCACTGGCAGCGCCAGGCGGCGTGGCTCGCCGAGCGGCTGGGGGCGGTCGCCGATGCGGGCTGAGCGGGAGCCGCAGCCGGTGATCCGGGAGCACGGTCAGGTCGGCACCGTGAAGTCATAGCGGACGGCTCGGTTCCCCTCCCGCACCACCTTCAGCGGAGGTACGGTCGCGTTGGGTCGGTCGCTCCGGACGAGATGCGCGGCAACCCCGAGCCGGCCCGTGAGCTCGGTGAGCAGTTCCGTCCTCGGGATCTTCGTGAACGATCCGTGCTCGACGACCGAGACCGCCGCCCACACGTCGCGCTGCGCGTCGGTCGTGAGGACGTCCTCGACAAACCGCACGGGGGTCGCGTTGTGGCTTCCGTGGTGACCGACCTTGTAGAACGTCGTCCGCGCCATGAGGTCCCGGCGGAGGTCGTCGTCGAGGTTGACCTCCCAGGTCCCCCATTGCGAATCGCCCGGGAAGAGCAGCACCGCCTCGCCGATCTCGAACACGAGCATCAGGCTCGTGTTGTTGACGGCGCTCTCGAGCGCGACGGCGCCCATCAGGCGCGATCGCCGGGCGATGTCCCGGAGGCGCTCCTCGAGCAGGGGCGGGAGCAGGCCGTCGCCTGGGACGATCGGATCGAACGGCAGGTCGTCGGATCGGTCGGATAGAGGCAGGTCGTCGGCGAGCCGGAGGAAGCTCTCGCCGGACGGCGGGTTCATCTCCCGGATCACGTCCTCGTCGCGCGACGGACCGAGCACGTGCACCTTCACCCCGGGCAGGAGCTCCCGGGTATCGAGCGTGCCCGGCCGTCGGTCGAGGAACCGCCGCTTGGTGCCGCCCGATCCGCGGCCGAAACCGCGATGGAGCGTCGCCATGGCGGTCTCGTTCGACAGCGCGAGAGTGTTCTCCAGGACGTGGTCGACGAGTTCGATCTCGACGGCCGACATCGCGGCGAAACGTCCCGCGTCGCGATCCGTCCGCAGCGAATCGGCGAAGGACGCCATCGTCTCGAGCAACTCGCGGGCGGTGGGATCGTTCGGATCCTCCGTCCACGGCATCCATACCTCGGACACGGCGACCCCGTTCCAGAGTTCGCTCGCGAAGCCGGACACGTGATCGCGGTGCCGGTGCGTCATCGCGACGACGTCGACCGACGGACCGGATCCGCTGTCGAGGTCGGTGACGAGCCTGCGGACCACCGAGTCGATGTCGCCCGCGGACCCGCGCTTGATCGACCCGCAGTCGATGAGGATCTTCCGTTCGCCGGCGACGGTCGGAATTCGGAGGAGGAAGCAGTCGCCGAAGCCCACGTTGTACATCGAGATCGTGACGTCGTCCATGATCGGATCACTCCTCGATGGACCGCTCACCGGATCGACCGGCCGACCCGGACCGGTCGGTGCGGCGCACCGGCGACATCTGGTGGACGAGGGCGAAATCGAACCGCTGCTGCATCCGCTTCGCGAACCCGGGATCGTTTCCGAACCATGGCGAGCGCGGGTCGCGCTGGTCGCATTGGTCCACGAACGCCGCGACGTCCGCCAACCGGCCTCTTGGTCTGCCCCGGTCGTCCACGCCGAGCTCGAGGGGCTTGCGGATCACATAACGCGGGGACCCGTCACCCGAGAATACGACGGTCGTCCCGGCACGCACGTCGAGCCCGCCGACCGGATCGGCCGGAGCGCCGGTGTCGCCCTGGACGAACTGCGCGATCGCCTCGGTCAGCGGCAGGCCGTCCACGCCGACCCTGAAGACGAGGTCGAGGCCGCGGACCTCGATCGGACGGTCGGTCGAGTCGGGCGAGAGCCCGAGGAGCTGATGGTGGTTCTGCCCGTACTTGAGCACATGCTGCTTGAGGTCGTCACGTTCGCTGATGCGCCGGTCAAGACGTTGCTGGACGCGAGACGAGGTGTCGTCGTCGGTCTCGTCGGCCGAGGCCGCCCCCCACTCGGCGACCTCGTACGCCGCGAGCCGGTCGAGCACCGTCTGGGCGAGCGGTTCCGGCGCCGCACCTCCGTTCCCGGCCAGGCCGGGCCACAGCAGCGATTCCTCGTTCGGCGAAAACACTCCCTTCGGATGGATGCCGCGGGACAGGAACGCGTCGACGAGGTTGGCGCGGAGGTCGAAGGGGTCGCTGGGGTTGAGCTCCCGGTCGGCGGTGACGAGCGCCCGCAGGAAGTCGCTGAACGTGATGTCGAGCGGCGGTAGGTAGTCGAACGCCCGGATGCAGAGGTCGAGCACGCGCTGCGCGGTGTCGCTCGCCTCGTCCGTGATCCGATCGACCAACTCGGCTCCGAGGAATCCCTCGCCGAGCAACCCCGTTCCGCCCGTCGCGATCCGGATCAAGTCCTCCACGCGCGCGGAATACGTCGCGAAGAATGCGTCGAAGACCGCCCGGACGAGGACCGCACCGCGATCGTGCGGCTCGAACGTATCCTCGTAGGTCGCCATTTCGTCGCTGCGATCGCGCGCGCTGCGCAGCGCCCGGCCCGCGCCGGTGGAGTGGCCGAACTGCGCTGCGAGCTCGAGCAACGGACCGGGTCTGGACAGGTCGGTGCGACCCGCCTGGACGGCGTCGGCGAGCACTCCGGGGAATCCGAAGTGCTGGAAGATGGCGACGATGTCGGCGATCGCCTCGTGGAACGCGAACACGTCTTTGTTGGTGGCCTCGCGGAACAGCGGCCGCAGGTTGTGGACGATCGCGTGCGTAACCTCGTGGGCGATGATGTCGTGCGACAGGCACGTGAAGATCCACTGGTTGGGCAGGTTGCCGCCAGGGTCGTCGGGGTCCGCGCGGAAGTACCCGAAGTAGACGGCGTTCGTCGTCGGGTCGAAGAACGCGTTGCGTCCGCGGAACGCATGGGGGACGAGGACGACGGGATGCTCGAACTGCACGCGGCGTCCGAGCGCCCGCTCGAAGTTCGCGACCACCTTCATCGCCACGGCGTAGACCATCTGCTGGTGGAACTTCGGGTCGTCGACGGTCGGCGGGAGCCCGCCGCCGGCGACGAGCCGCGGGTCCTCCAGGTCGACCACCTCGTAGAATCGCTCCGAGCCGGCGTCGTAGTCGACGACGTCGAACAGGCGGCCGCGGAGCCGCACGTTCACGTCCGGTGGCGCGTTCACGTCCGGTGGCTGCGCGTTCACGTCCGGTGGCGCGTTCACGTCCGGTGGCTGCGCGTTCACGTCCGGGTGGCGCTCGACCTGGAGCGCCTCGTAGGGGATCTCAAGCGAGATCCGGAACCTGCGTCGTCTGCCGAGTTGGGGGTCGAAGGCGTAGATCTGGAGTTGACGGGAGGCGAGCGTGCCGTGCCCGCGGGCCGTCGGCCGGGTGGGACGGAGGTCACGGGCGATCTCCGGTGATCCGTACTGCTCCGTCGGGACCGATGAGAACTTCGAGGCGGACCGCATGGTCGGCTCCTTCCCCCTACCCCCGAGGGTACGGATTCGGAACGGAATGGGCCAGTGATCCGCTCCGTCGCTCATGGATCCGGTGTGCCCGCCGTCGACGGTCTACGCCGCGGCCAACCACCCGCGGTCGTCGTCCGCGCGGGTCAGAGCTCGCGGGCGACGTACCGCTCGATCTCCTCGTCGGAGGCGGCGATCCCGGCGTCGGCCAACCGCCGTCGCAGTTCGGCCTCCTCGTCGCGCGCGTGGCCCAGGCGCAGGTCGCTGCGCACCTGCTCGAGGATCCCGGCGACGCGGTCGGCCCGACTCGCGTCGGCTGCGCCCTCCTCGATCGGCTCGTCCTGGGTGTCAGGGGTCTCGGCCATGGTCCCTCCCTCCGGCGGCGTGCGGGCCGCCTCCTCCGATGCTCGCCGCCGGGCGCGGCATCCGTCGAGGCATTGACAGCTCACGTGACGGTGATGAGGGTGCGCTGCCAGCCCGTCGATCCGTCGGGCGCGATCGGGGCGCGTTCCTCGACCTGCACTCGCCCGTCGCGGTCGACGGCCCGCACCGTGGCGTAGTGCGTGCCGGGCGTGGCATCCCACTCGAGCATCCACTGCACCCAGGTGTCGGCGTTGATCGGCGTCGACAGCGTCGCGGGGCGCCAGTCGCCGTCGTCGATGCGCACCTCGACGCGTTCGATGCCGACCGTCTGCGCCCAGGCGACCCCCGCGATCACGACGGGCCCCGCCGGCACGGGGCGGCCCGGCTTCGGCGTGTCGATGCGGGACGACAGCTTGATCGGCGCCTCGGCGCTGTAGCCGCGGGGCGTCCAGTACGCCTCGTCGTCGGCGAAGGTCGTGACCGTCAGGCCGACGAGCCACTTCGTCGCCGAGACGTAGCCGTACAGCCCCGGCACGACCATCCGCACGGGGAACCCGTGCTCGAGGGGCAGCGGCTCGCCGTTCATGCCGACGGCGAGGATCGCATCGCGCCCGTCGTCGGTCAGCGCCTCGAGCGGGGTCGACGCCGTGAAGCCGTCGACGCTCCGCGAGAGCACCATGTCGGCGCCGTGCCGCGGGCCGGCGAGGGCGAGGATGTCGCGGACGGGCACGCCGACCCAGATCGCGTTGCCGACGAGGTCGCCGCCGACCTCGTTCGACACGCACGTGAGCGTCACGCCGAACTCGTCGAGCCCCATCGCGACGAGGTCGTCGAAGCCCAGTTCGATGCGTCGGTCCACCATCCCGTCGACGACCAGTCGCCACGTCGCGGGGTCCACCTCGGGGACGGTGAGCGCCGTGTCGACGCGATAGAACTCGGCGTTCGGCGTGATCAGCGGGCTGAGACCGGGGACGTCGAGTTCGGCGCCGGCGGGCACCGTCACGAGCGATCGCGGCGCCGGGAGCCGCAGCGCTGCGCGGATCGCCTCGATGGACGAGGTCGCGGCCTTCGCGAACCGTGCGCCGAGGCCGACGACGACGGCGGATGCCGCGGCGACGCCGGTCAGCGCGAGGAACCGCCGGCGGTCGAGCCGGGGGTCGGTGCCGGGGCCGGTGCCGGTGCCGGTGCCGTCGGCCTCGCGCACGCCGTCGTGCCAGGCGCGGAGCCGGACGACGGCCTCTCGGAGGACCAGGACGGCGGCGACCGTGCCGGCGACGGCCGGCAGCCACGACCAGCCCGACGCGCCCGCCCGCGTGACGCCCGCGGCGACGGCGGCGGCTCCCGCGAGCCCCAGCGCGAACAGGCCGAGCGGCGGCCGGACGAGCTGCAGGATCCCGGATGCCGCGCTCGCGACGACCACGGCGAGACCGAGTCCGCCGAGCAGGACCGGCTTGTCGGCTTCGCCGAAGGTGGCGATCGCGAACTCCTTCAACGGTCGTGGCACGACGTCGATCACGAATCCGCCGACCGCGAGCACGGGGCTCGCGTCGCCGGCGACGAGCAGCGCGAGGAGCTCGGCGACCGCGATGAAGGCCGCGCCGGCGACGACGCCGGCGACTGCGGCCCAGGCGAGGAATCGCAGGCGAGGCCCTCGCGCCGGTCGGCTCGTGCGCGCCATGGTCCCTCCGCAGCCGCGGGGCGTCGGATGCCCGCTGCGAGTGGTTCGTCGCGGTCGCCGATCCGGTTCGGTCCGGGGGACGAGCCGAGTCGCGCCCCCTCGGTGTCGGCGGCGCGTGGTGGGCTGGGCGCATGGGGTTCGATGCGTGGTTCCTGGGCGTCGAGGCGCCGATGCCGGCGGTGCCCGCGACGGATGCCGCGGCATCCGTCGCGCTCGACTACCTGCACTTCGCGATCGTGCTCGACACCGGCAGGCGGTTCGCGCGCATCACGGGCGTGAACGTCGACGGCGGGGCGCTCGTCGAGGTCGAGCGGGGCGACGACTGGCGGTACGACGCGCGCATCCCGGAGGACTGGCAGGCCGGGCCCGAGGTCTACGCCCGCAACGACCTCGACCGCGGGCACCTCGTCAGGCGCCGCGATCCCGTGTGGGGTCCGCCCGAGGTCGCGGTGCGCGCGAACGCCGAGACGTTCCGCTACCCGAACGCGGCGCCCCAGCAGGCCGAGTTCAACCAGTCGCTCGAGCTCTGGAACGGGCTGGAGGACCACGTGCTCGAGTTCGCGCGCGTGCACGCGCAGCGCCTCAGCGTGTTCACCGCGCCCGTGCTCGCGCCCGACGATCCGCCGTACCGCGGCATCCGGGTGCCCCTCCGGTTCGTCAAGGTCGTCGCGTGGCGATCGGGCGACGCGCTCGCGACCGCGGGCTTCCTCCTCGACCAGGCGCCCGTCGTCGACCTCGACGACCCGCTCCGCAGCCGGGCGGGCATCGCCGCGCGCGAGCGCGCCCGGGTCGCCGCCGGCGCGACCGAGGTGCCCGACCTCGGGCCGTTCCGCACCTTCCAGGTGGCCGTGGCCGATATCGCCGCGATCACCGGGCTCGAGATGCCCGCGCTCACCGCCGCCGACCGGATGCCGCCCGGGCTCGTCGCCGCCGGCCCACGCGAGGTCACGCGGCCGGAGGACCTGCGGCTCGGCGCACGCTAGCCGCGGCGTCCTCGAGCAACTGCAGCCCTTCCGGCCATTCGCCGAGTCCGCTCGCGGCGTTCACGTGGCCTCGGGCGCCGAGGTCGACGAAGCCGGCGCCCCACGCCGCAGCGGTGGCCGCGCTCCACGAGAGCTCCGCGTAGGGGTCGTCCGACGAGGCCAGCACGGTGACGTGGATGCCGAGCGGCCCGGCCGGGAGGGTGAAGCCGCCGGCCGTCGCCGCCGAGGGGAACACCGGGCCGGCGGGGTCGGGCGGCGCGACGAGGATGGCGCCCGCGATGCGCGCGGACGCGGCATCCGCCTTGAACGCCCACTGCGCGACGGCGAGGCAGCCGAGGCTGTGGGCGACGATCACCGGCGGGGCCGGGGTCGCGGCGACCGAGCGTTCGATCGCGGCGACCCAGTCGGCGAGCTCCGGCTCGTCCCACGACGCCGGCGCGATGCGGGTCGTGCCGGTGAGCGCGGCCTCCCAGCGCGACTGCCAGTGCTCGGGGCCCGAGCCGCCGATGCCGGGCACGATGACGAGGGGGTGGGTCACGGCGCCCAGCATCGCATCCCGTGCCGCGCCGCGGCGACGCATTCCGTCATCCGTCGCCCGGTGACAGGCTGGGGGCATGGCGGAACCCGGGATCCTCCGCACCGACGTGCTCGTCGTGGGCGCGGGCCCGAGCGGGCTCATGGCCGCGGTGGTGCTCGCCCGACGGGGCGTCGACGCCATCGTGGTCGATGCCAAGGACGGCCCGACGCACGAGTCGCGCGCACTGCTCGTGCAGGCGCGCTCGATGGAGCTGTACGACCAGCTCGGGCTCGCCGATCGGGTGCTCGCGGGTCGTGCCGACGCCCAGGGTGCGGTGCTGTGCTTCCGGCACCGCGAGCTCGGCCGCATCCCGTTGCGCCGGTTCGGCGAGGGGCTCACCCCGTTCCCCGACCTCACGATCTTCGAGCAGAGCCTCAACGAGCGCCTGCTCGTCGACGCGCTCGGCGAATCCGGGCGCGAGGTCCGGTGGCGTCACCGCCTCGTGGGGTTGCGGTCGCAGACGTCGCTCGTCTCGGCGACGCTGGAGCATCCGGACGGACGCCTCGTCATCGAGGCGCGCCACGTCATCGGCGCCGACGGCGCGCACTCGGCCGTCCGCGAGCTGCACGGCATCCCGTTCGAGGGCGTGACCAACCAGCACACGTTCTTCGTCGCCGATGCGGTCGGGGTCAGCGGGCTCGTCGAGGGCTGGGTCAACGTGCGCTTCGCCCCCGACGACCTGCTGCTGTCGTTCCCGATGGGCGGCGAGGGGCACCATCGCATCCTCGGCGTCGTGCGCGACACCGAGCTCGAGGGCGCCGACGAGCTCTCCGAGAAGCTCCTCCGCTCGCGACTCGCGCGCGGGTTCACCGTGGGCTACCGCGCATCGACCTGGTTCGCGACCTACCGGCTGCACCACCGGGTGGCGGCCCGGTTCCGCGACGGGCGCTGCTTCGTCGTCGGCGATGCGGCGCACATCCACTCGCCGGTCGGCGGCCAGGGCATGAACACGGGCCTCCAGGACGCCCACAACCTCGCGAACGCGCTCGCCGACGTGCTGGTCGACGGCATGCCGCCGGCACGGCTCGACCGCTACGAGGCGGAGCGACGCCCGGTCGCACTGAAGCTCGTCGCGACGACGGATCGGCTCTTCTCGAACGTGACGTCGGAGTCGCACCGCGCGCACGCCATACGCGGCCGGATGATCCCGACCCTTGGACCGGTGATCGCGCCGATGCTCCCGCGGATCCTCGGTGCAGAACGGATCTTCGGCCTGATCTCGCAGATCCGGATCAGGTACCGGATGTCGCCGCGCCGCCCGTCGCGCTCCCAGGTGCGGGACGACATCGTCGGCAAGCGGCTGCCGTACGCCGGCGGCGACGCTTCGAACTTCGACGCGCTGCGCTCCTTCCGGTGGCAGGTGCACGGGTACGGGGCGCCCCCGGAACTCGTGCGGGGCGTCGCCGAGTCGCTCGGCCTCGAACACCACGTGTTCCCGCCCGCGGCGGGACGGCTGCGATCCGACCGCCTCTACCTCGTGCGCCCGGACGGGTTCGTGGCCGCCGAGGCGAGCGTCGCCGCCGGACGTCGCGCACCGCGGGGCACGGTGCCCGCGAGCTTCGTCGAGCAGCTCGACGGGTGAACGCTCGGACGGGCGCCGGAAGCCGACGCCCGCCCGACCCGCGCCGCGACCAACGTCGCGACTCGGGTGTCAGCCCCCGGTGGGCGCCTCCTCGGACGCGGCGACGGGCACCGGTGCGACGCGAGCCGACCAGGTCGTCGCGTCGCGCGACATCGTCCACGGTTCCGTGCGGCGCAGGCCGTGGCATCCGAGCACGACCTTCGCGACGCCGTCGGCGAGGTCGCGCGACGACGGCGGATTGATGCGGTTCAGCTCGTCGAGGCTGAACGCGTCGACCGCGACCGGCTCGATGCTCCCGGCCGTGAACAGCAGCAGGTCCCACGACTCGACATCGTCGGTCACCACGACCCGGCGCAATTCCACTCGCCCCGCGTGCTGCACCTCGTCGTCGGTCAGGCTTCCGAATGGCTTCGTCATCGCGCACCCCTGATCACAGCCAACCGCAGCGCGCGCCGGCTCGGCGACAGGTTCGGGGGCGAGTCGCGCAGCGCGTATCGTCGTTCCGTGCCGCACGAGACCGATCCCGGGTCGCTTCCCCTCCACGCCGACGCCGCACTCCGACGCCGCCGGTTCGCCGGAGCCGCGACCCAGCTGGGCACCGAGGTGTCGATCAACTTCGGCTCGTCGCTCGCCGGCCTCGTCATCCCGGTCGTCGGCACGTTCGTCGTCGTCGCGGTCCGCCAGCTCGTCATGGCCGCCGCCGTGCTCCCGTTCTACCGCCCGAAGCGGGCCGGGCTCACCTGGCACCGACTGCGCCCGGCGATCGCCCTCGGCATCGTGCTGGCCGTCATGAACATCACGTTCTACATGTCGATCGACCGGCTCGGCCTCGGCATCGCGGCGACGATCGAGTTCCTCGGACCGCTCTCGATCGCCCTGTTCACCTCGCGGCGCCCGCTCGACGTGGCGTGCGCGATCGCGGCGGGCGCGGGCGTGTACCTGCTGATCGCGCCGGGCATCGGCGAGGGCGGGGCGGATGCCGCGGCCGCGGCGGGTTCGGCAGCGACCGGGGTGGACCCGGTCGGCGTGCTGCTGGCGCTCGCCGCTGCGGCGAGCTGGGCCGCGTACATCCTGCTCACGCGCCGCGTGGCGACCCGCCTGCCGGGGCTCGAGGGCCTGACGGTGGCGAGCCTCGTGAGCCTCGTCCTGCTCCTGCCCATCGCGATCTGGACGTTCGACGCATCCGTCGTCGACTGGCGCATCGCGGGGCTGCTGCTCGGGGTGGGCGTGCTCAGCTCGGCGTTGCCGTACAGCCTCGACACGTACATCCTGCGCCGCATCACGCCGCGCCTCTACGCGATCATCACGAGCTTCGGCCCGGTCATCGCCGCGGTCTTCGGCGTGCTCGTGCTCGGCGAGTCGTTCACGGTCGTCGAGGCGATCGCCATCGTCGTCGTGTGCGGCGCGGCGGCGATCGCGCTCGCGACGCAGCGCGAACGCCCGGTCTCCGACCTCGAGGCCACGGCGCAGACGATCCCCTGAACCCGTGCGACCGGGCGCGCGGCGTCGTAGCGTGGGAGCGGGTGCGGCGACGGGGCCGTGCGCGACGTCGAGGAGGGCGCGATGGCCGTGATCGGGTGGATCGGACTCGGGCACATGGGCGGGCCGATGGCCGCGCACCTGGTCGAGGCGGGGCACGAGGTCGTCGGCTTCGACGTCGACGCCGGCATGGCCGAGCGGGCGGCCGCGTCGGGCGTGCGAGTGGTGGCGGATGCCGCGACCGCGGCGCGCGACGCCGACGCCGTGTTCACCTCGCTGCCGAGGTCCGAGCACTCGCGCGAGGTGCTCATCGGGGGAACCGGTGGGCGGGTGGGCGTCTTCGACGTGGTTCGGCACGACGCCCTCGTGCTCGACACGTCGACGGTGGACGTCGCCACGTCGCGCGCCTGCCACGACGCGGCGGAGGCACGCGGCATCCGCTTCGTCGACGCGCCCGTCTCGGGCGGGATCGCGGGTGCGCACGCGGGGACGCTGACCTTCATGCTCGGCGGGGAGGAGGCCGCGACGGGCGAAGCGGCGGGGCTCGTGGCACCGATGGCGGGCCATGTGTTCGTCGTCGGCGGGCCCACCGCGGGCATCGCCGCGAAGCTCGCGAACAACCTCATGCTCTTCATCACGCTCCAGGCGTCGTCGGAGGGCGCGCGGCTCGCGGAGGCGCTCGGACTCGACCCGACGGTCTTCCACGACATCGCGACGGTCTCGTCGGGCGACTCGTGGCCGCTGCGCACCTGGTACCCGGTGCCGGGCGTCGTGCCGACGAGCCCGGCGAACCGCAACTTCGAGGCCACCTTCACGACGCGGCTCGCCGAGAAGGACCTGTCGTACGCGCTCGAGGCGGGCGAGGCCGCCGGGCTCGACCTGGCTGCCGGCCGATTGGCCATGGAGCGGTTCACGCGGCTGATCGACGAGGGGTACGGCGACCTGGACTGCAGCCTCGTCGTGAAGTACGTCGGGCGCGACGGCCGCACCCCGGGGTTCGCACCGAACGACTGAATCCCGTCGAGCTCGCGGCATCCGTTCACCTCGATCTCGGTACCCTCGAAGGGGCGACGCGAGGAGGTGCGGATGGGGGCGTTCCAATGGCCGTGGCGGCGTGGGCGTCGCCGGGTCAAGATGGCGCCGTTCGACCGTTCACGGCTGCCCGAAGCGCGCACGGCCTCCTTCGAGGAGATGCTCGAAGAGGGCATGCTCATGGCCGAGTCGGCCGGGCGGATGGCGCTCAAGAACCGGCTCATCGTGCACGCCCTCCGCACCGACGAGCCGTTCTCCGACGAGCACGCCGCAACCGAGGCGCGTGCGGTGCTCTACGAGCTCGTCCAGGAGGCCGATGAGGCCGCCGAGCACGTGGCCGACGAGCGCGCCGCCGCGGGCAAGCGCGAGGGTCGCTCCCAGCACCAGCACGACTACCACCGCGACGACCTGCTGAACCTGCGTCGCCGCGAGAAGGTCTACGCCTCGGTCGCGAAGGAGCTCTGGACCAAGCGCTCCGACGACGCGTACGTCGCGCACTTCGTCGAGCGCGCCCGGGACGACGCCTGGCAGGAGCTCGGCACCGCGATCGAGCACGAACTCGACCGACGTTGGCCGAGGTACGACGAGGAGCCCGACTACGCCGAGCACCGCGCCGAGCGCATGTCGGTCGTGGGCGACGACCTCAAGCGCGACCTCGCGCGTCTCGAGGCGGCACGGGCCGTCGAGGCGATCCCGGAGTACTGAGCGGCCCGCCGAGCCGGGCACACTGGGCGCATGACCCGCAACTGGACTCCGCTCGCCGTCGTCTACCTCGTCGCTGCCGTCGCCGGCCTCGTCGGCACCTGGACCTTCAACGCGATCGCCATCGCCGAGCGCCGCGACTTCGTCGGCGACCTCATCACGAGCGGGCCGGCGGTCTCGTCGATCACGACCGACCTGCTCGTGGTCGCCGTGGCGGGCGGCATCCTCATCGTCGTCGAATCCCGGCGGCTCGGCATGCGGTTCGCCTGGCTCTACCTCGTCGGCGCCGGGCTCACGGCCTTCGCCTTCACCTTCCCGCTCTGGCTCGCGATGCGCGAGCGGAGGCTCGCCGCGCTGCGCGCGGCGGACGCGGTCGACGGGACCGATGCCGCGGGCGAGTCCTGAGCCCGGCTCGCCTCCCCGTGACGCGTCGCCCCGGCCACCGCGTGCGTACGGGTGCTCATCCCGCCGCTCCGGATGCGACCGCGGCGTCGGCCACGAGCGCCTCGACGTCGGCGCGCACGCGGGCGCGCAGGTCGGTGCCGACGAGCGAGGGACGAAGGCCGGTCGGTGCCTGGATCCATGCCGCCACGGCCCCCGTCACGCGGACGAGGAGCTCGGCGGGCGGGCCCTCGATCGTGAGCCGGCCGGAGGCCTGCGCGTCGCGGACCGCGTCGAGCTTCTCGCCGTAGAGCTCGAGTTCGCGCGCGGTGGCCTCGTGCGCCTCGAGGGTGCGTCGCGCCTGGAACCGCACGACCTCGGGGTGGGCCAGCGCGTAGTCGAAGAGGGCGACGGCGTACCCGGGCAGATCGTCGGGCGTGAAGGGGACCTCGGCGTGCACGCGCTCGATGACCTCGTCGGCGACCGCGTCGTACAGGCCCTCCTTGCTGCCGAAGTACGCGTAGATCATGCGCTGGTTCGCCGCGGCGGCATCGGCGATGCCGGCGATGCGCGCGCCGGCGAAGCCGCCCTCGGCGAACTCCGCCAGCGCGGCGTCGAGGATGCGGCGGCGGGTCTGCGCGGCGTCCCTGGCCATGGGTCCCCCTTCACGGCTGCGGTCCCGGGCACGGGGTCCGGTCAGTCGTTCCCTGAAAGTAAGTAAGTACTTGTTGACATCCTAGCCGACGCGTGCCTATTGTGAGTAAGCAACCAGTTACTTACATGGAGGGTCCATCATGGCCAAGACCGCACTCGTCACCGGCGCCTCGTCGGGCATGGGCCGCGAGATCGCGCTGCGGCTCGCCGCCGACGGCTACACGGTGTACGGCGCCGCGCGCCGCGTCGAGCGCATGCGCGACCTGGAGGAGTCGGGCGTGCGCGTCATCGGCCTGGATGTCACGGTCGACGAGCAGGTCGTCGCCGCCGTCGACCGCATCGTCGCCGAGACGGGCAGGATCGACGTGCTCGTGAACAACGCCGGCTTCGGCCTCTACGGCGCGGTCGAGGACACCTCGATGGAGGACGTCCGCTACCAGTTCGACGTCAACTTCTTCGGCGTCGCGCGCCTCACCCAACTCGTGCTCCCGCACATGCGGGCGCAGGAGTCGGGCCGGATCGTCAACATCTCCTCGGTCGGCGGTGAGATCTACACGCCGCTCGGCGCCTACTACCACGCCACCAAGCACGCGCTGGAGGCGTGGTCCGACGCGCTCCGCTACGAGGTCGCGCAGTTCGGCATCGACGTCGTCATCGTCCAGCCGGGCCTCATCGACACGGAATGGTCCGCCATCATGTCGGCGCCCGTGCTCGAGCGCAGCGGGAACGGCGCCTACGCGCCGCTCGCCCATGCGGTCGTCTCGCGGAGCGGCGGACAGTACGGCGGCTCCTCGCCGAGCGTGATCGCCGACACCGTCGCGAGGGCCGTGGCCGCCCGACGTCCGCGCACGCGCTACGCAGCCGGCCGACTGGCCAAGCCGCTCATCGCGGCCCGGCGCGTGCTCACCGACCGCGGGTTCGACCGGCTGCTGGCGGCCGCCGCGCGCTGATGCGGCAGGGGGCTAGCGTTGGTCGCATGACCGACGCCGATTCCGCCACCGCGCCCGCCGCCCCCTGGGACGCCGGGATCTGGACCCGAGAGCCCGTCGCCGTCACCGCGGACGACGACGGACTCGTCGTCGAGGCCGCGGAGGGCAGCGACTTCTGGCGAACCACGCAATACGGATTCGTCCACGACGACGGCCATGCGCTCCTCGCTCCGTGGCCGGCGGATGTCGCGGTGGAGGTCGCCGTCGACACGTCGACGCTCAACGGGCTCTACGACCAGGCCGGGGTCTTCCTCCACGGCGGCGACGAGCTCTGGGTGAAGGCCGGGCTCGAGGTGAACGACGGCGTGCTCCACGTCGGGGCGGTCGTGACGAACCGCGTGTCCGACTGGTCGCTCGCGCCCGTCCCCGAATGGGCGGGCGAGGTCGTCACCGTGCGGGCGAGTCGTTCGGGCGTCGACGGCGACGCGGTCACGCTGCGGGCGCGCGCGGGCGACGGGCCGTGGCGCACCATCCGGGTCGCGCCGTTCGATGCCGATGCCGCGACGGCCGGTCCGATGGTCTGCGCACCGACCCGGGCCGGGCTCGCCGTGCGCTTCACGGGTTGGGCGCTGGTGCCCGCCGACGTCGACCTGCACGAGGACCCGCCGACGCCCTGACCGGCCGACCCCGCCGCCGGAGGCCGCACCGCTGGGGGCGGTCTCGCCATCGAACGGGACCACGGTCCCATGGCGCGGCGTCGGAGGGACCTACGCTGGCCGCGCATGGACGAGCCGCGCGTCACGGAGCCGGCGGCGTCGGGGCTGACCAGCGCGGATGCCGCGGCCCGGCGCGCCCGCGACGGCGCGAACGCGCTCCCCGGCGCGAAGCGCCCGTCCGTCCTCCGCCGCCTCGTCGGCGAGCTCACGCACTTCTTCGCCCTGCTCCTGTGGGGCGCCGCGGTGCTCGCCTTCCTCGCCGGCCTGCCCGAGCTCGCGATCGCGATCATCGCGGTGATCGTGGTGAACGCGATCTTCGCCGTCGTGCAGCAGGCGCGAGCCGACCGCGCCGCCGATCGGCTCCAGGAGATGCTCCCCGCCCGCGTCACGGTCCGCCGCGACGGCCGCCGGCGGCAGGTCGACGCGGTCGACGTGGTGGAGGGCGACCTGCTGCTCGTCGAGAGCGGCGATCGCGTGCCCGCCGACGCCGAGGTGGTCGAGGCGAACCGCCTGCTCGTCGACACGTCGATGCTGACCGGCGAGAGCGTCGCGGCGGGCGTGGACCTCGGCGGCACGCTCTTCGCGGGCACCTTCGTCGTGGAGGGCGACGCGCAGGCCGTCGTGACCGCGACCGGAGCGCGGACCCGCCTCGCCGGCATCGCCCGGATGACCACCACGGCGACCCCTGACACGCCGCTGACGCGGGGGCTCCGCGGGGTCGTTCGCCTGACCGCGTCGATCGCGATCGGCGCCGGCCTGCTCTTCCTCCTCATCTCGATGCTCGTCGGCAATCCGCTGCAGGACGCCTTCATCTTCGCGATCGGGGTCACCGTCGCGCTCGTCCCCGAGGCGCTGCTGCCGACCGTCACGCTCTCGCTCGCGCTCGGTTCCGAGCGGATGGCGCGGCGCTCGATCCTGGTCCGGAACCTCGAGGCGGTCGAGACGCTCGGGTCGACGACCTTCATCTGCACCGACAAGACGGGCACGCTGACGCGCAACGAGATGACGGTCGTGCAGGCGTGGACGCCGGAGGGCGGGCTCGCCGTCGACGGCGGCGGGTACGGACCGGACGCCGACCTCCACTGGGACGCGGCCGACGCGGAGCCCGCGATCCGCGGACTCGCCCTCGCCGCAGTGCGGTGCTCGACCGGGTACGCCGAGGAGGTCGGGGGCGCGTGGCACCCGCACGGCGACCCGATGGAGGCCGCCTTCGATGCGCTCGCCCGTCGACTCGGGATCGACACCGATGCGGACCGTCGCGCGATGCCGCCCGAGTCGCGGTTCCCGTTCGACTCGCAGCTGCGCCGGATGGCGGTCGTGCTCGCCGACGAGGTCCTGGTCAAGGGTGCGCCCGACACCGTCCTGCCGCGGTGTGCGGAGGTCTCGGGCGCTGCGTCGGGCACGATGCCGGGCGACGCGGTCGGCGGTGGGGCGGACCCGGCCGCGGACCTCGCGGCGGCGGCATCCGTCGTCGACGACCTCACCGGGCGCGGGCTGCGGGTCATCGCGGTCGCCGCCGCATCCCGTGCCGGCCGGACGCCGTCGACGCAGCTCGAGGCCGAGCAGGGGCTGCGACTCCTCGGCCTGCTGGCCCTGCAGGACCCGCCTCGCGAGGGCATCGCGGACTCGCTTCGCGCGTGCCGGCAGGCGGGGGTCCGCGTCGCGATGATCACCGGCGACCACCCGGCCACCGCCCGCGCGATCGCCGACGAGGTCGGACTGCGCGGGCCCGAGGCCCCGGTCCTCTCGGGCGAGGACCTGCCCGCCGACGACCAGCATCTCGGCGCCGTGCTCGATCACGACGGCGTCGTGGTCGCCCGGGTCTCGCCCGAGGACAAGCTGCGCATCGCCCGCGCCCTGCGAGCCCGCGGGCACGTGGTCGCTATGACCGGCGACGGCGTGAACGACGCGCCGGCCCTGCACGAGGCCGACATCGGCGTGGCGATGGGCCGGGGAGGCACGGACGTCGCGCGCGAGGCCGCCGACCTCGTGCTGCTCGACGACTCGTTCGCCGGCATCGTCGCGGGCATCGAGCAGGGTCGCGCGACCTACGTGAACATCCGACGGTTCCTGACCTACCACCTCACCGACAACGTCGCCGAGCTGACGCCGTTCGTCGTGTGGGCGCTCTCGGGCGGCCAGTTCCCGCTCGCGCTCGGCGTGCTCCAGATCATCGCGCTCGACCTCGGCACCGACACCCTGTCGGCGGTCGCGCTCGGCGCCGAGAAGCCCGCGAAGCACCTGCTCGAGGGCGCGCCCGTGGGCGGCCGGCTCATGAACGCCACCGTGCTGCGCCGGGCCTTCGGCGTCCTCGGCCCGCTCGAGGCGCTGCTCACCATGACCGCGTTCGTGGTGTCGCTCGTCGCGCTCGGTTGGCGCCCGGGCGAGGCGTTCCCGACCGGCGCGGACCTGATGGCGGCCTCGGGCGCGGCGTTCATGACGGTCGTGCTCGCCCAGACCGCGAACGCCTTCGCGTGCCGGTCGTCGACGAAGTGGCCCGGGGCGCTCGGATGGTTCAGCAACCGCCTGCTCGTCGTCGGCGTGCTCGTCGAGCTGGCGTTCTCGCTCGTGGTGCTGCTCGAGCCCACGGTCGCCGGGATCCTCGGGCAGGCGGCGCCGCCGCTCGCCGGCTGGGCGGTCGCGCTCGCCTCGATGCCGATCCTCATCGCCGTGGACGCCGCGGACAAGCGCCTGCGCGCCCGGCACGTGCATCCGCATGCGGCCGCCGGCACCGGCGGCACGCCGCCGTCGAGCCGTGGCGCCGCGACCGCTACGGCGTGATGTGGTGGCTGGGCCGGAACACGTCGGCGGGGTCGATCTCGCGCTTGATGGCGCGCAGGCGCGCGAGGGTGGCCGCCGGGTAGATCTCGGTCACGATGTCGTCGCCGAACTCCGGCGTGAAGTTCGAGTATCGGCCGTTCGTGAACCTCATCGCCGCGTCGACGCCGTCGTGGGCGGTCGCGAACACCTCGGGCGGCGCATCGGCGGGGACGATCCGGTTCACGGCGAGCAGCGCCTCGCCGTCGCGCTGCGTCACCGCGGTGGCATCGGCCGCGACACGGCCGAACGCGCCCCCGAGCCCGCGCAGCAGGAGCATCGTCGGCAGCTCGTGGTCGAGCGTGGCCACGATGGCGTCGAGCGCGGCGTCGGAGAGGTCGGGCACGAAGCCGTTGCCGCCGACCATCTCGAACGGCGGTGCGCCGGGCGGGCCGTCCTCCAGGAGGTCGGGGTAGCCGACCGGCGCGAGCGAGACCTCGGTGACCGAGGGGAGTGAGAGCAGGGGCTCGAGGAGACGCCGCAGCCCATCCTCGGAGCCCTGCAGGGCGACCAGGAGCTGCGGACCCGCGGGCATCTCGGGCATGAGCTGCGGCATCACGAGGAGCGTCGAGTTCAATTCGTCGGGCCCGTCGCGCATGACGTCGCGCCACGCCCCGAGCACCGCCCGCTGGTCGGACTGGTCGAACATGACGTGTCCACCGACGAGACCGTCGACCGGAGCCGCCTGGAAGGTGAAGCGCGTGGCGATGCCGAAGTTGCCGCCGCCGCCGCGCACCGCCCAGAACAGGTCGGGATGCGACTCTACGTGGAGGGTGATCACGTCGCCCGCCGCGGTGACGAACTCGACCTCGCGCATGATGTCGACGGTGAGCCCGTGCGCGCGGACCAGCCAGCCGATGCCGCCGCCGAGCGCCAGCCCGCCGACGCCGACGTCGCGGGTGTCGCCCGAGGTGACGCCCAGGCCGTGCGGGGCGAGGGTCGCGGCGACGTCGCCCCACTGGGCGCCGGCGCCGACGTGGACGAGCCCGCCCTCGGCGAGCTCGATCGCCGCGAGCCCGGAGAGGTCGATGACCAGGCCGCCCGTGGCGGGATCGGAACCGTGCCCGCCCGAGCGGACCGTGATGGGGACGCCCGCGGCGACGGCGGAGCGGACGGCCTCGGCGACCTCTGCGGCGGAGATCGGGCGCACGACCGCGTCGGGCGTGCCCTGGCCGGCGAAGACGTGGGCGCCGGCCTCGTACTCGGGGGTGCCGGGCACGTGCACGCGCTGCGGCATCCGCTCACTCAGTTCGGTGACGAACGACATGACGGTCAGTCTGGGTCGCGCCGCCGACATCCGCGACCCCAGTTCAGGCGCCGCGCCGTCGAGATCCTGCCGAAGTCGGCGCGAGCGGATGCCGCGACTACTCGCCGCTCGGGTGCGCCCCGGCCGCGTCGATGATCCACGCGTTCGCGAACGCGCGCTCGCGCCAGGCCGCGTACCGCCCCGAGACGCCGCCGTGCCCGGCCGCCATCTCGACCTTCAGCAGCGGATCGGCGCCGACTTCCCGAAGGCGAGCCACCCACTTCGCCGGCTCGACGTAGAGCACGCGCGTGTCGTTCAGCGAGGTGATCGCGAGGATCCGCGGGTAGCCGACGGCGTGCACGTTCTCGACCGGCGCGTACGACTTCATGTAGGCGTACACCTCGGGGTCGTCGAGCGGGTTGCCCCACTCGTCCCACTCGATGACCGTGAGCGGCAGCGACGGGTCGAGGATCGAGGTCAGCGGGTCGACGAAGGGCACCTCGGCCACGATGCCGGCGAACAGGCGCGGCGCGAGGTTCGCGACCGCGCCCATCAGGAGCCCGCCGGCCGATCCGCCCTGCGCGACGAGGTGATCGGGCGTCGTGACGTCGCGGTCGATGAGGTGCTCGGCCGCGGCGATGAAGTCGGTGAACGTGTGCTTCTTGTGCAGCTTCTTGCCGTGCTCGTACCAGAGCCGGCCCATCTCGCCGCCGCCGCGCACGTGCGCGATCGCGAACACCATGCCGCGGTCCAGGAGCGAGAGCCGGGGGATCCCGAAGCCCGGGTCGATCGCATGCTCGTACGAACCGTAGCCGTAGAGCAGCGTCGGTGCGGGCTCGCCGAGGGTGACCAGGTCGTGCCGGTAGACGAGCGATATCGGCACCTGCGTGCCATCCGGTGCGGTCGCCCATTCGCGCTTCTGCGCGTACCGCTCGGGGTGGTAGTCGCCGAGCACCGGCTGCTGCTTGCGAACCTTCCGGGCGCCGGATGCCACGTCGACGTCGATCACCATCGACGGCGTGACGAAGCTGCCGTAGCCGATCCGCAGCGACGGCTGCGCCCAGTCGGGGTTCGCGCCGACGCCCGTCGAGAAGAGCTCCTCGTCGAAGGCGAGCTCGTGCAGGGTGTCGTCCACGGTCGCGTCGGCGGGGATCCCCTGCGGCGGGACCTTCGCGATCGCGACGCGGGGCAGGCCGTCGCGCCGGTACTCGAGCGCCACGAAGTCGCGGAACCCGTGCGCGGCCTCGATGCGCATTCGCGGATCGTGGGGGAGCAGCATCCGCCGGTCGCCCTGCGGGTCGTCGGCCGACACGCTCACGAGCTCGAAGTTCACCGCGTCGCCCTCGTTGTGGATGATCAGCAGGCGGTCGCGGCCGCCCGCGACGACGTGCTCGATGTCGTACTCGACGCCGTCGCGACGGGGCCAGACCACGCGGAACTCCCCGGTCGGGTCGTCGGCGTCGAGCAGCCACGTCTCGCTCGTGACGTGCGATCCGGCCTCGAGCACGAGGTAGCGCCGGCTTCGCGTGAGGCCGACGCCGAGCCAGAAGCGCTCGTCGGGCTCTCGGAAGACCTGCACGTCGGCCGACGCGGGCGTGCCCACCTCGTGCCGCCAGACGGTGTCGGGCCGCCAGGCGTCGTCGACGGTCGTGTAGAAGACGTATCGGCCGCTCGGGTCGAAGAGCGCGCCGGCGGCCGTGCCGGGGATCTCGTCGTCGAACTCCCTGCCGGATCCGTCGAGCGAGCGCAGGCGGATCGTGTACCGCTCGTCGCCCTCGACGTCGACGCCGAAGAGCAGCGTCGCGCCGTCGCCGGTGACGTCGAAGCTGCCGAGTGAGAAGAACTCGTGGCCATCGGCCTCGACGTTGTCGTCGAGGAGCACCTGCTCGCCGGGCAGCGGCGAGCCGTCCTCCGGGATCGCGGGCGGCTCCCAGTCGTCGGCCGCGCTCGCCGCGACGCGGCAGTGGATGCCGTACTGCAGTCCCTCGACCGTGCGCGAGTAGTACCACCAGTCGCCCTCGCGCGTCGGCACGCTGAGGTCGGTCTCCTTGGTGCGGCCCTTGATCTCCTCGAACACCTGCTCCTGCAGGAGCGACAGGTGGCGCGTCTTCGCCTTCGTGTAGGCGTTCTCCTCCTCGAGGTGGGCGATGACCGCCGGGTCGTCCTTGTCGCGCAACCACTCGTAGTGGTCGATCACCACGTCGCCGTGGTGGGTGCGTTCGGTCGGTCGCTTCTCGGTCACCGGAGGAGTCAGCACGGGGTCAACGCTACGCCGACCGGCCGCGCCGCGGCATCCGTCGTCGGCACGCGGAGCATGACGTCCGTCTTGGCGGAGCGGCGAAGTGAGGTTAGCCTAAGCTCACACCCACTGACCGCCAACCAGAGGACCGCCGTGCTCGCCACCTACCTGATCGGAATCCGCGAAGGCCTCGAGGCCGGACTCATCGTCGGCATCCTCGTCGCGTACCTCGGCAAGCTCGGCCGCCGCGACCTCCTCGGCCGCACGTGGGTCGGGGTCGGCGTCGCGGTCGCCGTGGCGCTGGCGGTCGGCGCGGTACTCACCTGGGGCCCCTACGCCCTCACGTTCGAGGCGCAGGAGATCCTCGGCGGCGCGCTCTCGATCGTCGCGGTCGCGATGGTCACCTGGATGATCTTCTGGATGGCCACGCACGGCGCGGGCCTCTCGAAGGAGCTGCGCGGCCAGGTCGACGCCGCGATGGACCGGTCGTGGTTCGCCTTCGTCCTCATCGGGGCGCTCGCGGTCGGCCGCGAGGGCGTGGAGACGGCCCTGTTCGTGTGGGCGAACGTGGCCGGCGGCAGCGACCCCGTGCTCGGCACCCTCGGCGCCGTGCTCGGCATCCTGACCGCCGTGGGCATCTCGTGGGGCATCGCGCGCGGCCTCGTGCGCATCAACCTCTCGCGCTTCTTCACCTGGACCGGCGTCTTCCTCGTGATCGTCGCCGCCGGCGTGCTCGCCTACGGCATCGGCGACCTGCAGGAGGCCGGCGTGATCCCGGGCGGCGCGCCCGCCTACGACCTCGTCGGGCTCGTGCCCCCGGGCTCCTGGTACGGCGCGCTCCTGACCGGCATCTTCAACTTCTCGCCCGAGCCGACCTGGGCGCAGGTCGTCGGCTGGGTGCTCTACGTAGCCATCGTGCTCCCGCTCTACCTCCGCGTCATGCGGCACCGCCCGACCCCGAAGCCGGTCGGGGCGACGGATGCCGCGGCGACGGATGCCGCGCCGCCGGCCCCGCACGCCGTGCGCCCGTCCGCCCCCGCACGCGCGGTCCCGGCGTCCTGATCCGCTCCGGCCCGCCACCGCGGCCGGACCCGAACCACCACCACCACGACCAGGAGGTCGAATGCTCCCCCGCGCCCTTGCGGCATCCGCCATCACCGCCGTCGCCGCGCTCGCCCTGACCGGGTGCGTCGCCAAGGCCGACCTCGCCGAGGCGATCCCCGTCGCGATCGTCGACGACGCGTGCGCGGTCGAGACGCCGACCGCGACCGCGGGCGCCGTGACCTTCCGCCTCACCAACGACGGCAGCGACGTGAACGAGTTCGAGGTGCTCGCCGACGACAGGCTCCGCATCGTCGGCGAGAAGGAGAATGTGGCGCCGGGCCAGACCGTCGACTTCACCGCGCACCTGGAGCCCGGCACCTACTACACGGCGTGCAAGTTCCAGCAGGTCGGAGCACCCGTCGGCCTGGCGGAGTTCACGGTCACGGGCGAGGCGACCGGGGTCTCGGCGGGTCGGCAGGAGCTCGCCGACCGGGCAGTCGACGAGTACCTCGACTACGTGCGGTCGCAGGTCGCCGAACTGGTCCCCGCCGTCGAGGCGTTCGCCGAGGCGTACGCGTCGGGCGACGACGAGACCGCGCGCTCGCTCTACGCGGCCACCCGCGTGCCGTACGAGCGCATCGAGCCGACCGCGGAGGCGTTCGGCGACCTCGACCCGCGCATCGACTTCCGCGAGGTCGACGCCGTGGCCGACGGGATCGAGTGGACTGGCTTCCACCGCATCGAGAAGGACCTGTGGCCGCCGGCCGCGGGCGACCTGAACTCCGACGGCCAGGACGCGCTCGCCGACTGGGCGCCGTCGACGCCCGCGGAGCGGCAGGCGTTCGCCGACCAGCTCGTGGCGGATGTCACGGAGCTGCACGACCTCGTCACCGCCGACGACTTCACGGTGTCGCTCGACGCGATCTCGAACGGCGCGATCGCCCTGCTCGACGAGGTCGCCGCGGGCAAGATCACGGGCGAGGAGGACTGGTGGTCGGGGACCGACCTGTCGGACTTCGCCGCGAACGTCCAGGGCGCGGGCGTCGCCTTCGGCGCGGTGCGCGCGCTCGCCGAGACGACCGACGACGGCGCCGGACTGGCGGCCGAGATCGACGCGCGCTTCGACGACCTCGAGTCGGCGCTCTCGGCGTACGGCTCGCTCGACGACGGGTTCGTCGACTACGCCACGCTCACCGACGCGCAGAAGAAGCAGCTCAGCGACGCGGTCAACGCGCTCGCCGAACCGCTCTCGCAGCTGACCGCGACGGTGCTCGGCTCCTGATGGCCGGGCCGGAGGCGACCGGGGATCCCCGGCACGGAGCGGACGGGGCCGTGCCGGCCGAGCCCGCGTCGCCTGCGACGAGCGAGGGCATCAGCCGCCGCGGCCTGCTCGGCCTGTTCGGAGCGGGCGCGGCCGGTGCGGTCGTCGGGGCCGCGGGCGGGGCCGGGGGCGCGTTGGCCGCCACGGGCGCGCTGGGCGGAGCCGACGCATCCGGAACCGCCTACGACTTCCACGGCGCCCACCAGGCCGGCATCACGACGCCCGCGCAGGACCGCCTGCACTTCGCCGCCTTCGACGTGAGCGAGGGCCTGGATCGGGCGGGCCTCGTCGAACTGCTCGCCGACTGGACGAACGCGGCCGCGCGGCTCACGCAGGGCCTCGAGGTCGAGGAGGGCGGCGCGGTCGGCGGCAGCGACGTCGCGCCCCCGGCCGACACGGGCGAGGCGCTCGGCCTGCCTGCGGCCGGCCTCACGATCACGTTCGGCTTCGGCCCGACGCTGTTCACGGATGCCGCCGGGGTCGACCGCTTCGGCATCGCCGCCCGCCGTCCGCCGCGGCTCGAGGCGCTGCCGCGGTTCCAGGGCGACGCGCTGAAGGCGGAGTGGACCGGCGGCGACCTCTGCATCCAGGCGTGCGCCGACGACCCGCAGGTCGCCGTGCACGCGATCCGCAACCTCAGCCGCATCGCCTTCGGGCGCGCGAGCCTGCGCTGGTCGCAGCTCGGGTTCGGACGCACGTCGTCGACGTCCACCTCGCAGTCGACGCCGCGGAACCTCTTCGGCTTCAAGGACGGCACCGCCAACGTGAAGGCCGAGGATGCCGCCGCGCTCGACGAGCACGTCTGGGTCGACGCCGCCGATGAGCCCGCCTGGCTCGCCGGCGGGTCGTACCTGGTCGCGCGCAAGATCCGCATGGTCATCGAGAACTGGGATCGCGTGCAGCTCGGCGAGCAGGAGCAGCTCGTGGGCCGGTCCAAGGGCGAGGGCGCCCCGCTCTCGGGCGGCACCGAGTTCTCGGAGCCCGACTTCGAGGCGACCGGCGCCGCCGGCGAGCCCCTCGTGGGCGCGACCTCGCATGTCCGCCTGGCGCATGCGGCGGCGAACGGCGGTGTGCGGATGCTCCGCCGCGGCTACAACTTCGTCGACGGCAACGACGAGCTCGGCCGCCTCGACGCCGGCCTGTTCTTCCTGTCCTTCCAGCGGTCTCCCGACCAGTTCGTCACGGTCCAGCGGAGCTTGGCGGCCGACGGGCTGAACGAGTACCTGAAGCACGTCGGCTCGGCGATCTTCGCGGTGCCCGGCGGCATCCGACCCGGGGAGCACGTGGGGCAGGCGCTCTTCGACTGAGCCGCCCCCGCGCAGCGGCCGCCGCGGTATCGGCCGATGGCGCACCCGGGAGATCGGCCGCCGCGCCGGACGGCGGTCAGGCGAACGCCTCGACGGCGGCGCGCACCCGCGCGAGCGCGCCCGCGAGCTGCGAGTCGGGCGGCGACGCGTAGCCGAGCACGATCCCCGACGGGCCCTCGTCCGGCAGCGCCCAGTACTCCGAGAGGGGCGCGACGAGGATCCCGTCGTCGGCGAGGCGGGCGACGGCGCGTCCCTCGATCCCGCTCGACGGAAGCCCGACGACGGCGTGCAACCCGCCGTCGAGGCCCGAGAGCGGCGCGCCGTCGAGGCCGTCGAGCGCCTCGATGACGAGCGTGCGCCGATGGGCGTAGTCGCGGCGGGCGGCCGCGATGTGCCGCCTCACGGCGCCGGTCGCGAGCAGTTCGGTCATCGCGGCCTGCGCGATGCCCGGCACGGGGCAGGTCTCGTCGTCGCGCACGGCCGCGACCGCGGCCCGGAGCGCGGGGTTCGCGGGGAGGACGAGGTATCCGAGCCGCAGCCACGGCGTCAGCACCTTCGAGAAGCTGCCGATGAGCACCGCACGGCCCGACCCGTCGAGCGAGGCGAGCGCCGGCAGCGGCGGTCCGACGTGGCGGAACTCGCTGTCGTAGTCGTCCTCGAGCACGAGCGCCCCGGCCGCGTCGGCCCAGTCGAGCAGTGCGAGCCGCGTGGCCACCGGCAGCCGGCCGCCGAGCGGGTACTGGTGGCTCGGCGTCACGAGCACGGAGTGCGGGGCGGGGCGGATGCCGCGGAGCGCGGCGACCTCGATGCCGTCGCCGTCAACGGGGACGGCCACGGTCTCGAGCGCGCCGCGGCGTTCGAGCACGCGCCGCGCCGACGGGTAGCCGGGGTGCTCCACGGCGACGCGGGGCGTTCCGCCGACGATGCTGCGGAGCGCCGAGGCGAGGAGCGCGATCGCGTCGCTCGTCCCCGCCGTGACGACGACGTCGTCGGGCGAGCAGGTCACGCCCCTGGCGTGCCGCAGGTGCTCGGCGATCTCGGCGCGCAGGCGCGGAGCGCCGAAGTCGGGCGAGGTGTCGTCGGGCACGGCCTCGCGGGCCGCGGTGCGCCACGCCGCACGCCACGCGCGTTCGTCGAGGCGGGCCGTCGACGGTCGCCCGGGCCGCAGGTCGAGCCGCGGAGCGCCCTCCGCGAGAACGGTCGCGGCAGCTCCTGCGCGCTCCGGACCCGCATTCACCGTCGACGGGCGACGCCCGGAGTGCGGATCCGGGGTCGAGGCCGGGCCCGGGGTCGGCGCCCGGGTCGTGCCGGCGGGCGATGGGGCGGGTCCCGACGCTGACGGAGGCGTCGCGAGCGGCGCGACACGCGTCGGCGCGCCCTGGCGCACGTCGAGGTAGCCCTCGCCGGCCAGCTGGTCGTACGCGGCGACGACCGAGCTGCGGGCGACGCCGAGCTCCGCCGCGAGCGCCCGGGTCGACGGCAGCGGGTCGCCCGTCCGCAGCATCCCCGAGAGGATGCCGCGGCGCAGGCCGTCGACGAGCTGCGCGCCGAGCGGGCGGTCGTCATCGCGGTCGATGGTGAGCAGCGGTCCGTCCATGGCTTCCCTACTGGACTGCTCGGTTGTACGAGAACTGGTCTGCTCACCATACCAGCGACGCGCGCACACTGGTCGCATGACCACCACCGCTCCGAGCTCGAATGCCGGCCCCGCCGCCCCCGCCCGACGCATCCGCCGGCTGCCCGACCGGGAGACGGTCGACCGCTTCGCCCTCCACGAGCTCCTCGACGCAGAGCTCGTCGGGCACCTCGCGGTCGTCGCCGGCGGCCTGCCGGTCGTCGTCCCGATGGGCTACGCTCGCGTCGGCGAGCACCTCGTGCTGCACGGCTCGACCGGAGGCGGATTCGCGCTGCGCGCGGCATCCGCCCGCACGCCCGTCGCCTTCGCGGTGACCTCGCTCGACGGCCTCGTCTACGCGCGCTCGCTGTTCGACAGCTCGATGAACTACCGCAGCGCGACCGTCCAGGGCGTGCTCGAGCCGGTCCCCGACGACGAAGCGGATGCCGCGCTGCTCGCGCTCTCCGAGCGGCTCATGCCGGGCCGGCCCGCCGAGGTGCGCGGCACGCGCCGCAAGGAGGTCGCGGCGACGCGGGTGCTCCGACTCGCGCTCGACGACGTCGTGATGAAGCAGCGCTCGGGCGGCCCGTCGGAGGAGGCCGACGACGGGGAGGACCACCGGACCTGGGCGGGCGTGGTGCCGCTCGAACGGCGCTGGGGCGCGCCGATCGCCTCCGGGCTGACCCCTGAGGGGACGCCCGTGCCGGAATCGGTGCTCGCGCTGGCGACTCGCTCCTCGCCCCGGGCCACGCTCGACGAGGCGTCGGATCCGGCGGCCTGAGGTGCCTCAGGGCGAGTCGGCCGGAGGAGATACGCCGAACTCCCGATGAACGCCCGCCACCTCAGGGCGCACCATCGTGTCATCGCCCGGACCACGTGCCGGGCCGGGGAAGCCACAAGGAATCAACGAGAACCAGAACGGAAGGAGGTGCGTGATGTTCGCAGCGATGATCGTGCTCGGGCTCGTCACGGCGGGGGCCGTGGTCGCGTCGGTGATCCAGTTCCGCAAGGACGGCTACCACCGCATGCCCACCCTGTCGCACTGAGGTCGGATCGACCCGGACATCCGCATCCGACCGCACGGGGCCCTGAGGACCACCTCAGGGCCCCGCACCACGGAAATAGGGACATCTCCCGATGAACCGCCGGCACCTCAGGGAGGAGTCTCGGATCATCATCCAGACCAGGAGGAGACCATGGACTACTCAGCAGGATTCGTCGCACGCCAGGTGCACGAGGTGAACCTGCTCGGCGCGGAACAGCGGATCGCGCACGCGCAGGCCGCCGCCGAACGCGAGGCCGAGGCGCCCGCCACCGGGCGAGGCCGCCGCGTCCGAGCACCGCACCGTCGCTTCCACCTGCCGCAGTTCGCGCGGTGAGCGCGAGCCCGCGCGGCGGTGCGCAGGCGGCCGCCGCAGCAGACGGAACCGCACGAACCACGGCGCGGCGTCGGCCCGAGGGGGCCGGCGCCGCTGTCGTCGGTGCGTGGGACGATGGGGACGTGACCAGCTCTTCGTCGAGCCCCACGATGATCGCCCGCGACGCCGAACTCGAGTGGCTCAACAGCCTGCTCGACGGCGTGCGCGCGGGCACGCCCGCGACCGCCGTCGTCGGCGGCGAGGCCGGCATCGGCAAGTCGCGGCTGGTGTCCGAGTTCATCGCGGGCCTCGGCCCCGACGTGCGTCTGATCCTCGGCCAGTGCGTCGACCTCGGCGACGTCGCGGCACCCTACGCACCCGTGAAGGGCGCGCTCCGCCAACTCGTGGCGCAGGTCGGCGTGGAGCGCGTGCTCGAGGCCGTCGGCCCGGGCAGGGCGGCGCTCATCGCACTGCTGCCCGAGCTCGCGGCATCCGACGCGCTCACCGCCGGCGAGATCGTCGTCACGCCCGGCGGCGCCGGCAGCGGTCAGCTGCACGAAGCCGTCGCGGTGGTGCTCGAGACGCTCTCGCGGGAACTGCCGATCGTGCTCGTGATCGAGGACCTGCACTGGGCCGATGCGGCGACCCTCGCGCTGCTGCGCTTCCTGCTGCGCTCGCTCGGCTCCAGCCGTCTCCTCATGCTGCTGACCTACCGCACCGACGACGTCACCCGCGGCCACCCGCTCCGCGGGTTCCTCTCCGAGGCCGAGCGCGACCGCTGGGTCGAGCGGCGCGAACTCGCACGCTTGAACGAGACCGAGGTGCGCGCCCTGGTCGGCACCCTGATCGACGACGAGGCGCCGAGCGATCGGGTGCTCGAGGCCGTGTACCGTCGCAGCGACGGCGTGCCGTTCTTCGTGGAGGAGCTGGTCGGCATCGACGAGTGCCGCGACGAGGGGTTCGTGCCCACGACGCTGCGCGACCTGCTGCTCGCCAGGTACGAGCGCCTCTCCGACGAGGCGCAGGAACTGCTGCGCCTGCTCTCCACGGGCGGCGTTCGCGTGCCGCACGCCCTGCTCGCGGCGGTGTACCGCCGGAGCGATGAGGAGCTCGAGACCGCGGCCCGTGAAGCGGTGTACTACGGCGTGCTCGTCATCGACGGCGACGACTACGCGTTCCGGCATGCGCTCGTGCGCGAGGCGATACTGGCCGACCTGCTGCCGGGCGAACGCGCGAGGTTCCACGCCCGATACGCCGAGGCGTACGAGGCGCAGGCCGCGGCGGCAGCGGGTGGGCGCCGACTCGCGGCCGAGATCTCGTACCACTGGCTCGGCGCGCGCGATCCGGTTCGCGCGTTCCCCGCGACGATCCAGGCGATGCGCGAGGCACGCGCGGCCGTCGCCTATGCGACGTCCTCGCAACTCGGCGAACGCGCGCTCGAACTGTGGGAGACGGTGCCCGACGCCGAGCAGATCGCCGGCATGACCAAGCTCGAGCTCATGGGGCGGACCGCGTCGCAGCTGCGCCACGCCGGGGAGGGCGAACGCAGCCTCGCGATGGTCAAGCTCGCGCTCGCCGAATGCCCCCGCACCGACCCGCAGTACGCGCGACTGCTGCGCGACAAGGCGCTGTACCTCGCCAACGTCGGGCGGGGCGGCTCGATCGAGATCCTCGAGGAGGCGCTCGCCGCGATCACCGACGACGATTCCGACGACCTCCGGGCGACGATCATGACCGGGCTCGCCGGGCGCCTCATGATCGAGGCGCGCATCGACGAGGCCGTCGAGATGGCCGATGCCGCCTACGAGCTCGCGAGCACCCTCGAGTTCGACCGCTACGCGTCGGTGGCGATGAACATCAGCGCGGTCAGTCGAGCCTCGCGGGGCGAGGTCGAACGGGCACTCGCCGACATGGAGCGGGCGCGCGAGCTCGCCCACGGCGACGGCGCCGCGCTGCTGCGCTACTGGGTGAACGCGTCCGACCTCCGCCACCTGGTCGGCGACTTCCCCGAGGCGGTCCGGCTCGCCGAGGAGGGCCTCGCACGTGCCAGGGCGCAGGGCGTCGAACGCAGCTCGGGCGTGATCCTCGCCTCGAACGCGGTCGACCCGTTGTTCGCCCTGGGGGAGTGGGAGCGCGCGGACGCGCTCATCGAGCGCGCGCTGGCGCTCGATCCGCCCGGCCCGGTCCGCACCTACCTCGAGCGAGCGAAGCTCTGGGCGCTCGTCTGGCGGGGCGACGCCGAGCACGCCGCCGAGCTGTTCCGCCAGGTCCGGCCTGCGATGGTTCCGGTCATGCAGGTCGAGATGCAGACCAGGCTCGCGGTCGGGCGCGTGGCCGTCGAGATCGCCCTCGCCGTCGGCGATGTCTCGCAGGCCTGGCGCGATGGCCGGGGCGTGCTGCGCGAAGGGGTCCTGCCCCTGGCCGGCTACGCCGAACCGCTGCTCTGGGCGCTCGCGCGGGTCATCGCCGCGGTCCGTGCCGACCCGGCGCGGGTCTCCGAGCCCGAGGCCGCCGAGATCCTCGCGGCCGAGCCCGAGGTACGGGCGCTCATCGACCGGCTCTCGTTCTGGCCGACGCATCCGCTCTGGCGGGCGTTCGTCGAAGCCGAGCTCACCCCGACGGATGCCGCGTGGCGGGTCGCCGTCGAGCGTGCGACGGCCGACACCGCGCCGCGGTTCCTCCGCCCGTACGCCCTCCTGCGACTCGGCGAGGCGCTCCTCGAGGGCGGTGAACGCCAGGCGGCGCGCGATGCGCTGCAGGAGGCGTTCGACGGCGCCGTCGAGGGCGGCGTGACGGCCGTCCAGACGCGCACCGCGCGCGTCGCCATGCAGGCGGGTCTCGCGCTCGACGGCGCGACGCACCGCGACACCGAGCAGGGTGCAACCGGTGTCGCCGGAGCCGACGACCCGGCCGATGCGGTCGCCGAACTCACGGCGCGCGAGCGTCAGGTGCTCGACCTGATCGCCGAGGGCCTCAGCAACCGGCAGATCGGCGAGCGGCTCTACATCAGCGGCAAGACGGCGAGCGTGCACGTGTCGGCGATCCTCCGCAAGCTCGGCGCGTCGAGCCGCACCGAGGCGGTGTACCTCGCGCGCGCGACCCGGTGAGGCGTCCCGCGATCACGTCCGACCGGCGCGCGGAGGAGGGCCGCGCAACCGGAGCCGGGGCCCCGGAACTGCGAGCCGGCTCCCAGCGCACCGCGGTAGCGTGGGCGCACCCCGACCCGAGGAGCAGCGACGCATGACCGAGCTCGAGACGATCCCGTTCCGCACGATGTCCGGCGAGACCCGCACCCTCGGCGACTGGGCCGGGCAGGTCAGGCTCGTCGTGAACGTCGCATCCCGCTGCGGCCTCTCCCCGCAGTACGAGCAGCTCGAGAAGCTGCAGCGCACCTACGGCGACCGCGGCTTCACCGTCCTCGGGTTCCCGAGCAACCAGTTCCTCCAGGAGCTCTCGTCGAACGAGGCGATCAGCGAGTACTGCTCGACGACGTGGGGCATCACCTTCCCGATCCTCGATCGCGTGAAGGTGAACGGCCGCAACGAGGCCCCGCTCTACAGTGAGCTGAAGCAGGCGGCGGATGCCTCCGGCAAGGCCGGCCGGGTCACCTGGAACTTCGAGAAGTTCCTCGTCCTCCCCGACGGCGAGGTGCGCCGGTTCCGTCCGACGGTCGAGCCCGACGACCCGTCGATCATCACGGCGATCGAGGCGGCCCTGCCCGGCGAGGCCGGTCGCGGCGCGCGCGACGCCGGGTCCGCACGGGCTGCGGCCGACTGAGCGGAGCACTCATCGTGACCGCCGATCGCGCAGCGGCGGGGCCGCGGAGCCCCGGCGACGGGTTCGCGCCCGGCGAGCGCCTGTTCGAGCCGGAGGCGTTCGCGTTCTACGCCGCCCTCGAAGCCGACAACTCGCGCGACTGGTGGCAGGCGCACCGGGCGGACTACGAGCGATTCGTGCGGATGCCGTTGGAACGCCTCGCGACCGTCGCCGAGGCCCGCTACGGCCGTGCGAAGGTGTTCCGACCCAACCGCGACGTCCGCTTCAGCGCCGACAAGTCGCCGTACAAGCTCAACGGTGCGATGACCGCGGGCCGCGTGGGCGGCGTCTACGTCTCGATCTCGGTCGAGGGCCTGCACGCCGGCGGCGGCCTCTACGAACCCTCGCGCGACCAGTTGCAGCGCGCCCGCGAGGCTATCGCTGCCGACGGACCGGCGGCCGCCGCGCTCGACGAGATCGTGCACTCGCTCGAGGAGTCCGGGCTCGAGCTCGCCGGGCCGTTCCTCAAGACCGCTCCGCGCGGGTTCGATCGCGACCACCCGCGCATCCGCCTGCTGCGGTTGACGCACTTCGCCGGACTCGCCACCCTTCCGCCGGGCGCGACGATGGCCGACCTCGATCGCGTGTGGCTCGCGGTCGAGCCGTTGCTCGACTGGGTCGCTGCGCACGCCGAGCCCGCCGTCTGACGATCCTCACTCGGTTGCGGCCGAGGTCGGCCGGGAATCCACGGGCTCGGCGGAGGTGCGACGCCCGCCGGCGCCGAGACCGAGCGTCGCGAGCAGCCCGATCCCGAGGAAGCCGGCTGCGGCGTAGGCCACGTACGAGGTCGCGGCGCTCAGCGACGCGCGGGCGGCGTCGGCTGCGGCGGCACTCTGCGACTCGATGCCCGGAATGGCGGCGCCGGCCGAGTCGACGACGGCGGCGACGACCTGTTCGGCGCCCGGCGCCCCGTCGAGGCGCGACTGCAGGTCGAGCTCGAGCGAGGTGAACAGGAGCGTCCCGAGGATCGCGACGCCGAGGGCAGAGCCGAGTTGCCTCGAGGTGCTCTGGGTTCCCGCTGCCTCGCCCGAGCGTGCGACGGGCACGTCCTGGAGCACGACGTTCGTCAGCTGCGCGGTCGCCAGCCCGACGCCGAATCCGTAGACGAAGAGACCACCGCAGATGGCCCACCACGGGGTGTCCACCGAGATGACCAGGCCGATGAGCACGAGCCCGAGGATCTCGGCGATGATGCCCGCGCGCACCGAGATGAGCGCGGAGAACCGAGCGATCAGGGCGCTGGCGAGGCCGCTCGCGAGGAACGATCCGCCGGCGAGGGCGACGAGCACCCATCCCGTCTGCAGCGCGGTGTAGCCGAGCGCGTTCTGCAGCCAGAGCGGCAGGGCGAGGATGATGCCGAACTCGCCGAGGGAGACGATGCCGGCCGCGACGTTGCCGTTGCGGAACGAGCGGATGCCGAAGAGGTCGGGAGTCAGGAGGACGGGCTTGCCGGCTCGGTGGCGGATCCTCGACCGGGCGATGAAGATCGCCACGAACAGGATTCCGACGGCGAAGGCGACGGGGATGGGCGAGAGCTCCCACGGCCACGTCCAGTCGCCGATGGTCGGCGGCTGATCGACGTTCCACCAGCCGTAGGTACGTCCTTCGATCAGCCCGAAGACGATCGATCCGGATGCCACGACCGAGATGAGCGCGCCCACCCAGTCGATGGGGCGGTCGTGCTCGGCGCGCGACTCCGGCACGAAGAGCAGGACCCCGATGATGATGACGACGCCCAGCGGGATGTTGATCCCGAACGCCCATCGCCATGAGAACTCGGTGGTGAGCCAGCCCCCGAGGAGCGGGCCCACGGCCGCCATGCCGCCGATCGTCGAGCCCCAGACGGCGAAGGCGATGCCTCGTTCGCGGCCCTGGAAGTTCGCATTGATGAGCGAGAGCGTGGTCGGCAGGATGGCGGCGCCGCCGAGACCCTGCACGAGTCGCGCGAGGATCAGCGCGCTGCCGGAGTCGGCGAGGGCTGCGGCGATCGATGACGCCGCGAACACGGCGATGCCGAGCACCAGGACGAGACGGCGACCGTAACGGTCGGCGAGCGCGCCGAACAGCAGGAGGAACGCGGCGAAGACGAGGGTGTAGCTCTCCTGGACCCATTGCACCTCGGTGGAGGAGATCCCGATGTCGTCGACGATCGCGGGGATCGCGACGTTCACGATGGTGCTGTCGACGATGATCAGTGCCACGGCGACGCTGATCACGACGAGCCCGATCCATCGTTCGCGCTTCATATGTTTCACCTTTCGAAGTAAATTCGCTGCCAGCGAAGCATACGTGCGAGCGACTTGCAAGGATGGTGCCCATGTCCCTCCCGCAACGCGGATACGACGAGCTCTCGATCCTGCACCAGCGGCTCGCGACCCAGAACCGACGCATCGCCGGCGCCTTCGCACGCTCGGAGCAGCTGTCCGAGCGAGAACTCGAGGCGCTCGTCGCCGTGATGCTCGCCGAGCAGGAGGGTACCCCGCTGACGGCAGGGGGGCTCGGGCGTGCGGTCCGCGTGAGCCCGGCGGCGACGACGTCGCTCATCGACCGACTCGAATCCGCCGGTCACCTCGAACGCCGGCGCGGAACCGCCGACCGCCGGTCCGTCACGCTCCACTACAGCCCGCGTGCCCGAGCGGTCGCGACCCACTTCTTCGCTCCGCTCGGCGAGCTCGCCCGCGCCGTGGAGGCCGAGTTCGACGACACCGAGCGAACGGTGATCCTGCGCTACCTCCGACGCATGACCGCCGAGATGGAAGCGCACGCAGACCGACTCGAGGAATGAGTCGTCGCGCGCGGGACGACGTCACTCCACCGGGGCGAACCCGCGCGCGACCTCGACGAGCAGCCGCGTGCCGTAGCCCGTCGCGCCCTTGGACCGCCAGGAGTCGTCGCTGTCGGCGTTCATCGTGCCGGCGATGTCGAGGTGCGCCCAGGGGACGTCGCCGACGAACTCGGCCAGGAAGAGGGCCGCCGTCGTCGCGCCCGCGTTCACGCCGCCCAGGTTCGCGATGTCGGCGACATCCGAGTCCATCAGCTTGCGGTACTTGCGCACGAGCGGGAACTGCCACGTCGCCTCGTCGGTCGCGTCGCCCGCGTCGACCAGCCGGTCGACGAGCGGCTGGCTCGTGCCGAGCACGACCGAGTGCGTCTCGCCGAGCGCGCGGAGCGCGCTGCCCGTGAGCGTGGCGATGTCGACGATCGCGTCGACGCCCGCCTCGGTCGCGAGCACGAGGCCGTCCATCATGACGAGGCGCCCCTCGGCGTCGGTGTTCTTCACCTCGACCGTCGTGCCGCCGCGTGCCGTGAGCACGTCGCCGAGCTTGTATGCCGAACCCGACGGCATGTTGTCGGTGCACATCAGCCAGCCCGTCACCCGGGCGGTCGCGCCGAGGTCGCGGAGTGCGGTGAACGCGCCGAGCACGGCGGCCGCGCCCCCCATGTCCATCTTCATCAGCAGGTGCATGGGATCGCTCGGCTTCAGGCTGATGCCGCCCGAGTCGTACATGATGCCCTTGCCGACGAGGCCGAGGTGCCCCGTGGCCGTGCCCTCGGGCATGAAGTCCAGGACGACCATTCGCGGCTCCTCGGCACTCGCCGCGTTGACGCCGAGGATGCCGCCGCAGCCGAGCTCGATGAGCTGCTCCTTGTCGAAGACCTCGACGTCGAACCCGAAGCGACCGCCGAGCAGTTCGGCCGCCTCGGCCATGTCGATCGCGGTGAGATGGCTCGGCGGCGTGTTCGCCAGGTCGCGCGCGATCGCCGTGGCCCGAGCGGTGACGACCCCCTCGGCGATCCCGGCTGAGGCGACCGCCCGGTCCACGCCGTCGAGGCGGAACTCGACGCGTTCGAGCGCCGGCTCGCGGGCCTCGGCCTTGAGCGCGTCGTAGCGGTAGCGGCCGAGCAGCACGCCCTCGGTGAGCGCACGCGCGGCATCCGCGGCATCCGTCGAGCCGATCGAGGGCACGCGCAGGCCGACCGTGGTCGCCTTCTTCACGGCGCGCACGAACGCGGCCGCTGCATCGCGGAGCGTGGCGTCCGTCGCTTCGGGCTCGGGACCGCCGCCGACGACGATGATCAGGCTGCGCCCCGGCTGGGGCAGCATGAGCGCCTGGCCGGGCTTGGCCTCGAATCCGGCCCGGGCGAGCGCGTCGCGGTCGAGCCCGATGCCCTCCGGCAGCGGTCCCTCGTCGAAGACCAGCACGCCGATCGCGTCGAGATCGGCGCCGCCGGTGCCGCCGCCGAACTCGTCGACGACCGAGACCCGCACCGCGTCGTACGCCTCGAGCGACGGGACGGGCGAGAAGGCCTCGGAGATGAGATTGACCGGGTTCCGAGTCATGATGTTCCCTCCAGCGGTTCGGGACCGACGTTATCGGTGCCGGGCCCGGCCCGGAAGGGACCGCGACGATAGACTCGGGGCGTACCCACGACCGCGACGTCCGGGCGGCCGTCGCCGCCCCCGGCGGTCGACGACGGCGACAGGCGGTGCGGTGGAGATCTTCGAGGGCTGGCCCCTTCCGGCGGCGATCGGCGCCCTGTTCGTCATCGTGCTCCTGCGTGCCGGCGGCACGTACGCACTCGGTCGAGGCTCGCGTGCCGGCGTCAAGCGGCTGCTCGAACGGCGGGGGCGGATGGCTCCGCAGCTCGCCCGCGCGGAGGCCGTGATCGACCGGTTCGGCGCCCCGGTCGTGGCGGTGTCCTTCCTCACGGTCGGATTCCAGACCGCGGTCAACCTCGCGGCCGGCGTGCTGCGCATGCCCCTCGTGAAGTACATCCCCGCGCTCCTCGTCGGGGGCGCCATGTGGGCGACCCTCTACGGCGTGCTCGGGCTCGCGACGGTGAACGCGATCATCCAGGCGGCGCAGCGCGACCCGGTGGCGGCGATCCTCAGCGTGCTCGCGGTCGCCGTCCTCCTCGTGCTGATCGAGTTCGCGACGCGCAAGGCCCGCGCGATCTCCGCACGGCACGCCGACGCGGTCGACCCGATCCTGCCCGACGAGGCCGGTCAGACCGAGTAGCCGCCGTCGTACGACGCGGCGTTGTCGTGGCGCGCGAGCGCGTTCACGAAGCGGATGAACACCGAGATCCAGCCGAAGATCGTCGCGAAGGCGAGCAGCTCGAACGCGGTCAGGTTGTAGTACCCGACCGGCTCGAACAGGATCGCACCTCCGAGCAGCAGCACGGCTCCGCCGCCGCAGAACCAGAAGAACCGGCCCGGCATGCCGGCGAGGGTGAGCGGCGCCGTGAGGAGCAGCGTCAGGAACGACAGCGACATGCCGATCGCGCACGTGTTGTGCAGCGCGAGGTTCACGTCGAAGGGGAACACCCCGACCCCCGCGAGCAGGACGCCCATGATGACGAACGCGACGGAGATGAATCGCGGCGCCCACTCGTGCCGCAGCACGCCCTGCCGGACGAGGGTCCCGAGGTCGCGATCCACGTACAGCGCGAAGGTCGTGACGAAGGCGCCGGCGACGATGAGCGCGATGTTGAACAGGCCGCTCGAGAAGTCGTTCGCCGTGCCGAGCTTGCTGAAGTGGTACTCCCACCACTGCGGGTCCTGCGCGGTCGCCATGCTCGCGAGCGTGGCGGAGGCCATGAAGAAGACCAGGAGCGATGCGAGCCGGTTCGTCGTGATCGACGACACCGACAGGTAGATCCAGTACCCGGCGAGGCCGGCGGATGCCGCGACCGCGCCGGTTCCTGTGAGGGCGTCGACCACGAGCCCCTCGAAGCTGCGCTGCAGCATCGTGTACGTCACGACGGTGAGGATCGCCCCGATGATGCCGTGCACCGTCGAGACCGTCGCGACGTCGACCGAGAACTTCCACGGTCGCAGCCCATGGCGCCACTCCTGCCCGGGGAGGCCGCGCGAGCGCCAGTACCCGATCGCACCGAGCAGGATCCCGCTCGCGAGCACGCCGATCGCGGCGATCGCGCCGACCGACCAGCCGCCCCAGAGCGGCCAGACGTCGCCCGCGAAGTACACCGCGGCAACCAGCCCCGTCACGGCCGCGGCGATGAGTCCGCCGACGACCGCTTCGGTCTCGACGGCGACGCGACGCCCGACGGGCGCCTCGACGGCGACGGCGGCGCCGGGCGTCGGATCCGTGTCGGGCGCAGCGGGCGATGACGCGGTCATGTCGTCATGCTAGGGACGCCGGGCGCGCAGAGGGAAGTGTCGCCGCCGTCGCCGCGGTCAGCGGACCGTCAGCCGGCCGAGCACTGGTTGTAGTTCTGGCTTCCGCCGTCACGCCGCTTCGTCACGAAGCCCGTCGTGTCGCCGTCGATGACGACGCCCGAGATCGCTGAGACGGTCGCCGTGACGGTGCCCTGCTGGTTGTTGCTGAGGCTGAAGTTGATGGCGAACTGGCCCGTGAAGGTCGCGCCGCCACCCGTGATCGTGTAGGTGTTGCCGACTTGGCTCGTCGGAACGAAGTTCGGCGTGGCCGTGAACCCGCCCTGCCCGGAGTGCGACAGCGTGATCTCGACGGTCGAACCCAGCGGCAGGTCCGGGAGGGACACGCTGATGGTGCCGGTCGATCCCGAGCCGGCGCAGCTGCCGACGACGGCTGCCGTCGACGTGCCCGCGCTCGCGGCGTACGCCGGCACGGGCGCGGCGACGAGGATCGCGGGGACGCTCCACGCGGCCGCCTTCGCGACCGTCCGCCGGCTGATTCCGGGCCCGGCGCCCGTCGTCTCGATGTCCAGGTCTCCCACGTTCGTCCCCCGTTCGATGCTGAGCATGAGCGGTCAGCCTAGCCCACGGACGTGACGGGAAGGAAGCGGTTGCTCAATCGGTCGCGATGCGCCCCTGCTGGGAGTGCGCCGCCGGGCCGGAGGACTTCGCACCGGGGGTGCCGATCGAGGCGTCGCCCGCGGCGAGCGACGTCGAGGAGGACCCGATCGTGAGGCCGTGGATCGACCCGCGGATGGCGAAGCTCGCCGTGCCCGTCGCGTCGAGCACGCCCTGGACCAGCACGCTGCCGTCGTCGAAGATCGTGAACGATGCGCCCGGCGAACCGGTGACCGTGAGCGGGCGCCATCCGGCGTCGCCCGGGGCGCCGACGGTGAACGAGAGTTCGGTGCCGGGCTCGGCCGGCCCGGCGATCGGCGTGCTCGCACCGTCGTCGGGGGTCGGAGCCGGCGGACTGCCGGGTTCGGGTCGAGGGGCGCCGTCGGGGTCCGCCCCGGGTTCGGTCGTTCCCGGTGACTCCCCACCCGCGGGCGGTGCCGACGCATCAGGTGCGGCGGTCGTGGGGGGAGCGGTGGCGTCGTCGCCGTCGGGCGTCGGACCCGGCTCGGCGGGCAGTTCGGTCGAGACGATCTCCGGGGGAACGGCTCCCGGTGCGGGGCCCGAGAGGTCGGCCGAGCCGGCGTCGGCGGTGACGGATGACTCGAGCTGGCCCAGCCCCGGAACGCCGCTAGTGACCGCTGCGACGATCACCGCCGCCGTGGCGGCGGCGGCGAGCGTCGCCGACGTCGCGATGAGTGCTGCCCGGGGGATCCGACCCATCCTCCGGGCGAGGTTCACGGCAGCGGCTCCGACACCGCTCGCCGCGGCGTTCGTCGTGCCGGTCGCCCGCGCCGCCGCCGACGCCTTGGCCGCGACACCCCCCACGCCGACCGATGCGCCGAGGACGACCGCCGCGAAGGCCGTGCGGTCGCTCGGGATCGACGGGATCGGGCCCAGCACCTCGGCAGACGAGCCGACGCGCGTCGCCTCGAGGAACGCGATGCCTGACCGGCCGCCGAGGACGAGCAGCGGGACGAGCCCGACGAGGCGGTGCGCGAGGATCGCGGCGGGGAGCGCCGCGGCGCGGCATCCGTCGCAGGCATCGACGTGGGCACGCAGTCGACCGGGGACCCGGCGCCCACCGGTACCCGGAGCGCCGAGCTCTGCGAGCACGCCGTCGCAGTCGCTGCCCGCCGGTACGGTGGCCGCGACCTGGCGGATCCAGGAGTTGCGGATGCCCTCGTGGGCCGTCGCGAGGAGCCCTTCGGTCTCGGTCGGGGTGAGGCCGAGTCCGGCCGCGAGGTCGACCATGGCGAGGCCGTCGATCTCGGCGAGCCAGACGGCCTCCTGTGCGGCGGCACCGAGCGAGGTGAAGGCGACCGCGATCGCCTCGCCGTCGTCGAGGCCCGCTGGGAGGTCGGCCCGATACCAGTCGACGGGGGCGAGGAGTGCGGGAGCGTGGCCGGTGCCCGACCCGCCGCGACCGTCGGCGGCAGCCGCAGCGTCGCGCACGGCGGCGAGCACGTGGGGGCGCATGGCGCCGACCGGCGCATCGGCGGAGAGGATCGCGGCGGAGAACCGTGCGGCGGCGGCCTCGACGACGAATTCGACGTCGGCGGAACCCGGTGTCGCGGCGGCGGCGGCGGAGGCGGCGGCCTCATGGCGGTGCCAGAGCCGGGCGCCGGCGAACCCGTCGCCGGCGCGCGCCGAGGCGACGAGCTGGTCGTCGGTCGGGGTGGCGACGATGGGGACCGCGAGCGGCGAGGTGGCCGGATGGCCGCCGGCGGCATCGGGCACGGCCACTCCTCTCGTCGCGCCGTTCGCGCGGGTCGGCGCGTGGCGTCCGACGGGCGTCTCGTGGCGCGCGCCGGGGGAACTGGGGCTCGCCTCCGGCGTGACGTGGTGCCGAGATCGGAGTCCGCGGGGGTGGGCGCCGATCGGGGGTGCGCACCGCGCCGATGTGGCCATCAGCGGTTGGGCCGAGTCTACGACCCGGTGCCGGGGCGGATGCAATACCCCCGTTCGGCCAGTCAGCTCCCGAGTTCGGGCGAACCCGCGGCCGTCCGCAGCAGCGCGCCCTCGTGACGCACGGTCGCCGCCGCGATGGTCATCGCCTCCCCGAGCGCCTCGCGCCAGGCCTCCGAGCCGGTCGGCATCCCGTCCGCGGCGATGTGGTGCACGATCGCGGCGAGCGTCGCGTCGCCGGCGCCCATGGTGTCGACGACCCGGCCGGGGAGGTCGACGATGTCGGCGTGGACCTCGAGCTCGCCGTGGTGCACGTCGGCGCCGTGCCGTCCGGCGGTGGCGAGCACCGCCGGGCCGCCGCGGGCGTCGTCGCCGCCGTCCCCGTCGCTCGCGCGGAGTCGCGCGACGAACGCGTCGAGCGGCTCGCTCGCGAGGAGCTCCGCGTCCTCGTCGCCGGCCTTCACGAGCAGCGAACGGGCGGCGACCCGCTCGAACGCGGCGAGGAACGCGTCGCGGTCGCGGAGCATCCCCGCGCGAGGGTTGCCGTCGACGACGAGCCGCCGCTCCGGGTCGGCGACGGCGTCCAGCAGTGCGTCGACCTGCTCTCCGTCGTCGAACGGGTAGCAGCTGACGACGACGAGGTCGGCGTCGCCGAGCGCCTCGCGCGTGGCCGCATCGAAGGACAGTCGCCGGTTGCGGGCGGCGTCGTTGAACACGTATCGCGGCTCGCCGCCCTCGCTCCGGTCGGAGACGGCCCGCGAGGTGCCGAGCGGAGACGGGCTCTCGACGAGCTGCACGCCGTAGTCGGCGAGGAAGGCGCGGATGCGCGCGGCCGGCTCGTCGTCGCCGAGCATCGCCACGAGCGTGACGCGCTCCCCGAGCAGCGCGAGGCCGACCGCGACGTTGAGGGCCGCGCCGCCGACGAACTCGCGGGACCCCGTGGGATCGCGCAACTCGTCGATCAGGGCGTCGCCCACGACCGTGATCCGTGCGGCGTCCGGCTGCGTCATCCGCTCGACCTCCCCGTCCGACGGCCGGGACGCGCAGTCACCGGCGATGCGTCCCCAGCGTGCCACGCGGCGGCGTCCGCGTCCACGCTTCCCGCCGGGCGCGCTGGGGTCGCCGCAACACTGTACGGTGTGTCGAGTCCCCTACGGAAGGCCACATGAGACCCGGACCCCGACGCAGCCTCACGCACGCAGAGATCCTCGACGCCGCCTTCGGGCTGCTCGAGTCCAAGGGGTTCGAGGCGGTCTCCGTCCGCGGCGTCGCGGGCGTGCTCGGGCTCACGCCGACGGCGATGTACACCTACTACCCGAACAAGGGCGCGCTGCTCGCGGGCATGGTCGAGCAGGTCCTCGGCCGACTCGACACGGGCGAGGCGGATGCCGCGACGTCGCCGACCACGGACGAGACGCCTCGCGCCGCCGCGGGAGCCGACCCCGCCTACGCCCGGACGCGGGTGCTCGCGCTCGCCGAGGGGATGCGATCGATCCTCGTCCAGCGGCCCGGTGCGGTCGGGCTGCTGCTCGCAACGCCGCTCGACGGACCCAACGCGCGCCGATTCGACGAGCGCCTGCTCGCTGCCTTCTCCGAGGCCGGCCTCGACGAGGTCGCAGCGGGGCGCGCGACGCACGCCGTGCGCGTGCACGTGCTCGGCGCGGTCGCGTTCGACGCCGCCGAGGCGGAGCGCGCGTCCGCGGAGGGCGTCGAGGCCCCCGAGGCGTCCGCGGGCGTGGCATCCGCCACGCTCTGGGACGACGCCGAGCGGTTCCCCCTGGGCGATCGGACCCGTGAGCTCGACGACGATCCGGCCGGCAGGTTCGCGTGGGGCGTCGAGCGACTCCTCGACGGGCTACTCGGCACGGTCTCGTCCGCGCGCGGCTGAGTCGTCCGGCCGCGATCGCCTGCGACCCGGCGCCGACCACCACGGTCCGGACGCGACGAGGCGCCGACCCCCGAGGGGGCCGGCGCCTCGCCGGTTCGGGTCGCTCGGGATCAGCCCGCCGCGGGCGGGGTCACCTCGATCAGCGCCGCGGTGTTGCCCGTCAGCGCCTTCTTCACCGAGATGACGGTGCCGTAGCCCACGCCGTCGTCGGCCGGGTCGCCCGAGCCGAAGGTGCCGAGCGCGGGGTGCACGAACCCGTAGTACTCGGTCGCCGGCGTGCCGTCGAGGTGGTAGAGCGGCGTCGAGTACTTCGCGTTGCCGACCGACGGGACGACCACCGAGGCGTCACGGTCGCGGTAGTACAGCGAACCGGTCGGGCCGACCGCGAAGCCGGGCACCCAGCCCTGGTCGTCGGTGAAGGTGCTCACCGCGGGCAGGGCGGGGATGTCGGTGCAGTACTCGGTCTCCGGGTCGGCGAGCGTGAAGCACTCGGTGAACGGGTGCGTCTTCGTGAGACCGAACGCCGCGTTCGACGACTGCGCACGCGAGGGCATCACGTTGAGCGTCGTCGGGTCGGCGTCGGCCGCCGCCCCGGTGCGCTGCAGCGGGTCGAAGTGGCTGTCCACGATGAGCAGGCCGCCCTTCGCGCCGTAACTCGGCAGCGCAGCCTCGTTCGAGACGATCTGGTTCGAGTTGCCGTACGTCGTGTCGCGGTACCAGACGAGGGCACCGGGCGCGTTATAGGCGACCTTCTCGACCTTCCAGGCGCCATCGCTGTAGACGCTGTTGTAGCCGTACTTCAGGCCTTCGTCGAAGCCGTCGAAGTTCCGCCACTCGACCAGGTAGTACTGCGCCTTGACCGAGGTGCCGGTGTCGATGCGCCAGCCGGGGCCGGTGGTGTCGACGAAGCTGCCCTGCTCGGCGGTCCAGCCGTTCTCGCCCGACTCGACGTCGTCGCTCCACACGGTGGTGCCACCGCTCGTCAGCGCGAAGTCGTCGACGAACCAGCCGCGGTCCTGGTAGGCCGCGTCGGTCGCGAGGCGCAGGCGGACCTGGATGGTCTGCCCGGCGTACGCCGACAGGTCGACGTGCTGCTCGACCCAGCCGTGCGAGTCGCCCGTGAGGCCGTACTTCTTCGCGCCGTTCGGGGCACCGAAGTCGTTCATGCGGCCGTTCGGGTCGGCGTAGCCGTCGGGCGTGGAGGCCTCGGAGCCGTCGGCCGCGTAGACCTTGAGCTCGCTCCACGACGAACCGCCGTCGGTCGAGACCTCGACGAAGCCGTAGTCCCAGTCCTCCTCGATGACGTAGTTGTTCCACATCGAGAGGGTGGCGTCGGCGGGCACGTCCGCGATGGTGCGCGAGATGCGGATGTCGGCCCAGTCCTGGTCGGCGCCGGTGTACCACATGTTCTCGCCGCTGTGCGGCTCGGCGAGGGTGATCACCTTGTCGGGGAGGTTGACCTTGATGCCGTCCTGGGTGCCCTTCTTGGGGCGCGAGGTCTGGCCGACCTTGACGGTCTGCGTGTCGTCACCGGGGTTCACGACCTTCGGGTCGGCCCAGCCGAGCACCCACTTGTCCCAGAGGCCCATGTGGGTCGGCATCGACTGGAAGATCGGGCCGGAGTGCGAACCCGACGACATGAGGTCCCAGAAGTCGACGTCGGAGCTTCCGGCGCCGGAGACGTCGTAGAGGTCGGGCAGGCCCAGGTCGTGGCCGTACTCGTGCGCGAACACGCCGACGCCCGAGTCCTCGGGCTGCACGATGTAGTTCGACAGCTTGAGGTCGGTGCCGGGGATGTCGGCGCCGCCGGCGACCGCCGACGAGTGCGCCCAGATGGCGTAGGTCGACTCGGCGCCGCCGCCGCCGGACTTGTCCTCACCGGCGTGGACGAGCACGACGTGGTCGATCACGCCGTCGGGCTCGTAGTAGTTCCCGTCGCCGTCGCGGTCGGACTGGTCCTCGATGTCGTAGTCGGCCCAGGGGAAGTCGGGCTGCGCCTCGGCGAGGGCGGCCACGGCGTCGATCGGCAGGCGGTTCGCGCCGGCCGGGTTGTCGGGGTGGCCCTGCATGCCCTGGTAGGCGCCGGCCTCCCACTCGCCCTCGTCGTTCTTGAAGCAGCGCGTGGCGCCGTACCAGCCCTCGGAGTGCGGCAGGGTGACCCACTGGGTCGCCTCGCCGGTCACGGTGTACGCGCCTCGCGACATCTCCTCGTACATCGACTTCATGGTGTAGCCCGAGATGTCGATCCCCGGCTGTCCGTCGGGGCCGGTGAGGTCGGGGCGGACGCGCTCGGTGATGCCCTCGTCGGTGTAGAGCATCGTGTCGAAGTGCTCGGGGGAGAAGTCCTCGACCCACATCGAGTTGTTGTCCTCGAGTTCGTACTCGGCCGGGTTCGGGATGTTGTTGTGCAGCGGGCCGTTCACCGCGGCGTCGCCGGGCTTGCAGGTCGAGGCGCCCCAGTACTCGGGCACCCACGTGTCGCTGAAGTCGTCGTTCGCCTGGTCGTTGAACTCGACGAGGATCGTCAGGAGCTTCGCCTCCTGCGTCGACTTCGCCTTCTTCAGCGCCTTCGGGCTCTTTCCGGTCTTGATCGACTTCGCCTCGAGCTTGGCCAGCTGGCGAGCCGCGGCCGGGTTGCCCTGCGCGTACTTCTTGTCGAGCCCGGCCGACAGCTCGGCGACCGCTCCGCTGACGGTGCCGGTCTTCGCCCCGGCGCCGTCGACGGTCGCGTCGAGCGCTTCGTCGGTCTCGAACGCGGCCTCGGCGCGCGGTGCGGCGTAGTTCATGTAGTACTCATCGGCACCGATGACCGGTGCAGGTGCGGCGGTCGCCGTGCTCGTTCCCACGGTCGCCAAGCCGGCGGCCGCGAGTGCGAGCACGGGGAGCGTCGCAACCACGCGACGACGCGCGCGGTTGGTCTTCCCTGACATGCTTCTCCCTCCGAGTGCCCGCGACGGTGATCGCGGGACACGACGTCGTCCGCCGGTGGGCGGACGTACCCGGCATCCTGCCCCCCGAGCGGGGGCGGAGGGAAGGCTCCGGAAGGAGTGGAACCCGAATCGTTGCTATCGAGGTTTCCTCGCGTTGAAGGGGTCGCGGCGACGGATGCTTCGGCGGATCCGGATGAGGTCGAAGCATCCGTCACGCCGAGGCCGCGCATGGGAATGCGGCCCACGGCCGCGCTCCAGCACCTGCCGCGCGGATTCCCATGCACGTCGGAGCAGCGGCGAGCGGATGCGGGCCGCTCGCCGCGGTCGAGGCCGGCTCCCCGGTGCCGAGTCGGTCAGCCGATGAGCAGGGCGCGCAGCTGATCGGCCGAGTGCACGACGGCGATGGCGTCGCCCGCCTCGGCCGGGGAGCCGTAGCCCCATTCGACGAGGATCGTCGGGACGTCGTGCGCGGCCGCGCCGAGGGTGTCGTATCCGCGGTCGCCGACCATCACGGCCTCCGACGTGTCGATGCCGAGCTCGTGCAGCCGGCGCAGCGCCTCCGCGACCACGTCGGCCTTGGTGCTGCGGGCCTCGTCGTCGCTCGCGCCGGCGATGACCGTGAAGTAGCGGTCGAGGCCGGTGTGCGCGAGCACCAGGCGGGCCATCGACTCGGGCTTGCTGGTGGCGAGCGCGATCGGCAGGCCGGCGGCCTGGAGGCCCTGCAGCACGCCCTCCACGCCGGGGAAGACGGGGGAGTGCAGGAGGTGGTCGTCGTAGTGGTCGCGGTAGACGTTCAGGGCCTCCCACGCGTCGACGTCGCTGAAGCCGGCGGTCATGCGGAGGCTGTCGAGCAGGGGCGGCCCGACGTAGGAGCGCAGCGTCTCGCGGTCGGGCACGGGCACGCCCATCTCGGTGAACATGTGCGCGAGGGAGTCCATGATCTCGCTCGCTGAGTCGATGATCGTGCCGTCGAGGTCGAACAGCACGGCAGACCACTCGCGCGGGGGCGCGACGGTCGCGGCGGGGAGGAGGGAAGTCACCGCGTCATACTAGGCGCACGAAATCCGAGGAACACTCGGGAATGCTGTGTGCGGGCTGAATGAGCGGAGGCCGGGACGCCCGGGCCTCGCTAGAACAACCGCGCGTGGCCGCCCTCCACGCCCCGCATCGCGTCGTAGTCGAGCACGATGCATCGGATGCCGCGGTCCTCCGCGAGCGTGCGCGCCTGCGGCTTGATCTCCTGCGCCGCGAACACGCCCGCCACCGGCGCGAGCAGCGGATCGCGGTTCATGAGCTCGAGGTAGCGCGTGAGCTGCTCGACCCCGTCGATGTCGCCGCGACGCTTCAGCTCGACCGCGACCGAGCGGCCCGAGGCATCCGTCGCCAGGATGTCGACCGGGCCGATCGCCGTCATGTACTCGCGACGTACCAGGCGGTAGCCCTCGCCGAGGAGCTCGATCTGCTCGGCGAGCAGCCGCTGCAGGTGCGACTCGACGCCGTCCTTCACGAGGCCCGGGTCGACGCCGAGATCGTGCGCGGAGTCGTGCAGCACCTCGTGGATCGACACGACGAGCTGGTCGGCCGTCTTCGCGTGCGTGACCTTCCAGACTTCGGTGACGCCCGCCGCGCGCTGGTCGTCGTCGGGTTCGGTCGCGGCGAGCGTGCACGGCGGGCTCATCCAGTTGAGCGGCTTGTAGCTGCCGCCGTCGGAGTGCACGAGCAGGCTCCCGTCGCCCTTCACCATGAGCAGGCGGGTCGCGAGCGGCAGGTGCGCCGAGAGCCGGCCGGCGTAGTCGACGGAGCAGCGGGCGATGACGAGACGCACCCGACGAGTCTACGTCGGAGGCGAGCGTGGGCCGCCGCGGGCGCGGCCCACGGCGGACGGGGGCGTCATGGCGCGCGTCCGTCGGGCTGCGCTACCGGCCGCGGGGCTGACCGCCTGCTCGCGGCCCGGCCCGTCGGCGTCAGCCGATCCGGCGGCTCCGCTCGCGGGCGGCGGGTGCGGCGATGCCGGCCATCACCATGAGGCCGAGCAGCACGAGCATGCCGTTCAGGATCCCGAAGTGCTCGCCGAGGAAGCCGATGAGCGGCGGGCCGACCAGGAACGCGCAGTAGCCGATCATCGCGACCGCGGAGACGCGGGCCGCGGCATCCGCTCGATCGGGGACGTCGGCCGCGGCCGACATGCCGACGGGGAAGGCGAGCGAGCAGCCGATGCCCCAGAGCAGGGTGCCCACGACGAGCATCCACGGTTCGGTGCCGAAGATGAAGAGCGAGAGGCCGACGACGCCGATGCCGGCCATGACCTGCAGCATGAGCACGCGACCGAAGCGGTCGATGAACGGGCCGCCGACGACGCGCGCCGCGGTGATGGCGATGGTGAACACCGTGAACACGGCGGCGCCCGTCGTCGCGTCGAAGCCGTGCCCGTCGACGACCGCGAGGGCGATCCAGTCGTTGGCGCTGCCCTCGGCGAACGACATGCCGAGCATGACCACGCCGATGAGGAGGAGCCGCACGTCGGTCCACACCGAGAGGCTGCGGCGGATGCGGACGCCGAGGGGCTCACGGGGTGCGTCGCCGTGGGTGTCGTCGCCGAGCTCCTCGCGCAGCGGGACGAACCGGACCGCGACGACGACGCCGACGGCGATGACGCCGGCGATGACGCCGAGGTGGATCGCGGTGGGGAGGGCGAGGGCGGATGCCGCGGCCGCGAGCCCGGCCCCCGCGACCGTGCCGAAGCTGAAGAACGCGTGCATGAGCGGCATGACGGTCTTGCCGAGTTCGCGTTCGGCCTCGGCGCCCTCGACGTTCATCATCACGTCGACCGCGCCGTTGCCGAAGCCGAAGAGCGCGAGGCCGAGCACGATGAGGGCGACGCTCGGCACGGCCGAGCCGCCGATGCCGACCGAGACGAGGCCGGCCGCGGCGGTCGCCAGGACCCCGATCATCCCGAGGCGCGCGCCGAAGCGCGCCATGTGCCACGGGGCGGCGACGAGGCCGACGATCGACGCGATCGAGCCCATGAGGATGACGAGCCCGACGCCCTGGGTGCTGAGCCCGACCGCGTCGCGGATGGCCGGGATGCGCGCGACCCAGCTGGCCAGCCCGAAGCCGGAGAGGAAGAAGATCGCGAAGATCGCGTTCCGCCAGGCGACGAGCTCGCGCCGGGGTCGGGCGGATGCCTCGGCGCGCTGCTCGGCGTCGCCGGTTCCGGGTGCGTGCTGGTCGTGCTCGCTCATGGTGTCCGCGTGGTCTCGGTGCTGCGACATTACTGCCTCGTCGTCGGGGTGGGCCTGTCGCCCGGAATCGGAATCCGGGCTCGAATCGATTCGAGTCGAATCGATTCGAGGATACCGTCGCGGGTCGGCGCGCGCAATGCCGGGGACGGTCGGGGAACGGGTCGACCCCGCCCCGGCCCCGACCCCGGCGCCGGCCCCGCGTCATCCGCCCGCCCCGGTCGTTACGATGATCGGGTCACCTCGACGCGCGCCGTGACCCTCGGCGGGCGAGCCCGGCACCCGCACACCCCGCAGGCGCCCGTACGAAGTCAGGACACATCGCCGATGAAGGCCCTCTTCAAGTCCGCGCCCGGCGCGGGCCTCGAACTCGTCGACCGCCCCGAGCCCGAGACGGGTCCGGCCGACGTCAAGATCCGGGTGCTCCGCACGGGCATCTGCGGCACCGACCTCCACATCGAGCAGTGGGACGACTGGGCCGCCTCCGAGATCCGAACGCCGCTGATCCCCGGCCACGAGTTCTACGGCGAAGTCGTCGAGGTCGGCGAGCTCGTCCACGACATCGCCGTCGGCGACCGCGTCTCCGGCGAGGGGCACATCGTGTGCGGCATGTGCCGCAACTGCCGGGCCGGCCGACGCCAGATGTGCATCCGCACCAAGGGCGTCGGCCTGCACCGCGACGGCGCGTTCGCCGAGTTCATCGTGCTGCCCGGCGAGAACGTCTGGGTGCACCACGACGACGTCGACCCCGAGGTCGGGGCGATCTTCGACCCGTTCGGCAACGCGGTGCACACCGCGCTCGCGTTCTCGCTCGTCGGCGAGGACGTGCTCGTCACCGGCTGCGGACCGATCGGACTCATGTCGATCGCCGTGGCCCGCCACGTCGGCGCCCGCTTCATCGTCGCCTCCGACGTCTCGCCCGCACGCCTCGAGCTCGCGATGAAGATGGGCGCGGATGCCACGGTCGACGTGTCGCGCGAACGGATCCGCGACGTGCAGGGCCGCCTGGGCATGCGCGAGGGATTCGACGTCGGCTTCGAGATGTCGGGATCGGCGAAGGCCCTGCCCGAGATGATCGACAACATGAACCACGGTGGCCGGATCGCCCTGCTCGGACTTCCGAGCGAGCCGTTCGCGGTCGACTGGGGCAAGGTCGTCACCCACATGCTGACGCTCAAGGGCATCTACGGCCGCGAGATGTTCGAGACCTGGAACTCGATGAGCGCCATGCTGCAGACCAGCGCCGAGCTGCGCGGGCGCGTGGCATCCATCATCAGCGACCGGTACCCCGCGACCGAGTGGCGCGCCGCGTTCGACGCGGCCGCCTCGGGCGGCGTGGGCAAGGTCATCCTCGACTGGACGGAGGTCTGAACGTGTACGGATCGGTGAAGGAGCAGCTGCGCGCCGAGCTCGACGAGATCGAGGCCGCGGGCCTGACCAAGCGGGAGCGCGGCATCCACGGCCCGCAGTCCTCCGAGATCGAGGTCGGCGGGCGCACGGTGCTGAACTTCTGCGCGAACAACTACCTCGGCCTCGCCGACGACCCGCGCATCGTCGCCGCCGCGCACCGCGGCCTCGACGAATGGGGCTACGGCCTCGCGAGCGTGCGGTTCATCTGCGGCACCCAAGAGCTCCACCTCGAGCTCGAGCGCGCGGTCTCCGACTTCCTCGGCTACGACGACACGATCCTGTTCTCGTCGTGCTTCGACGCCAACGGCGGCGTCTTCGAGGTGCTCTTCGGACCAGACGACGCGATCATCTCCGACGAGCTCAACCACGCGTCGATCATCGACGGCATCCGGCTGTCGAAGGCGCAGCGGTTCCGCTACCGGAACCGCGACCTGGCCGACCTCGAGGCGCAACTCGTCGCGGCGTCGAGCGCCCGTCGCCGCGTGATCGTCACCGACGGCGTCTTCTCGATGGACGGCTACATCGCGCCGCTCCGGGAGATCTGCGACCTGGCCGAGCGGTACGACGCGCTCGTCTTCGTCGACGACTCGCACGCGGTCGGCTTCGTGGGCGAGCACGGCCGTGGCACGCCCGAGTACTGCGGCGTCGAGGGCCGCGTCGACATCACGACCGGCACCTTCGGCAAGGCGCTCGGCGGGGCATCCGGCGGGTACGTCGCGGCCCGGCAGGAGATCGTCGACCTGCTGCGCCAGCGTGCCCGGCCGTACCTCTTCTCCAACACGCTGGCGCCGGCGATCGTCGCGGGCACGATCGAGGCGCTCCGGCTCGTCAGCGAGTCGGGCGAGCTCCGGCACCGCCTCACCGAGAACGCCGCGCTCTTCCGATCGCTCATGGAGGAGGCCGGGTTCGAGCTGCTCCCCGGCGAGCACCCGATCGTCCCGGTCATGTTCGGCGACGCCGCCCTCACGTCGCGCATCGCCGATGCGCTGCAGGAGCGGGGCGTCTACGTCACCGCGTTCTCGTACCCGGTCGTGCCGAAGGGGAAGGCGCGCATCCGCGTGCAGCTGTCGGCGGCGCACTCGGAGGACGAGATCCGCCGCTGCGTCGTCGCGTTCGCCGAGGCGCGCGACGCGGTGCTCGTGAGCGCGCCCGCGTGACCCGCCGGGGCGGCTCGCGCAAGGGGGCTGCGGACCGGGGGCGTGCAGCGTACCGTCGGCAGTCGATGAGGACAGGAGGCACGACATGCTCGAAGACCTGGTCGTGACCTCGACGGTCGAGATCGACGCGCCCGCCGAGCGGGTGTGGGCGGTCGTCACCGACCCCGAGGCGGCACGCGAGTACATGTTCGGCACGGAGCTCGACGCCGACTGGACGGTCGGCGGCGCGCTGCGCTGGAGCGGGGACTGGCAGGGGCGGCCCTACGAGGACCACGGCACCGTGCTCGAGATCGACCCGCCGCGCCGGCTCGTGCACACGCACTTCAGTCCGCGACGCACGAGCGGGCTCGAGCCCGACGATCACCACACGCTCACCTGGACGCTCGAGGGCCCGGACGACGGCCCGATCGTGCTCTCGCTCTCGCAGGACAACAACGCGACGCCCGAGTCCGCGGCGCACGCGAAGGGCATGTGGGACTCGCTCGTGGCGAAGGTGAAGGAGATCGCCGAGCGGGCGTGAGCCCGTCGCCCGGAAGGCGTATCCGCCGGAGTGGATGGCGCCAGGCCCTCTCGAATCGATTCGACCGTACAATCGAAGGGTGAGCCCCGAACCCGCAGCCACGACCGGCGCCATCCCGCGCGTGACGCTCGCCGACGTCGCTGCGCTCGCGGGCGTCTCCGCATCGACCGCGTCGCTCGCCTTCAGCGGCTCCGGCCCGGTGTCGGATGCCACCAAGGAGCGCGTCCTCGCCGCGGCATCCGAACTCGGCTACGCCGGCCCCGACCCGCGAGCACGGTCGCTCCGACGCGGCCGCTCGGGCATCGTCGGCGTCGTCCTCGAGGAGCGCGTGCGCGCCGCCTTCCTCGACCCCGTGAAGATCCAGACGCTCGACGGCCTGGCCGAGGGCATCGCCCCGCTCGGCGCCGGACTCCTGCTCTTCACCGACTCGGGCGACCCCGACGCGCCCGTCAGCCTCGACACGGCCCCCGTCGACGCCGTCGTGCTCATCGGGTGCAGCCCGAAGTTCTTCCGCCAGGTCGAGGCGCTCCAGCGCCGCGGCATCCCGCTCGTGGCCATCGAGGGGGCGCCGGGCGGCGACATCCCCGAGATCACGATCGACAACCGCGCGGCGACGCGCCTCGGCGCCGAGCACGTGAAGGCCCTCGGGCACACGGATGTCGCGACCGTGACGCTGCCGTTCGAGCCCACCCGCCGACGGGGCGAGCTCACGGCCGAGATGGAGTCCGGCGCGACCGTCGACACGGCCGTCGAGCGGTTGCGCGGAGCGTGCGACGTCTTCCCCGGCATCCGGGTGAGCGTCGCCGGCGCGAGCTCGATCGAGGAGGGCCTCGAGGCGGCGCGGCCGCTGCTGGCGGATGCCGCGACCCGGCCGACCGCGATCATCGCGCAGTCCGACCTGCTCGCTGCCGGCGTCATCCAGGCCGCCGAGGAGCTCGGCCTCGACGTGCCGCGCGACCTCAGCGTGATCGGGTTCGACGGCATCCGCGTCGACGGTCTCCAGCACGACCTGACGACGCTCGTGCAGCCGTCGGTCGCGAAGGGACGCGCTGCGGGCGAGGCCGTCGTGCGCATGCTCTCGGGCGAGGCGGCATCCGGCACCGACTTCACGAGCACGCTGCACGTCGGCGACACGACGGCGCCGCCGCGCGGCTGACCCCGCCCGCGCTCCCGTCCGGCGCGCGCCGGGCCGGGCCCGCCCCGCCCCGCCG